>CAMAPK010000015.1 GCA_945860135.1 Nitrosovibrio sp. Nv4
CCGGAGCACTTTACCACTGTCCACGATCTCGCCTTGCTGGCGGCAGCCATGATCCGGGATTTCCCGGAATACTATCCGCTCTATTCGCTGCGGGAATACACCTACAACAAGATTACCCAGCCCAACCGCAACCGGCTGCTGTGGCTCGATCCCAACGTCGATGGCCTCAAGACCGGACATACGCAGACTGCCGGCTACTGCCTGATCACTTCCGCCAAACGCAACGAGCGGCGGCTGATCTCTGTAGTGATGGGAACCGCCTCCGACAATATGCGCACCATGGAAAGCCAGCGCTTGTTGAATCACGGTTTCCAGTTCTACGATACCGTGCGCCTGTACCGGAAGGAACAGGAGGTAACTACCATGCCGCTATGGAAAGGTGCGCAGAACACGCTCCGGACTGGATTCAGTCAGGATCTTTACTTCACGCTGCCGAAGGGGCAGAGCGATAAACTGAAAGCCACCATGGAATATCAGCGCCCTCTGGTTGCGCCCATCAGTGCCGGACAAAAAGTGGGCGCGGTAAAGCTCTCGCTCGATGGCAAACCAATAGCCGAGTACCCGCTGGTGGCTCTGGAAACCGTGGGTATCGCCAACATTTTTGGCCGCACTTGGGATAGCATACGATTGCTGCTTAATTGATTTCCCACCGCAGAAACCTTCAAGGACCAGTATGATTTATCTCAATGGCGACTTCATGCCCATCGAAGAAGCACGCATTCCGGTGCTGGATCGGGGCTTCATTTTCGGTGACGGCGTATACGAAGTGATCCCCGTGTATTCGCGCAGACCTTTCCGCCTGGCCGAGCATCTGCGCCGTTTGCAGCATAGCCTCGACGGCATTCGCATAACTAATCCGCATACCGATGCTGAGTGGGACGATCTGCTGGCACGACTCATTGCCGGCAACGAAGGTGACGATCAATATCTCTACCTGCATATCACGCGTGGTGTGGCCAAGCGCGATCACGCCTTCCCCAAAGGCGTCGCGCCTACGGTATTCATCATGAGCAACCCGCTGCTGACTCCGCCCAAGGAGCTGCTTGCCAGTGGTGTTGCTGCCATCACCGCCAGCGACAATCGCTGGCTGCGTTGCGATATCAAGGCAATTTCTCTGCTGCCCAACGTATTGCTGCGCCAGATGGCGGTAGACGTGGGTGCGGTGGAAACGGTGCTGCTGCGGGATGGCTTCATGACCGAGGGTGCGGCCAGCAATATTTTCGTGATGAAAGATGGCATTCTGCTGGCTCCGCCGAAGAATCACCTGATGCTGCCCGGCATTACCTACGACGTCGTGCTGGAACTGGCGGCTGCCCATGACATTCCCTGCGAGGTGAGAGAAATCTCTGAATATGAGGTGCGCACCGCCCAGGAATTGCTGCTGACCTCCTCGACCAAGGAAATCATGCCCATCACCCGTCTTGACGGCAAGCCGGTGGGTGACGGCAGCCCCGGAAGAATGTTTGCACAACTGTACCAGCTCTACCAGAATTACAAGGTCACGGTCATGCGCGGCAATACCACCGACTCTTAAGGTGAGCTTACCAATCCATCTGTGCTGAAAACATATGCCTGAGTCACCCTCGCTGATCGACTATCCCTGCGACCTCCCCATCAAGATCATGGGGCACGCGGATACATCAGTCGGGCAAGCGACTGCTAGTGTCGAGCACACTCTTGTTCAGCAAAGTTTCCCCCAGGCGGTACTGATGATCGTGAAGCGGCATGCGCCTGATTTTGACGGTACCAGCATGGAAATAAAAATAAGCAAGAAAGGCACGTATCTGAGCCTTACCTGCACCATCCGTGCCGTTTCCCGCACGCAACTGGACGCGCTCTATCAGGAACTGTGCGACCACCCGTCGGTGGTGATGGCGCTTTGAATACCTCCTGCCCGGCAGCAGAAATCGGGAATTCAAAGTTCAAGATCAGATACCGTGGGGTAGTGAACTATCTGCCCACGTGGCAGGCAATGAAGGATTTCACTGCGTCCCGCACGCAGGATACGCCCGATGAAATCTGGCTGTTGCAGCATCCGCCAGTTTATACCCAGGGGGTGGCAGGCAAGCCGGAACACCTGTTGCAAAACAACGGTATTGACGTGATCCGGATCGATCGCGGCGGGCAAATCACTTACCACGGCCCCGGCCAGATCGTCGCTTATCTGCTGCTGGACATGCGCCGGCATAAACTCGGCGTACGTGAACTGGTCAGAAGAATGGAAAGCGCCGTGATAGACTTGCTGCAGGACTACCACATCACTGCCGAAGGCCGCACGGATGCGCCCGGTGTATATGTGAACGGCGCTAAAATCGCGGCACTGGGCCTAAAAATAAAGAATGGCTGCTGCTACCACGGCTTGGCACTCAACGTGCACATGGATCTGACTCCGTTCAGCGCGATCAATCCCTGCGGCTACGCGGGATTGCAGGTAACGCAAACGCATGACCTTGGGATAACCGACGGACTTGAGATATTGAGCAGCAGGCTCGCAGAGAAATTACAGACAAGAATTATCGAAGGAAAAAGTTCCCCTCATCATGACCACTGAAACCCGCCAGAAAGGCGCGGATAAAACCGCGCGCAACCCGATCAAGATCGTGCCGCAGACCGAGTTCCTGCGCAAGCCGTCGTGGATACGGGTGCGTTCCGCCAACAGTCAGGAGTTCTACGAAGTCAAACGCATCCTGCGCGAACAGAAGCTGCACACAGTATGCGAGGAAGCCTCCTGCCCCAACATCGGCGAGTGCTTCGGCAAGGGTACCGCCACCTTCATGATCCTGGGTGATCTCTGTACCCGCCGCTGCCCGTTCTGCGATGTGGCGCATGGCAAGCCGTTGCCGCCGGACGCCGAAGAACCACTGCATCTGGCGCAATCCATCGCCGCCATGAAACTGAAATATGTCGTCATCACCAGCGTCGACCGCGATGACCTGCGCGATGGTGGCGCCCAGCACTTTGCCGATTGCATCCGCCAGGTGCGCGCGCATTCGCCGCAGACAAAAATCGAAATCCTGGTGCCGGATTTCCGTGGCCGACTGGAAGTCGCGCTGGAAAAATTATCCGCCTGCCCGCCTGACGTGCTGAACCATAATCTCGAAACCGTGCCGCGCCTCTACAAGCAATGCCGACCCGGTGCGGATTATCTCCATTCGCTGAAACTGCTGCAGGATTTCAAGACACGCTTTCCCGCAATCCCCACCAAATCCGGCTTGATGCTGGGTCTGGGCGAAACCGACGAGGAAATCCTGGAAGTGTTGCGCGACCTGCGCAAGCACGCTGTCGAAATGCTCACGATCGGCCAGTATCTGCAGCCCAGCACCGGACACTTGCCGGTGCTGCGCTATGTGCCGCCGGAAGGCTTCAAGGAATTCGAACGCGCCGCTGTGGCGATGGGTTTCAGCCATGCCGCCTGCGGACCGATGGTGCGCTCTAGCTATCATGCCGACCAGCAGGCGCATGAAGCCGGCGTGATATAACGCATCCGGAAAAACAGAATGCCGCATCAGAGTAACAAAGGCCAATGTTCACTGCGTACCACCAGCGCTCTTCTTGCTTTATTTCTCCTTTCCTCACCGGTCTTCGCTGCCGGCACCCTCTCCAATGAAGAAGCCGTCGATGGCCTGAAGCAAGCGCTTGCCCAGAGCGTCACCGTGGCGACCAGCAAGCTGGCAACGGGCAACGGGTTTCTCGGCAATGCCGGAGTCAGGATTCCGCTGCCCAGATCGCTGCAAAAAGCGGAAGGCGCGATGCGCAGGTTCGGCATGAAAAAACAGGCTGATGCATTAATCATTGCCATGAATCGTACGGCGGAAGCTGCGGCGCCTGAAGCCATGCTATTGCTGGTAGATGCCGTGAGGAAAATGACGGTGGCAGATGCCAAAGGAATTCTTGCCGGCGATGATGATGCGGCCACTGAATACTTCCGCGCTGCCACCGCGGGCCCTCTCGCCGAAAAACTCCTGCCCATCGTGCGAAAAGAGATTGCTCAGTCGGGGCTGCTCAACCAACTCAACGAGTTTATCCGCAGGGGCGTGAAGTTAGGCCTGGTGACGGAAAAAGAGGTGGACGTCGAAAACTACCTGACACAAAAAATCCTGGATGGCTACTTTCTGATGATGGCGGAAGAAGAACGCGCCATCCGCAACGACCCGATCGGTCAGGGCAACAAGCTGCTGCAGGAAGTATTCGGCGCACTCAAGTAAACTTGCGTCATGTGGCTGGAATGGCGCATTGAGACAGGTCCAGGAAGCGGAGAAGTACCCGGGAACGGGTGAAGTTCAACAACAGCAGATGATCTGACTGCAATGCGACAACACTTCCATCTATTTCGTCAGGCTAAATGTACGCGCGCCACTCAATTCAACTCGTCATCTTTCCAGTACTTGGTTCCTTTAACCGTAGCCTGAAGCGCGAGTCCGCTTTCGGTTAACTGATAAATTGTTATGCCGCCGAGCAAGACCTCGCCGCCTACAGCCGCACCTTTGTCGCTGGCCTTGGCCGCTGCATCGGCATGTGCGCCGAATTCCCAGCCGCTGTCGATAAACTTTGTCAGGGTTGCCTGATCATGAAAAATGAATACAGCGCGAAAATCCTTAACACCAAGTCCCAAGCCGATACCAAGCTCTCCCATTTTCATGAAAACGGGCTTGGTTTTGTTGCCGCTGACAACCCCATAACCACCACCGAAGCTGGCGAAAATCACATTGACATTGGCATTGCTGAAAACCGCATAGCCGGGTGCCGCTGCAATCTGGGCCCTCGCTCCAGGGCGAACTTTATAAAGCGCCGATAATGTCTCGTTTTTCATAGAGAGAATAGCCTGGCGTTTCCCTTCCGGGGTTGCGCCACCCGTAGTGGCACAACCACTCAAAATGAGGGTAATTACAAGGCTGCACAATCCAATTTTTACTTGTTTCATACTTTTGGCACCTGTTAAAAATAGAGGGATTACCCCCTGACTCAATCTCTCTTCGCTGCTTTCTTCCCCTCTTCTGCCAACTTAGCAGCAAGCCAGTCGATCAGGTCCCCGGTCAGCCTGTCACCCGCTTCGCTCAAAGCGTGCACCGCGCCCACAGCATCGGCGGTAGGCGCCGCCTGTTCCACGCTGAAGCTGCGCTGAGCCAGCAACCGGCGAGTCCCGCGCTCGACCAGACTGACGCGCAATCTGACCACTACCCGACTTTGCTCGACCGTATCAAATACCTGGGAAAATTCCTCCAGTCCAAGGCGCAATACATAGTCCGCCCGCACGCCATCACTGGCACTCACTACACCGTTGCCAACAACGGCAGCGATACGGCTCCTGATGCGTTGGGTGAGCAATGCTGCCGGTGCAGCAGCCCAGCGGCTGTTGGCATAAGCATGCGCTTGCGCGGCATCGTGATACGCCAGACGATACTGAATCGCCTGGCTATCCAGCCAGGTGGGGGCTGTCGCCTCCGTTACCAGCAAGCTTGCCGTCAGTTGCGGCTGGCCGGACAGGGCAGAAGCATCTGCCGGCTGTATCAAACCAAGGTCATACACCGTTGGCGCTATCCGGGCTGGGGGCGTGATGGCGCATCCTGTGAGCAGCATGGTCGCGACTAAAAGAATTTTTTTCATTTGGATGGACTCTGAGGTGAGACAAAACCATTTTCTCCTGGACCTGGCGGCGGTGGCGTTCTGCCAAACAACAGACTGCGAGGCTGTTCTTCCAGTTGCAGCAGCACGCGATCCATGCCGCGAGTGCTGCGCGTAATGCCATGGCTTGCATCACGCAGTTTGGGCAGGGTGTCTGCGAGCTCTTCGGCAGTGTCGGACAAGCTGTCAACTATCCCTCCCTGCTGGTTTATTTTTGCCACAATCTGGTTAAGATCCGCCATCAACTGGCTGGTGCGTTTCAGCGTGACACTGGCCTCGGCGGTCAATTCCGGCAACGCCTTGAGCCCCGGCTGCAATTGGTCGGCAATACTGTCGAAACGACCGCTTGCTCCTTCCATGTTTTTCAGAATGTGCGCGATGTGCGTCTGATTCTGCTCATCCAGCAATGTATTCAGACGTCCTGCCAGTTCATTTGCATTGCTCAGCAGGTGTTGCCCGGCATCGGCTATGTTATCCAATGCGGAAGGGCGCAGCGGAATGCGTGCGAGGTTATTTGCATCAGTCTGCATGCGTTCAACATGTTTGCCGTCATCATTCAATTGTATGAATGCAAGACCCGTCAAACCTTGATAACCCAGCTGTGCGTAGGTATTTTTGGTCAGCGGCACATCTCGATTCACGGCAATGCGGACAAAAATGAAGTGCGCATTCTCCGGATCCAGGCGGATATCTTCCACCTTGCCGACGCTCACGCCACGGTAACGGACTGTCGCCTGCGGATTGAGCCCCGTTACCGGAACTTCCGACACCAGCAAATACCTGTCACGCACCACGGTTTCGCCGCCGAACCAAACAGCGGCCGCAGCCACTGCCATACTCAGAAGTATTACGAACAGACCGGCTGCAAGGGCATGGGCACGATTTTCCATGATACCTCCTTATACGATATAGCCATTATTTCCCAACGTCTTCTTGCCGCGCTCACCGAGAAAAAATTTGCTGATGAATGGGTGGCTAGTACTGATTACTTCCCCCAGACTGCCCAGTGCCAACAGACGCTGCTCGGCCAACACTGCCACACGATCGGCCAGTGCCGCCAACGTGTCCAAGTCATGTGTCGCCATGACGATGGTCAGCGTCAATTCGGAACGCAATGCCTGAATCAGCTTGACGAAGCCTTCGCTCAGTACCGGGTCCAGTCCGGAAGTTGGCTCATCCAGAAACAGCAGCTCCGGGTCCAGTGCCATGGCGCGTGCCAGCGCGATGCGTTTGATCATTCCGCCGGAAAGCTCGGCGGGCATCTTGTTCGCATGCTCCGCGTCGATCTCCACCATTTTGAGCTTAAGCATGACCAGATCACGTATCATGCGTTCGTCCAGCGTGCGCAGCTCGCGCATGGGCAGCGCGATATTGTCAAACACCGACAGCGCGCTGAACAAGGCGCCCTTCTGAAACAGAATCCCGCAGCGGTTGCGCATGCCTTGCAACTCATTGCGATCGGCGCCATGCACGGGCTGGCCAAACACCCGCACTACCCCTTGTGCCGGCGTTTCCAGACCCAGCATCTGCCGCAGCAGCACGGTCTTGCCGCTGCCGGAACTGCCCACCAGCGCCAGCACCTCGCCGCGATGCACACACAGATTGATGTCCTCGTGCACCACATGGTTGCCAAAACGGCTATGCAGTCCTTCGACCTCAATAATGCAATCTGTGTTTGCCATCATATCATCGCCCTACTTGATTCCCACGTCGGAGAAAATAACGGCAAATATTGCATCGATGATAATGACAACCGTGATCGCGGTCACCACTGAATTGGTAGTGCCTGCACCCAGACTTTCGGTGTCGGATTTGATCCGCAAACCGAAATGGCAGGCAATGAGCGCGATTATCATGCCGCACACCACGCCTTTGCCCAATCCCAGCCATAAATTGGCAAGCGGTACCGCATCCGGCAGTTTGTGGAGAAAAAAGTGATAACTCAGCCCTAGCTGCAGTTCGGCCACCACCATCCCCCCCAGCAAGGCAATAGCGCTGGTCCACAGCACCACCAGCGGCATGGCGATGCCGAGTCCAATGACTTTGGGCAGCACCAGCCGCAGGCTGTGTGGGATGCCCATCACGGTCAGCGCATCCAGTTCCTCGGTTACCCGCATCACGCCCAGTTGCGCGGTCATGGAAGAACCGGAACGTCCTGCCACCAGGATTGCCGCCAGCATCGGACCAAGTTCGCGGATGATGCTCATGCCCAGAATGTTGATGATGAAAATATCCGCACCAAACATCTGCAACTGTTTGGAAGAGAGATAGCTCAGCACGACGCCAATAAGGAACCCCACCAGCGCAGTAATGCCCAGCGCCTGCGCACCGGTACGAAACAGATTGGCCGAAATTTCACGCCAGGGAATGCGGGCAGGATGAGCCGCCAGATACTTCATGTCCAGCAGCAATTGGCCCGCCAGTATGACAATGCCGATCAAATGTTCCCACAGCAGAAAAACCGCCCCACCCAGTTTCGTGACCGGCCACAGCAAATCGCGCGCAGGGGGTGCAGGCAGCGGCGGCGTTTTCCCCAGGCGGTTGAACAGCCGCTCCTGTTCGGGCCGCAGCAGCAGGTGTTGAGGGCGGCGTGCGCCCCAGGCCCGCCACAGCAGCACCGCCCCGGCGTCATCCATCTGCTCGATCCCGGTCAGATCCCAGTGCAGTCTCGGGTCGGCGGCGTAGCCGGCCAGTTCAGCGGATAGTGCCTGCAGCCGCTGCTCCAGCACGGCCAAAGTGCAATTGCCCGTAAGCAGCAAATATGGCGCACCATCCTCGCCAGTTACCCGGCGCAGCAGCAGTGAGCCTAAATCCGGCAGTTGATCGCTCATTTTTCGGTTTAGCCCAGATAGTCCATAGCGACTTTCTTCAACGCTTGATCTTCACCTTCTGGGTGAGTTCGCTACAGGGTAGATTGCACGATTTTTACAGCGCATGGCTGCGTTGCAACTCCTTGCTCTGCATATCAAAAACCGCACACTCTACCCCGTCCAACTGCCGGATTTAGGCTGAGGGATTACCCGGTTGGCTCTCTGGCATCAGGATGAAAGCAACCCTGTTTGTTGAAACTGAGATCTGCACTGCACGTTACAACCCGGATGAATTTCCGTAGTAGACTCCATCCATGGTTTTCCGGTCAAGTGTCAAACTCAATGTTTATGCTGCATGGGTTGAGCACGCGGTTTTGCGGACTGGTCTGTAATGCGGAGTTGATAAGCATCATGGCAAGCAACACACTTGTTCATCGACTCGCTTAATTGCTTCAACGTGTGCTTGGGATCTTTCAACGATTCTGCATCAGCGGCTAGCTGGTCAAAATCCTTGTGTACCGACATGCCCAGCTGCATGAATTCCGGCGGCAGCACCGCCTGCATATGATCTTCGCCCTTGTGTGCCATGCCCGTACCCAGCGGGCGCGCATGACGGGCCACTACCGCCATGTCGTCCCTGGCAAGTGCCGATAGAATATTCTGTGTTCCTGCGAGCAGCGCGCGCATTTCAGTAAGAATATGGTTACGTTGCATCTCGGTAACCGGCAGGACTCGACGCTCATCAATACCATTCGCCGTCACCGTGGTGGCGATCAGGCACAATGCCATGGCAATAATCTTCTTCAAATTAATCTCCTATACGATTAAGGAACCGCTGAACCAATTCAGGCAAGGCTGTTGTCACTCAACCGCCAAACCGGTCTCTTTCCATTGCGGCCAGCCTTCCCGGTAATAAAGCACTTTGCTCCATCCCCACGCCACGGCTTTCTCGCTGGCAATTGAACTGCCCTTGCAATTAAGGCCGTTGCAGTAAAAAACCACCGCCTGGTCTTTCTTCACAATGGCGTTCAGGTTTTCCTCGGTGAAATTCTCACTGTTGATAGCCAGATGTCTGGCACCCGGTATATGGCCGCTGTTGAAATCCTCCGCCCGGCGCACATCGACAAAGATGTAGCCTTTATCCAGTAGCATCTTGGCAGTAGCGGTGTTGATGGTACTGGCCCCGGCCACCTTGGCCGGGGCCAGATCCGCAGCCAGCGCAGAGACCGCCAGAAATAATAGAACCAAAGGCAACAGGAAGTAATTTTTCATTTCGCAGCTTCAAGTTTGAATGCAATCATCTATCCCGACCGCACCATAGTAGAACCCGCAGGGTTTTCCGGTCAAGCAATGGATGCAGCGCAAACCGGTGGTACCACGCCAGATACTCTGCCTATCTTGACGAATCAGTCGGCGGGCATTACTAAGCCTTGAATGTCCGGCATATCTGTCCTACAAACGGAATGTCAGCCGTTATTGCCCGTCAGGCCGGATCGAGTGTCACGGAACAGATGATGACATTGCCGCTGCCATAGCGGTAGTACCGACCCTCGAATCGAATGCAGGATAGAAACCGCCCATGATGGATCAGAATGCGGGATTACAGCCTTTATCCATTGGGGCAGATCGCTGCGGTTCGCAAGCAGCCGCTCAATCTCCCATATGAATAGTCAGACTACTGCCACTCCGCCGCGGGAACAGGAGACTCTCATCCACGCATTGCTTGATCCGGCATGCTATCCGCATGCCGTCGACAGCATAGCGTTGATCGAGACCCATATTTCCTTTGTACTGCTCACCGGGCCTTACGCCTACAAGATCAAGAAAGCGGTCAACCTGGGATTTCTCGATTTCACGACACTAGAACTGCGGCAGTTTTTCTGCGAAGAGGAACTGCGGCTAAATCACCGGCTGGCACCCCGGCTCTATCTGGATGTCATTCCGATTGGCGGCACGCCACAAGAGCCCAAGCTTGGCGCCGGAGCGGGCGCATTTGAATTCGCGGTAAAGATGCGCCAGTTCACGCAGGAAGGACTACTGAATAACGTTCTCTGCCGCAGTGCGTTGACTGTCGAACATGTCGATGCGATTGCGGCTACCGTTGCCGCTTTTCATCAGCGCGTTGAATGCGTACGGCCCGAGCAGGACTACGGTGACGCAGCCAGCATCGAGTCGGCAATGCGCCAGAATTTCGTGCAGATCCGCAGCCTGCTCGCCACTCCCGCTGAACGCGAGTCGCTGGCGCTGGTTGAGGCATGGAGTCTCGCGCAGCATGCAACGCTGCTGCCAATGTTCGCACAGCGACACGAACAGCGCTTCATTCGCGAGTGCCACGGTGATCTGCATCTTGGCAATATCGCGCTGGTGGACGGAGAAATTCAGGTGTTCGACTGTATCGAATTCAGTCCCGCTCTGCGCTGGATCGACGTCATCAACGAGGTTGCTTTTCTCGTCATGGACCTGGACGAACATGGCCGGCCGGATTTCGCCTGGCGCTTTCTCAATGCCTATCTGCAGGAAACGGGCGATTACGCGGGTCTGCGCCTGCTGCGCTATTACCAGGTCTATCGCGCCATGGTGCGGGCCAAGGTGGCGCGCATCCGCGCCGCGCAAACACATCTGCGCGCAGAAGACAGAAAACTGGCGCTCGACAGCTACGCCGCCTACACCGGTTATGCCAGCAGAGTTACTGCACCACCGATCCCGGGGTTGATCATCACGCATGGATTGTCGGGTTCGGGCAAAACCGCCGTGACGCAATCGCTGCTGCAGCAATTGGGAGCCGTCCGGGTGCGCTCGGATATCGAACGCAAACGCTTGCAGCACCTCGCGCCGCAGGCGAAGAGCGGCTCGGGTGTAGACAGCGGCATCTATATCGCAGCGGCGACGCACGCCACGTATGCGGAATTGCGGCGCCTGGCCGACCTCATTCTTGATGCGAGTTGCGTGGCTATCGTCGATGCGACTTTTCTGCGGCGCTGGCAACGCGACAGTCTGCGCCAGCTCGCAGCAGAACGGAATGTTCCTTTTGTCATAGTAAGTTGTGTGGCCGAAGATGAGGAACTGCGCAGACGCCTGCTGCAGCGCGAGCACGCGGGCAAAGACGCTTCCGAAGCCACGCTCGCGGTACTCGCACACCAGCTGGCAATACAGGAACCACTGCAGTCTGACGAGCTCGCCGCAGCAGTCATTTTCGACAGCGCGCGGGAAGCGACAAGTGGACTGCGGCAACGAGTGAGCACTGCCTTGCAGGCGAAGACGGTACCGTGACTTTCTTCGATGTCTTCAACGGTGATGCCGACGGCATCTGCGCCCTGCACCAGCTACGCCTGGTACAGCCCTGCGCTGCGGTACTGGTGACCGGCGTCAAGCGCGACACCGCGTTGCTGCGGCGCGTTGCCGCCGTGCCCGGTGATCAGGTTACCGTGCTCGATATTTCGCTGGAGCGGAATCGCGGCGCGCTACTGGCGCTGCTGCAGGCCGGCGTGCAAGTACGTTATTTCGATCATCACCATGCAAGCGGCCCGCTGCCGCAGCACCCGCTGCTGCAGCTCGAGATCGATGTCGCGCCCGAGGTTTGCACCAGCATCATCGTGGACCGCCTGCTCGGAGGCCGCTATCGCAGTTGGGCGGTGGTAGCGGCTTTCGGCGACAATCTGCCGGCAGCCGCAGTCCGGCTCGCGCACACATTGCCAGTCCCCGCAACCACCGTGGCGGCCTGGCGCGATTTGGGCGAATGCCTGAATTACAATGCTTATGGCGCTTCTGAAAGCGATCTCATCTGCCCGCCGGCAGAACTCTACCGAATGCTCGCGCCTTATGAAGAGGCCGGGCAGTTCATTGCGCAGGAGCCGGTACTCGCGCACATCCGCCAGGCCCGCACGACGGATATGGCGCAGGCACTTGCCTGCACGCCCGAGATCGATGCCGCTGGCGTGACCTTGCATCGGCTACCCGATGCTGCATGGGCCAGGCGCGTGATCGGCAGCTTCGCCAACCATCTCGCTACCTCCGACCAGTCACGCGCCCACGCCGTGCTGGTACCGTATGTCGATGCGAGTTTCAGCCTGAGTCTGCGCACCCCTCAGACCGGCGCCATCAGCGCAGCCGCGTTCTGCCGGCGCTTCGGCGGCGGCGGCCGGGAAATTGCAGGGGGATGCGATGACCTGTCGCCAGAAGAGCTCCCGCGAATAATTGAGGAACTGATCAGGAATTTTCCCGCGAGTCCCCCGCAAGACAAATCCTGATTTAGGCCGGAGCTCCGCCAGAACTGACGAACCGGGCTTCAGCGCAGAAAAAAGAAACTGTGCCGGGAATCTGCTTTAATGAATATATGAACCGTCACTTCGCCTTGGGAGTATTCCTTTATTTCTGTTGCGTGTTGCCGTCACAAGGCGGGGGATTCGACATGTTGCGCCAGAATATGGTCGAGGAAGTGCTGGCCGAGGTCGCCGCTTCGTCCTCCTACAGCGGCCGCGACACTCTCAGTCCTGCTGTCATCACGGCCATGAAAAAAGTGGAGCGGCATCATTTCGTCCCCACCTGGCTGGCTATGTTTGCCTATCTCAATCGCCCTCTCCCGATCGGCTATGGACAGACGATTTCACAGCCGCTCATCGTCGCACTGATGACTGACCTGCTGCAGCTCAAGGAGGGCGACAAAGTACTTGAAATCGGCACCGGTTCGGGCTACCAGGCGGCGGTGCTGGCAGAAATAGTCAAATCGGTTTACAGCATCGAGATCATCGAACCGCTGGGAAAAGAAGCAGCCGAGCGGCTGAAATCTCTTGGCTACGGCAATGTGGAAGTGAGATTGGGCGACGGTTATTACGGCTGGCCGGAAACGGCGCCGTTTGACGCCATCATCGTGACGGCTGCCGCCAGCCATGTGCCGCCACCGCTGCTCAAACAGTTGAAACCCGGGGGGCGCATGCTGATCCCGCTCGGGGCGCATTTCATGACCCAATATCTGATGGTGGTGGAGAAACAGGCTGATGGCTCGGTAACCAGCCGCCAGATTGTGCCGGTGAGTTTCGTGCCGCTTACCGGCGGACATTAGGAACCGCCAAATGAGCCCTCCGTATGGAACCACTGAACGAGTCCTCCGTGGAGCGCGTTGCTGGCAAAATTGGGATGATTGCAAGGTGCGCGACGCAGGTCGTAGCTGGCCTACGAGGCCAAGGAGCGCAACGCAGCAAGCGCCAGATTTTGCCGCAACCCTACGGGACGGGGTTTTGCGGGCGGTCTGCGGTGTCAGGCTCGTAGCGAAGGGAATGACCATTCGCGTTCTCGCCTTTCGTGCATCCCATTCCGCAAAGCCGCCGTCGCGCCCGCGTGGGACTTGTTCAGTGGTTCCCTAGCATGGCTGTGCCGCGCCCGCCATTCATTGCCATTGGCTTGCTCTCCGCCTGCATACTGGCGTATGAGGTGCTGCTGACGCGCTTGTTCAGCATGGTACTGTGGCATCACTTTGCCTACATGATCATCAGCGCGGCAATGCTGGGCTATGGCGCAAGCGGCACGGCGCTGACCTTGCTGAAGGAGAAAATTGCGCCGCACTTCGGCCGGGTGTACGTCATGGCCGCGATGGCGCTGGCTGTCCTGATGCCCGTGGCATTCATACTGGCGCAGCAGGTTCCTTTCAATCCGCTCGAGCTGCTGTGGGACAAAACCCAGATAGCCAAGCTGCTCGCCGTTTATCTGCTGATGATGCTGCCGTTCTTTTGCGGGGGGCTGGGCATCGGCCTGGTCTTCTGGTATTTCGGCAGAGAGGCGGGGCGTATCTATGCCTGCGACATTCTGGGGGCGGGGGCTGGCAGTCTGGGCGTGATCGGCGTGCTGTTTCTGGTGCCGCCTGCGCTGGCGCTGCTCAGCCTCACGCTATTGGCCCTGCTGGCTGCTGCCATCGCCAGCATCGAACTGAAGATGCGGCCCAGATGGTTGATGGGAATGTGTCTCGGGCTGGCCCTGCTGGCGGCGGGGGCGCTGCCTGGTGCCTGGCTGCAGGTGCAGCCCTCCGTCTACAAGGATCTGAGCCAGACCTTGAACATTGCCGGGGCGCGGGTGATCGAGGAACGCTCCAGTCCGCTGGGGCAGATCACGGTGGTGGGAAACAGCCGCATCCCTTTCCGTCATGCGCCGGGGATGAGCCTCAACGCCACGGACGAACCGCCGCCGCAGTTGGGGGTGTTCGTGGACGGAGACGGCCCGGCGGTGCTGACCCGGTTTGACGGCAGGCTCGCGCCGCTGGCCTATCTCGACCAGCTCACTTCGGCACTGCCCTATCATCTGCTGCAACGGCCGCATGTGCTGGTACTGGGCGCAGGCGCCGGCAGCGATGTATTGCAGGCGCTTTACCACAGCGCCCGCGAGATCGACGCGGTGGAACTCGACCGCAACATCATCGATCTGGTCCGGCAGCGTTTTCATGACTTCGCCGGCGATCTGTACAATCAGCCCGGGGTGCAGGTGCATGCAGCCGAAGCGCGCGGTTTCGTCAACACTAGCCAGGAACGCTATGACCTGATCCAGGTGGCGCTGCTGGATTCATTCGGCATTGCCTCGGCCGGGCTGTACGGCCTGAGCGAGAGCTATCTCTACACGGTGGAAGCGCTGCAGACCTACCTCAGCCGCCTCACGCCGGACGGGATCCTGGCCGTCACCCGCTGGCTCACGCTGCCGCCGCGCGATGCGCTGAAGCTGTTTGCCACTGCGGTGTCCACGCTGGAACGAGACGGCGTGCCCAACCCTGCTGCGCGACTGGTGATGATACGTGGCTGGAAGACCGTCACGCTGCTGGTGAAGAACAGCGATTTCACGCCTCAGGAAATTGCGGCGGTCAAGCAGTTCAGCCGCAGCCGCTCTTTCGACCTGGCTTATTACCCGGGAATGCGCGCGGATGAAGCGAACCGCTACAACCTGCTGCAGCAGCCCTACTTCTTCGAAGGAGCTGTTGCACTACTGAGCCCGCAACGGCAGACCTTCCTCGATCGCTACAAATTCTACATCGAGCCGGCAACCGACGATCGGCCGCATTTTTTCCGTTTCTTCAAATGGAACGCGGCCACAGAATTGTTCGCCTTGCGCGCACAGGGCGGCATGCCGCTGCTCGACTGGAGCTATCCGCTGCTGGTGGCGACGCTGCTGCAGGCATTTGCGGCAAGCGTGGTGCTGATCCTGGCGCCGCTGGCCGTATCGCGTTGCCGCCGCAGCTTGCCCAGCGCGCAGGTGGCCCTGTACTTTCTCGCCATCGGTCTGGCTTTCATGTTCATGGAAATCGCTTTCATCCAGAAATTCGTGCTGTTTCTGGCTCATCCCCTGTATGCCGTAGCAACCGTGTTGTGCGCATTCCTGGCATTTGCCGCTGCAGGCAGTTGGCTTGCCGGGCGCTGGCAGGGGACAGGCAGCAGGCATGTCACCCTGGCGATAATGGTACTGGGCGCCTTGGCGCTGCTCTATCTCGCCATCCTGCCGGGACTATTCCGGGCATTGATCCATCTGCCTGATGCAGCCAAAATAGCGATTTCCGTGATGCTGATCGCGCCCCTGGCAGTGTGTATGGGCATCCCTTTTCCCACTGGCATGATGCGGCTGGCGGGCACGGCCCAGGACAGCATTCCGTGGGCATGGGCGATTAACGGTTGCGCCTCGGTGGTGGGGGCGGTTCTCGCCACCCTGCTGGCAATTCATCTGGGGTTTTCCGTGGTGATCCTGCTGGCGGTACTGATCTATGGTCTGGCCTGCGCTGCCCTGAGAGGGTTCGACTGAGCAGCGCGGCCTCAGAGTAATTCTGGTTCGCCGACTTTTATTGGTTCAGGTTTATGCTAAAGTGATTTAATCGTAGGACTCTGATAGTCGCACATTTGGAACTGTGATGGAATTCTTCGACCTCCTGCTCAAGACGGCTGTCCTCCGCCCCTATGTTTTTGTGTTTCTCGCCGTCTTCCTGTTTATAGCCAGCCGCCTGGTCGGCTGGCGGCGGACGGGATACTTCATGGCCATCACCTGGATCGTGGCATTTGCATGCGAGTTCTCCTCCACTCGCACCGGCATTCCGTTCGGCTGGTACTTCTACACTGGTTCAACGATCGGCCAGGAGCTGTATATCGCGGACATCCCTTTCATGGATTCCCTCTCGTTCGTGTTTCTTCTGTTTGCGAGTTATTGCATGGCCCTTGCCTTTCTGCTGCCTGCAACTGGCAGCCGTTCCGGCATCAGCATCATCCGCATGCAGTTCCCGCTCGCCGCAAGAACGGGCTGGCCCATCGTAGTGCTCACGACCCTCTTTTTCACGTTTATCGACATCATCATCGATCCGGTCACGCTGCTGGGCGATCGCTGGTTCCTTGGCAAGATTTACTACTACCCCGATCCCGGCATACATTACGGTGTGCCAGTGGCCAATTATATCGGCTGGGCCACCGTCAGCCTGCTCGCGCTGCTGGCCTATCTCCCCTTGGATCGCAAGCTTTCCCAGACCCATCTCCCTCCTGCCGAATCGGTGACTGGACACGTACTGCTCGGTTGCGGACTCTATTATGGTGTGCTGATTTTCAATCTCGCCGTGACCTTCTGGATCGGCGAACCTCTGCAAGGAATGACGGGGATACTCATTTATCTGCCGCTTACTGTCTTGCTCGCTCTGCGACTGCTCGGCCGCTTGCCGGCCTCAAGCTAGCGCCAGGAGGAAACGATCGAGCTTCAACTCCAAAGCCTCTATTCACGCAGGCATGACAGTACTGCAGTCTGTACGGGGTTTTATGGCAGATCAGGTTGTCTGAACACTCTTCTTGCCAGTGGCGGCTTCCCAGCAGGCTGCGAAATTCGCCTCCACACAGGCGACTATCGCGGAGTCAAGATGCCCGGCGGTAGTCATACGCGCGAGCATCGCGCGGACACCGTCTGGTCCAACTGTAGGGCGATAAGGACGATCCTGGGCCATCGCTTGAAAGACGTCCGCTATTGCCACGATCCGCGCCTGTACGGGAATCTCGCCGCCGTGCCGATGAAAAGGATAGCCATTGCCGGCAATCGACTCATGGTGGAACGAGGCCCACTCGGCGACCTGGTCAAAGGCCCGGACACGCCGCAGAATTTGCCAGGTCTCAAATGTATGCCGCTCGATTACAGCCAGCTCTGCTTCGTTGAGCGGTCCGGGTTTATCGAGCACCTCGTCCGGAACGCGGAGCTTGCCAACGTCGTGCAGGAGTCCGGCGATTTCCAGCAGCTCGCAGTCCCTGGCAGGTAGTCCGGAGAGCCGTCCGAGCAGGCACGACAGACGGGAAACCCCGACCGAGTGTTCGGCGGTGAATGCGCTTTTATCGTCTACGATCCGGGCGAAGATTTGGGCCAGTCGCATGAGCTCGGGACTCGTCAGTTCACGGCTGTCGGCGAAATGCATAGCGGCCTCGCTGATCTGCCGCTCAAGATGGTGCGACTCCAGTGTGAGCCAGAATGCCTCGCTGGCAGACGTTTGCAGGAATGCTTCCACCAGGATGGGGTCGAAAAAGCTCCCAGCGAGCGTCTCTACGCGAGCACGGATGGGTTTGCGCGTGAGCAGCAGATCGGACTCCTGGCGCTGGGCGACGAGTGCGTCGACACGATCGGCGAGATGGATCAGATTCGAGAGACGAAACTTGCCGGGCTCAATCTCCTGTCGCAGCGGATTCTCCCAGTGGGTATGATGGTGGAGAATCACCTCTGCCAGAGTGGCAAAAGGCTCGAAATCACGCATCAATTTGTAGCCACGCTCACAGTGGTCGCGCGATCCGGCCCAGTCGAGCTCATACACCAGGCGTTTGTGTACCTCCGAAGAGGAAACGCCGCAGTCATGGATCAATGCGGCACGGAACAACTCGCGCTGCCAAGATTCTTCGAGTCCGAGCGTACGTGCGGTCTCCAGGGCCATGAATGCCACGCGCTTCCCATGCTGGAGTACTTTGACCCCGACCAGATCGACGGCATCAGAAACGGCGAGCGTTGCTTCGCTCAGATCGACACGGTTGAAGTCACCCATCTTCTCGACACTCGAACTCGCTCAACGATCCGGGAAACGGCCCCGTTTGTTTGCGCGGAATTTTCTGTTTCATAAAGGGGTCCTGTCAGTCTCTGCCGGGATGCGTGTTGCAGCCTGGGCAGGTTTTCATGGTAGAACTCGTACACTCCCCCCGTCAAGCAGACAGTGCAGAAGCAGAATCATTCTGCTGCGAGCAGTTGCGCATGGAACACGCTGGCAGCAACAGTTCTTCCATTCTCACAGTATCAGGATGCCGTGGTGTTGATGCGCGATATCGAGTGACAGGGAATATCCTGAAAGCCGCAATTCGCACAGGTGCGACAGGTCGAGACACCGCAATCATAAAACCCCATGCTATAGTGCAAATAACGCATGCGTGATCCCCTGCGCTCAATCGGGGAACCGCTGATAACAAATTGATTTGATTAGAAAGGAAGATATGAAAGCAAAGATTCTTGCATTTGGGCTTATAGCACTTCTCATTTTGGGAGCGTTCAGATTAAAGATCATCGCTACCGAATATTTTTTGAAAGTTACTGATGCCGAGACGCAAAAACAAGTTATGCAAGATTGCAGCAATTTGCCTTCTGCCATAAGTGAGGATATCAAAGACTGTGAAGAGGTCGTCAGAAACGACGGGGCGAAACGCGACTAGCTGCCAACAATGGTGACGGGAATTTACTGAGTCGAGTATCTGCTTTGAGGAAGACCGGCCGTCTGCTTGGTGCCGATTCACGCCACCGAAGCGGATCGTGGCTGAGATTGCCGGCTACGCTATCGTGCTGGCTTGGTTATTCTTTCCAAAGAGTCTTTAACAGGCGCTCTCGATATTTATAAATAAGTATCAATGTGACTGGCCACAACATGGCAATTATTCCTCCAAATAAAATAACACTCGTCACCATCTCCAGAAGCGACAATCTTTTTTTTCTGAAGATGGTCACCCCAATCGCGCATACGGCGCAGAAAGTAAGAATCGCTCCAAAGGTATACAGTTCAGAATTAAATAGCATGTCGGTTTAGCATAAGATGCTTAATATTCGTACCACTAACATTTGTTACAGATGACGCTCCACCAGTTTTTCCACAATCTTGCCACCAGCATAACTCAACCATGCATTGAATGTCTCAGTCGTGCCAGGAGCAGACGCTTAGTTCGAGTTGTGGGTGGCTCGACGGTTGGACAAACCTGGTAACTGGCTTATCATGATTCCAATTTAATACTGGCGCACCCGAGATGGTGACGGTAGGCATTGAGAAGAATCGTTCTTTCCGCTTATCCTATTAGACGGATTCAATTCGAAAGCAATAAATTCCAGGTGGTTAATGTCCAGCGCGCACCAATACCAATATGATTAAGCTACGATTAGTGCTCCAAAAAAAGGCTCCACGGAATGTGGAGTTGCGTGTGTAGCAATGCTTGCCAGAATCACCCCTAAACAGGCGCACGCATGCATACATTTTCCAAACAGCAAGAATCCCCGTACTACAGTAACCGAGCTAAGGAAGGCTCTCAAGCAATACGGCATTATTCTCCAAAAGAGAGTAGAAAGCTCAGACCGGAAAAGTTTGAAACAAAAAGATGGGATTGCTCTTGTCGCAACTCGCTACAACAAGGACAAAAACGAGTGGCATTGGATTCTGTTTAATAGTGCTGGTGATGGTGAACGTTTTGAGATTTTGGATCCAGAACGATGGCGCACTGGCCAAATCAGAACTCGCGAGATGTCTTGGTACCATACAGTTAAGCTACCCGGCTATTAACGACTAGGAACCGAACTGAGCATGAGCCGTAGTGATTACAAACGACCCATCGACAGGATCCGTGAATCCGCACTATCCATGCAGGTTGGTGCTCCCGAGGATGGCGCAGTCTCTGTGATGATCGATATGGAAAGCGCACTATACGTCGTGAAGGAGCACGCCATCTACGCCGTACAGCTGGCTGACCAAGTGGACCCGGAACGGACTAATGTCGTCGTCCCCAATACACAGCAGCGGATCCTATCGATCGGCGCTCACGATCCTGAAGTGGCACGCATCTTCCTGACTGCGTATACCATGTTCAAGTCGATGCACCTCGGAACGGACTTCCCTGAGCGCGACGCATGGTCCCGCGCCTTCGAATACCTCCGCGACATCGTAGCGATGATGGAGATTCATTCCGCGCTGGTGAAAGCGATTGAGGAGACGGTCGTCGGATTCAACGAAGTAGTCACAAAGGACCGCAGCATTACTCTACCCTCTCTGGGGAACGCTGAGGAGCGCTGCGATGCGTTCGCTCAAAAAGTTGGCCATGCTGTCGATACGTTGAAGACGGTAGCGCGGCTCCTCTACCCAAAAGAGCTATCGAAGAAGTGGATCGACTCATTGACTTTGATTGCTGCACAGAAGCATGGGGAGCATGAACCGTTGGCGAGATTCATGAAAGAGAAAGGGGGTAGTTTGCTGTTCATGCGTGAGCTGAGGAATATGATTGAGCACCCTCAGGTCGACGCCTATGTAAAAATCCGTGATTTTCAACTCCTACCGAGTATGGAGTTGGCCGCCCCGTCCGTAGACATCGTCAGGCTTGGTGAAGCGCCCATCTCCGAGCCGCTCGCATCGTTCATGGCACAGGTTATTGAGGAGTTGGTCTCCATTGCGGAAGTGTTCTTCGCGCTTCTCTGCGGCGCTAACGTTAAGTCATTCTCCGGCCTCCCACTCGTAGTGATGGAACTACCGCCTAGTCGCAGGCCAAAGTGGAACCCGCACCAGCGGATCTCATATGGAATCGTGATGAACGATGAAGTACACCCATTGGGCTAGGGAGGTTATAGGCCCAACATCCAGCTACAAGGGCGTTGAACGGCTGTTATCGAAAAGCATGACCGGCAGCTGTGTGTCGGGAACAACCCATCGCGACCGGCAGAACTGTGCCGGGAAGAGTCCTGAGCGAACCCGATCTGGCGGACGGGCAAGTCATCTGAATTATGCTGCAGATTGTTGCCTGCTGGCGCAGGACTGGTTAACGAAATCGCCAGGATTTACATCGTTTGACAAAGAGCTATACTGAGCTAGCTTTAAATAGGTTAATGGGTAGAAAGGGGCGATCAAGTCCATTCGATTTTTAGCCATGAGACACTTTTCGGGAGAGACGCCATGATATTACGGAAAACGTTGACACTGCTTTGCGTGCTTTTTGCCAGCGGTTGGGTGGCGACCGCCACCGCCCAGAACGTGTGGTGGATGCACGACATGCCGGGAGCATACTTCAACGATCAGGACCGGAAGCTCTACAATGAGATCGTTGTTGATTTACTCGACAAAGGCGAGAGCGGCGCGCACAAAGAGTGGAAGAACGAGGCCTCGCGCAACGGTGGCGAGGTCACCGTGACCGACTCCACCCGCAAGCTTGAAGGCAATCCCTGCCGTTATCTGAAGATCTCAAACTACGCGTATAACGGCCTGAAGGAAACGACCAGGCGCGAGGCTTGCAAGAGGGTGGACGGCCACTGGGCGATCATCCGCGTGGTGCCGTAAGTCGATTCCTATAACAGGCCGTGTCTAGAGAGGGGCGGGCGCAAGAGCAGTGTGCGTCCGTTACCGTCAGCGTTAAGTGCCCACTCTTGGGAAACCCAACTGTCTTAAATGTGTCGAGAACGGAAGCTTGCATCCCCCGATAGCAGTCGTTGGCCTGCACAGATGGTGTACCCTGTAAAACCACGACAGTTTACTGGAGACCCCTGATGAAGACGCTCGGAACTATCCTGATCCTCGCACTTCTGGCGGGATGCGAACCCTCCTCCATAACAGATCAGTGCCTGCGGAAAGAATTATTCTCCAAGTGCATGGATCTGTCGCCGGCCGACCCTACGAATACCATGTACCAAAACAGGGATGAGTTGGTGAGTTACTGTGAGAAAGCGTCTTCCTCGAGGAGCTCCCGGCCGCGCGATCAGGTCAAAGCGGAGTGCGCATCATGACTTGCCCGTCCACTGAATCGGGCTCCGCTCAGGTGTGTACCTAAGGCTTCTTGCAGGCGGTTCTCCACAGAAAATCGCCATAGCTTCCGGGCGAAACTGGCTCCCAATTACGGGGCTTGTGATCGGTATGCACTACCTCCCCTTTGCCCATATTGTCAGAGTATAAAATCGTACGCAGTGTCCGGATCTGTTTTTCCTTGCACTCGTATTCCTGCTGTTTCCTCATTGACTTGAACGACTTGCCACCGGTGGTACTGGCGGCCTTGAAGTCACCCACCTCCCACATTATTACCTTGGTACCCACCCTTTGAATGGTGGCAGGATCGGCGTGGATGGTAATGGTTTTGTCACTGCCGATCTCAACCAACTGCGCCAGCGCACCACTGCTGGCAACAGCCAACAGCATCATCAGAATAACTCTACGCATGCAGCCTCCATACTACTGATTTAATCGTTTCAGGACCTGCGCGGCATTTTCATCCCCCTGCGCCGCAGCCAGGCGATACCACTTCACGGCTTCCTTCACATCCTTGGCTACGCCATGGCCATTGAGATACATCGCAGCCAGACTGGTTTGCCCATATTTATCTCCTTGCATCGCAGACAAGCGAAACCATCTCAGGGCATCGGGATAATTCCGGACTACGCCATCACCATTGAAATGCATCGCTCCCAGGTTATTTTGCGCACTTGCATTGCCCTGTGCTGCCGACAATGTGAGCCACTTCACGGCTTCCGGATAATTCCGGGCTGTGCCTTCGCCTTTGAGATACATCATGCCCAGCATCGCTTGCGCATCCGCGTTTCCCTGGGCGGCCAGCGGCCTGAATAGCTTGATGGCCTGCACGTGCGCGCTTTTGTTGTAGGCTTCCCCCGCAATATCGATAGGCGCTGCGGTTGCAGTGCCGACACTCAGCAGACAGCAGATACAGGCGGCGGTGATGCAGCGTGGCAGGGTCATGGTGATGTGGTGTACGGGGATGGGCATGCGAAATCTCGTTGCGCGTAGTCTTGTCAGTAGCATAACCCAAAGCAGGGCATTCCAATAAGTATAAATAAAAACCCGGTGTAACGGTCGAGCTGGGCATACCCCCCTCCTCTTTATTACTAATCCTTTTACTACGACTATTTCCCTAAATATTTAAAAAATACTGCCGTAATGAAGTTTATCAAACTTGAGATGTTGGTGAACTTTATGCTGCATTATTTGACGCGCCCCGAAAAAAATGGCCGCAATCTTTTTGCATATCGCCATGTTATTTTACTAGCGGGCTTAGGTTGCGCACTTTCCCAAAACAACGCGCATGCAGACCCAGTTATGGAGCAACGAAGCATATCTGTTGCTGCCACTACCACTTATCAGCGCTTGAACACAGAAAACAAGTCCGGGATGCAAACTCAGCCACAATCCAGACTGCCCCAAAGCATGGGGCTTATCGGAATTCAGCTTAAAGCACCAACTGCTGAGACAATGACAGAGGTCGATCCATCGCTTAATTCGCAAGAAAATGCGCTTAATGTAGAAGGAATAATTGAAGCTGATACTATTATCAAAAATGAAGATGGTACTGTCAGATTAGTGAATCAAAGGCGCAGCCTGCAACCAGATTTGGGTCTTATACAAAAAGGATCTATCAAGATGGGTGGTATTGCTTACTAAGAAACTGAAATCATGGTCGCGGCATTCTCCGGCTGTGCCCGCCCCTCTTCTATCCACCACTCTCCCATTCCCGCCACCCCTTCAGCAGCGGAAAATACAATCCCAGTTTCACCGGCTGCTGGTCGATCCTGCGCATGAGCGCAGCATAGCGTTCGAGCTGGGCGCGGTAGCGCTGCTGCTCGCGATCGAGGAAGCTTTCCACATCGGTGCCTTCATGGCTGCTGGTTTTGTAGTCCACAACCCAGCGATGGCCATCGGCATCACGGAAAGTGCGGTCGATCACCAGATTCATCTGCATGCCATCAAGCAGCGCGGTCAGGCGCAGTTCATTCTGCGCATCCTGCTGCGGCCCGAGCAGCCACTGCCCGCGCGCATCGCTGAGCGCATAGGTGAGCGCCGTTATCACGCGCCCGCTGGCTGCATCCATCTCGCTGTCGCTGAGGCCGCATGCAAGCAGATTGTGTTTGAAGGTAGCGCGCAGGCTCATTATCCGCGCCGCATCCCAGCCTTGCATCTGGTCCTCGGCGATGCGCTGCAGCCAGCGATGCACCACGCTGCCGGCATGGCGTGCAATTTCGCCCACCCAGGAAAATTCGATCTGATCCTGATCCTGTGCCTGCGTCATGCTGCGCGGCGGACTCCATGCCACCCGTGGCGGCGCGGCAGGCAATGCCCAGCCCGACGTAAGGCGATGTAGCGACTGATCGACAGAAGGTTTCTCTCCGACTCCCTCTTCACTCTCCGGCACAAGCGGGGCATGCGCATGCATTACCCGTGCGGCGGCTTCGACATAATCCAGCTCAACCACCATCCACAACTTGCCCAGCAAGGATTTCCCGGCAGGCAATCGCGGTTCGATCACACCATCGCGGTCGGGAACGAGGCAGGTACTACCCAACAGGTGCAATCGCTGCCTGGCACGTGTCGCCGCGACATAGAGTAGACGTTGATCTTCGAAATACTCTTTGTCGGCGTCCAGCTTCTCCAGCCAGGCATAGATGGGGTCGCCATCCGTACCGGTCTCTTGAATCGGCGCAAGCAACAAGTCAGTACTGTCGTCTTCGCCGCCAGCAAATGTTGCGCGCGGGCGCTCCATCCACATGAACAGTTTCTTGTCGTTGCTGCGCGACAGACGGCCGAGGCCGGGCACGATCACATGATCAAATTCGAGTCCCTTGGCTTTGTGGATGGTCATGATCTGCAGCCTGTCATCAGCCCCCAGATCAGGCAGCGCGTAAAGCCGATCCAGCCCTTGCTCGAACAACGCCAGTTCGGGAATGCTGCCCGCTTCCTCATGCGCTTCCAGATAATCAAAATAGATTTCGGCGTCTGCAAGATCGGTCACATCGCCGACACAAGCCGGACCACCCAGCGCCAGCCATGCTGCCTCGACCAGCGTGCGCAGCGATGAGCGGCAGCGGTTGCCGATACAGCCTTGTAGCACTTCGCGCACACGCAGCAGTCGCATAGCACCATCAGCGGAAACGGAAACTGCCGCCATGCGCGCGTCGCCATGGAGCAGTTCCCACACGGTGCGCTCGCTGTCAGCGAAAGCAGATTGCACTGCAGCCAGCGCATGCAGATCGGCAAGCGTAAGGCCGCACCACGGCGCGCGCAGCACTGCCAGCCACGCCAGGCGATCGGCCGGATGCGCCAGCGCACGCGTCAGCGCCAGCAGATCCTGCACCACGGGCCGGTAGCCGAGGCCTTCGATCTCGATGGCGCGAAAACGCAGTCCGGCTGCATTGAGTCGCGGTACGATTTCGCGCAAGTGGCCGCGGTTGCGCACCAGGATTGCGGTGGTGGCGGATGGATCAGCGTGCTGCGCATGCTGGATGATCTCCGCCACTTTCTCCGCTTCAGCCGCATGGTCATCGTTGAAAAATGCGTGCACATTGACTGCTGTATCGGGAAGCAGTGCGTGCGTGGCGACGGATGCTGTGTACGGTACCGCACCGGCAGCGATATCTTCCTGCGCCGGCATCACCTGCGCGAAAGTGGCATTGACCCAGTCGACAATGCCGCGCTGCGAACGGAAATTGGCGCACAGCGCGACTGGCTGCAGTGCGAGGTTGCCGATCCCTGTCGCCCGCGCGCGCAGGAATAATCCGACCTCGGCCTCGCGAAAACGGTAGATGGATTGCATCGGATCGCCAACCACGAACAGGCTGCGGCCGTCTCCCGGTTCCCAGCCGGCAATAAGCTTGGTCACCAGCTCATACTGGCTGATCGAGGTATCCTGAAACTCATCGATCAGCAAATGCCGGATGCGATAATCGAGCGCCAGCGCAAGATCGGTCGGCGCATCCGGCTCGCCCAGCGCGAGCAGCGCAGCCTGCGCGACTTCGGTGAAATCCACCTGGCCGCGCGCCTGGAACACGAGCTTGAGCTGGCCGACGGCGTGTGGCAGCAAGCGGGTGATCGCACCGAGTACCTCCCATTGCATGTCGGTGTAAGCAGGCGGCGGCAGGCGGCGCAGGTCATGCAGCGTCTGGCGCAGCGCATCGTTTTCCTTGAGTACCGCAATCAATGCAAGTGCACGCTCTTTCCATGATCTGGAAATTTCTTTCTCGGCCTTGCTGCTGCCCGGCGGAAAACCATTCTTGACATCGTGCTGTCTGCGCCAATCGCCTTCCTTGGTCAGCAGCAGTTCGGCCAGGCCACGCCACATTACGACAGCATCATCAGCGCTGCCGGGCAATGCAGCGAGTTCGTCACACACACCGATTGGAGAATTCCTGCCGGTAGTGGCCAGATTGGCGGCGGCATAGCGCGCAAGTTCAATCAACTCGCCTTGCGCCGGAATGGGATAGATGCCGCACACGCGTTCCAGTGCTGCGCGCCGCGCATTTGTCAGCGCTGCTTCCAGTTCGTCACGGTCTCTGCCGTGAATATGCCGCAACCAGTGGTCACGCCGCGCCAACATGTCGGCCAGCAGCATTTCGATACGGGCCACGTCGTTGTCGAGATGCTCTAGCAAGCGTTCGACATCCTGCGCCACTGCATCGTCACCTTCGACCAGCTCGATGGTCGCGCGCGCCGCTTCCAGATAAAGCTCGGAGGCGTCCTCGACGCTCTCCGGTTGCGCACCAAACTTTGACAGCAACGGCATCTGGTGCGTCAGGGCCGCACACAATGAATCGATGGTCTGGATGCGCAGCCGCGCCGGATTCGCCGCAATCTGCCAGCCCGCTGCAGCATCGCGCTGCAAAGCCGCGTGCGCCAATTCGCGGGTCAGTTGTTCGTGCTCGGTTGCGGGCTTCGTGCTGGTCTGCACCAATGCTGCCAGCACCCGTTCGCGCATCTCCGCCGCGGCTTTGCGGGTAAAGGTGATAGCGATGATTTCTTCCGGCGCATCGACACACGCCAGCAGCCGCAGATAGCGCTGGATCAGCAGCCCGGTCTTGCCCGATCCGGCCGGCGCCTGCACGATGAACGACTGCGCCGGGTCGAGTGCGCGGCGGCGCTCGGCAAGATCCGGAATGGGCGTAGTGCTCATTCCTCCTCCTGGGAAAACGCGCTCTCGCTGCGTTCGTAGATACGGCAGAACGGCTGCATGTCGCAATTGCGGCAGGTAAACGGATATTTCTTGGGATCGACTTGGGCAGCGCCGCTGCGGAAACTTGCGGCAAGGCGGGCGAGATCGGTGCGCCAGGCGGCAACCAGCTCCTCCCACGAACCATGCCGCTCACGCTGGCGTGATTCGGAAAAAGCTTTCACCCCCGGCAACAGGTCGTCGGCACGCGCCAGTGCGGTGAATTGCATGGCGCCCAACCTGACCTGGGCAAAGGCAACTGCGGCGGCATCCGGCTCGGCAGTGACCAGATACAGCGGCAGTTGCGGCTCTTCCGGGCGCTCGCCGAGCATGGCGCCAACCGATGGTGCGCGGGTCTTGTAATCGATGACGATGCGACGCCCGTCAGCAAGCTCGTCCACGCGGTCGAGACGGGTGCTCAATGCCAGCCCGCCGATTTCGATGCTGCGTTTGTCTTCGCAGGCGATAACGCTGAAATCGCCGCGTTCTTTGTCTGCGTTAAGCCATGCACACGCCAGCCGCACCAGACGCCGTTGTTCGATTTCCGCGAAACGTCCGGTGAGTGTGGTCGGCCGGTCTTTGCGGATGTGTGCAATCGCCTCTGCGGCAGCCTGCTGCAATATTGCTTCAAGCTCAGCGTCACTGCTCGCAGCGAGCGCACTGCTGCTTTTGAGTTGCTTCCACACCTGTGCGAGCACACGATGCACCAGCGTACCGCGCTCCCGTGCATCCAGTCCGGTGTGTGGAGCCTGCAGACTCTGCGCACCGAGCCGATGCAGCGCCAGTGCGCGGAATGGACAGGCTGCCTGATCTTTTATCACTGCTGTGCCACCGCTGATGGCGTTTGTTGCTTGATCGAATGTCGGTGCCTTGGCATCCTCGCTGTGTTCAAGCTGACCGGCACCGTGAATCAGATCGCGGTGGCTGGCATAAGTGGCTGGTATCAATGCGAGTGCAGGCTCACTTTCGGCAATGTGCGTGATCAATGGGCTGGGCATGAGTTCCTGTCCGCCGCGATCCATGCTGTGCCGTGGATAGCTCAGAATGACTTCGTCCGCGCTGCATAGCCAGTCAGCAGTAAGCCGGCGCGCCAGCTCGAGCGATTCAGCGGCAGAACCCTGCGGCAGCTTTGCCGCGCGTTGCAGCTCGACCGGCAGGAACGGATTCGGACGCGGTGGCTGCGGCCAGACTTCATCGGACAACCCCATCACCCACAGGTGATCGAATTCCATGCCTGCAGCTTCGAATACACCGAGTATCTGGATCGGAACATCCGCTGTCTCGGGCTGGAACAAGGTTTCCGCTGCCATGCGACGCAGGCGCGACAGTCCCTCACCGTAACCGGTGCGTGCTATGACGCTGTCAAGTGCGGCGAAATCGGCGACAACTTCGTGCCATTTCTTCAGGGTCTGATATTCAGCTGAATCGAGGCTGCGCTCGCCGGGAAAACCGACAATCTGCAGTGCTGCGGAAATGGCTTTGGCCAGCGCTGAGGGCGTCTGTGCGCCGAACAGATTTGCCTTGCGGAATTCGGCCAGCGCGGACAAGCGCTGCACAAGGATCGGACAATTCCCCCCAGCGCGTGCAATCAACATAAGCAGTCGGTCGAGTGTCAGCACTGGTTCGGCACGCTGGCGCAACCAGGCATCAAGTCGCGCGCGGCCGGCCATCTCAGTCTCACCGCCCGTAATAAACGGCGAGCGCAGCAAGCGGCTGGCACGTTCAAACTCGATCTCCCGTCCGGCCAGCTCGAGTAGCAGGAACGCGGCACTGACCAGCGGATATGAAGTCAGCGCCACGCCGAGCGAGGTGTTGAACGGCAATGTGCGCTGCGCAGCATCCGGCAGCACACACTGCATATCCGGCTCCATCACCGCACTGAAAATGCGCATGATCGCACTGCGCCGCCTGGCGAGATCCGGCACCACAATGCCGATCCGCGCTGCAGCATCAATTTCGAGCCGCGCCCGCGCCCACACTGCCGCACGCTGAATCTCGTCGCGACTGTCGGCGCCTGCGACGCGCTGCACAGTGCCATGATGCCGCCGCAGTTGCGACTGCGATTGTGCCAACAGCACTTCGCAACCAGCCGCTTCGAGTTTGCTCAACAATGTTGCCTGCTGCGGCGTGATGATGTCAAAGCCGTAGCAGATCAGGCGCTGCGGTTTTTTTACCGCTGCGTGCTGCCATAATCCGGCCACCGAATCACACAGACGCGCGCTGTCGGTTTGCTGTTTGCGTCCGGTAGCGCGCTCATAATGCTGCGACCAATCCCGGAATGCTCTGCCATCTTCGTTGAGCGGAAAATTTCTGAGCTGCGGAAGAAGCTGCCATGCGTACGCGAGCTGCCACGCTTCACGCGCGAGCCGTGCAGTTTCCGCGACCGCAAGCAAAGCCGTATCCGCACGACGAATGGCTTCCTCCCACAACGCCTGCTCCTGCGCAGCAGTAAGCAGAATGGGCAGCCCGGTTGCCTGGCCGGAGTAAAGCACGTCCGCGTAAGCACGTTCGATGAATGCGGAAAATGGCAGGATATCGGCCGTATCCCAGAGACTGAGTCCCTGAGCGGCCTGGGCAGCGTCGAACTCGCGTTTAAGCGCCAGCGCGAGCCGCCGGTTAGGGGTAACAACCGTGCCGCCGGCTTTCAGGCCGGCGGCAAGATGTGCGAAAACATCAGTGGGAGTGACTTGCGGAAATTTCAGGGTGATGGACATGCGGCAAGGCAAGCTACCGCTACGCCGGATCAGCGTTCCAGCTTGTCCAGCTTATCGGTCACTTTCGCCCATTCGTCGGCATCGGGCGGGGCGTCTTTCTTCTCGATGATGGGTCCCCATACTTTTGACAAATCAGCATTGAGCGCGATGAAGTTCTGCTGATTATCCGGCACATCATCCTCGGCAAAAATCGCTTCTACCGGGCACTCAGCCACACACAAGGTGCAATCGATGCACTCATCCGGATCGATCACCAGAAAATTGGGGCCTTCGCGGAAGCAATCCACCGGACACACATCTACGCAATCGGTATATTTGCACTTGATACAGTTTTCAGTTACTACGTAAGTCATGGCGGTTCTTCCTTGCGGGGCTCTTTGAGAATCCGTAATTTTACCAGAAATTTTACGGACACCACTATAACTGTATAGCCAATAATCGGGCGCGCTGTTAAATGATACCCGCAGTCAGTAACACTTTAACAACCATGCCCAGTGCCACGCACAGCGCAAGAACCGCAAAGCTCTGCTGCAGCTTTGGACCCGCGAAACGCCCGGCAAACATTCCGCCTGCCACCATTCCGGCGATTGCACCAGCGGAAAATGGCAGCCCGATTGACCAGTCCATTTCTCCAATCAAAACGGCTGAGGCAACACCGGCTGCGGAAATAAGCGCGATCACTGCAAGCGATGTTGCCAGTATGGATTGCATCTGCAGATTGGTGGCTTTCCTGAGTGCCGGCACCACGACAAAACCACCGCCCACCCCCAGCAGACCCGACAAAGAACCTGCAACAGCACCTGAAATTGCCAGTGCCCTGGCGCAAGGCTCGGTCCAGATCAGACGGCCGATGGCCGCATCCAACTGGCAGGGCGCAGCGGCAGAGCATGACTCTTCAGCCTTGGCGACGGTCGTCCTGCTCTGGCGCAGCATGTGAAGCGCAATGTACGCCAGTACAATGGCAAACAATAGGGTCAGAGGCGCGTTGGGTAATTTGTGCGCTGCCCAGATGCCGATGGGTGCAGTCAGAACACCGCTGACAGCGATCAATCCAGCCGCCCGGTATCGCACTTTTCCCAGCTTCAGCGCCAGCGCGGCGCCAATGGCAGCCGACAAGCTCACGGCAAGCAGCGCAATAGGGGCTGCCTCGGCAACGGCAAGATGCAAACCAAAAATGAGCAGGGGAACCGCAATGATGGCACCGCCTGCCCCAGTAAGCCCGAGCGTGATGCCGACAAGCGAACCGAGCAGCACACTGGTTATCTGGATTGCTTGCTGCTCCATGATTCAATGGCCCTTGTCACAATAAAGCTTGGATAGAGTCTGCATGATTTGAATCACTTCCTGGCTGGACAGACTGTAATAAATGTATTTTCCTTTGCGCTCGGTTGTGACCAGTCCTTCTGTGCGCAGCACGGTAAGCTGCTGCGATAGCGTAGGTTGGCGGATATCCAGCAGCTCTTCCAGTTCGCCAACGTTTCTGGCGCCCTGAATCAACTGACACAAAATGAGCAGCCTATCCTCATTTGCCAGTACTCTCAGCATGGCGCAGGCTCCCGTTGCCGATGCGCGTATCACCGCAACACTGGGCAAATCTGTTTTCATTTTCATAAGCGTCTCCGCCTTGCGTACAGAACCAACACCACGCTTGCGCGGGATTTGTTCAGCGATGCCTTAGACATGCTGGCCAGTTTTGGACCGGTCAACGGATTTGGATCTTTCCAGAATTTCAAAAATCCCCATTCCCAGCAGCATTGCCACCACAAACACGGCCCCTTCGCTGCTGCCAGTTCCCAGTAGAACCAGTGCGGGTCCAGGACAGATGCCTGCCATCCCCCAACCGATGCCGAATGCAAGACTCCCCAGCACCAGCCGCTTGTCGATCATGCGTGCAGCAGGCAAGTGCATGGGCAGCCCCAGATAACTGCGGTTGCGCCTGCCGGCCACGGCGAAAGCGATTGATCCCACGGCAATCGCGCCCCCCATGACCAATGCGAGAGAAGGATCCCATGACCCGGTAATATCGAGAAACGCCAGAACCTTGGCTGGATTCGCCATTCCTGCCAGAATAAGTCCCAGCCCAAAGATCAAACCCGCCAGCAATGCAGTGATGTTGGCCATTTTATTTCTACCCGCCGAACACATGTCGTATGAGGTAAACGGTGACGAAGCCCGTGCCCATGAATACCAGGGTGGCTACAATGGAGCGCGGCGACAATCGGGACATTCCGCAAACCCCGTGACCACTGGTACAACCAGAGCCGTAGCGCGTGCCGATGCCGACCATCAGACCAGCCAGCGCCAGCATGCCGTAGCCGGTATCAATCTGCAAAGTGGGTAAACCATGAAACAGTTGCCATATCAGCGGCGCAGCGACCAGCCCCGCAACAAAGGCCATGCGCCAGCCCATATCACCCGTCTGCAGCTTGAACAATCCGCCGACTATGCCGGAGATTCCGGCAATACGTCCGTTCAGCAATACGAACAGCGCTGCCGCGATACCAATGCCCATCCCACCTGCCAGCGCGGACCACGGGGTGAAGTGATTCCAGTCGATCGACATCTTATTTATCCTTTTGCCTGATTTTTGGATGCGGCTCCTTGCGAGCCAATAACATTATGTTGACGAATAATATATTAATTGATATATTATTGTCAACACAAATTCCGCATGCAGGAGAAAACAATGTCCCCGCAAATCCAAGCTTTTTTTGACCCGGCCACATGGACCGTCAGCTACGTGGTATTTGACGAGCCTGACGGGAGTTGCGCGATTATTGATCCCGTCCTGGATTACGAGCCAAAATCTGCCCGGATCAGCACTTCATCCGCAGATAAACTAATTGCATTCATCCGCGACCGGCGACTGAACGCTGCCTGGATACTCGAAACGCATGCGCACGCCGACCACCTCTCAGCCGCACATTATCTCAAGGAAAAACTGGGTGGAAAAATTGCCATAGGCCATGAAATTCCCCAGGTGCAGGAAACTTTCAAGAAGATATTCAATCTCGGCGATGACTTCATTCCGGACGGCAGGCAGTTCGACCATTTGTTTGCAGATGGCGAAACTTTCAGGTTTGGCAAGCTGAGTGCGACAGCCATTGCAGTTTCAGGTCACACACCAGCCGACATGGCTTACCAGCTCGATGATGCGATTTTTGTAGGCGACACACTGTTCATGCCGGATGTGGGTACGGCGCGCGCCGATTTTCCGGGCGGCGATGCCCGCCGCCTGTTCCGCTCGGTGCGCCGACTACTCGCACAACCTCCGGCCACGCGATTGTTCATGTGCCACGATTATCCGCCCGCAAATCGTCCCGCACAGTGGCAAAGCACGGTGGCCGAGCAGCGCGCGCACAACATTCATGTGCATGACGGCATTAGCGAAGACGAGTTTGTTGCCATGCGTGAAGCGCGGGATGCCACGCTGGAGATGCCAACCTTATTGCTGCCGTCGGTGCAGATCAATGTACGCGCGGGGGAGATGCCGCCAGCAGAAGCGAACGGCACTATTTATTTGAAAGTACCCGTCAATGTGATTTGATGAAACAGACTGATACGCCGCATCACGCAGCTTCCTTGCCGCGCACGCTAATTTCCAGAGTGATGGTCACCTCCCGCGTGGTCACCGGCCATGCCAGTTGCAGCGTCACCGCCTGCATGATTTTCTCGAATCCGCCCTCGGACTGCGATACGGAATAATGCGGCTGCGCCGACAGCGCGACTGGCGAGGAAACATGCAAGGTAGCGCTCCCGGCCAACACATCATCGTCCAGCGTGATCTCATTCAGCGCAGTCAGCTGCAGCGGTTGACCAAAACCGCCGAGGATTTGTCCCTGATAAATATAGCGCCCGCCCCAACCATCGCAACTGGGCATGGCGAGATTGAGTTCGGTGCTGAATACGCCCTCCACTGCACCGCTGAAGCGGTACGATACCTGCAGGCGGTCGCCCGCAAGCTCGAAACTTTTGCTCACAGACAGGCCAGACGTATCTGCCAGGAAATGCACGCCACTCGCAGTGTAAGGATCGTGCCGGTAGTGCATGAACACGTCATTCAGACGATCAACGAACAGTCCGCGCACATGATCGTCAGCCTCCATGTCCGCAGCATTTATTTCATGCTTGAAATTGACGCGCTCGTGCGCCGAGGCGATGCCCGTGTCACTGTGCCCGTGTCCGCCTCCCTCACCCTGTTGAATCCGGCGGTAATAATGCTCGGCCTGGCGCCGCAAGGTGTCACCGAAGTTGTGATTGAGCGCATAAGCATCAAGCTCGCAAATGCAGGCGTTACCATCGAGTTTCAACACCGCCTGGAGCACGCCATTCTGCAGATAGGCCTCATCCAGCCCGTCAAGATCGGTATCCTCCATGAAACGCACCGGACGCGGCGCACAGGCATCGAGCATTGCTTCCAGCGCGACCATGTCGTTGTATACCGCGCGCCGCAGGTGCGGCAGATACAGGCCGCCAAACAAACCATGCCAGTAAGCGTCGTTGGCTTGGGACTCGTACAGCTTCTGCTGCATGGCGGCAGTGCGCTGCGTCTGCGGCAGCGTGGCAAGACGCGCGGAGAGTCCCAGCATGCGCTTGTGCATCCAGTTGGACTCAGGATAGAGCGAAAAGAAATTCTTCCAGATACCGCCGCGCAGAAACGCTTTATCGTGTTCGTAGCGGCCGTCCGTTTTTGCCTGCTGTACCAGATCGGCGTAGGCATTGGCTGGTTGTGCAGGAAGCGTCCATTCGTTCATTTCAATGTAGGAGGTGGTGGGCAGATAGACTATGCCGCGCGTCTTTCCGCTGGCATGATAATCGCGGTAGTGCCGGGTGCGGATTTTTGGCGAGGCCAGCACACCCTGGATGAATTGGTCGAGCCAGCCTTTTTCGTATACCCATTGGTAAGTTTCCGGCCAGATGCCGAATTTTTCGATGTCATCGAAATAAACTGCTGCATTGCCGCCGTCTGCGCTACTGCCCTCGGCCAGAGATTCGATATATGCCACCGCTTCATGGGCCGGAGAAAATGGCAGCTTGTAGCGCAAGGTTTCGGAAATGGGAAACAGATCCAGCGTGCGCCCATCCTCCTCGGTGGTGAAATAACCATTCAGTTCCGCCACCGTTTTACCGGTGCAGAGAAAATGATAGTCGTCCACAATCACATAGCGTATGCCGCAATCGGCCAGCGCCGGAACTACCGTTGCCTCCCACACCCGTTCTGTCAGCCACGCACCCTGGGGACGCTGGCCTAATTTCATTTCCAGTTTGTCGGAAAAAGTCTGGATCTGGCCGATACGATCACGGTTGGGGATCACCGCCAGCACCGGCTCGGTATCACCCGCACCGAATAATTCCACTTGCCCCCGCGCCACCATTTCCCGTAACAACGCCATGTCTTGCGGATAATGCTCGATCAGATAGTCCAGCAACCAGCCGGAAAAATGTACCGCAAAGTGAAAATCCGGGTAACGATGGAGTACCTGCAGAAAGGGTTTGTAACAGCGCAGGTGCGCATCGGCCAGCACTTCCGGAAAGTTGCCGACAGGCTGATGCGCATGCACGCCAAAAAGCAGGGAAATGGTTGGCGGCATCAGATTATTCCAACGTGGATCGCCGCATCGCGCCGCCCGACTCGGGATGTCCGCTGCCATGGCTGATCGGCTCAAGCACCGCTGCCGGTACTGGCAGTTTCAGCAAACCGTAAAGATTGGCCAGATTGTCACGGAACAGCTTGTCAAAACCTTCCACCACATTCAGCGGATTGTAATCACCCAGCCACCAGAACCAGTCCGAACTTTCGCAGGAAGCCAGTTGCCGTCCGGCTGCAGTCTTTTCCTCGTCGGTCATGCGCCCGCTTTGCATCACCAAATCGTAGCTGCGCTTGGCGGCACATAACAGATCCCACGCATGGTTCTTGTCGTGGTCACCGATCCAGGTGGAAAATGTCCCGTACACCCAACTGCCCGCCGCCAGCACCGGCAGCACCTCGGCGACGGCATACTCCGGCAACGCAACATAGTCGCGGTAAGTGGTGGCGCGAATTGAAGGATGGTTTTCAAGAATTCCATAAAGATCATTAAAAAAATGATAGCCGTTATAAGGATAATATTCCCAGGCGTTCTCGCCATCCAGAATCACGCTCACCACTGGATTCTCTCCCGCTGGAGCAGCGCGACTGATTTCTTCGAACGAATGCACCAGGTGCTCGGCGGCATCGCGGCCGAACCATTTGGCGTACTCGAAGCCGATCATGTCAGATAGTTTATCGTCACGAAAAAAACAGGTCAGGCCATCGCTTCTGCCCTGCACCCGGTAGGGGCGGTAAAGATAACGGCCTCGCTCCGGCAGTGGTCTGTCAGGATAGGATTTGTACAGACTGTTGACCAGCACGCCCTCACCGCTGGCACTCCATTGACAGCCCTGCTCTGCCATTATTTCCAGCAATGGCGCGGATACCGCACCTTCCGCCGGCCATACGCCAACAGGCTTGCTGCCGAAGCGCCGCGCGTGACTCTCGATCGCTGATGCCACATGAAATGCGACACGACTGCGCCCTCCCGGGTAAGTCTCTTCCGTTGGCAAAGCAACGTCGGGCAGACTGTCGCGTGCAGAAGTAAAATCAATCAGCAGTGGCGAGAGTGGATGGTAATGCGGCGTGGTAGACAGCTCGATCTGACCCGACTCGGCCAGCTTGCGGTAGCGCGGAATCAACCCCTGGATCAATTCTCCAATCAGGTCAAATAATTCAACCCGGTCAGCATGGCTAAAATTTCCGCCTTGCGCCATCAATCGCGCCACCACCTCATTGCCCCGGCGCACACTCTCGCCGGTCCATGCCAGGTGATACCACACCAGCAAGTCCGCCAGATATTGGCCGGAAAGATAGGCCAATTGGGCCTCGCCGTGTTCACGCAGCGTTGCGTGCAGGTCATACAGGTGCTGATATGCCGGATACGGCTGCAGCATCCGGGTATGGTTGCTGCGGAAACAGCTATCGAATACACGCAGACGCTCGCTCGCGGATACCTGATCCAGGTCGGCAGTAGTCAGCAAGCGCAATAGCGGATCGCGCATCCGCCCCAAGGCAAACTGTGCGGCGTAATCCTCCAACTGGTCCAGCAGCACCGGTACGAAATTCACTACTGCCTTGACGCGCGGATGTGCCTCAAGGTGATGCGCCATGTCGGTGTAATCCTTGATGGCATGCAGATACACCCACGGCAGCGTAAATTCGCCGGTCTTGTAATTGCGATAATCCGGCTGGTGCATATGCCACAGCAGGACGAGGTTTAATGGTTGCATTTGCGCTGGAAACTCTATGAAAATTCAGCAGGACAACTTCAACTGGCACGGGGGACCAGCCACATTCCGCCTTTGATCCCCGGCCATCCGGCTACCTGACATAATGCACATGCTGACCGAGCATTTCCGGAGTAATAAGCGTAATGCCTTTGTCAGTGACATGGAAGCGCTTGCGATCTTCCTCCGGATCAAATCCCACCGTCAGTCCTTCAGGAATCATGCAGTTCTTGTCCACTATCACCCGCCGCAGGCGCGCATGCCGGGCGATGTCGACATTGGGCAATATCACCGAGTCCTCGATGCTGCTGTAGCTGCGGACTTGCACATTGGAGAACAGTATTGAGCGGCGGACCGTCGAACCGCTGATGATGCAGCCGCCTGATACCATCGAGTCCAGCGCCTGACCACGTCGATCCTCGTCATCAAATACGAACTTGGCGGGCGGCAGTTGTTCCTGGTGAGTCCAGATCGGCCAGTCCTCGTCGTACAGGTTGAGGTCCGGAGTCACGTGGGTGAGACCAAGATTGGCCTCCCAGTAAGCATCGACCGTACCCACGTCGCGCCAGTACGGCACACCCGAGACCATATTGACGCAACTGTCAGAGAAACGGTGGGCAAACACCCGATGGCGGGGTACCAGGTACGGAATCAGGTCCTTGCCGAAATCGTGCGATGAGTTGCGATCATCATGATCGCGAATCAAGTGTTCGAAAAGAAAGGCGGCGTTGAATACGTAAATACCCATGCTGGCAAGCGCCTGCCCCGGTTGTCCGGGAATGGGTTCCGGGTTCGGGGGTTTTTCGGCAAAACTGGTGATACGCATTTCATCATTGGCGCTCATGACACCGAAAGCGCTCGCCTCTTCCAGCGGCACTTCCAGGCAGGCCACGGTCATATCGGCGGATTTTTCTACATGTTCGGCCAGCAGCTTGCTGTAGTCCATTTTATAAACATGATCGCCCCCCAGAATCAACACGTATTTCGGCTCATGGCGGCGCAGGATGTCAAGATTCTGGAATACCGCATCGGCAGTTCCCTGATACCAGGCCTCCTCAATCCGCTGCTGCGCAGGCAGCAACTCGACGAACTCCTTGAAGCGGCCATCAAGAAAACCCCAACCGTGCTGGATATGGCTGATCAGGCTCTGTGATTTGTACTGGGTGGCAACACCGATGCGGCGGATACCGGAATTGACGCAATTGGAAAGGGGGAAATCAATGATGCGAAATTTGCCGCCGAATGGCACCGCAGGCTTCGCACGCCAATCAGTGAGCTGTTGCAAACGACTGCCGCGCCCACCCGCCAGTATCAGCGCTATGGCATTGCGTGTAATCTGACTGTGAAAACGAAGATCAGCCTCTTGTTTCTTCGGGTAAGAGTTCTCGGGCATATATTGCTCCCCTGGTTATGTTGCCGCATCTTTTTGCATTATGGCACTTTCTCGCAATAAGGAGTCACTGAACAAGTTACACGCAGGCATGACGGAGAATCTGTTCAGTAACTTCTTAAATTTGCTCCGAATCAACGGTCACATGCAAGCTATAATTCCACACATGCAATCCAGCCTCGTGAAACCCGTCACCTCGGTTAAAGCCGATCCGCTGCTGAAAGCGCTACTGGCAGCACGGCTGCACGATCCTTTTGCTTTTCTTGGCGCACGCATGCAGCAAGACCATGGCCTGGTGCGGGTATTCCGTCCCCACGCCGGCAACGTCTGGATCAAGACGGCCGATGGTTTTGAGCCAATGACGTGCGTCCATCCCAGCGGAGTTTTCGAATGGCACGGCGCAATTCTGCCCGCCATACCCTATCTGCTGCGCGTTGAGGAACATGACACAGCGCGGAATACCACAGTATATGAAACTTATGATGCTTATGCATTCCCGCCACAAATTTCCGCTCATGACTTGCATCTGTTCAACGAAGGCCGGTTACGGCAGGCGTACCGCACCCTGGGCGCTCACATTGCCGAAATCCACGGTGTCGCAGGGATATGTTTTTCGGTGTGGGCACCCAATGCTGAACGCATCAGCGTAGTCGGTGATTTCAACCGCTGGGATGGGCGAGTGCATCCGATGGCGGTACACGGCTCCAGCGGTGTCTGGGAACTGTTTATCCCAGGCCTGCCGCCGGACTCACTCTACAAGTACGAGATCCGCAACCGCGATAGCGGCGAAGTCGTGCTGAAAACCGACCCTTATGCCACGCGCTACGAACTGCGCCCCGGCACTGCCGCGCGCACCCCCGCTGCCGATATTATCAACTGGCAGGATGGCGGCTGGCTGGCAAACCGCGCAGAATGGGACTGGCTGCACGCGCCGCTGAATATCTACGAAATTCATGCCGGATCGTGGAAAAGGCATCCGGATGGACGCTTCTATACTTATCGCGAGCTTGCCCAGCACCTGATTCCCTACGTCCTGGAAATGGGCCATACCCATATCGAACTGCTGCCGCTGTCGGAACATCCGCTGGATGAGTCCTGGGGTTACCAGACCACCGGCTATTTCGCCGCCACCAGCCGCTATGGCCCGCCGGATGATCTGAAATTCTTTGTCGATGCCTGCCACCAGGCGGGTATCGGCGTGATACTCGACTGGGTGCCGGCACACTTTCCGCAGGACGCCTTTGCCCTGTCCCGTTTTGACGGTACCGCACTGTACGAACACGAAGATCCGCGCCTGGGATTTCACCAGGACTGGGGCACCTATATTTTCAATTTCGGGCGTAACGAAGTTAAATCGTTTCTGCTATCCAGCGCGCATTACTGGCTAGCGGAATTTCATTTTGACGGACTGCGGGTGGACGCGGTTGCATCCATGCTCTATCTGGACTATTCCCGCAAGCAGAACGAATGGCTGCCCAACAAATATGGCGGCAGGGAAAACCTCGATGCCATCGAATTCCTACGTGAATTGAACATCATGGTGCATGAAGAATTCCCTGGGGCGCTGACGCTGGCTGAGGAATCCACCGCGTGGCCGGGGGTGTCGCATCCCACCTATGCCGGTGGACTGGGATTCTCGATGAAGTGGAACATGGGCTGGATGAACGATACGCTTGCCTACATGCTGCAAGACCCGGTGCACCGGCGGTTTCATCATAATCGGCTCACTTTCGGTCAGCTCTATGCCTATACCGAAAATTTCATGCTGCCGTTTTCGCACGATGAAGTGGTGCATGGCAAGGGCTCGCTGCTGGACAAAATGCCGGGCGACGCCTGGCAGAAATTCGCCAACCTGCGCCTGTTGTTCGCATATCAAATGACTTACCCCGGCAAGAAGCTCAATTTCATGGGTAACGAATTTGCCCAGGGACGCGAATGGAATGCCAGCAGGGAGCTGGACTGGAGCCTGCTGAAATACGAACAGCACTGCGGTGTACAGGCGGTGCTGCGTGACCTCAACCATCTCTACAGCAATATTCCGGCATTGTACCAACTGGATTTCTCGCCAGAAGGCTTTGCCTGGATCGACTGCCACGATGCCGATAATTCCGTGATCAGTTACCTGCGGCGCGCACAGGATGGCTCATTCGTGCTGGTCATACTCAATTTTACCCCGGTGCCGCGCGTGGGCTATCGTATCGGTGTGCCTGTTGCGGGAAATTATCATGCAATATTCAACAGTGATTCCACCTACTACGGCGGCAGCAATTTGGGCAGCCTGGGACATCTCGTCAGCAGCGGCGAGTCATGGATGGGACTGCCGGATTCCATTGTCGTCACGCTGCCGCCGCTGGCAGGGATCATTCTTTCCCTGGAAGATTCATATGGCAGCACTGCATTAACGAATGTAGTGCGCAATTGATCTGCAAAACGCAGCCACCGAGTGTGCGCAAAGTAAAATATTTCCGGCAAACAAGGAAAATGTCATGAATGCGCGCGAAGTAGTGATATTGAGCGGTGTCCGCACCGCCATCGGCGATTACGGCGGCGCGCTCAAAGATGTTGCTGCTACAGAACTGGCGGCAACCGTGGTGCGCGCAGCAGTGGCGCGTGCTGGGATCGATCCCAATGAAGCCGGCCATCTGGTATTTGGCAATGTAATCCACGGCGAAGCCCGTGACATGTATCTCGCACGCGTGGCCAGCATCAACGGCGGCCTGCCGCAGAGCACCGCCGCACTGACCTTGAATCGCTTGTGCGGCAGCGGCCTGCAGGCCATCATCTCCGCCGCGCAAACCATCCTGCTGGGTGACACCGACGCAGCCGTTGCCGGTGGTGCGGAGTCGATGAGTCGCGGCGGCTATCTGCTGCCGGCACTGCGCTGGGGACAGCGCATGAATGACGGCAGCACCGTGGACATGATGGCAGGTGCGCTGACCGATCCGTTCGACAACGTGCACATGGGAATTACTGCGGAAAACATCGCCGCCAAGTGGGGCATCGGCCGCGCAGAGCAGGATGCCTTCGCGCTGGAAAGCCACCGCCGCGCCATCCATGCCATCACGAATGGTTATTTCCAGGAACAGATACTGCCCATGGAATTGAAAACCCGTAAAGGCACGACGACCTTTGCCACCGACGAACATCCGCGCGCGGATGTGAGTATCGAAGGTCTGACTGGATTGCGTCCAGTATTCCAGAAAGACGGTACGGTCACGGCCGGCAACGCTTCCGGCATCAACGACAGCGCGGCAGCAGTGGTGCTGATGGAGCGCAGTGCCGCCGAGCAGCGCGGCCTCAAACCGATGGCGCGACTGTTGTCCTATGCGCACGCCGGGGTTGATCCGAAATACATGGGCATCGGCCCGGTGCCGGCAGTGCAGACTGCCATGAAGCGCGCCGGCCTCACGGTGGCCGACATGGACGTGATTGAGTCCAACGAGGCCTTTGCCGCTCAGGCATGCGCGGTAGCAAGAGAACTGCATTTCGATCCAGCAAAAACTAACCCCAATGGCGGCGCGGTAGCGCTGGGGCACCCCATCGGCGCGACTGGCTGCATCCTCACGGTCAAGGCAATTTACGAACTGCGCCGCAGCGGCGGACGCTATGCGCTCGTAACCATGTGCATCGGCGGCGGTCAGGGCATCGCAGCAGTATTCGAGCGCCTATAACGCGAATTTACACGATCAGGAACAAGACAACATGTCCACCCTCACCCTGTCCCCTGCCTGGCTTGCATTGCAGGCCCACCAGCCAGCCATGGCAGGGCAACATTTGCGCGAGCTGTTTGCACGTGATAGTCAGCGCTTCGACAAATTCTCGCTGCGGTTCAACGATATGCTACTGGATTATTCCAAGCAGTCTGTCAGCACGGAGACTATCGCCCTGCTGCTGGCGCTCGCCCGCCAGCAAGGGCTGGAGGACTGGATCGCACGGATGTTCCGTGGCGAGAAAATAAACCATACCGAGGGCCGTGCCGCCCTGCATGTTGCGCTGCGCGGCGACAGTCCGGTGCAGGTGGACGGAATCGATGTCATGCCTGCGGTCAAACGGGTGCTGGCACAGATGGAGCGATACTCGCACGCGGTGCGCAATGGCGAGTTGAAAGGCTACACCGGCAAGCGTTTTACCGATGTAGTCAATATCGGCATCGGTGGTTCCGATCTGGGACCGGCAATGGTGGTCGCAGCGCTCAAGCCTTATGGCTCGCCTCATCTCGCAGCACACTTCGTTTCCAACATCGACGGCACCCAGCTTGCCGAAACACTGCGGCAGTTGAATCCGGAAACCACGCTGTTCATCATCGCCTCGAAAACTTTCACTACCCAGGAAACCATGGCCAATGCCCGCGCCGCGCGGGAGTGGTTTCTTGCCGATGGTGGCAGGGAACAGGATGTCGCCACCCATTTCGTTGCGGTCTCCGCCAACCGCACGGAGGTGGAGAAATTCGGCATCGACTCCGGCAACATGTTCGAGTTCTGGGATTGGGTGGGCGGACGCTATTCGCTGTGGTCGGCCATCGGCCTGCCGATTGCACTTGCGATCGGCATGGAGAACTTTTATGCGCTGCTCGCCGGGGCAAGGGAAATGGATCGGCATTTCAGCAGCACGCCGCTGGAACAGAATCTGCCGGTCATGCTCGCTCTCATCGGCATCTGGCAGATCAATTTCTGCGGCGCCACAAGCCATGCGGTGCTGCCTTACGATCAATACCTGCAACGTTTCCCGGCCTATCTGCAACAACTGGAAATGGAAAGCAACGGCAAGCGCACAGACCGTGACGGTAATGCGGTGGACTACCGCACCGGCGTAGTGGTGTGGGGTGAACCGGGAACCAACGGGCAACACGCTTTCTACCAGTTACTGCACCAGGGCACACAGACCATCTCGGCGGATTTCCTGGCGCCCTGCCAAAGCCACAATCCCGTCGGCAATCATCATCGCCTGTTGCTGGCGAATTTCTTTGCCCAGACTGAAGCGCTGATGTGCGGCAAGAATGCAAACGAAGTCCGTGCCGAACTGGCTGCCCATGGGGTGACGGCAGAAGCACTGGAGCAACTGCTGCCGCACAAGGTATTCCCCGGCAACCATGCCACCACTTCCATTCTGTTCAGGCAACTGGACCCCAAGACTCTGGGGTCGCTGCTCGCCCTGTACGAACACAAGGTATTTGTACAAAGCGTGATCTGGAACGTGAATCCATTCGATCAGTGGGGAGTGGAGTTGGGCAAACAACTGGCCGGAACAATTCTGGCCGAACTGGAGCAGGATGGGCCGGTGGCCACCCATGACGCATCCACCAATGGGCTAATGAATTATTTCAAGGTAAACCGTTAGCAACAGAGCAGCAAACAACCAATTCACTCCATGCCGCCCACTCCATCCCGTCTCGCCCTTAGTGTCCTGTTCATCACATCCGAAGTCCATCCCCTGAGTAAAACCGGCGGTCTGGGTGACGTCAGCGCAGCACTGCCGGCGGCGCTGCGGCAACTGGGGGTGGATGTGCGCCTGCTGATCCCCGGTTACCCGCAAGTGCTGGCGGGACTCAAGCACAAACGCAAAGTGGCGGAGTTGAATGGTCTGGCACAATTTCCACCAGCCGTGCTGCTATCCGCCAGACTGCCGGTAACTGCGTCCACCGATGTTCCTGTATTCATCATCGACTGCCCCGGACTCTATCGGCGTGAGGGCGGTCCATACCTGGATGCAGCCGGCCACGACTGGCCGGATAACGCGCTGCGTTTCGGCCTGCTCGCAAAAGTCGGCGCTATTCTGGCATGCGATGCCAGTCCGCTCGCCTGGCGCCCGCAGGTGGTGCACTGCAATGACTGGCAAAGCGGCCTCACGCCGGCATATCTGCATTTTCATCGGGGAACAAAAGCGGCATCTCTGATGGCGGTGCACAATCTCGCTTTCCAGGGGGTATTCCCGCCTGGCAGCGTAACCCAACTGGGACTGCCTGCCGCCAGCTTCGACATCAACGGTGTTGAATACCACGGCAAAATGTCGTTTCTCAAGGCCGGGCTCTATTATGCCGACCACATCGTCAGCGTCAGCCCCACCTATGCCAGAGAAATCCAGACGGCACCACTGGGTTTCGGCTTGCAAGGCTTGCTGGCAGGACGCCGCAAACATCTCAGCGGCATCATCAATGGCATCGACACGGTTGAATGGGATCCCGCCACCGACCCCTGTCTTGCGCGCAATTACACTGTCCGCAGGCTTGCCGCCAAGGCCGCCAACAAACGTGCATTGCAGCAGGCGCTGGGGCTCACGCTCGATCCGGATATTTTGTTGTTTGGGGCAGTGAGCCGTTTCACTCACCAGAAAGGCTACGATCTGCTGCTGCAGGTCGCGCTGCAACTGATCAGGCTTCCCGCACAGATGGTCATTCTTGGTAATGGTGAAGCGGCGCTGGAACAGCAGTTGGCGTTGCTGGCAAAAACTCACCCTGGGAAAATTGCGGTGCGCATCGGTTTTGATGAGGCGCTGTCACACTTGATCGAGGCCGGCGCCGACAGCTTCCTGATGCCGTCACGCTTCGAGCCTTGCGGTTTGAACCAGATGTACAGCCAACGCTATGGCACGCCACCCGTGGTACATGCCACCGGTGGCCTGCTCGACACGGTGGTGGATTGCACCCCGGCAACGCTGGCCAACGGAAGTGCCAGCGGTTTTCTGTTTCACCCCATGACCTCCGGCAATTTCCTCGCCGCCATCCGTCGTGTCAGCATCACCTACCAGGACAAACCGATCTGGCGCCGCTTGCAGAAAAACTGCATGACCAAAGATTTCAGTTGGAGCCCGAGCGCTGCTGCCTACCGTAAAATCTACTTGTCGCTGCTATCCGAGGCAGCGAAACCCACCCATGCCACCCCGATTGCACCTAAACGGAAGCGTAAAACGTAACGCCCCACTTACCACTCACCACTTTCCACTCACCACTCCCTACTTACCACTTAACTACTCCCCCACTCCCCACATCATCACAACCATACCATCAGGCCCATTTCCAGCGGATGTGTCAGCAGCGGCTGATACGGATAGATACGGATGTAATATTCCAGCCTGCCGCATAGTTCCGGAGCGAGATTCAGTTCAAACAGATGCTCGCCCGATTCCTCCACACCGCTGGCTTCGAATCTGAAGTGCTTGAAGTCGCATGGCTTGCTGCCCTTGAACTGGCGGCAAACCAGCAGTTCCACCACCACATCCTCAGGCTGCAGGCCGTTCAGTCTTGCGGCGATGCTGAAATGTACGACATCACCAAAACTGATGCGCTTGCATGGGGTATCCAGTCGGCGCAGCGTCACTCCACCCCAGGCATTTCTCACATGCGCTTTCCAGGCCGCGACCTTTCTGGCGCCGTCGAAATCGTTCTCGGTATAGAGTGCGCCCTGGTTGCTGGCCGGCAGATAGAAATTGTTCAGATATTCGCCCAGCATGCGCGTGGCATTAAAGCGCGGCAGCAACGACATCATCGAGTGCTTGGCCATTTTCACCCACTCAGGCGAGTAACCCAGCTTGTCGCGATGGTAATAAAGCGGTACCACCCGATCCTGCAGAATTTCATAGAGGGTCTGGCTCTCTTCCTTGTCGCGCAGCGTGGGCGGCATATCCTCCGGTCCCGGCTTGATGGCCCAGCCATTCTTGCCGTTGTAACCCTCTCCCCACCAGCCATCGAGCACGCTCAGGTTAATCGTTCCGTTGATGCCCGCTTTCATCCCGGAAGTACCACTTGCTTCCAACGGGTACACCGGGTTATTGAGCCACACATCTACCCCTGCCACCAGCCGCCTGGCAAGCCGCAGATCATAGCCCGCGATCAGCAGCAACCGCCCCTCAAATTCCGGCATGCGTGCGACTTGACTGATACGCCGGATCAGATCCTGCCCAGGAATATCCGCCGGGTGCGCCTTGCCTGCAAAAATAAATAGCACCGGGCGTTCATGGTCAAGAATGATTTTACGCAGCCAGTCGAGATTCTCGAACAGCAGTGTGGCGCGTTTATAAGTGGCGAAACGGCGGGCAAAACCGATGGTCAGGATATTCGGATTAATCGGATCGGTAAGCTTGAGCAAGCGGTCGAGATGCGCCTCAGAACCATGGTTATGGGCATTTTGTACGGCGAGATGGGAACGCACGCCGTAAAGCATTTGCGACTTCAGTGACTGCCGCACGCTCCAGAACTGGTGGTCAGGTATGGTCTCGATGCGCGACCAATACTCGGCGTCGCACAGCTTGTTGCGCCACTCGTGACCGAGATGGCGATCAAACAGATCGGACCATTCCTGCGCCAGGAACGTCGGCACATGCACGCCGTTGGTGATATACCCCATCGGATTCTCTTCCGGCTCGACCTGCGGCCACAAATCGCGGCAGATGCGGGCCGATACATGGCCGTGTATTTTGCTCACGCCGTTATGCGAACGCGAACTGCGGATGGCGAGCGCGGTCATGTTGAAATCCGGACCGTCAGGAGCACGGCCCAGCGCCATGAACTCCTCGCGTGCCAAGCTAAGGTCACGGTAGAATCCCTCGAAATATGTCTGCATCATGTCGGCGCTGAAATGGTCGTGCCCCGCTGGTACTGCAGTGTGGGTGGTGAACACCGTGTTCACTGCCACCGCTTCCAGTGCACTGGCAAAATCCAGACCTTGCTGCACCAGAGTGCGCATGCGTTCCAGCATCATGAACGCCGCATGCCCTTCGTTGATATGCCACACCGTAGGCCGCAGGCCCACCGCCTGCAATGCGCGCACGCCACCGACACCAAGTATGATTTCCTGCTCGATGCGCATAGCCTTGTCGCCGCCATAGAGTTGATGGGTGATATCGCGATCCTGCGGGGAGTTCTCCGGCAAGTCGGTATCCAGCAGATAGAGCGTCACATGGCCTACCTGCGCTTGCCATACTTTTATCACCGCCTTGCGCTGCGGCAATTCCACTTCGACCCGCACCTCCGAGCCATCTGCGTGCAGCACCGGCACTACCGGCAAGTCTTCGAAATCCGAATCGGTGTAGGTGACTTGCTGGTTGCCCTGATTATCGATGGTCTGGAAGAAATAGCCCTGACGGTAGAGCAGGCCAACACCGACAAACGGCAAGCGCAGATCGCTCGCTGCCTTGCAGTGATCGCCAGCCAGGATGCCAAGGCCGCCGGAATAAATCGGAAAGCTCTCGTGAAAACCGAACTCGAAACAGAAGTACGCCACCTGGTCATGCGAACGCAGGCCTTCGGTACCGTTATGCCGTAACGGTTCGGAATGATAAGAGTCGTAGGACGACAAAATGCTGTTGTAATTGGCAAGAAATACCTGATCCTCCGCGGCTTCCAATAGCAGGGATTCGTCTACACGCTTAAGAAAAGCCTTGGGGTTGTGCCCCACTGCCCCCCATAAACCAGGATGCAGACGCGAGAACAGCGAGCGCGTGGAACGATCCCAGCTGTACCAGAGATTGTTGGCCAATTCCTCCAGGCGCACCAGCCGACGGGGGATTTTTGGGTTGACTGCGAGATTGAATACAGTGCCGGAGGACATACGTAACTCTCCTTGACAGGGCTGGATGGTAGGCGCTATTACGCTCTGAGGAAATGCTCGCGGTAATACTTCATTTCAATAATGGAATCGTAAATATCCGCCAGCGCTTCGTGCTTGCTTTGCTTGGTCAAGCCTGCGGCAATCTCGGGTTTCCAGCGCTTGACCAGTTCCTTCAGGGTACTCACATCCAGATTACGGTAATGAAAATATGCCTCCAGTTGCGGCATCGAGCGCGCCAGGAAGCGGCGATCCTGACAGATGGAATTGCCACACATGGGAGAAATCCCGGCTGGAACATGCTGCTGCAGGAACGCAAGCATGCGTGTCTCCACCTCGGCTTCCGTCAGCGTTGACGCCTTGATCTTGTCGATCAGACCGGATTTGCCATGAGTAGATTTATTCCAGTTGTCCATCCCATCCAGCACCGTGTCTGATTGATGCACCACCAGCACCGGTGCCTCCGCCACCACGTTCAACTGTGAATCGGTCACAACCAGAGCCACTTCGATGATGCGATCGCGGTCCGAACTGAGCCCGCTCATTTCCATGTCGATCCAGATGAGGTTACCGTTATCTTGTGCCATAATTCGACCCTTCCCCTGAATTTTCAGGGTGTAATTGTGTCATACCGCTAGCAGTCCGTCACGCTCACTGCCCGTTGCCAACCTCTGGTCTCAACTATCCATGCAAATCTTCACTGCCGTCTTTGTTACCGCCCTGCTGCTCACCACCTGTGTGCGCATGTGGCTCGCAATGCGGCACATCCGTCATATCCGCGCCCACCGCGCCAGCGTGCCCGACAACTTTTCCGCGCAGATCGATCTGGCGGCGCACCAGAAAGCAGCCGACTATACTTGCGCCAAAACCCGTCTCGGTTATCTCAATATATTTCTGGAAGCGGCATTGCTGCTGGCGCTTACCCTCGGCGGCGGGTTGAATGCCCTAGCCGATTTCTGGTCAGACTGGCTGGGCATCCCGATAGCGCTTGACGATAGTTCAGCGAATTACCCGATAACCCACGGCATAGCGCTGATCATCAGCACTATGCTGCTGATGAGTGTAGTAGAAATCCCCTTGACTTACTATCGCACGTTTGTCATCGAACAACAATTTGGCTTCAATAAAATGACGCCCGCCATGTTCTTTACCGATCTCATCAAGCAGACTGCGCTGGGCATGCTGATCGGCGTACCGCTGCTATTCGGGGTGTTGTGGCTGATGGCGGAGATGGGTGCGCACTGGTGGCTCTACGTCTGGTTCGCATGGATGGTATTCAACCTGCTGGTTCTGGCTATTTACCCCACCTGGATTGCACCGCTATTCAACAAATTCACGCCGCTGGCAGATGCTGCGCTCAAGGCACGTATCGAACAACTGCTGCAAAAATGCGGCTTCGAATCCAGCGGGTTATTCGTGATGGATGGCTCGCGCCGCAGCAGTCACGGCAACGCTTATTTCACCGGTTTTGGCAAAACCAAGCGTATCGTTTTCTTCGACACTTTACTTTCACGTCTCGACGCACCCGAAATCGAAGCAGTGCTGGCGCATGAACTGGGACATTTCAAGCGCCGCCACGTCATCAAACGCATCGTCTGGACTTTCGCCATGAGCCTGGTGTTCCTGTGGGGACTGGGCTACCTGATGCAGCAGGACTGGTTCTATCGGGGACTGGGCGTAACCGTTGCGGCCGTACCATCAACCGCAATGGCACTGTTGCTGTTTTTCCTGGCAATGCCCGTGTTTACCTTCCTGTTGCAGCCTCTGGCCAGCCTGTATTCGCGCAAGCACGAATTTGAAGCTGACGAATACGCCGCACACCAAGCCTCTGCCAACGATCTCATCCGGGCGCTGGTAAAGCTCTACCAGGACAATGCTGCAACGCTCACTCCCGACCCGCTGCATTCGGCATTTTATGACTCTCATCCGCCTGCTGCGTTGAGGATAGCGCGGCTGCAGAACCTGGCGCATAATTGACGCAGAAATCT
>CAMAPK010000016.1 GCA_945860135.1 Nitrosovibrio sp. Nv4
GAACTGGTTGAATTGACCGGGCGTATCCAGAGCAACGCACAAGCGCGAGAACTTGATGTCATCGGTATCCCGTACAGGCGCCGGCGCGATAAATCTCTGGTAGTAATGCGTGTGTGTGTTGAGACGATACTTGGGCTGTCTAGTGCTAGAATCGAATCCGATGAACCACGCCTTCACCTGACATGAGCCGCCGCCGCATAACAGACAAACACCTGCCTCCCTGTGTCTATCACAAGCACGGCGCATTCTGGCTGGTTAAGCGTGGTAAATGGGAAAGGCTTGCGGTCATGCTTCCTGAAGCATTGGCAGAATATGCCAGGCGCACACAGACACGCAGCAGCGGATCGATGCCAGAATTGATCGATCGCGTACTGGCTCATCACTCCCAAAAGCTCGCTACCAACACACAGTCGCAATACCGCATCGCAGGTGAAAAGCTCAAAAAATTCCTGGAAGAGTTCAGACCGGAACAAGTCAAACCCAAGCACGTTGCCGGCATCAAACTGTACTTAGCGGAAACTCCCAATATGGCGAACCGCGTACTTTCCGTGCTGCGTATCGTGTTTCAGTACGCCGTCGAGTGGCAACTGTGTGAATCCAACCCCTGCATCGGCATCAAGCGCTATGACGAAGCCAAGCGCGAACGCTATGTCACTGATGCGGAGTATGCCGCTATCTATGCTGCTGCGCCCCCAAGATTGCAGGTCATCATGGACCTGCTCTATCTTACCGGCCAGCGCATCGGTGATGTGCTGCGTATTCGCTACGCAGACATCAGCCAAGACGGTATCGCATTCGCACAGCAGAAAACTGGGGCGCGCCTACTGGTGCGCTGGTCGCCTGACCTGCGAGCAACCATTGAACGTGCGCGCGGTCTACATGGCAATCTGCGTGCACTTACCCTGCTGCACAATCGACGCGGCAAAACGCCGGATTACTCCAGCACCAAGATTCAATGGAATCGCTCCTGCGCAAAGGCTGGTGTCAAGGACGCCCACATTCACGATCTGCGCGCCAAGTCGCTCACCGATGCAAAGCGCCAAGGATTGAATGCTCAAACATTGGCAGGACACACCAGCGAGGCTATGACCGATCGCTATATTCGCTTGCGCGAAATTCCACAAGCAGAAGGGCCGAAATTGGCAGGAATATTAGACAGCCGTTAGACAATTAGACAATATGACTATAAAAAACAAAGAATTAAATCATACTCCGATGATGCAGCAATACCTGCGCATCAAGGCACAGCATCCAGATATGCTGATGTTTTATCGCATGGGGGATTTCTACGAACTGTTCTTCGATGACGCGGAAAAAGCCGCCAAGCTGCTTGATATCACTCTGACCCGGCGCGGTGCCTCGGCAGGAGAGCCGATCAAGATGGCGGGGGTGCCTTATCACGCCGCCGAACAATACCTGGCGAAACTTGTCAGGCTAGGCGAGTCAGTGGCGATCTGCGAACAAACCGGCGATCCCGCCACTGCCAAGGGACCAGTGGAGCGCCAGGTCACGCGCATCATCACGCCGGGAACGCTGACGGACACCGCATTGCTGGAAGAAAAACGCGATTGCGTGCTGCTGGCTTTGGTTCTGCATGAAGCCACGCTGGGACTGGCATGGCTTAATCTGGCAGCAGGGCAGTTCTACCTAATGGAGACTGCGGCAGATAATTTAGCGAGCGAGCTGGAACGCCTGCAACCGGCAGAAATCCTGCTGCCTGAGTCACTGGATACCGCCACCATGCTTAACGGCGTGGGCGCACAAAAAAATTCAAGCCTGAAGCATTTGCCGGTATGGCAGTTTGATGTTGATGCCGCCGTGCGTAATCTCGCCCGCCAATTTGGCACCCACGATCTGTCCGGTTTCGGCTGCGACGGCTTGCAGCCAGCGCTGGGTGCAGCGGGTGCGTTGCTGGAATACGCCCGGCTCACGCAAGGCGCAAGCATCGTTCACGTCAAGGCGTTGCATGTCGAGCGGGATAGTGCCTACGTGCGGATGGATGCTGCCACTCGCCGCAATCTGGAAATTTCCGAAACTATACGCGGCGAAGCGTCGCCCACGCTGCTATCACTGCTCGATACCTGTTCCACCAGTATGGGCAGCCGTTTGCTGCGGCACTGGCTGCATCATCCGCTACGCGACCATGCCGTGATCCAGCAGCGCCTTGAGAGCGTGTCAGCCTTGATCGGAGCAGCCGGACTGGGGCCGTATCATGCGGTGCGCGAATGTTTCAGACAGGTGACGGACATTGAGCGCATCACTGCCCGTATTGCACTGAAATCCGCACGTCCACGGGATCTGTCGGGTTTGCGTGACAGTCTGAAACGCTTGCCGGAAGTCATTGTCGCAATTGCCGGTTGTGCCAGCGAACATATCATCACACTGGCGCAAGCCATGGCGCCGAATGCCGCACTGGCCAGTCTGCTGGAGCGAGCCCTGCGTGAAGAACCCGGTGTTGTGCTGCGCGAAGGCGGAGTAATCGCCGACGGCTATGACGCTGAACTGGACGAGCTGCGCGCAATACAGAACGATGGTGGTGAATTTCTGCTGCAGCTGGAAGCACGGGAAAAGACGCGCACCGGTATCGCCACTCTCAAGGTGGAGTATAACCGGGTGCACGGGTTTTATATCGAGGTCACCCACGCGCATAGCGAAAAGATTCCCGATGATTACCGCCGGCGGCAGACGCTGAAGAATGCCGAGCGTTACATCACGCCGGAACTGAAAACCTTCGAGGACAAGGCGCTGTCCGCACAGGAGCGCGCACTGGCACGAGAGAAGTTTTTGTATGATGCGTTGCTGGACGCACTTGCGCCATTCATTGATTATTTACAGCGCACCGCTCGGGGTATCGCTGAACTGGATGTGCTGGCTGCCTTCGCTGAGCGTGCGCTGGCGCTCGATTACACCATGCCGGTTTTTACCGACGCGACCACGATTGAAATCGTGGCGGGCCGTCACCCAGTGGTGGAGCGGCAAGTGGAGAATTTCATTGCCAACGATGTGCGCCTCGGTGCCGGTGACAACGGCGAGCGGCAAATGCTCATCATCACTGGCCCCAATATGGGTGGGAAATCCACCTACATGCGGCAGGTTGCACTGATCGCATTACTCGCGCATTGCGGCAGCTTTGTCCCCGCCAACAGCGCATGTCTCGGCCCGCTGGACCAGATTTTTACCCGCATCGGGGCATCCGATGACCTTGCCGGCGGACGCTCGACTTTCATGGTGGAAATGACCGAGGCCGCCAATATTCTGCATAATGCCAGCGCGCAAAGCCTGGTATTGATGGATGAAGTGGGGCGGGGCACCTCCACCTTTGATGGTCTGGCGCTGGCGTTCGCCATCGCCCGTTATCTGCTGGAGAAGAATCGGTGCTACACGCTGTTTGCCACCCATTATTTCGAACTGACCAGACTTGCGGAAGAATTCAGGCAGGCGGCTAACGTGCATCTGGATGCGGTGGAACACAAACACCATATTGTGTTCCTGCACGCGGTCAGCGAAGGTCCTGCCAGCCAGAGTTACGGTTTGCAAGTTGCGGCGCTGGCCGGTGTGCCGGAACAGGCCATCAAGGCAGCAAAGAGACATCTGCTGAAACTGGAGCAGGAGAGTGTGGACAAGAATCTGCAGCGGGATTTGTTTTCCACAGGCTCCGCTGCCGTGGCGGATTCGCCGCAGGAGCACCCCGCGCTCGCATTACTGCGCGCCATCATGCCGGATGAGTTAAGTCCGAAAGAAGCGTTGGAACAACTCTATCTGCTGAAAAAGGCGGTGGAGAGCGAGTAGCGCGGGTGGTGAGCCTGCAGTCGAATCAGGAAAAATCAGTGCTCATGACCGTGCGGACCGTGGACGTGACCGTGGGAGAGTTCCTCGGCAGTGGCAGGGCGCACATCGGTAACCGTACAATCGAAACGTAGCGTCATCCCCGCCAGCGGATGATTGCCATCCACCACTACCTTGTCTTCGGCAATGTCGGTGACGGTGAAGATCAATACATCATCCGTGTCTTCCGTACCACCTTCAAACTGCATGCCAACCGCTATGTTCTCAGGAAACGCGTCCCGTGGTTCCACCCGCACCAGTTCACTGTCATATTCGCCGAAAGTATTCTCCGGTTCCATGAAAACCGAGCAGGTATGACCTACTTCCATGTTATGCAGCGCTTCTTCCACCAGCGGGAAAATGCCATCATAACCCCCGTGCAAATAACTGATCGGGGAGTCAGCTTTTTCCAGGATTTTGCCAGTCGAGTCCGATAATTCATAATCGAGAGATACGATGGTGTCTTTGACGATGCGCATGTTGTTTCCGTTTGTGAGTTGTCGAATATAAAATCAAATCGCGATCATTTTATCAGCAGTATATTTTGGCGTCATCACAAATAGTGCAGCCAAGATTGCCACCGGCAGGTAGATCTGAAGCGGCGCGACGAACACCGCTCTTTCACAGCGCGCATTTCATTATCAATTTTCTTACCGGGGCAAAGCTGCGGCGATGCATGCTGGATATGCCATGTTGTTGCAATGCCAGGATGTGTGCAGCCGTTGGGTAGCCCTTGTGCCGGTCAAAGCCATAGTGCGGGAAATGCTGGTGGAGTCGCAGCATTTCAGCATCACGTGCAGTCTTGGCCAAGATCGAGGCAGCGGAAATTTCCGGCACCAGACTGTCGCCCCGAATGACAGCGCGCACCGGGAAATTCAGGTGGGGACTATGAGTTCCATCGACCAGTACCTGATCAGGAGTAAATGCCAGGTTCTCGACCGCTCGTTGCATTGCCAGCAGGCTTGCTTGCAGAATATTCAAGCGGTCAATTTCATCGACGGAGGCGGAAGCAACGGCCCACGCCATGGCATGTGTTTTGATGGCAAGTGCCAGTCGAGTGCGGTTTTTTCCACTGAGTTTTTTGGAGTCTGCCAGACCCTCGATTTTGTAAGCAGGGTTGAGCACGACGCAGGCCGCGAATACCGGTCCTGCCAGCGGTCCCCGGCCGGCTTCGTCCACGCCGCAGACCCAGTGGAATTTCCCGGTTGGCATTGCTCTTGATCTCCGGCTTCTGATGCAGGGGTACGGATTGCGGCGAAGATCCTCAAATGCTCCGCATCGTGCACATCAATTCAGCCTCGGTAGCAAGCTGGCCTGCCACTTCCGCGCGGGCGGAATATTTCCAGATTCCTCTTACCTGCCGCGTGATGGCTACCTTGAGCAGCAACTGATCGCCTGCCTGCACCGGTTTCTTGAAGCGGGCGCCGTCTATCCCGACAAAATAATAAATCGAGTCATTGTCAGCTTTCACGCCTGCAGTTTTGAGGGTCAAGATCGCTGCAGCCTGGGCCAGCGCTTCGATGATCAATACGCCCGGCATGACGGGATGATGGGGAAAGTGCCCAACAAAGAAGGGTTCGTTGATAGTCACATTCTTGAGCGCGACTATGTCCTTGCCCGGTTCGCAGGAAAGTACCCGGTCTACCAGCAAGAAAGGATAGCGGTGAGGCAGATATTCCAGGATTTCATGAATATCCATGGCATTCATGCTTTCCTCTTTCAGATTTTCTTTTTCCATGGCTATTTGTCAGCCAATGCTTTAATGACCTTGTCGGTAATATCGATGCGCTGACTCCGGTAAACCGAATCCTGCAACTGCAGGATCAGGTCGTATTTCTCCGCTTCGGCGATGGCTTGTATGACTTTGCTGGCGTTCAACTGGATCGCAGCAAACTCATCGTTCTGCCGCAGGCTCAGATCTTCCCGCATCTGCCGCTGGCTACGCTGATATTCACGATTGAGGTTGGCAAGCTCACGCTCCTTGCCGCGCCGATCCGTTTCCGGCATGGCCATGCCCTCTTTTTCCAGTTGCTCCTGCAATACCTTTATTTGCGCCGCCATTTTCTTGAGCTCTTGGTCGCGCGGCAGGAATTCCTTTTCTATTTTTTTCTGCGCGCGCACAGCCGGGGCCGACTCGATCAGAACCCTTTCGGTATTGACTATGCCTATCTTGATTTCACTCGCATAGGTATTGAAGGGAATGGCCGCGGCTGCGATGATCATGCACGCAGCGGTTAAAATTTGCCGACATTGAGTTTTTTGTTTCAATTTTCTCTCCTGGTTGATCATTGCCAAATTTAGAATTGCTGGCCAAATTGAAACTGGAATATTTGTAGTCTATCGCCGGGCTGGTCATTCAGCGGCTGTGCGAGACTGACCTTTAGTGGCCCCATCGGGGAAATCCACATGGCAGCCACTCCGGTGGAATAACGCATGCCTTCATTTATCTTGTATTTCGCATCACCCCCAGGGCCAAATACGGTACCACCATCCAGGAACACACTCAGGCGCACCGATCGGTCGTTTTTCATGCCGGGCATCGGGAACATCAGTTCTGCACTGCCGACCACGCGCTCGTTGCCGCCCAGTGACCTGCCGTTGGCATCACGCGGACCCAGCGAACTGATATAGTAACCGCGCACCGAGGTGTTGCCGCCGGCAAAGAAATTCTTGAAGAAAGCCAGCGGTTGTCCATTATAACCATTGCCGGTTCCGGCTTCACCATGCAGCATCAGGGTAAAATCCCTGGAAATGGGATAAAACCATTTGAGCGCGTAGCTTGCCTTGTAGTACTGGAGATCGCCACCCGGCACACCCGCTTCCAGAAACACTCGATGGGTGGTGCCACTGGTAGTCCAGATGGCGCTGTCACGCCCGTCACGCGCCCAGCTTAGCGTCACCGGAAGATTAAGGGTGACCTTCCCGAAATCGCGCACAAAGTCTATGTTACGCTGAACGTTGCCTACCGATTTTATATCCGTTTGTTCTGCGCCCACGCCAAACGAGACGGTATCATTTTCGTTAACCGGGATACCGAAGCGCACACCGGCACCGGTTGTGGCGGTATTAAAGGCACCCACCCCCATCAGGTGATTGGTATTCAGGTGGCGGTCGTACAGATCAAACCCGGCGCTGACCCCATGCTTGGTGAAATAAGGATCGGTGAATGACAATGAGTACACTTTATTGATCTGGCCGGTACTGATGTTGAGCGCGACGTTTTTTCCGCTGCCGAAGATATTGTCCTGGGCAACCGAAGCGGTCAGTATCAGGCCTTGTTGCTGGGCATAGCCTGCGCCAAACATCACGGCGCCGGTAGGCTTCTCTTTGACATCGACATTGATGTCAACCTGATCGGAAACACCCGGAACTGCAGGCGTTTCCAAGTTGACGGCATTAAAAAAATTCAGCCTGTCCACACGCAACTTGGATTGCGCGATTTTGGCGGTTGAATACCAGCCACCTTCGAATTGACGCATTTCCCGGCGTATCACCTCATCGCGCGTGCGTTCATTGCCGGTTATGTTGATGCGCCGCACGTAGACCCGGCGGCCCGGATCGATAAAAAAAGTGAATCCTACCTGCCTTTTTTCCTTATCTATTTCCGGCGCCGCATTGACATTGGCGAATGCATAGCCATCATTGCCCAGTCGGTCGGTGATGAGTTTGACGGATTCAGTCAGTTTCTCGCGCGCAAATACTTCGCCCGGTGCAAGTTTGATGAGCTTGCGCAATTCCGTTTCCGGCAGCAGCATTTCCCCCGCCAGTTTAATCTCGGAAACCGTATAGTTGGCACCCTCGGTAATGTTTATCGTGATATAAATATCCTGCATGTCCGGCGTGATCGACACCTGGGTAGAATCAATGCTAAGTTCCAGATAGCCACGATTGAGATAGTATGAACGCAGCGATTCCAGGTCGCCACCCAGTTTCTGTTTTGAATACTGATCATCTTTGGTGAACCAGGTCAACAGACCGGGGGTCCTGAGTACAAACTGGCTGAGTAATTCTTTTTCCTTGAAAGCCTGGTTGCCGACGATATTGATTTTGCGTATCTTGGCGACTTCACCTTCATCTATGTCGAAGTTGATGGCGATGCGATTACGCTCCAGCGGTGTGGTGGTGGTGGTGATCTTTACTGCGTATCTGCCGCGACTGATGTATTGCTGCTTCAACTCCTGCTCTGCTCTTTCCAGCAGCGAGCGGTCAAAGATGCGCGATTCCGTCAGACCTGCCTGCTTCAAGCCGTCCTTCAATTTGCCCTTCTCAAATTCTTTGCCGCCGACTATGTTGATCTGCGCAATGGCCGGACGTTCTTCTACCACCACCAGCAGCACGCCGTTGTCTGATTCCAGACGCACATCCTTGAAAAAACCGGTGGCATAGAGAGCCTTGATTGCCGCCGCAGCCTTTTCGTCGTCCAGTACGTCGCCCACTTTCACCGGCAGATAACTGAATACCGTGCCCGCTTCGGTGCGCTGTATTCCATCCACCCGGATGTCCTTGACCACAAACGGTTCGATTGCCCATGAGAGCGAAGAACAGAAAGTGACGGCAAGCGCGGCCAGATACCTGATTTTCATTTTTTAACCGGAGATAAGCCGACTGATGTCGTTATATATGGCAAAAGCCATCAGGGCGAACAACAGCGCCATCCCCACCCGCTGACCAACTTCCATGGCCGTGTCAGAAAGCGGACTGCCTTTGACGATCTCGATCAGATAATACATCAAGTGCCCCCCATCCAGTATCGGGATGGGCAGGAGGTTCAGCACCCCCAGGCTGATGCTGATCAGCGCGAGAAAGCCCAGATAAGGCGCAAGTCCCATTTGCGCTGACTGCCCGGCGTAATCGGCAATTGTAATGGGTCCGCTGACATTTTTCCACGACACATCTCCCATCACCATCTTCCCCAGCATGCGCAGCGTAAATACCGATGTCTCCCAGGTTCTCTCCACCGCCTTGACTATGGACACACCCAGCGGGTAACTGGTTTTTACCAGCAGTCCTTCCAGTTCGGCAGGGTCGATTTTTGGGCCAACGCCGATCTTGCCGATTCTCTCGCTTTTTTCAGTTGCCGTATCAGGAGTGACGCTGATGTCGAGGACAGAGCTGCCGCGTTGGATTTGCAGCAGCAGTGACTGTCCCGGGCTGGCGCGTATCTGCCGTACTAGTTCTTCCCAGTTTGCAATGTTCTGTCCGTTTACCGCCAGAATTTCATCATCCGCCAGCAGGCCGGCACGGTTGCCTGCGCCATCCGCTATCACCTGGGCAATGACAGGCTTTATTGCGGGGTGATAACTGTTCAGGCCGATTTTCTTCAGAAAATCCCCATCCAGGTCATCGGCGTGAAAGCCGCTCAAATCCAGTGTGTGCCAACTGATTTCCCCACGTTGATTGAGAGTTTCCACAGTTACAGCCGGAGACTTATCCACGACCTGCGCCAGCAGCAGCCAGCGCACATCTTGCCAGGTCGCCACAGGCTCGGCATCGATTTTTACGATGGTCTCTCCAGCCTCGAAAGCCGCAAATGCAGCGGGTGTTGCCGGAGCCACCGATCCCAGGATTGGCTTCATTCCGCTGGTGCCGAGCATGAACAGAAAACAGTACAGCAGGATGGCCAGCAGAAAATTGGCGATGGGTCCTGCCGCGACTATGGCGCTGCGACGTGCGACCGATTTGCGACTGAACGAGCGTGGCAGATCCTGCGGAGCGACTTCGCCTTCACGCTCATCCAGCATCTTGACGTAACCGCCGAGAGGAAAAGCGGCTATCACCCATTCGGTCTGATCTTTACCCCAGCGTTTCCTCAGCAGAGGCCGACCAAAACCGATCGAAAAGCGCAGCACTTTTACTCCGCACCAGCGCGCCACCAGGTAATGGCCAAATTCGTGGAATACGATCAGCACGCCCAGGGCGACGATAAAAGAAATGATCGTGACAGGGAGCATCATGCCCATGTGCCGGGATGGATGCGGCGCAAAAGGAGTTCCAGCAAAGAATATGGAGCATGGCGTTTTCCTGTCTCCTGGCAAACAGGGGCAAGAGAGCGGGGTGGGGAAAAAACGACTAGGCTAGCGGCCGCCTGGGCGTTCTCGGAGGATAGTATTCCTGACACTTTACACCAGAGACGCCAGCCATTCATGCGCGGTTTCGCGCGCCACGCAGTCTGCTGCCAGGACATCTTCCAGGGTGGCGATATCCTTGCGGCTGACCGTTTGCATGACTTGTTCGATCATGACTGGAATTGCAGTAAACGGCATGCGACGTTTGAGAAAGGATTCTACTGCCACTTCGTTGGCAGCGTTGAGTATGGCCGGGGTGCTGCCACCGGCGGCAAGCGCCTGGTAGGCGAGGCTCAGACAGGGAAAGCGTTTTAGATCCGGCGCTTCAAAATCCAGTCGGCCGATCTTGAACATGTCCAGAGGTGCCACCCCCGTTTCAATGCGCTCCGGAAAACCCAGGGCGTGCGCAATCGGGGTACGCATGTCGGGATTACCCAGTTGCGCCAGCACCGAACCATCCACATATTCGACCATGGAGTGAATCACGCTTTGCGGATGGATCACTACCTGGATTTGCTCGGGGGCGGCATCAAACAACCAGTGCGCTTCGATCACTTCCAGCCCCTTGTTCATCATGGTGGCGGAGTCCACTGAAATCTTCTGTCCCATCACCCAGTTAGGATGAGCACACGCTTGCTCTGGCGTCACTTGTTGCAGTGATGCCAGAGATGTTTGCCGGAACGGTCCACCGGATGCAGTCAGCAGAATGCGGCGCACTCCGACTGCGGCCAGATCTCCGGCGAAATGCTGCGGCAGTGACTGGAAGATGGCGTTATGTTCGCTGTCTATCGGTAGCAGCGTGGCATGATGCTGTTTGACCACGTCCATGAAAATACGCCCTGCCATCACCAGGGTTTCCTTGTTGGCGAGCAGCACCTGCTTGCCTGCGCGGGCAGCGGCGAAGGTGGGGCGGATACCGGCGGCGCCGACAATGGCAGCCATTACTACATCCACCTCGGGCAGCGCTGCCACTTTCTCCAGTGATTCGACGCCCCACAGCACTTCAGTGGCAAGTCCTGCCGTGCGCATTTCCGTCTGTAATTTTTCGCCACTGGCTGCATTCAGCATGACCGCATAGCGCGGCTGGAAGCGGCGGCACTGTTCCAGCATTTTTTCGGTACTGCTATTGGCGGTGAGCGCAACGACCTGGAATCGGTCAGGGTGGCGTGCAACCACATCCAGTGTACTGATACCAATGCTGCCAGTAGAGCCGAGTATGGTGAGATGACGGACAGTGGTCATAATTTAGACAGTAAAAATCAGCAGCGCCAGAACAGCGGCAGGCAGGGTTGAAGTGAGTGCATCGATGCGGTCAAGTATACCACCGTGGCCGGGCAAAATATTGCCGCTATCCTTGACGCCGGCATGACGTTTCATCAGGGATTCGAACAGATCACCGATGATGCCCAGCACGGCCAGTATCAGCAACAACGGCAGCAGTAGCATGGCTTGGGTTTCTGCCCCAGCCATCTGGCTCCATATCAGCGCATAGACGGCAACCGCTGCCAGCGCGCCGGCCACGCCTTCCCAGGTCTTGCCGGGGCTGATGTTGGGCGCGAGCTTATGCTTGCCGAATGCGCGTCCGGCGAAATACGCGGCGGTATCGGAAATCCAGATGGCTGCCATGAAACCCAGCAGCAGCAGTGGACTGATAGTGCGCAACTGATACAGGGCAAGACCAGTCGGCAACAGCAGCAACCAGCCTATCAGCGCCAGCAGAACCGGGCTCTTGATCGGATAGTTCGATTTCAGCAGAGCTGGCGCAGCCAGTATCCAGAATGCCAGTGATGCGGCGTAGAGCCACAGGAATGAAGTAGTGTAAGGGTCGAGCAGAACCGCCCGGCTCAATACATACAGCAGTTCTCCACCGAGCAAGGCGGTGGATGTCAGATAAATGGTCGAGTGGGCAACGGAGAACTTCGCCAGCTTGCTCCATTCCACTGCACCGATCACCACCAGGGCAAGCAGCAATGTCATCCAGAAAATCGCCGACAAATAAAACAGCGCTGCCAGAAACAGGAGCAGCGCGATGACGGCGGTTAGGATACGGGTTTTAAGCATGAATGAGGGTCCCAACAAAAAACTTCACCGGTTGGGAATGTGCGAGGGTTATGCCGATTGATCGGCCACAACTCTTCTCGTTCCTTCGGCGGAGGGTGATGTTTTGAGCTGCTCGCTGGTGCGGCCAAAACGGCGTTCGCGTTGCTGATATGACTGGATGGCAAGATCCAGCGCCTGAGCATCGAAATCCGGCCACAGGGTATCGGTGAAATAAAGCTCGGTATAGGCGAGTTGCCACAACAGAAAATTGCTGATGCGCTGCTCGCCGCCGGTGCGGATAAACAGATCCGGCTCCGGCGCGTAGCTCATGGCGAAATGCGACATCAAGTCCTCTTCCTCGAAACTGCCGGCTAATTCGGGGTGTTGCGCCAGCATGCTACGGGTCGCCTGCATGATGTCCCAACGCCCGCCATAATTGGCTGCAATAGTAAGCGTAAGCCTGGTGTTGGCGGCGGTCAGCTTCTCGCCGTTGCGGATGAATTCGACTATTTTTGGCTCGAACTTGGATAAATCGCCGACTACCTTGAAGCGGATGCCATTCTCATGCAGCTTGACCACTTCCTGTTCCAGCGCGACGATGAAAAGCTGCATCAGGACAGAGATTTCTTCCTTCGGCCGGCGCCAATTTTCGCTGCTGAAAGCGAATAACGTGAGGTAGTCGATACCGCGCTCGCCGCAGGCCTTGACCACGCCGCGCACTGTTTCCATCGCCCGCTTGTGTCCTGCCACTCGTGGCAGGAAGCGGTTTTTCGCCCAGCGGCCGTTGCCGTCCATGATGATGGCGACATGCCGGGGGATTATTCCGGTTGCGGGTATTTCGCGGGTTGAACTGATAACAGCGGGCATGGGGAGTGGGTTCTGGATTGGATCAGACCGCCATTAATTCGACTTCCTTGATTTGCAGCATCTTGTCGATTTCGGCGATATGGCGGTCAGTGAGTTTCTGTATTTCATCCTGTCCGCGGCGCTCGTCATCCTCGGCAACTTTTTTTTCCTTGAGCAGTTCCTTCAAATGCGCATTGGCATCGCGCCGGATATTGCGCATTGCCACGCGCGCAGTCTCCGCTTCATGCTTCACTACCTTGGTAAGGTCGCGGCGGCGCTCCTCGGTCAGTGAGGGCATCGGCACCCGTATTACCTCGCCGACAGTCATGGGGTTCAGTCCCAGGTCTGAGTCACGGATGGCTTTTTCGACCACGCCCAGCATTTTCTTTTCCCAGGGCGCAACCCCGATGGTGCGGGCATCTATCAGGTTGATATTCGCCACCTGGTTGATCGGCATGGGGGTGCCGTAATAATCCACGCTGATGTGATCGAGCAGGCCGGTGTGCGCACGCCCGGTCCGCACTTTGCCCAGGTCGGCTTTCAGTGCCTCCAGGGTTTTCTGCATTTTCTGCTCAGCGGCTTTCTTGATGTCGGCGATCATGATATTTATCTCGTGCGGAAAGATTGGAAATAAAAACCTGTACTGTCCTGCGGCTCGCAGTTACTCAGATCCGTACCAGCGTTCCTTCATCCTCACCCATCACCACCCGTTTCAAGGCCCCGGCCTTGAAGATGCTGAATACATTGAGCGGCAACTTCTGGTCGCGGCACAGGGTCAATGCCGTGGCATCCATCACCTTCAGGTTCTTGGCGATGGCCTCATCAAACGTCAGTTTCTGGTAGCGGACGGCATCGTGGTTGGTTTTCGGATCGCTGGTATAGACGCCATCCACCTTGGTGGCCTTGAGCACGATGTCCACGTTCATTTCCATGCCGCGCAATGCAGCGGCCGTGTCGGTAGTGAAGAAGGGATTGCCGGTGCCGGCAGCAAAAATGACGACCTTGCCTTCCTCCAGATAGCGCATTGCCTTGCCGCGAATATAGGGCTCCACCACTTGGTCGATACGCAGTGCCGACTGTACCCGGCTCACCAGTCCGCCGCAGCGCATCGCATCCTGCAGCGCCAGCGCATTCATGACAGTGGCCAGCATTCCCATGTAGTCAGCGGTGGCGCGGTCCATGCCGCCTTCGGCCGAAGTCATGCCGCGGAAAATGTTACCGCCGCCGATTACCACTGCCACCTCGACGCCGAGCTGGGTTACTTCGGCGATTTCGGCAACAATACGTTCTATCACGGCGCGATTGATGCCGTAGCTGTCGTCGCCCATCAGAGCTTCACCCGAGAGTTTCAGTAGGATGCGTTTATAGGCGGTGGTCGTCATGGGTACGGTTAGTCGGTGAATGGTATTATTTTGCCTGGTTGACCTGAGCCATTACTTCAGCGGCAAAATCGCAGGATTTCTTTTCCATTCCTTCGCCCACGACAAACATGGTGAAGCCATTGACCTTGGCAGATCTGGCTGCGAGCAGTTTTTCCACCGTCTGTTCAGGGTCTTTGACGAAAGGCTGGCCGAGCAGCGTGACTTCAGCGAGATATTTAGCGACACGTCCGTCCACCATTTTTGCCACGATGTCGGCGGGCTTGCCGCTTTCCGCTGCCTGCGCGGTGTAAATCAGGCGTTCACGTGCCAGCAGCTCGGGTGCCACCTGTTCCCTGGAAACGCAGAGCGGTTTGCTGGCGGCAATATGCATCGCCAAGTCTTTTCCCAGCGTCTCGTCGCCGCCGGTGTAATCAATCAGCACGCCGATTCTGCTGCCATGCAGATAAGAAGCAAGCCGCCCCTGTGTCGCATAGCGTACGCAACGGCGCACGCTGATGTTTTCACCCAGTTTCATTACCAGTGCCTTGCGGAATTCTTCTACATTCTCGCCATTCGCCAATGTGGCCGCTGCCAGCGCATCGGTATCGGTCAGATTCTGCGTCGTCACCAGTTGTGCCAGGTTGCGGGCAAAATTGATGAAGTCTTCGTTCCTGGCAACAAAGTCGGTTTCGCAGTTGACTTCCACCAGCGCCCCGCTCCTGCCATCGGCTGCGATATACGCTCCCACCATGCCTTCCGCCGCAATGCGCCCGGCAGCTTTGCTTGCCTTGGCGCCGCTTTTGATACGCAGCAGGTCTTCCGCCGCTTTCATGTCGCCAGCAGTTTCAGTCAATGCTTTCTTGCATTCCATCATGCCGAGTCCGGTCAGGTCGCGTAACTCCTTCACCATGCTCGCGGTAATATCCGCCATATGCCACTCCAACAAAATTATTCAAAATATTCGCAGCGGCTGCATAAGCTGCAGCTATTTAAAAAAGGGGGCTGTCTGCCCCCTTTTTTTGTTTGCGGCCTATCCGGCGAACCGTTCTGCCGTCATCGCTTCATCCACTTCCACAAATTCATTCTTGATGATTTCGTGCACAATCTGACTGCGCCCTTCCAGCACAGCATCGGCCATGCCGCGTGCATACAGGCGGATCGCCTGACTGGAATCATCGTTGCCGGGAATTACATAATCCACGCCGTTGGGATCGTGATTGGTATCCACCACACCCACTACCGGAATGCCGAGTTTTTTGGCTTCGGTGATCGCGCCTTTGTGATAACCCACGTCTATCACGAACATGGCATCGGGTATGCCTTTCATATCCTTGATACCGCCCAGGCTACGATTCAGTTTTTCCAGCTCGCGCTGAATATCCAGTGCTTCTTTCTTGGTAAGCTTGTCGAGGGTGCCGTCCTGTGTCATTGCCTCCATGTCATGCAGGCGCTTGACGGACAGTTTCATCGTCTTGAAATTGGTCAGCATCCCGCCCAGCCAGCGTTGATCCACGTAGGGGGAGCCGCAGCGCAGAGCTTCTTCGCGCACGATATCGCGTGCTTGGCGCTTGGTGCCGACAAACAGGATATTGCCCTTGTTGGCTGATAATTGGCGCGCGTACTTTATTGCGTCCTGGTACATTGCCAGGGTTTTTTCCAGATTGATGATGTGTATCTTGTTGCGATGGCCGAAAATATAAGGCGCCATCTTGGGGTTCCAGAAACGGGTCATGTGTCCGAAATGAACACCCGCCTCCAGCATTTGCCGCATGGTTACTGACATGAACTTCTCCTATAGGGTTAAGCCTCTGCCCGTCATAGTCACTCTCATTTCCTGTATGGAGAGAGCACCCTGGGATTGACGGGCATGCGAATTTGACCTGGCCGCAGACTCGTAATTGTGCCTGCCGAGCCGGATCAGCGCGGGATTATAGCATTTTTGCCGGGACTCGCTCAAGGCAAAATAGGACGCCACTGCATGCCACTGCCGCGACAGTTTGTCCTGCCGCAGGGATGCGGGTAAGCTCTCCGCTCCAGCCTTTATCAGAGATAGCAAAACAGATGGCGGAATCCTACGACCTGGTCATCATCGGTAGCGGCATCCACGGTGCGGGTATTGCACAAGCGGCGGCGGCACGGGGTCTGTCGGTGCTGGTGCTGGAGCAGAGCGGGATTGCGAGCGGCACCTCCAGCCGCTCCAGCAAACTCATACACGGCGGGCTGCGTTATCTGGAAAGCGGGCAGTTTTCACTGGTGCGTGAATGCCTGCGCGAACGCGCATTGCTGCTCGAACTGGCACCGCAACTGGTCAAGCTCCAGCCTTTCTATATCCCGGTATATCGTGATACCACCCGCCGCCCGTGGCTTTTGCGCGCGGGGTTGAGCCTTTATGCGCTGCTGGGCGGCCTGCAGCCGGCAGTACGCTTTCGCCGGGTGCCGTCAGGCCTGTGGCAAAACCTGGACGGGCTGGATACCGCCCATCTGCAAGCGGTGTTTCAATACAGCGATGCGCAGACCGATGACGCGGCGCTGACCCGTGCGGTGATGTGCTCGGCGCAGCAGATGGGCGCACAACTAAAAATACCTGCCACCTTTACCGGCGCCCGCCTGGGTCAGGACGGCGAGCGCGACAGCATCATTGAATACCGGCACAACGGACAAATCGAGACCTGTGCGGCGACGGTGCTGGTGAACGCGGCCGGACCATGGGTGCAGCAGGTGCTGGGCCGGATCACTCCGGCGCCTGCGCAACTCGGGATTGATCTGGTGCAAGGCACACATCTCGTGGTGCCGGGTACGCTCACGCAGGGAATCTATTATGTGGAAGCGGAAGACAAGCGCGCGGTGTTTGTGATGCCGTGGCAGGGCAACACGCTGGTAGGTACCACCGAGTCGGCCTATCACGGCGACCCGGCGGCGGTCAGGCCATTGCCGCAGGAGCAGGCATATTTGCTGCGGACGCTCGCACGTTATTTTCCGCACTATCGTAGCGGGCAGCCAGTACTCGCAACGATGGCGGGTTTACGGGTGTTGCCTGCAAGCGGCAGCGGGACTGAGGGCGGCGCGCTGTCCGTCAACGCGCGTTCGCGTGAAACGGTATTGCACCCAGACCAGCAGGATCATCCGCGCCTGCTGACAGTTTATGGCGGCAAGCTGACAACATATCGCCTGACCGCCGAGCGGGTCATGACACGTCTGGCAGGGGTGTTGCCGGTACGCAAGGTGGTTGCAGACACCCGCCATCTGAAGCTGGGTTAAAGCAGCGTAGGATCCTTGGTCAGCGCGACCAGCACGATATAAAAGAATACGGCATGGGCCGCAACCCATGCAGTGATTTTGACTTTACGGGTCTTGCCGCGTTTCAATGCCACCATGCCGAGGCCGATATAGAGCAGTAGGCCGGCGACTTTGGCACCGAGCCACGCATCGTTTAGCGGATTCTGCTGTATCGTCATGGCCAGTGCAATGGCGCTGGTCAGCAGCACGGTATCGATCACGTGCGGCACGATCTTTACCCAGCGCCGTTGCAGCGTACTGGAGTCCTGCATCATCCATACTCCGCGCAGCGTAAATAGCAGATAGCTGAGGATTACGCTGGCGACATGTATCATTTTTAATGCGGCATAACTCATCCTCAACTCCCGGCGGGCAGCCAGCCGTGGCTGCCCGCCACCGCACCGGCCACGGCGATCAGGCTCAGGCTCAGCAGCAGCCAGTGCATGCGCTGGATCAGTGCAAAAGTTTTTTCCGGATGACGCTGCGCGCGCTGTTTAAGCTGCCGCTGCAGCACCAGTGGCTCCAGCACGAACAGCATCAGGGTGAACATCAGCCACACCAGCACCATGGCGTGCATCCACCAGAAGCGCGGTTCGGCGAAGCGGTTCCAGGCATCGAGCAGATGCACCATGTAGAAACCGCTCAAGCCGACGAGCAGGGTGGTGTAGCGCGCTTGCGTGGCAAAGCGGCGCTCGATGCGCTCAAAAAATTCCACTCGTTCCGTTGCGGATTTCATTTGCGCCACAGCAGGCAGCAACACGGTCGTGACCATCGCCACGCCGCCGATCCACAGCACCACACCCAGTACATGCAGCACTCTGGCAAACACGAATTCGTTCATGCAGGCGATCTCATTGCTGCAATGATACAGAAATAAAGCCGTGAAGCCTGGAGTTGGTGGGGCTGGCGGACAACTATTCCGTTAATTCATGTTCAGCCGCATAGCGGATCAACTGGGCGTTGTTCTGCATGTTCATTTTTTCCATGATGCGGGAACGGTAAGTGCTCACGGTTTTTACGCTGAGCGACAGCTCCTCCGCGATGGCGGTCAAGGATACGCCGGTGACGATAAGCTTGAGAACATGCAGCTCCCGATCGGAAAGAGTGGAATGCGGTGATACTCCGCTAGAGGGTTCGGGACTGAACAGCAATTTCTCGGCCAGTGCCGGACTCACGTATTTGCCGCCTTTTGCCAAGCGCCGGATTACGGTCATGAGCAGATCTGTTGGACTGTCCTTGGTGAGATAGGCGGAGGCGCCTGCGCGCATCGCCCTGATGGCATATTCATCCTCAGGATACATGCTCAACATCAGCACCCTATTTTGTGCATCATGAGCCATTATGCGGCGCAGCACTTCCAGCCCGTTCATGCCTGGCATGCTCACGTCCAGCAATGCCACGTCCCACCCGCCATGGCGCATTTTTTCCAGGGCATCAGGTCCATCCACCGCTTCGGCGACGACCACGATATCCGTTGTTTCACTGAAAAGCCGCTTCAGGCCGTTCCGCAGCAGGGAATGGTCATCGGCTAGCAGCACCCTGATTATCATGGCCTGTTCTCCATCTGTGTCGGCGGCACAAAATCAAAGAGCGGTATCCGCAGTTGCACAGTGCTGCCCTGCGCGGGAACCCCAGTGATTTTCAGCTCGCCATTCAATTGCTTGATGCGTTCATACATTCCGGCAATCCCGAAAGACTTCAGATTCAACAGCTGCTGTTTGGAGATACCGATGCCGTTATCCCTGATTTCGATCGTGATATGGTCACCAGTCTCATCGACCTCGATTTCCACGGCTGTCGCATGGGCATGCCGCGCTACATTGGTGAGCGTTTCCTGAATAATCCTGAAAACATTCGTATTATGTCTGTCGTCCAGGCGGGGAAGACGCGTTGCGTTCAGGGTCAGCCGGCAACTGATACCCAGACGCTGCTCGAATTCATGCGCCAGCCACTCGATGGCGCCATCGAGTCTGAGGTTGTCGAGTACGCTGGGTCGCAAATTCTGCGAAATTCTGCGTGTGACCCCCAGGGCTTCTGCGGATAATTGATGCATCAACAGGATTCTCTCATGCATCGGGTTGGCGTCAATTTTTTTGGCCAACCAGTCCAGCTCCATTTTCATCACTGTCAGCATGCTTCCCAGTTCATCATGAATTTCCCGCGAAATGTTGGTCCTTTCTTCTTCTCTGATGTTTTGCAAGTGCGTCGTCAGCGTCTGCAATTTCGCCATCATCTCGTTGCGCTTGGTCACGTCACGGAAAATGCCGCGTACCGCCACGGCCTTGCCATCTTCAAAGTGCGCCGTTACGCTGCCCTCCACGGAAATGGTACGCCCATCCTTGGTGCGGAAAGCGGTTTCCACTATCTCGCCGTCCTTGCCCGCCAGATGCTGCTGCAGGTAGGTGCGGCAGTACTCGTGCTGGTCTGGATGAATGACATCGAAGATGTTCAGCGCGGTTATTTCTTGCTCGGAATAGCCGAGCATCTCGCGCCAGGCGCGATTTACAAAAAAGATGCGTCCATCCGGTGCGACGCTCTGGATGAGATCACTGGTGCCGTCAAACAAGTCGCGAAGCCGTGCTTCACTTTCGCGCAATGCCCGCTTCGAACGCTTACGTTCAATGGCATAACGGATGACGCGTGGCAAGACGCCGCTCAGCACTTTTTCTTTCATCAGATAATCCTGTGCTCCGGCCTGGAGTGCCCGCAGAGCGAGCGATTCATCGACTTGGCTGGTTAGTAGCACGATAGGCATGTTTTCGTCTACGTTGTAAATTCGGCTGAACGTCTCGAGACCATCCGAGTCTGGCAGACTCAGATCCAGCAGTACTACATCGAAGTGCTGGAGCGGCAGTTGTCTCAGCGCATGGCTCAGTCGCTGGACATGGGTCACGGCAAATTGCCCATCTGCCGTGTGCATCAGTTCGTCCTGCACGAACAAAGCGTCCGTCGGGCTGTCTTCGACCAGCAGAACCTGGATTTTGTCGTCATCCATAATTTAATGCTCTGACGGCATAGGCAGAGTGACGCTCCAGAACCAGAAATCCAGCACCGACTGGATTGCCTGGGTGAAGTCATCAAAGTCTGCGGTTTTTCTGATGTAGCAATTGGCATGGCTGGCATAGGCTTTGATGGTGTCATCACCGGAACTTGAGGTCGTCAGGATGATCACCGGGATATTCCCCAGTTTCACGTCAGCTTTGATCTCAGTCAGCACTTCCAGGCCATCCTTCCGGGGCATGTTCAAATCCAGCAGAATCATGTCCGGGCGGGGTGCTCCGGCATGTTTATTTTGCTGGCGCAGAAACGCCATGACTTCAACGCCGTTTTCGACCACATGCAGTGTGTGCAGCAGTCCGGTATTGGCGAGCGCTTCCCTGGTCAGCATCACGTCGGTCGGGTTGTCCTCGGCCAGCAAGATGACAGCAGTGCGGGGTGGCATCTCAAGGTTCATGGTGCACTAGCTCTTTTCAGCAATGGTAAAAAAGAAGGTGGCGCCCTGCTCCGGCTGCGACTCGACCCAGATACGCCCACCGTGCTGTTCGGCCACTTTCTTGCAGATCGCCAGACCGATGCCGGTGCCCGGATATTCCGTGCGGGTGTGCAGGCGCTGAAACACGCGAAAGATGCGTTCGCAATACTGCGGCTCCATGCCGATGCCATTGTCGGCGACAGAGAATAGCCACGCGTCGGCTGTGCGCTCTGCACTGATGTGGATTTTGGGCGCATGTTGCCCACGGAACTTGAGCGCGTTACTGATCAGGTTCTGGAATAGCTGCATCAATTGGTATTGGAAGCCCGTTACCGTGGGCAGCGGCTCATGGCTGATCACTGCGCTGCTTTCCGCAATGGCCGGCTTGAGACTGATCAGCACGTTATCCAGCAACGCGCTGCAATCCACCGGCACCAGGGAGTGGCCGGCATCGATCTGCGAATAGATCAGCAGGTCATCAATCAATGCGCGCATTCGCTGGGTACCGGCCACCGCGTGGGCGATGTACTCGTCGGCGCGCGTATCGAGTTTGCCCTGGTAGTGCTTTCCGAGGAGCTGGACGCAACTGGTTACCGCCCGCAGCGGCTCCTGCAGATCATGCGTTGCCACATACGCGAACTGCGCCAGTTCGGCATTGGAGCGCGCCAACTCTTCGATCTGTTGCTCCATCAATTGCTCCAGCTGCTTGCGTTGACTGATCTCCGTGGAAATGGCGACATATTGGTACGGACTGCCGGCTGCATTGATAAACGGCACGATGGTAGTGTCCAGCCAATAGTGGGAACCATCCTTGGCGCGGTTTCTGATTTCGCCTTTCCAGATGTATCTTTTTGCAATGCTCTTCCATAGCTCCCGGAAAAATTCCTTGGGATGAAAGCCGGAGTTGAAAATGCGATGATTCTGGCCGACCAGTTCTTTATGCGCATATTGGGAGACAGCGCAGAATTTGTCGTTGGCGTAAATGATTTTTCCGCGCTGGTCGGTAATCGCGACGAGGGAGTGCGCGTTGATAGCGTCCTGAATCAGCTTGATGTGCCCCAGTGAAGATTCGAGTGCGTCTGCCGTCTGCTTGCGCAGGCTGATATCCAGTGTCACGGCACGACACTCTTGTCCGTTGGCGGAAGGTATGGCCGCGAACTGCACTACCAACGCTGACTGGTCTGGTCTTACCAGCGTCAATTCGCAAGTCTGCTTGGTGGCAGTGGCAAACATCTGCTCGAGGCAGGTGTTGAGGGTGGGCAAGTCGGTTGCGGCAACGAACAGGCCAAAGCGGGCACCCGGCAGTCGGGCATGTTCCAAACCGAGATGGAAAGCGCCGGTCAGGTTCGCCTGCACGATCGTGCTGTCGTGCGCGAGAGTGAAGTAGCCTGCCGGAGCAAAATCATAGAGGTCAGTGTAGCGTGCCAGCATGGTTGCCAGTTCGGCCTGTGTTTCGGACTGCAAGCCCTGCTGATACTCCGCACGCTGCGCTTCCTCCTCAATCTGGTGGAGTAACAATTCGTGCAGGAGTTGCGTTGTTTCAGACGCTGCCACCGGTTCCGGTTGCATCTGCTGTTTTCCTGGCTGCAGCTCTTTTTTCTGGCGTATTTTGGCAGTTGCACCATTTGTGCGCGGATCGGCAGCGTTGTTTTTGTCCTGGGTCACAGTATTTTCTCTGGCTGTTCTGCTCATCCGCGATTCAGTTCGATGCATCTCAAGCAGACCGATAATACCCTGAACTCGATGAAGAGACTGTAGGAAGAGTCTGACAAATGCCTTACGTTTTTCCTAGCCGATACTCAGGGTTTTCCGACAGCAGTTGTCGATATCCACGTCGTAATATCATCAATCCCGGAAACCTGCAGAGCGAAGTTCCCAAAAAATACAGATGTCAACCGAAGCCAACCGTAATTATCTGCTGATGAGCCTTATGCTGCAGGTCCAGAATATCTTGTTGACGCCGCACGCGAACGAGGAAGACCTGCTGCGGCAGGTTTGCGGCAAGCTGGTCTCGCACTGGCCTTACCGGATGGCATGGGTAGGTTATACCGAAGCGGATGGCGCCATCAGGGTGATGGCAGCGGCAGGAGCAGCCGTTTCTTTTCTACCTGAGACAGGACTGCGCTGGGATGGTGCGGCGGATGACGGCAATCCGGTGGGCGCATGTATCCGCAGCCAGAGGCTGGTTCATGTCACAGAGGCGTCGGCAGTTGAAGAATGCAGCGGTATCTGGAAGGATTTCACGCTCAAGATACAAGCCCCTTCCACGCTGATACAGCCCTTGTTTGTTGATAACCATTGTATCGGTACGCTGTGTGTGTGTTCCGGGTTGGTGGACAGTTTCGTCAGCGCGGTAGAGCGCACCCTGCTGGTATTGGCCGCACAGCAGGTCGGATTTTCCCTGGGTGTGCAGCGTGAACAGGGTCTGATCAATGCGATGCAAAATCAGATGCGACTGACCGCGACAGTATTCGATAACGCCCTGGATGGCATTATCGTCACCGACGCGCAAGGCGTTATCGTCGCTGTCAATCCTGCGCTGCTCGGGATCACCGGTTACACCGAGGAAGAGCTGATTGGCAACACTCCCCGGATACTCCAGTCCGGGCTTCAGGATAAAGCTTTCTACACCGCCATGTGGCAGGCAATCACGGAAACCGGGAAATGGGGAGGGGAGGTCTGGAACAAGCGCAAGAATGGCGATATTTATCCTGAGCTGTTGAATATTTGCTCCGTAAGAGATGAACAGCAAAGGGTGCAGAATTTTGTCGCGGTTCTTACCAACATCAGCCAGCAGAAAAAGATCGAAAGTCAACTGCAGCGCATGGCGTTCCATGATGACTTGACCGGCTTGCCGAACCGGGCGCTGTTCAAGGAGCGCCTCGGTTCAGCCATTGCCCATGCGCACCGCAACCACGAGATGCTGGCGGTGTTGAGCATAGACCTGGATCGTTTCAAGCTTGTCAACGGCAGCATCGGCCATAGCGGCGGCGATGCTCTGCTGCAGGAGATTGCGCGGCGATTGGTGCGGAGCGTGCGCGAAAACGATACGGTGGCACGCCAGGGCGGGGATGAATTTACCATCATCCTGCAATCCTTGAGCGCAGCAGCAGACGCGCTCAAGGCAGCAAACAAGATCATGCAGGTACTTGCAGCGCCGGTGATGGTGGGCGAACGGGAGCTGTGTGTCTCGGCTTCCATCGGCATCAGTTTCTATCCAGGCGACGGGGACGGATTTGAAGCGCTGATGAAGAACGCCGCTAGCGCGATGCACCACGCACAGGAGCAAGGTGGCAGCGGTTTCCGTTTATATGCGGCATGCATGAGCAGCCATTTCCACGAACGCATGGTACTGGAGGACGATCTGCGACATGCGCTGGAGCGCAACGAATTGACGCTGCTCTATCAACCGCAGACTGAACTGAGCAGCGGCAGGATAGTCGCCGCAGAGGCATTGTTGCGCTGGCAGCACCCGGAGCGCGGATTGATCCTGCCGGACGAGTTCATTCCGCTCGCCGAACAGTCCGGATTGATCCTGCCGATAGGCGAATGGGTGCTGCGCGCAGCCTGCAGCAGCATGCAGTGCTGGCATGATGCCGGCGCTCCGCCGCTGCGAATAGCGGTCAACCTGTCTGCTCGCCAATTCGTACAGTCCAGCCTGATCCAGACGGTGACTGCGGCGCTGGCCGAAAGCAGGTTGCCGGCGCGATTCCTGGAACTGGAGATCACGGAAAGCTGCCTGATGCCGGCTTCTGGCGGAGCGCTGGAAATCCTGCGAACACTCAAGCAAATGGGAGTGTGGATCACAGTCGACGATTTTGGCACGGGTTATTCAAATCTGAGTTATCTGAAAAAGTTTCCCCTGGACAGTCTCAAGATTGATCAGTCGTTTATTCACAATACCGCCATTGATCACAGCAATGCGGCAATTGTGAGAGCCATCATTGCCATGGCGGCAAGTCTTGGTCTGGACGTGGTCGCCGAAGGAGTTGAAACGGAGGAGCAGTTGCAGCTTGTGAGTCACTATCAAAACATCATAGTGCAGGGGCAGTTTCTTGGCTGGCCTATGCCGGCAGCGGAATTCGGACAGTTCCTGCAGAAGGCGGTCGGTACCAGTCCGGCGGCACAGGGCGGAGCGTGGCTGCGCACAGCAGTGTAGCCATGCAGCATGGATGCTTGGGCAAAACCAGACTATCAACGGAGAGCGCAATGCAAGTAGCACACGAAATTTGCGGCGATGACAGCTTGAACCAGCCTGGCGGCAACGGATGCTGGCGGTTGGCTACGGTAATTATTCTTAACCTATCTGGATTGGAGTGCTGATGAAGAACGCTAATATTGCAATGTCCCATGTGCAGGAGCAAGGAGGCAGCGGCTCCAGCTTATATGCAGCATGCATGAGCAGTCATTTTCACGAGCGCATGGCGTTGGAGAACGATCTGCGGCACGCGCTGGAACGCAACGAATTGCTGCTGTTCTATCAGCCCCAGACTGATCTGAACAGCGGCAGGGTAGTCGCCGCAGAAGCATTGTTGCGCTGGCAGCATCCCAAGCGCGGGTTGATCCTGCCAGCCGAGTTCATCCCGTTTGCAGAACGCTCCGGTCTGATCCTGCCGATAGGCGAATGGGTGCTGCGCGCAGCCTGCAGCAGCATGCAGCGCTGGCATGACGCCGGCGCTCCACCGCTGCGGGTAGCGGTCAACCTTTCCGTTCAACAATTCTTGCAGCCCAGCCTGATCCAGACGGTGACTGCGGCGCTGGCTGAGAGCGGGTTGCCAGCGCGATTCCTGGAACTCGAGATCACGGAAAGCTGCCTGATGCCGGTTTCCGAAAGAGCGGCAGGAAGCAGTGCCAATGCCTACCGTTCTGCGCTGCTGCATGATAAAGCGATTGAGACCCTGCGCATGCTCAAGCAACTGGGCGTGCAGATCGCAGTGGATGATTTTGGCACGGGCTATACGAATCTGGGATATTTGAAAAAACTTCCCCTCGACAGTCTCAAGATTGACCAGTCGTTTATCCGCAACCTTGCTACCGATCACAACGATGCGGCAATAGTAAGAGCGATCATTGCCATGGCGGCAAGTCTGGGTCTGCACCTGATTGCCGAGGGAGTGGAGACGGAGGAGCAGCTACAGCTTCTGCATCAGTATCAATGCACTCTGGCGCAGGGACACTTGTTGGGCCAGCCCGTGTCAGCGGAAGCATTCGCACGACTGCTGCAGAATGCGGCCAGTGATGAGTTGGCAGCCCAGAGCAAGCGCACGCTTGTGCACAGCAATAAAAGCCATGCAGTCACCACGCTACGACCCCGTAGCCGATCCAAGAATTCCATCGCGGCATAACCAGCAGTCACTGATAACTAACAGGAGAGCAAGATGAGAGTGAATTTACCAGTGACCGATGCCGAGTACCAACTTGCAGAAGACACGCTGATTGTTTCGACCACTGACATGAAAGGGCGCATCACTTATGTAAACCCCACTTTCATTGAGGTAAGCGGTTTCAGCATGGAAGAACTGATCGGCAAAGCGCACAACATCGTGCGCCATCCCGACGTTCCCGCCGAAGCGTTTGCCGATCTGTGGAAAACGCTTGGGGATGGCCTGCCGTGGACCGGGCTGGTCAAGAACCGCCGCAAGAATGGCGATTACTATTGGGTGTTGGCAAATGCCACGCCGCTGCTGGAAAATGGCAAGATTGTCGGCTATCTGTCGGTGCGCACCAAACCAGCGCGTGCGCTGATTGATCAGGTTGCACCGATTTATCGCCAGATACGTGAAGGCACGGCGCATAACCTCAAGATCGTGCGCGGCGGCGTGGTGCGTACCGATTTCGTCGGCAGGTTGGCTGCACTCTGCCGCATGACCATCGGCAAACGCAATATGCTATTCATGAGCGTACCAACGCTGATTCTGCTGGCCGTGGGGGTAGCTGGATGGTGGGGGCAGAGCCAAGCCACCGCTATCCCCTGGCTGGGCAGTTTTATCGCTCTGGCAACGGTCAGCGGGGTGCTGCTGATGCTGCTGCTCGGTTACTTCATGACACAAAACACAGTCGAGCCGCTGCGACAGGCAATCGATATTGCCAACACACTGGCAGCGGGCGATCTCAACAGCAAATTCACCATGGATCGCAGCGATGAATTCGGCGAGCTGTTCAAGGCGCTGACCCAGACAAGTATCAATCTGAAGGCCACGGTGCTGGATGTGCGCTCAGGCAGCATGAGCGTAAGCGAGGCAGCCGGAGAACTGTCCGTCGGCAATCTGGACTTGTCGCGGCGCACCGAAGAGCAGGCTTCGTCGATCCAGGAAACCGCCTCCAGCATGGAGGAACTCACTTCGACGGTGCAGCAGAATGCCGACAATGCCAGACAGGTGAATCAGCTTGCCATCAGTGCCAGCGAGATCGCGGTCAAGGGTGGCAGCGTGGTCGGTGAGGTGATCACTACCATGGCTTCAATCAACACCAGTTCGAAGAGGATCGTCGACATCATCAGCGTGATCGATGGCATCGCGTTCCAGAGCAACATTCTGGCGTTCAATGCCGCAGTGGAAGCCGCCCGTGCCGGCGAACAGGGCCGTGGCTTCGCAGTGGTTGCGACCGAGGTCCGGAACTTGGCGCAAAAGAGCGCGACTGCTGCCAAGGAAATCAAGACACTGATCAGTGACTCGGTGGAAAAAGTCGATAACGGCAGCAAGTTGGTGGACGAGGCTGGCAAGACCATGGCAGAGATCGTTAACTCGATCAAGCACGTGACTGACATCATGGCGGAGATCACCGTCGCGTCGCAGGAGCAGAGTCTGGGCATCGCACAGGTTGGCGACGCAATTACGCAGATGGATGAGGGCGTGCAGCAGAACGCGGCATTGGTGGAGCAAGCGACTGCAGCGGCGGAATCGATGGAAGAACAGGCGCAGAACCTGGCGACTGCCGTGGCTACATTCAAGTTGAACGAAGGTATAAACAGCCGCCCTGCACGGGTTACGCAATTATTTGCCGCCAAACCCGCAAAGAAAGAGGAGTCCAGGAAAATAGCTGCCGCTCCCGCGGTCAGAGCCAAGCCGACGCTGCGGGATAAGGCGATTGCCGCTGGCGGTGACGATGACTGGGCTGAGTTTTAGGGCTGGGTCTTGCATGCTTGCAGGGTGGCTGAATTGATCGGAATGCCACGCTGCACAGGTCATGCAGTATGCGGACCGGAGAATCCAGAGTGAAGGCTACACTTTTTTGAGGGACAGCATATGACACAGGCAATGCAAATGGCAGCCACTGCGGCGACCCCGTCTGCCAAGGTGGCAGGCAGTGAAACGAACGAATTTTTGATTATAACTCTGGGCAAGGAAGAGTATGGCATCGGGATCGACAAGGTGCAGGAAGTCCGCAGTTATGGTGCGGTAACCGAGATTGCCAATACGTCTGAGTTCCTCAAGGGCGTGATCAATCTGCGTGGTACGATCGTGCCGGTGGTGGACATGCGCATCAAGTTCAGCCTTGGCAAGGTCGAATACAACCAGTTCACTGTAATGATTATCCTTAAGCTGACCGAGCAGGTGGCGGCGATAGTGGTGGACAAGGTATCCGACGTAATTACCTTGACACCTGAACAGATCAGACCAACACCGGACTTCTCCTCCAGTTTCAACGCCAAATATATCCTTGGCCTGGGCACGCAGGATGAACGCATGCTGATTCTGATGGACATCGAGCAACTGTTGACCGGTCATGACATGGCACTGGTAAACAGCGCCAGCGTGGCGGAACTGGAATTATCCTGAATGCAGCACGGACTTGGCACATCTCATTGCGCCTGCGAGATGTTGCTGCCAGGTGGAACGCTGTGTGTCAGCCAGACATTGCCGCCGATGGTCGAGCCGCGGCCAATGGTGATGCGACCGAGTATGGTGGCGCCCGCGTAGATGACGACATCATCCTCGACGATAGGATGGCGCGCATTACCCTTCACCAGCGCGCCGTGCTCATCCACCGGGAAGCGTTTGGCACCCAGGGTCACCGCCTGGTATAGTCGCACGTTTTTGCCGATGATGGCGGTTTCGCCGATGACGACACCGGTGCCGTGATCGATGAAAAAACTGCTGCCGATCTGCGCGCCCGGATGAATCTCGATGCCGGTGGCCGAATGGGCAATTTCGGAAATCATGCGCGCGATCAGCGGAACCCCCAGTCGATACAGCTCATGGGCGAGCCGGTAGTACATGATGGCAGTTATACCCGGATAGCAGACCAGCACCTCATCGACGCTGCGCGCGGCCGGGTCGCCTTCGTAGGCTGCGCAAATATCGCTATCCAGCAGATTACGTATCTCGGGTAAGCGTTTGGCAAAGGCGTGGGTAATTGCGACCGCCTGTTCGTGGGTCGTGTTGCTGTCGGTCTCCGAGCTGACGGCATAATGCAATTCGCGCCGTACCTGCTGCTGCAATTTCCTTAACGCTGTATCCAGTGTCTGTCTGACATAGTGATCGACACCTCCATCGGTGAGTTCTGGTGAGCCCAGGCGGTTCGGGAACAGCGCGGCTCCCAATCCATCCGCGATCTCGGCCAGTGCCTTGCGCAAGGGCAGCCGGGGAGGGCGGTCGTGGCGCTGCCGGTGTTCCAGCGAGGCCACCCGCAAAGCGCGCAATTCGGCCACAATCGCATCGATTTCCAGATGCGCTTCCGGTAGTGCCGGATCACTGGTTTTTTTGGGGGTTGTCACGACGCCGCCAATCCTTGAGCGTCGAACACGTTCTCGAAAAGAATGGTGCTCAGGTAACGTTCACCGGAATCGGGCAGAATGACAACGATGATTTTGCCCGCGTTTTCCGGCCGTTTGGCCTGGCGCACCGCCGCCGCTACCGCAGCACCGCATGAAATGCCGGAGATAATGCCTTCTTCACGCGCAAGGCGGTGTGCGTACAGGATCGCCTCTTCGTTGCTGACCTGCTCGATCTCATCCACCAGCGAGAGATCCACGTTATCCGGGATGAAGCCCGCACCAATGCCTTGAATCTTGTGCGGCGCGGGTTGCAGCGGCTCACCGGCACGTTGCTGGGTGAGCACCGGACTAGCCGAGGGCTCGACCGCAACCGCAACAATTGCCTTGCCTCTGGTTTTTTTGAGGTAGCGTGAAACGCCGGTGATGGTGCCACCAGTGCCCACGCCGGCGACAAAGATATCAACGGCGCCGTCGGTATCATTCCAGATTTCCGGTCCCGTGGTTTGTTCGTGGATGGCCGGGTTGGCAGGATTCTTGAATTGCTGCAGCAGGACATATCGGCCGGGATCGGAAGCGACGATCTCCTCGGCTTTCTCGATCGAGCCTTTCATGCCGCGGGCACCTTCCGTCAGAACCAGTCTGGCGCCATAGGCAAGCAGCAGTTTGCGGCGCTCCAGACTCATGGTTTCCGGCATGGTCAGGGTCAGCGGCATGCCGCGGGCGGCAGCGACGAATGCCAGCGCAATGCCGGTGTTGCCGCTGGTCGGCTCCACCAGTTCTTTACCGGGGCCGAGCAGTCCACGACGCTCCGCATCCTCGACCATCGCCGCACCAATGCGGCATTTGACTGAGTAACCGGGGTTGCGCCCCTCGATTTTCGCCAGCACTGTCGCGGGCGCGCCATCGGTGATACGGTTGAGCCGAACCAGCGGGGTACGGCCGATGGATTGCGAGTTATCCTTGAACCAGTGTGACATTGAGATACCTTTTTCTTGATGGATGGCAGGCCGGCGCTTGCACGTCGCCGATGTTAACCAGTCAGGTAAACAATTGCAACGCTTCCTAAAGTCTCGCCATCGCGGATTGCAGATTGGTTATAATTCGCCTGTTGAATTTATAATGTAAAATGACAGCCATGCAGAAAACCATGTTGCAAGCCAAATTGCATCGGGTACGCGTGACGCGCTCGGAGCTGGATTATGAGGGTTCGTGCGCGATAGACGATGTGCTGCTTGACGCCGCTGGTATCCGTGAGTACCAGCAGATCGAAATCTACAACATCACCAATGGCGAGCGCTTCACCACCTATGCCATTCGCGCCCAGCGCAATTCGGGAATAATCTCAGTAAACGGTGCTGCCGCCCACAAAGCCAGTCCAGGGGACATTCTGATCATTGCGGCCTATGCAATCTATTCCGAGCCGGAGCTGCGTCTATACCAGCCGCGACTGGTTTACGTGAATGAGATGAATCGCATCATCGATCAGCGTGGCAGCGTCCCGGTACAGGCAGCCTGATCCGGTTCCGTACTACTCGGGATGTAGAACCCCTACCTGGCACCGGCTCCCTTGAGGAGCTTTACCACCTCCTGGTGCTGGTATTTCGTTGCCAGTGTCAGCGCGGTGGCACCATTGACAGCCTTGGCGTTCACCTCGGGCTTGGCGGCGAGTAGCGCGTGTATTACTCTCAGGTGGCCCATCTGCGACGCCAGCATCAATGCGTTGGCGCCGTTGCTGAGTTGGGCGTTTACATCGACCTTGGCGGCAAGCAATATTTGCACTATCTGCCAGCGCCCTTCCTGTGATGCCTGCATCAACGCCGTGAGGCCATCATTTCTGCGGGCAGCCACATCAGCCCCGGCGGCGAGCAACGCCTGCACTACCTGCCGGTGCCCTTTCTGCGACGCAACGATCAATGCGGTGTTGCCATCGGCAGCCTTGGCGTTCACGTTGGCTTTGGCTTCAAGCAGTATTTGCACCACCTCATGAAAACCGCTTTGCGATGCCGCCATCAGCGCAGTGCCTCCATCGTTTGCTGCGGCGTTCACATCGGCTTTGGCAGCGAGAAGTGCTTGCACTATCTCTTCATGACCATTTTCCGCTGCTGTTATCAACGCCGTGATGCCGTTGTCTGCTTTGGCATTCACATTGGCCCTGGCGGCGAGCGCTGCCTTGACTCCTGGAAGATTACCTTTTGCGGCGGCGGTGATGAGACCACTGTCTTTCACGTTGGCCCATGTGCTTGTTGAAGCACAAAACAGAGCTACCAGCATGCTCAGCATCTGTATATGTTTGCGCCTAATCATCCCGCCTCTCCTTTGCATGAAGCATATTTGAAATTAATCGAAGCTGTTGCAGACACAGAAGCGGACTCCCTAATTGTTGTGGCATATCGACCGCTGATCGCATGTTCGATGCTGGAATTGGCGGACCTTTGACCAGTCATGGGGAGAAAGTGCAGACAGCGTAAGATATTAGCGTTGATGAAGGCTTATTGCCAAGCTGTTATTGGCTGGTCAAGACGGGCTGGTTATAATGGCGGCCTTTTCAGCAGAGGCTTCACTATTTCTCGATGTTGCCGTAAATAAGCACATTGTAGTTGAAAGCGTATTATAGTTTTCAATCAACCAGACGAGACGGGATTGCCGCAATGAGGTTTCAGCAGGGAAAAAGTATGGTTCGTTGGCCAGCTTTTATGTCGATGGCACTTGCCTCGGATCTTGCCGGAAACTTTGGGTTCTGCGCAGCGCGCTTTATCTCGACTGAGCAACTTATTTCCTCCCCAGCCCATTAATGGGAACTTGCCGCGGGAGCGACCTGCATGGGGGTTGCGCCACGCTATGCTAGACTACCGCTATTGCAGGTTTATTGTTGAGCATATAATTCGCCGAATTCCTGAGAATGGCAGGAGAAGGCCAAGCTATCGTGAGTGATCTAGTCTCTTTCAAATCCCTATCGCTACTGACTGATTTCACCGTGCGCATTGATGCGGACAGTATCATCCGGCAGGCATCAGCACCGTCCCAGGAATTTCTTGAGCTGGCCGCAAGTCCGGTGGGGGAAGCGCTCAGATTCTTCATCCAGCCCGAGGACATGTCAATCTTCACGGCGGCGAAGGATAAGGCGACCCTCACTGGGGAAAAACAGTCGTTTGTTTGCCGCCTGCTGCGGCAGCGCGTGTTGCCGGTATGGGTAGATTGCCATATTCTGCGCCTGGAAGGGCGCGACGAATATGTCTTCGTTGCCTACGATGCTTCGCATTGGAAAGAAAACGAAGCCCGGCTCGCTCATCTTTCCACTCATGATGCGCTTACCGGACTGCCGGGCAGAGGGCTGCTCAGTGACCGGATCAGTGTCGGCATCAATACCGCCAGTCGCGGAAACAATAATCTTGTCATCCTTTTCCTCAACCTGAACGGATTTAAAAAAATAAATGATTCGCTTGGATACGAGATAGGCGATCAATTGATCAAGGCGGTGGCAGAGCGGCTGCAGGTGATTATCCGTCGCAGCGATACCATCGCCAGGATCGGCGGGGATGAATTTGTACTGGTCATGATGATCGCGGACTGGCGCAAGGATATTGATCTGGTGATCAAGAAAGTCCTGGCTACAGTGCAGCGGCCTTTCCAGATTGAAGGACACAACATATACGTCAGCATTGGCCTGGGAATAGCAGCTTACCCCGATCATGGCAGTGATCCCGGAATCTTGCTGGGACATGCCGAAACCGCCATGTACAGCGCAAAGACGTATGGCAAGAACCACTGGGAAATTTATGACCAGCAGTTGGACGGGGGAGACAAGGGCAACCTGTCGCTGGAATCGGCCATGCATGAAGGGATAAAGAACGGCGAATTTCTGCTCCATTACCAGCCGGTTTTTTGCATGCAGACGGGAATATTGAAAGGAGCGGAAGCCTTGATGCGCTGGGATCGGCCTGGGCAGGGACTGGTGTCCCCCGCAAGATTCATTCCGCTGGCCGAAAGCAGCGGCCTGGTAGAGATGTTGGGTGCATGGGCGCTGCGGACCGCCTGCCATCAGGCGAAACTGTGGCAGATGGCGGGGATTCCGGATTTTTATATGTCCGTTAATGTGTCTCCCCGGCAGTTCCGGCAGGAAGGTTTCAATAATTTGGTCGACAAAGCGCTGGAGGAGTCGCAACTTGCGCCATCCTCCCTGATGCTGGAGATCACCGAGGGAGTTTTGATGCACGATCCGGAGGAGTCTGGCGCCATCCTTCATGGGTTGCGCGCTGCCGGCGTGAAGATTGCCATCGACGATTTCGGCACCGGCTATTCGTCGCTGGCCTATCTTAAAAAACTGCCGCTTTCCGTTCTGAAAATCGATAAGTCCTTTGTGGACGATGTGCCGCAAGGCGCCGAGGATGTCGCCATCGTTCTGGCGATACTGGGCCTGGCCGCGGGGTTGGAGTTGCTGGTGGTGGCAGAAGGGGTGGAGACTGCAGAACAACTGGAATTCCTCAAGTCCAAGGGCTGTGATCTGGTCCAGGGCTATCTCACCGGCAGGCCGATGGATGCCGCTGCTTTTCAGGAAAAACTCATAGCATGACAACACTGATATCGACTCTTAAAAACGGGAAAGCCGGATTCTTTACGCTCTTGCGCAAGCGCATGGAAGAAAAGGGGGATTTCCCCGCCCTGTCAAAATCGGTGCAGAATTTTTCCGAAACGGCACGGGACGAGAATACCAGTGTCGCGGATATCACCGGAACCATATTGAGCGATTTCGCCTTGACGCAAAAGGTAATCCGGCTGGCCAACTCCGCCATGTATGCCTCCATTGGCGGAGAAATAACGACTATCAGCAAGGCAGCAATGATTATTGGGATTGATGCCATCTCCTATCTGGTACTCAGCGTGCGGTTGGTGGATACGCTTTCTACCAGCGCTCCGGATTCTGCAGCGGCGCGCGCGGAGATGACTCAGGCGCTGCTGGCCGGCGATATTGCCAGAGAGATTGCGACCAAGGCACACATAGCCAACACCGAAGAAGCGGTGGTTTGCGCGCTCATGCATCATCTGGGCCGGTTGCTGGTGGTGTTCTACTTCCCCGAAGAATGGTCCAGGATAGAGGAAATTTCTGCAAGCAAGTCCCTGTCAAAGAATGAGGCTGCATTGGAAATCATCGGCGTGACGCTGGACGAAATTTCACAAGAATTCGCCAAAAACTGGCGCTTGCCCAAAAAGATTGCCAACAGCATGATGAGTCCACCTTCATTTGTCGAGACCAGTATTCCCGGATCTCCGGGATGGCTCAGAATGATGGCCAGCTTTGCCGGGGAGGCGGCGGCGACGGTGACCAGGAAGGGTAATAGCAAGGGTTTGACGGAACTTGCCTCGCGTTACGGCAATGCTTTGCTGGTTCCGGTCGAAACCATATTGGAATCAGTTCATCTTGCCGTCAGCGATGCCAAGGAACCCTCCATTCTGGAGGCTGTCAGCGCACCGCATGGCAAGCCGGGCGATGCGACCAAGCAATTGGCCGCAGGTGTGCGTGAGACCACCAATGCGCTGGCCAGAGGCGCAAATTTTGGCAATACCTTAAACCTGGTGCTTGAAACCTTGTATGGCGGCATGGGTTTCAACCGCGTGGCTGCTTTCCTGCGTGATGGCGATGCCTTCAAAGGTAGGGTGGGTTTTGGGACTGCGATGCCCGAAGTGCTGCCGAACCTGTCTTTTCCAGAAGCCTATGTAACCGATGTATTCCATTTGTCGCTGGCCAATAATGCCGACGTGTTCATCGAAGATGTCGCCGGGCCAAAGTCGGCGGCAAGCATACCGGCATGGCTGACCGAGACTTTGCCTGATGTGGGTGCTTTCATCCTGCTGCCGATGAATCTGAATGGCTGCCCGATCGGTTTGTTATATGGCGACTGGATGAAAGGCACAGCAGCACAGGTCGAGCGGGAGGAGATGCTGCTGATGCGCTCGCTCAGGGATAATCTGATGAAGTCGCTTGGCTCGAAATAACAATTGGTACACTCCTCGCATAGTCCGACACGATCATGGTGCGAACTCATGCTACTTCCGGACCAGGCGTAATGGAATTTCTTGATCTTCCCGCTGTTATCAGCACCCAGGGCGTGGTGCGTCTGCCCGGCTCCAAGAGCATTTCCAACCGCATCCTGTTACTGGCTGCGCTGGCGGAAGGCGTCACCCAGGTGCGCGACCTGCTTGCCTCCGACGATACGGCACGGATGCTGGATGCGCTTAAGGCTCTGGGTGTGCCCATCGTTCAGACCGGCAACAATGATTATCAAGTGCAAGGTGTGGGTGGGCAATTTCCGTTGCGTTTTCCGGTGACTCAGGCGGATCTGTTTCTGGGCAATGCCGGCACGGCATTGCGTCCGCTCACCGCCGTTCTGGCACTGATGCAGGGGCACTACCGGCTTTCTGGCGTGCCGCGCATGCATCAGCGCCCCATTGGCGATCTGGTGGACGCGCTGCGGCAACTGGGTGCAGAGATAACCTATCTCGGTAATGAGGGTTTCCCGCCGCTGGAAATAAATCCCGCTCGCATACATGCCGGCATGGTGACAGTAAAGGGTAATGTTTCCAGTCAGTTTCTGACCGGATTGCTGCTGGCATCGCCCCTGTCTGCACCGGTTACCGGTGAAACACTGACGGTAGCGGTGACGGGAGAACTGATTTCACGGCCTTATGTTGAGCTGACCATGGCCCTGATGGCGCGTTTCGGCGTGCAGGTAGAGCACGAGGAATGGCGACGCTTCATCCTGCGCGGCGGGCAGCGTTACTGCAGTCCCGGCGAAATATTTGTCGAAGGCGATGCCTCTTCCGCTTCCTATTTTCTTGCGGCCGGTGCCATTGGCGGCGGTCCGGTGCGGGTGGAAGGGGTGGGCCGGGGCAGTCTGCAGGGCGATGTACGCTTCGCTGCAGCACTGGAGCAAATGGGGGCAGGCATCACCTTGGGGGATAACTGGATTGAGGCGTGTGCACCGCAATCAGGGCGGCTCCGGGCAATAGATCTTGACTGCAATCATATCCCCGATGCTGCCATGACGCTGGCGGTGGTGGCCCTGTTTGCCGACGGCGTTACCGTGTTGCGCAATATCGCCAGTTGGCGGGTGAAGGAAACCGACCGGCTTGCGGCAATGGCCAAGGAACTACGCAAACTGGGCGCGACGGTGGAAGAAGGAGCGGATTTTCTGCGCATTACGCCGCCGCCGGCCCAGCCTGTCGCGCATGTAGCGATTGATACTTACGACGATCACCGCATGGCCATGTGTTTCTCACTGGCATCTTTGGGTACGCCGGTACGCATCAACGATCCGGATTGTGTGGCCAAGACCTTTCCCGATTATTTCGAGAAATTTGCGGCAATAGCCAGGGGCTGAACGGATATGGTTTTACCTGTATAAATATTGAGGTCAGGCATGAATGTAAAGGATATTCCGGTGATCGCGATTGACGGCCCTTCCGCTTCCGGCAAGGGTACGGTGGCACAGCGGGTGGCAGAAAAGCTGGGGTTTCATTATCTCGACAGCGGCGCACTTTACCGTCTGGTAGCGCTCGTGGCCATGCGCGCGGAGATTGATCTGACCGACGAGACCGCACTGGCTGACATTGCCAGAGATCTTGAGGTCGTTTTTGCTGGTGCGAAGATCCACCTGCAAGGTGAAGATGTCGCCGATGCCATTCGTGCTGAGACATGCAGCAATGGGGCTTCCAGGATTGCCGCCTATCCCAAGGTCAGAACAGCGTTATTGCAGCGGCAGCGGGCATTCCGCCAGCTTCCCGGCCTGGTGGCGGACGGCCGCGACATGGGCTCGGTGGTGTTTCCTGACGCAGCCCTCAAGATTTTTCTTACTGCCAGCGCCGAGACGCGCGCGCAGCGGCGCTATAAACAGTTGATGGAGAAAGGGATCGATGCTAATATCTCCACCCTTTTGCAGGATATCCGGGAGCGCGACGCGCGCGATAGCAATCGCAGCGTGGCACCCTTGCAACAGGGCGCAGATGCAAGCTTGCTGGACACGACCTCGCTCAACATCACCCAAGCGGTGGATGAGGTATTAAGACAGTACGCCGAAATCTGCGCAAAGGCTGTTTGATTACCATGGTGCTGCACAGCGTCCCTGTTCGACAGACAGGGAGCGAAGCCAGCCGCGTATTCAGGCAAATTGATTAACCAACCAACCCCGCCAGATGATTGTTTGGACGGGATTTCAAACCAGGTATTTTTCACAATGACGACCGCTTCCCCCGCAACCAGTTCCCCAGAAAGTTTTGCCGCACTGTTTGAAGAAAGTCTCACGCGCCAGGAAATGCGCATAGGCGAAGTAATTACCGCCGAAGTTGTGCGTGTTGACTACAACATCGTAGTCGTGAACGCGGGACTCAAATCCGAAAGCTTTATCCCCGTTGAAGAATTCAAGAATGACAAGGGCGAAATCGAGGTCAAGCCCGGTGATTTTGTCACCGTCGCGATCGAAGCCCTGGAAGATGGTTACGGCGAAACCCGTTTGTCGCGCGACAAGGCCAAGCGCCTGACTGCATGGCACGATCTGGAGAAGGCCATGGAAACCGGTGCCATCGTAAGCGGCATGGTGAATGGCAAGGTCAAGGGCGGACTGACCGCAATGATTAACGGTATCCGCGCGTTTCTGCCCGGTTCGCTGGTGGATATTCGTCCGGTCAAGGACACCACGCCGTACGAAAACAAGGAAATGGAATTCAAGGTTATCAAGCTTGACCGCAAGCGCAACAATGTAGTGGTGTCACGCCGCGCAGTGCTGGAAGCCAGCCAGGGCGCAGACCGCCAGTCGTTACTGGCAAACCTGCAGGAAGGAGCAGTGGTCAAGGGCATCGTCAAGAACATTACCGATTATGGTGCGTTCGTTGACCTGGGCGGGATAGACGGCCTGCTGCACATTACCGATCTCGCCTGGCGGCGGGTGAAGCATCCTTCCGAAGTGATCAACGTCGGCGATGAAGTCACCGCCAAGGTGCTCAAATTCGATCAGGAAAAAAACCGCGTTTCGCTGGGAATGAAACAACTGAGCGAAGATCCATGGGTGGGTCTCTCCCGGCGCTATCCACAAGGTACCCGTCTGTTTGGCAAAGTCAGCAATCTGACCGATTACGGCGCATTCGTCGAGATCGAACAGGGCATAGAAGGACTGGTGCATGTATCTGAAATGGATTGGACCAACAAGAATATGTATCCTTCCAAGATGGTGCAACTGGGCGACGAAGTGGAAGTGATGATTCTGGAAATTGATGAAGAGCGCCGCCGTATTTCGTTGGGCATGAAGCAGTGCAAACCGAATCCCTGGGAAGATTTTGCCATCAACCACAAAAAGGGCGACAAGGTGCAGGGGCAGATCAAATCCATTACCGATTTCGGCGTATTTATCGGGCTGCTGGGTGGTATAGACGGACTGGTACACCTATCCGATCTTTCCTGGAATCAGCCGGGCGAGGAAGCGGTACGCAATTACAAGAAAGGCGATGAAATGGAAGCGATGGTCCTGTCCATTGACGTTGAGCGCGAACGCATTTCGCTGGGCATCAAGCAGTTGGAAGGGGACCCATTCAACAGCTTCGTTGCGGTCAACGACAAGAACAGCATCGTCAAGGGCACAGTAAAATCGCTGGATGCCAAGGGTGCAGTGATTGCGCTGGACAACGATGTAGAAGGCTATCTGCGCGCATCCGAAGTATCGCGCGACCGGGTCGAAGATATTCGCACCCATCTGAAGGAAGGCGATACGGTTGAGGCGATGATCATCAATGTTGATCGCAAGAACCGCAGCATCAATCTTTCCATCAAGGCCAAAGACATGTCGGAGGAAACCGACGCAATGCAGAAGGTCACGACCGAAAGTCCGCCCAGCTCTGGAACCACCAGCTTGGGGGCGCTGCTTAAAGCCAAGATGGACGTTAAAAATACTGAACAATAGAGGATGCTCATGACGAAGTCTGAATTGATCTCCAGGCTTGCAGCCCGTTATCCGCAACTGGTAGCGAAGGATGCTGAGCTGGCGGTGAAAATGATACTTGATGCCATGGCCAGAAGCCTGCTGCAGGGAGAGCGCATTGAAATCCGCGGGTTTGGCAGTTTCGACCTGAACTACCGTCCGCCGCGGGTGGGGCGCAATCCGAAGTCAGGAGAAAAAGTGCGGGTGCCGGAAAAATATGTACCCCATTTCAAGGCTGGCAAAGAGTTACGCGAGCGAGTAGATCATAAGAACTGAAACGAATCGCAGACAAAAAGACGAATATAATGGCAGCAGGTCGCAAGATCTCGCTGCCTTTTTTTTGACCTTGGATTAGGGTGAATCATGCATTATCTGACATGGTTCGTGCGCATCGTATTGTTTCTGTTGCTGCTCGGTTTCGCCGTGAAGAACGCCGATACGGTAAGATTGCAATATTTTTTCGGCTATGAGTGGCAGGCGCCGCTGATGCTGATATTGCTGGTCTTTTTCACTCTGGGGGTGGCGCTAGGTGTGCTGGCATGTCTGGGTAAAATATTCAGGCAAAGACGCGAAATTGCCGCATTGAAAAAAAAGCATCCAGCCACGAATGAGCATGAGCCTCCCGTTGCTGTGGATGACAGATTGAAGTAAGGCCGCCGACCGCATGAACGATCCACGCATTATCGTCGCACTCGACTTTCCCGCCGCAGAACTGGCGCTGGCGCTGGCGGCGCGGCTTGACCCGCAGCTCTGTCGGGTGAAAGTAGGTAAGGAGCTGTTCACCGCTGCCGGGCCGCAGTTGGTGGAACAGTTGATGCGCAAGGATTTTGAAGTTTTTCTCGATTTGAAGTTTCACGATATTCCCAACACCGTGGCAGGTGCATGCAAGGCAGCGGCAGGTTTGGGCGTATGGATGGTGAACGTGCATGCGCTCGGCGGAAGAAAAATGCTCTCTGCCGCGCGCGAGGCGTTGCCGCCGGGGAAAACACGGCTGATCGCCGTGACCCTGCTCACCAGCATGGGACGGGATGATCTGGCCGATATCGGCCTGAGCGGCGAGCCGGAAGCCGTGGTGCAGCGGCTGGCCGGGTTGGCTGGTGCATGCGGACTGGACGGTGTCGTGTGCTCTGCGCTGGAGACCGCACGGCTCAGACAGACGATGGGAAAAGATTTCTGTCTGGTCACGCCCGGAATCCGTCCGCTGGATGCCTCCACAGATGACCAGCAACGGGTGACAACACCGCGCCAGGCAATGGCAAACGGCGCGGATTATCTGGTGATAGGCAGACCCATCACGCAGGCAACCGACCCGTTGGGAATGTTGCAGCGTTTGCATGCCGAGATTGCAACATAGTTATTCCCTACCCGGGGTGGCTGCACACTCCCACAGAATTTCCCTTCTTGTTTATTTTGTCTCTGCTACGCCCGCAGCAACTCGTATTGTCTCAGCAAGCTGCATGACCTCAACTACACTGAAAATGACAGGCGGGGTGTGAGTCTCCCAAAATTCTGGATGCGGTGAATGACGCCTTGCAACTGTCGGGTAGCAGCAAACTTTGTTTTTCCATCGCTTACATCCAACCTGGAGGAGAGATCATGAAAAAACTGTTATTGCTCATTGTCACACTGTTCGCGTTGGCTACTGCCGTCCACGCAGGCGTCAACATCAACACTGCCACCCAGGCCGAGCTTGAGACTCTGCAAGGCATTGGTCCCGGCAAGGCCAAGGCGATCATCGATTATCGCAATAAGAACGGCTTGTTCAAATCGGTCGATGATCTGGAGAAAGTCGAAGGCATCGGTCCCGGCATCATCAAGCAGTTGCGTCAGGATGCCATGGTCAGCGGCGCCAGCACAGTCAGCAAGCAGGACAAGCCCGTTGCCAAGGCAGCAGAGGGCAAATCCGCCAAGAAGGAAGACAAGCCAGCAGCCAAGCAGGAGAAAAAACCGGTTGCCAAGTAATTTCGCGCAGTCATGTGTGAGACTCATTACCCCGGTTGATCCGGGGTTTTTTGTGGCTGATCGCAGTGTTGGTGGCGTTTCAATCCCGAGCGCATGTGCGATAATTGGCCACCACTTTTAACGAATCTCCTCTCCATGTTCAAGACCATCGAAGACTTTGTCGGCAATACCCCGCTGGTCAAGCTCAAGCGCTTGCCGGGGAAAACCAGCAATGTCATTCTCGCCAAGCTGGAAGGCAACAACCCGGCCGGATCGGTGAAGGATCGTCCGGCGCTGTCGATGATTTCACGCGCGCAGGCGCGTGGCGAGATCAAGCCGGGAGACACGCTGATCGAAGCCACCAGCGGCAACACCGGCATTGCCCTGGCGATGGCAGCGGCGGTGATGGGTTATCGCATGCTGTTGGTGATGCCGGAGCATCTCAGCATCGAACGGCGGCAATCGATGAGCGCATTCGGCGCGGAAATCGTGCTGACGCCAAAACAGGGCAGCATGGAGCAGGCGCGCGATGTGGCGGAGCGCATGCGCGCCGAGGGGCGCGGCATCATCCTCGATCAGTTTGCCAACCCGGATAACCCGCTGGCGCATTATGCAGGCACTGCCCCCGAAATCTGGCGCGATACCGCCGGGCAGATCAGCCATTTCGTCAGCAGCATGGGCACCACCGGCACCATCATGGGTTGCGGCAGATATTTCAAGGAAAAGAATCCTGCGATCCAGATCATCGGCGTGCAGCCGGAGGAGGGCGCCCAGATTCCCGGCATCCGCAAGTGGCCGCAAGCCTACCTGCCAAAAATATACGACCCCGCACAGGTGGATCGCATCATGCTGGTGTCGCAGACCGAAGCTGAAGATATGACCCGGCGGCTGGCGCGCGAGGAGGGGATATTTGCCGGAATTTCATCCGGCGGAGCACTGGCAATGGCGCTCAGGATTTCCGCCGAAGTCGAAAATGCGGTGATCGTTTTTATCGTCTGCGATCGTGGCGACCGTTATTTATCTACCGGAGTCTTTGCCGCGTGAACACAGCAGAACGCATGCGGCGGCAAACAGCGCTGAAAATTCATCTGCAGGCACAATTGGAGAAAAGTACATGACGCCAGTGCTGGTGTTCGACATCGAGACCGTGCCCGATATTGAGGGGCTGCGCAAACTCAACGATCTGGGTGCGGAGCTGGCCGCGGCTGAGGTGGCCGAGATGGCGTTTCAGTCGCGCCGCCAGGCCAGCGGCAGCGATTTTTTGCCGCTGCACCTGCAGCGGGTGGTGGCAATTTCGTGCGCACTGCGCGACAAAAACGATTTTCGCGTCTGGTCGCTGGGAACTGTGGAGGACTCCGAAGCGGAACTGATCCGGCGTTTTTTCGAAGGCATCGACAAATACACCCCGCAACTGGTTTCATGGAATGGCGGCGGCTTCGATCTGCCGGTGCTGCATTACCGCAGCCTGGTGCATGGCATCCAGGCGCGGCGTTACTGGGAAATGGGCGAGGATGACCGGGAATTCAAGTGGAATAATTATCTCAGCCGCTACCATACGCGCCATCTGGATTTGATGGATTTGCTCGCGCTGTATCAGCCGCGCGCCAATGCGCCGCTGAATGACCTGGCCCGGCTGATGGGTTTGCCCGGCAAGCTGGGCATGGACGGTTCGCAGGTGTGGGGCGCGTACCAGAACGGCGAGATCGCCGCCATCCGCAATTATTGCGAAACCGATGTGGTGAATACTTATCTGGTGTATTTGCGCTTCCAGTTGATGCGCGGCGTATTGAACAGCGAACAATATCAGCACGAATGCGAGCTGGTACGCAGCACCCTGGGCAAATCTGCTGAACCCCACTGGCAGGAGTTTCTTGCTCAGTGGCAGTAACACCCCTCCGATCGCCGTTATTCCCGTCTGGCACAAGATGATCGCTTCCGTCACCATTGAATCCCTGGATCAGGAAGGCCGCGGCGTTGCTCACGCTGAAGGCAAGGTCATTTTCATTGAAGGCGCGCTGCCGGGCGAAATAGTCACCTACAGTCCGTACCGCAAGAAATCAAATTTCGAACTGGCGCAGGTGGGGAAGATACTCAAGCCGGGGTCGGCGCGCGTGACTCCGCAGTGTAGATACTTCGGCGTGTGCGGCGGCTGCGGCCTGCAACACATGGATGCGCGCGCGCAGGTCGCGGCAAAACAGCGCATTCTGGAAGGCGACCTCAAGCATATCGGCAAGGTCGAGCCTGAACTGATCCTGCCCGCCGTGTATGGGGCAGCCTGGGGCTATCGCTATCGCGCGCGCATGTCGGTGCGCTATGTCGCGAAAAAAGGCGGCGTGCTGGTGGGCTTTCACGAAAAACGCAGCAGTTTTGTCGCCGATATGCAATCGTGTGAAATCATGCCGCCGCGCATATCTGCGCTGATCATGCCGCTGCGGGAACTGATCGGCAGCCTGTCGCTCCGCGAGCGGTTGCCGCAAGTGGAAGTGTCGCTGGGAGAGGAGGTGGATGTGCTGGTATTGCGCATCATGGATCCTCTCAGCGCACAGGATGAAGTCTTGCTCAGGGCGTTTGCCGCGCAACACACGGTCCAGTTTTTCCTGCAGACCAAAGGGCCGGAGACGGCCTATCCGTTTTATCCGCTGGATGCGCCGGAACTGAATTATGTCCTGCCGGAATTCGATATCGTCATGCCGTTTCACCCCACCGAATTCACCCAGGTCAACCCCGCGATGAACCGTATCCTGGTGCGGCGCGCTCTGAGCCTGCTGGACCCGCAACCGGGGGAGCGCATTGCCGATTTCTTCTGTGGGTTGGGTAATTTCACTTTGCCGATAGCGCGGCGCGGAGCGCAAGTGGTAGGTTACGAAGGCAGCGCAACCATGGTGCGGCGGGCGGCAGAGAATGCCGAGCGCAACCGGCTGTCAGCCAATACCCAATTTATCGAAACCAATCTGTTTGAGGCCAGCACAACGTGGCTGCAAGGGCAAGGGGCATTCGACAAAATGCTGCTCGACCCGCCGCGTGACGGTGCATTCGCCATAGTCAATTCGCTGGCTGAGGGACAAGCAGCACCTGAGCGTATCGTGTACGTCTCCTGCAACCCTGCCACGCTGGCGCGGGATGCGGCGGTGCTGGTGCATGCCAAGGGTTATCGCCTGAAAGCAGCGGGGGTGGTGAACATGTTTCCGCACACTACGCATGTCGAGTCGATGGCGCTGTTCGAGAAGGACTAAGCAGAAATAAAAAAGGGCGGCTGTCACCAGCCGCCCTGTTGTAGCAGTAACGTTCGCAGCGTCAGTCTTTCTCGCCCGAGAACGCCAACAGCAGATGCAGCAGGCTCATGAACAGGTTGTAGATGCTGAGGTAAATGCCCATCGTTGCCATGACATAGTTGGTTTCGCCACCGTTGACGATGCGGCTGACATCAAACAGGATGAAGCCGGAGAACAGCAACACCGCTACTGCCGAGATGGCAAGCGAAGCGGCCGGCATGGCGAAGAACAGGTTGGCAACCGAAGCGAGCACCAGCAGCACCAGACCCACGAACAGGAAATTGCCCATGAAGCCGAAATCCTTGCGGGTTACGGTGGCAACTGTCGCCAGAGTGAGGAAGATGGCCCCGGTTCCGCCTGCAGCGATGCCGACCAGTTGTGCGCCATTGTTGAAATGCAGCGCGTATTGCAGCATCGGCCCCAGCCACCAGCCAGCGACGAAAGTAAACACGAACAGCAGGATGATCCCCATCACGCTGTTGCGCGTGGCGCTGACGCCAAACATCAGGCCGATCATCACCGCCAGCATCACCAGCGGTCCCATGATCGGGGATTGGGCGAGGAAAGAGAAGTTGGTGCTCATGCCGATCATCGCGCCGATCACCGTCGGGATCATGGTCAGGCCCAGCATGCCATAGGTATTGCGCAGAACCTTATTGCGCTCGACCGCAAGCGCGCCGGCTGCAGTCTGGTTCGAATATCTTAGTTCAGGTTGCATCATGCCTCCTTGGTTGATGAACTGTACAACGCATAAGACTACGCATATTAGCAAAAAGTTGCAATCTAAATAAAGAACACGGGCGGCTTGCTGGCAAAGCCAGCCTCAAAAAGGTATTATTCCGGGCTGATTTCCGGGAAGCTAAGGAAGGGTTGCAATCCATTCGTGAGAGCTTGTCGAACCATGAATGGCCTTAATCAGGTCTTGTCTCATGCACGTAGCGCGTTATGCCGGAGCTAAAACTGCCGTAGAAGGGGTTGGGATCGAAGAGCAACAGAAAAGGGAAGCGTGGCCGAGCGGTTTAAGGCAGCAGTCTTGAAAACTGCCGTAGGGGCAACTCTACCGTGAGTTCGAATCTCACCGCTTCCGCCAAAGTAACATCCTAATTCATCCAGTATCATCCATAAATTCATGTGAATACAACATGTAAGGTGGATTGATAGTCCGAATCGGTGTGGTAACATCCCATTGCATCCGAACCTAATCCGTGGTAAGTTTCGTGGTAATAAATTTACCACGATCAGGAGTTACCACAAGTGGCCACCAACCTGTTATCTGCTGCCGAATGCAAGAACGCCACCAGTAATGGCGCAGGCATACGCAAACTCCACGATGGCGATGGTCTTTACCTGTGGGTTTATCTCGATGGCCGGAAATATTGGCGGATGCGTTACTGGCAGGCAGATAAGGAAAAATCCCTGTCCCTTGGCG
>CAMAPK010000017.1 GCA_945860135.1 Nitrosovibrio sp. Nv4
CTATAACCCACCTGCTCCTGCGCGCCATTGTTCACATAGATGAACCGGAAATCACCCTCGCGAAACATGAAAACACTATCCAGCGTCTGGTCCAGCGTGTACTTGAACTGTGACAACTCCTCTTCGACTTTCTTGCGTTCGGTGATGTCGTATGCGATACCCAGATAGCCGTTAATTTTCCCGTCATCCGCGCGTATCGCGGTAACCACCAGCGAAACTAAAATGTGTTCGCCACTCTTGCGGACATAAGTCCATTCCCGGCTCTCGGAGCCTTGCCGTTCGGGAACATCGACAAATGTCCGGAAACCAGTCACCGGGTACCCCAGGGACACGCTCAATTCCCGTGCTCTGGCCTCCACCTCGGCGGGCAGATGAAAGATGGCCGGAGTCTGTTTGCCCACCATCTCGCCTGCCTCGTAACCAAGCAGGCGTTCCGCACCGCGATTGAATACCGTGATGGTTCCCGTCGGGTCAGCGGCGATGATGGCAACTTCGGAAGCAGCGTTCAGTACGTCGGCAAGCAGTTTCAGATGCACACCACCTCCGGCTCGGCATACTGTTCGCAGATGGCCGTAATTTCCGTCAGATTTTGCTGAAAATGCACCACCACTTCGGGATCGAAGTGTTTGCCGACGTTGGCCTGCATGTAAGCCACCGCTTTGTCCACGAGCCAGGCTTCCTTGTAAGGCCGCACGGAAGTCAGCGCGTCGAACACATCGGCTACCGCGACGATGCGCCCGGCCTGCGGAATGGCGGTACCGGCCAACCCATGCGGATAACCGCTGCCGTCCCACTTTTCATGGTGCGTGAGCGCGATGACATACGCCAACTGCAGCAGTTCCGAACTGTCCCCGTCCATCAGCTCTGCGCCCATGTTGGCATGGTTTTTCATGATCTCCCATTCGTGCGGCTCCAGCTTGCCTGGTTTCAGCAGAATGCCATCGGGGATACCGATCTTGCCGATGTCATGCATGGGGCTGGCGTGCAGCATCAATTCACAATTATCCACGCTCCAGCCCATGCTGCGCGCCAGCAATGCGGATACTTTGCTCATGCGTATCACATGCAAACCAGTCTCGTTGTCGCGGTACTCTGCCGCGCGGCCGAGGCGCTGCACGATCTGCAAGCGCGTGTCGCGCAGTTGTTGGGTGCGTTCCCGCACCATCTCCTCCAGCACGGCTTTCTGGTCGTACAACAGACGGTGGGCCAGATGTACCTCGAACAGGTTGCGCACCCGTGCCAGCAGTTCAATGCGATCGAATGGTTTGGTCACGAAATCGCGCGCACCGCCGTTCAAAGCGCGTAACAGATAGTCGCGCCCTTGCTGCGCGGTCAGCACTATGATCGGCGGCAGCAATGGGTCTGCCAATGCCGCCAACTGCGCCATCACTGCAAAACCGTCCAGATGCGGCATATTGAGATCGAGCAGAATCAGATCGGGGCGTACCGCCCGGTAGCGATCCAGCACTACGCGCGAATCCTGCACCAGATCGAGATCGGTGTAGCCTTGCCCCGAAAGCATCTTATCCAGCAGCTTGAGGTTGGCAGGTTCGTCGTCGATGATCAGGATGCGCGGCCCTTTGGCGGGCGATTCGGTCATATCTCAAGTCTCCTTGTTGGATGGCAATGGGACAGATGCTGCCGTCAGGCAAGCATCCACGATCTTGTGCAATTGTTCGATATCAACCGGTTTGGTGAGAAAGCCGCTGAAACCTGCAGCCATGCCGCGCTCGATATCACGCGTCATCGCATTGGCGGTAACGGCAACTACCGGGATAAACTTTAGCGCGGGATCGGCTTTTAGCAATGCCAGCATCTGGTAACCATCCATGCCCGGCAGATTGATGTCGAGCAGAATCAGGTCAGGGTGGCGGCTGCGGACGATTTCCAGCCCGAGTTCGGCACTGGGGGCAGCGAGCAGCACGAGATCCTTGCGGGTGGTAAAAATCTTCTGCATCAGATACAGATTGGCCGGGTTATCTTCCACGTACAGCACCGTCCGCAGACCAGCGCTGGCGGCGGCAATAACAGCGGGGGTAGCATTCTGAGCGGCGGCAAGCGATGGCGCATCCGGTGCGCTGGCAGGCAGTTCAAACCAGAAGGTACTGCCTTCATCCACGACGCTTTCCACCCCGATGACGCCGTGCATGCCTTCGACCAGTTTCTTCGCCAGCGCCAAGCCAATGCCGCTGCCTTCAATGCCGTCGTAGGCCGATTCCATCCGCTCGAACGGCAGAAACAACCGTGCCAGCGAGGCGGCGGCAATGCCGCGGCCGGTATCGCGCACGCTGGTGCGCAAACGCCCTTCCCCGGTCAGCTCGCAGTGCACTTGTATGCTGCCGCCCGCTCGGTTGTACTTGATCGCATTGGACAGCAGATTCAGCAACACCTCGCGCAGCCGCAGCCGGTCGGCTTGCACCAAGCTCGCAGCCCCCAGTTCCAGCGTGACGCTGATCTGGCGCGTTGCGGTCAACGGCTGCAACAGCACCACACATTCCTTGATCAAGGGGGCAATGGCCACGGCTTCGATGACCAGATCCAGCCGTCCGCTTTCGAGGCGCGCCAGATCCAGCACTTCATTCACCAGTTCCAGCAAATGATTGCCGGCATGCACAATCTCCTGCACGTTATCGCCCTGGACCTCTGTCAGCGCGTGTGCGGAATCGCTTTCCAGCAAATGCCCGAAGCCGATGATCGCGTTCAGCGGCGTGCGCAGTTCATGACTCATGCGCGAGAGGAACTCGGATTTGGCCATATTGGCCTGTTCGGCTTCTTCCTTGGCGCGCACCAATGCCGCAGTACGCTGCTCGACGCGCTGCTCCAGTTCGGCGTTGAGCTTGAGTATCTGTTCTTCGGCACGCTTGCGCTCGGTGACGTCCTGTATCGTGCCCACCGAGCGCAGCGGCTTGCCTTCGCTGCTGAACTCTGTCTCGGCGCGCTCATGCACGTACTTGACACGCCCGTCTGGCATCAGCAGCCGGTGTGTGATTTCGTAGGACTCGCGGGTCAGGAGCGAGTGTGCGTAAGCGGCATTGACGGCTTCCCGGTCATCCGGATGGATCGCGTTCAGGAAAGCTTCGTAGCTGGCAGCAAAATCGCTCTGGTCGATCTCGAACAACCGGAAAACCTCATCCGACCAGGCAAGCTTGCCACTTACCAGATCAAGCTCCCAGCTGCCGATCTGGGCCATATGCTGAGCTTCGTTGAGTTTCATCTCATTCGCACGCAACCGTTCCAGCGCAAGCGAGAGTTCGGCGGTGCGCTGCTCGACCTGATGCTCGAGTCCTGCATAGGAACTTTGCAAGCGTTCGGTCATGATATTAAAGGAACCGGCGAGTTGCCGTAATTCCATCCAGCCCTGCAGCGGCGCGCGCCGCTGCAGGTCACCCGTGGCAATATGCTCGGTTACTGCGATCAACCGCCGGATCGGCGCGACCAAGTTGCGGCCAAACAGTAGCGCCAACACGAGCGAGACCAACAGCAGCAAGACCAGCGCCAGCAGCGCATATTTCTGCAACTGGTACAGTGGCGCAAGCGCCTCGACAGTATCGATCTTCACCACCATGCCCCAGCGCAATTCGGGCAGATAGCGCCAAGTGGCGATAACTTCCGTTCCCGAATAATCATGGGTAATGCCTTTGCTATGCTCGCCGGCAAGGGCCCTGCGCATGCCCGTGGGCAGATTGCCGGGTGAGAAACGCAGACGGAAAGTCGCATCGGGAGCACGTTTCAGCGGAATAACATAGAGCATGTCGTCACCATCCCATTGCGCCAGCGCCGTTTCACCGCTCTCGCCCAGCCCGGTGTTATCGGCAGCGACCGCGTTGAGCTTACCCAAATCCAGTTGCAATGCCAGAGCGCCCAGCATCCTTCCATCTCTGGCTATGGGAGAGACGATAAAGAGGGCTGGTTTGTCGGCGGACGGCGCATAGGCTTGGACTGGGCTAATCTGGACGTCGAGCAGCGCTATTGCGTCACGGTAGCCGTGCGCCAGCGTCGTGTCGCGGTAGGGTCCACTGTTGAGATTGGTGCCGAAATCCGCCTCCTGCCGCATCGAGAACACCACATTGCCTGTCGCATCAATCAGTAGCAGATCGTGATAACCCATGCTGTCGAGCAATGGACGATAATACTGACGAATACGCTGCTCTGCGCTGGCATACTGCGGACCGAAGACTGCCCGTTGTGCGTGCAGTTCGCTGAAAACCTGCAAGGCGCTGACAGACATATCCGACTGGGTCAGAAACTGGTTGTTGGCCAGACGTTCGTTGATGTAATGGTCGATCTGATCCTGTTTCTTGTCGGCAATAGCAGAAACGCTTTCCAGCGCAGCTTCCCGTAATGTGCGCTCGAAAGACTGCAGATAGAACCAGCTCAATCCTGCCAATGGCAGTGACGACAGCAGCAGAAAAGCCAGCAGCAGACGCGGAATGATGCCGTTGAAGCTCACGGCACCCCCCCTGCCGCATTATTTTCCAGCAAGGCTCGCCAGGCATCCTGGCTGCGGTGGAAAGGCCAGGGGGACGGTCGCACTGGTGTATTGGAGGAATACACTTGCTCGAACTGCCCATCCGGGAGTACCCGCCCCACCCGTACCATGTTCCACAAGTGACGGCTGGCTGCATCCACTGCCAGTATTCCCGCGGGCGCCTGGATGCTCTGCCGCAACAGTGCCGGATCAACATGCACTGGATCGACAGAGTTTGCTTCCCGTACCGCTTGCGCCCACAAACGCACACCCAGGTAGGAAGCCTCCATCGGCGCACTGGTCACCCGCTCAGCGCCAAAGCGGCTTTGATACGCTGTGACAAAGCGCCGGTTCTCTTCTCCCGGCAGTGACTGGAAATAGCCCCACACCGCATAGTGCCGGGTGAAACGCCCGCCGCGCCAGGCTTTCATTTCTTCCTCGGCCATGCTGAATGACACCAGCGGCAGATTATGCAAACCAGCTTTTTCCAGCGCATCCAGAAAATACCGGTTGCTGTCACCGTTCAAAGTGTTGAGCACGGCGTCCGGTTTTTTCTGGATGATGTCCACGACGATGGCATCGACATCAGCGCTGCCCAATGGCAGGTAGCGTTCGCCCAGGACTTCACCACCGTTGATCTCGATCAGGTCGCGTATGATGAGATTGGCGGTGCGCGGATAGACATAATCCGAGCCGAGCAGGTAGACGCGGCGGCCGAACTGCTGCACGGCCCAGCGCGTGCCGGGCACGACCTGCTGATTGGGTGCGGCGCCGGTATAGAGAATATTCGGCGACTGCTCCATGCCTTCGTACTGTACCGGATAAAACAGCAGGTGCCGGTGCTTCTCGACCACCGGCTTCACCGCCTTGCGGCAGGCCGAAGTCCAGCAGCCGAACAGCACCGCAACCTGTTCCTGCGTGATCAGCCGCTCCGCTTCGGCGGCAGCGGTGTTCGCATCGGATTTGCCATCGGCCACCACCAGTTCCAGCGGGCGCCCCAGCAACCCGCCCTGGGCGTTGATCTCCTCCACCGCCAGGCGCACGGCATCCACCAGCGGCGTCTCACTCAGCGCCATGGTGCCGCTCAGGGAATGCAGCACCCCGATCTTGATCGGCAGGGGTGCTGCTGGTCGCGCCTGCCACAGCCCAGCCAGCACGGCTGCAACCGCGACCAGTCCCAGCATGACAAAACGGAAGCTTCCTTTCATTGCAACACTTTCCTGTCTGGGCAAAAGCATTGATCAGTCCCCGCAGACCATCCACCCGCTGGATCGACTGCGGTCAGACCGGTTATGGCGCCTCCCCTGGCGGCAAAATCGTGTCGATGCCAAGCAGCCGGTCTATCGTTGCATAAAACTGTGCGATATCCAGCGGCTTGGTCAGGTAGTCTTTGAAACCCGCCGCCATGCCGCGTGCGATGTCGCGCGGCATGGCATTGGCAGTAACGGCCACCACCGGGACGGTGTTCAGACATGCATCGGATTTGAGCACTTCCATCACCTGGTAGCCATCCATGCCCGGCAAGTTGATGTCCAGCAGGATCAGTGCCGGATGATATGCCTGAGCCAGTTCGATGCCCAGTTCCGGCGTATGCGCAGTCAGCAGGTGGATATGCTGGCGGTGGCCGAGGAGCTGCGCCACCAGTTTCAGATTGGCTGGATTATCCTCGATGAAGAGCACCGTGCGCTGCCACTCTTCCGGACCTGCTGCCGGAATCAGTGGAGCCGTGGCAGTTACCCGGATTGCGCCTTCCTGCGGAATAAATTCATTCGGCAGATCGATCCAGAAGGTGCTGCCCACGCCGATTTCGCTTTCCACGCCGAGTGTTCCGCCCATTATTTCGACGATACGCTGGCTGATGGTCAGACCGATGCCGGTGCCTTCCACCGCAGTGTGCTCTGCACCAAGGCGATTGAACGGCAGGAATATTCCAGCCAATTTCTTGGCGGGAATTCCCTGCCCGGTATCCGTCACCAGGATGCGCAGGCGCTCGTCAGCCGCAGGCTGCGCCTGCAGATGGATGCTGCCGCCCTGGCGGTTGTACTTGATGGCGTTGGACAATAAATTGAGCAGCACCTGTTTCAAGCGCGTATGGTCAGCCCGCACTACCACCCTTTCCAGTCCCGACTGATTGATGCGGATGCCACGCGCATCAGCCAGCGGCTGCACCAGACTCAGGCATTCCCCCACCAGCGCCGCCACGGCCACCGGCTCCAGCGAGAGTTCGAGGTGGCCGGATTCCACTTTGGCCAGATCCAGCACTTCGTTGATCAGCGTCAGCAGGTGGCGGCCGGCCTTGAGAATTTCATGCACGTTGTCCTGCTGGTCAGCTCCCAGATTGTCATCGCATTCCATCAACTGGGCGAAACCGAGAATGGCGTTCATCGGCGTGCGCAGCTCATGCGACATGCTGGAAAGAAACTCGGACTTGGTCTGATTGGCCCGGTCGGCAATCTCGCGCGCTTCTACCAACGCCGCCTCGACTGCCTTGCGCTCGCTGATGTCGTTGTGGATACCGATCATGCGCAAGGGTTTGCCATCATGGTCGCGCGCTATCAGCGTGCCACGGCACAGAATCCATTTGTAACTGCCGTCCTTGCAGCGCAGGCGCAGCTCGACGGCATAAACCGCAGTACGTCCCTCCAGATAATCATGCAGCACTTTCTGCACTTCCGGCAGATCCTCGGGATGAACGCTGTTGCTCCAGGTATCGGCATGGCTGGGCAGTTCATTGTCGGTGTAGCCGAGCATGCTCATATAACTGCTGGAGAACAGCATCGCATCGGTGCGTATATCCCAGTCCCAGACCCCGTCACCAGCGCCTTCCACGGCAAAGCTGAAACGCTCTTCGGTCTCTTTCACATGGGTGATGTCGGTGCGGATCGAAACATATTGATAGGGTTTGCCGTTGTCATCGAGAAAAGGCGTAATGGTGGATTCGACCCAGTACAGGCTGCCAGCCTTGTTGCGGTTACAGACTGCGCCCTGCCAGACGTTGCCGCCGGCGATGGTGCGCCACAGGTCCTGATAGAATTCCGGCGGATGCTGCCCCGATTTCAGAATGCGGTGATTCTGTCCCAGCAGTTCGTCGCGTCGATAGCCACTGATAGTGCAGAATTTGTCGTTGACGTAGGTGATGACCCCTGCCCGGTTGGCAATGCTGACGATGGCATGATGATCGAGCGCAAGGTGCTCGCGCTCGTGCTCGTACAATGCCTGGTGCAGATGCGCCATGGTTTCGTTGTTCTGCCGCCAGCGCCGCGCGCGCGCGGTTACCATCGCCACCAGATGATCAGGCTGCACCGGCTTGACCAGGAAGTCGTCGCCGCCAAGATCAAGCGCCAGCAGTTGCTTGCTGATATTTGTTTCAGCGGACAGGAACAGGATAGGCAAGGTGGCGAGGGATTCCTGTTCGCGCAACACCGCTGCCAGCTCCGGCCCGCTGACATCGGGCATGTAGATGTCGAGCACCAGCACATCCGGTGCAAAGCTGCGTACGGCATCGAGTGCTTGTCGAGGGTCTGTCACGGTGCGCACTTCCATCCCGGCATGGCGCAGCACCGCCGCATTTGCCTCCAGCGGCAGCGGATCGTCGTCCACCATCAGTACGCGAAAAGGTTGTGCGGGCAGGCGTCCGGTAAGCGAATCGAGCAGTCTTGCCAGATACAGCGGATTTACCGGCTTGGTCAGATAGCGGCTGGCCCCGGCACGAAAGGCGGCAAGGCGCGCATCCAAATCGTCGCGCACCGACACAACAACAACTGGCGGGCAATCATCCTGATCGGCCTTGAGCTCCGCCAGCAACAATGCACCCGCTGTGTCGCCCTGTGGAAAGATCAGGTCCAGCACCACTGCTGCAGGACGCTCGCCACTGCTCCACGCTGCCCGGAACCCAGCCAGTTCGGTAAAGACCCGCACCCGGTAGCCGTCTTGTTCCAATGCCACGCGGAACTGTCGCGCCTGTTCAGCGTCATCCTCCACCACACCAATCAGGGGCGAGCCTTGGGCGACGGAGTAATGCGGCTGTTTCAGGCTGGGCGCATTCTGCTGCAGCCTGATTTGCGTAAGTTTCTCCAGCCGCTCCAGAACATCGATGGCCTGCTGCCAGCGCGCACTGCCCGACTCCTGCTCATCCTGCAGCATCGCAGCCAGGTGCTGTTCGAGTTCGTGCGCGACCGCGCTGAGCGAGTGCATGCCGAAAGTGCCGGCGGCACCGGTCAGGCTATGCACCAGCCGGTGCAATGCCTGCGCCTCGGCAAGCTGCCAGGCCGCCGGGTCGAGGCGCATGAAATTGGCACGGATGGCTTCGATCCGGACTGGAAGCTGATCGGCGAACTGCTGCCGCAACTCGGCCAGTGCGGTTTCAATGGGGGTGGGGTCATTCCATAGTTCAGAGGTCATTTGTGCTCCATATGAGCTTGATCAATCGCTAACGAGGAGTGGCCTGCAAAAAGCACTTTAGCGGAATTGCCTGCAAAGTCAGCAGATTTTTTTGCTCGGAGTTTACTATGGGTTTATTTTAATCTATAAAAGAAAGTTACATTTGTCGTTCATTGTGAGTGTTTGTGTAACCCTTTGTAACGATGCATGCGCAAAACGCGGCCCTCGGCCTGATGTAAACCATCAAGCCTAACGTACGTACGATGCGGCAGCCGATAGCTGGATCTGTTGCGGGAGTTTGGAAAAAGGTGCGGCGTGAACAAGTGCCTGACTACTTGGATGCTTCCTTGCTGCTCTTCTTTTCTTTGGTGACCGGATTCTGGACTGTGTAGCCGTTCTCTTTCATCTTGTAGCCGCCATAAGCTCCGGCGCCTGCAGCGGCAAGGTACCAGCAACCCGATAACGCCGGAATCATGGCCAGAAGCAAGCTTAGGCGAATTATTCTCTTTATTTTCATGGCAACATCTCCCACACAGTATTAGAAAAAATTCATTCCGGATTAGACGGAAAGCTACCTTATGCTGCGCTGAACTGTCAATCACCCTGACTTGATGAACTGTCTACCCGGGCATGACTTCATCCGTTTTGATCTTGATGTTGCTGGACAGTATTTTGTGTACAGGGCATTTATTGGCGATAGCGATCAATGACGCTCTTTGTTCCTCGGTCAGATCGCCACGGAGTCTTATTTTTCTTGAGATGCACGATTCCAGGCTGCTTTCGGAATCGATATTTACAGTCACATCGGCGGAAAGCAGATTCCAGTGCTTGCGGTTGGCGTACATCTGCAGGGTGATAATAGTGCATGCCGCCAGCGCTGCCTCAAGAAGCTCATGGGCATTCGGCCCCTCATCGTGGCCACCCAGCTCTTCCGGCACCCCCGAAATCAGCCGGTGCTTTCCGGCGAAAATTTCCGCAACCAGATTCTCTTTCCGCTGACCTTGAATCATCTCTTTCTCCTGCTGATTGGTGGCTCCATGTTGTGGCCGCTGCCTGTAAGAAACTTTTGTTGCGCAGCCGTTCAACGGACATTGGCATACCCCTGCTGCGCTTTTTCCAGGCGCTTGCGCGCCTTTTCCACGCGATCTTCCAGCATCTGCTGACGCTGAAAATATTCTTCCGTCAGCCGGGTGCCTATGCCCGGCCCCACGATGCCCAGCCGCTCCCCCGGCAGCGGCTCGCGTCCGGCTTCGCGTTCGTTCTCGGCCGCGCGCAAATCGACCTCGGCGGCTTGTACTTCCTTGGATACTTCATCCAGCGCCTGCGAGCGCTTGGAGGCGCGGCGATTGGCTCCCTCTACCGCTTCCCTTGAGACCGGCTGCACGCCTGTATCGTTGATATTGACTACGGGCTTTTCCACCGTGCGCGCACCGGTCTGTGGCTGTTCGCCGTAGATCACGCGCCCATCGGGCATCACCGATTTGTAGATGGTCGCACGAGCGCTTGCATCCGTCGCTGCTGCCAGCGCGCCGCCCAATAGCAGACAGCTCATCACGGCAATGCGCATAACGAACTCCCCTTGGCGCCTCATTTCCATGCCAGCAGCTTCCCAGCGTGCTGCGCCGATCCCGGAATGTTACGCATGCTCATAAGCTGCCGAAACGATTGCTGATCATCACCTCGCCCAGCGACAACTGCCCTGGGCGCGGCCACGCGTCCTGAGTCCGTTTGCCGATCGCCACAAACATTGCGATGACATGATCCTCGGGCAGGTGAATGAGCTGGCCGACTGCAGCGGAATCAAAACCATCCATCGGGCAGGAATCATAACCCAGCGACTTGGCTGCCAGCATCAGCGTTTGCGCCGCGATTCCGCAACTGCGCATCGCCTCATCGCGTTGCGTCTGTTCCTTGCCGCGATAATATTGATCGATGGCCGGCAGCATGAATGCCTGCACTTCAGCCGGGGCATTGCGCCAGTAACGCTCCGGGCTTTTTTCCCAGGCCTTGAGATCGGCGCAAAGTATAAGCAGCAGGGATGCATCCGTGACCTGCGCCTGATTCCACGCCACTTGTCTGATCTGCTGGCGCAATGCCGGCTCATCCACCACCACGAAACGCCAGTGTTGCAGATTGAACGCGGTCGGCGACAGCAGGGCCAGCGATAACAGCTCTGTCACTTCCTCTCCTGACATGCGGTGCGTCGGGTCGTAGCTCTTCACGGCGCGGCGTGCGCGGATGGCATCGATTGTATTCATGTTGGTCCTTGGGTTAAAGAAAACTGCTGACCGGTTTGATAGTTTAACCCAGATAAAACTGTGGTATGGCCGATAAAAACCCAGCAACAATCTATATTGAATCCAGGCGAAGAAATACAGGATGCCGATTGACCGACCATGCGACCCCTATTCCATCCGAAACTAGTCAACGATGCTTTTGGCGACCCTGCGCTTTATGTGGATTGCCTGTTTGAAAAGCGGGCTTTGCTGTTCGACCTGGGCGATATCCGCAAACTTGCTCCGCGCAAAATTCTGCGCTTGAGTCATATCTTTGTTTCTCATGCCCATATGGATCACTTCATGGGATTCGATTGGCTGCTCAGGATTTCACTTGGCCGCGAAAAAGTGGTGCATTTGTTCGGCCCTGCGCGATTCCTGCAGCAGGTCGAGCACAAGCTGGCGGCCTATACCTGGAACCTAGTGGCAAATTATTCCACTGATTTCACCTTGATCGTAACCGAAGTTCAGCAGGAAGGACTCGCCAGAACAGCCCGATTCCGCTGCAAGACCGGTTTCTGCAGAGAAGCCGAGGAAACGCAGAGCATGGTCGATGGGGTCCTGGTGGACGAGGAGATGTTTCGCGTGCGCTGCGCCCTGCTCGATCATAAGACTCCCTGCCTGGGCTTTGCCCTGGAAGAAAAAGCGCACATCAATATCTGGAAAAATTGTCTGGCGGAAATGGGGCTGCCAACGGGTCCGTGGCTGAGTGAATTGCGGCAGGCGGTTCTGCGCGGAGAGCCGGATGATTCGCTATTCCGTGTCTGGTGGAAGGAAAATCAGCAAATCCGGGAGAGGCATCTACCCCTCGGGCAGCTCAAGTCCAGAATTCTGCGCATCGTTCCGGGGCAGAAGATCAGCTACATCACCGACTTGATTTACCAGCCGAAGAATGCCGAAAAAGTGGTTGAATTGGTGCGCGACTCGGATCTGCTTTTCATCGAAGCCGGTTTTCTGCAGCAGGATGCCGGGCATGCGGCTGCCAGGTACCATCTGACCGCCCGCCAAGCCGGAGAGCTGGCAAAAATGGCGGCGGCAAGAAACGTTGTTCCGTTTCATTTCTCGCCATGCTATTCCGGCAGAGAAATACTGCTGCGCGATGAATTGGCGGAATCTGGTCCGATTTCGCCAGATGTTCGATCTGCTTAAGATGCGAGCACTCACGCCTGCATGCCTGCTGAACCTCGATTCTAGGCGGCGCATGCCTCGCACTGATTCAGCCTGCGTTCGGCTGAACGCAGCATATCCAGCAGGTCTGTCAACTGGCAGTGAAACCTTTCTCCGCCAATCAATCGGTACCACTCGTCGCCGTCCGGATCTTGCTCGTCTAGGTCGCGCCAGAACAGGTCGCTGAAGCTCCTGTATGAAACCGGTTTCCCCGCGAGCAGATTGGCCTTGATCCTGCCTGCCCAGGCCCGGCGTCTCTTTACCAGACCCTCGGCGCCGGTGTGCACCACAACAGACAGGTAAGGATGAAGATCTGCCGGACAGCGAATCTTTGCAAGCTCGTCGATCCGCCGTCCGGCCATGGCGCCCTCCAGCAACTTGTGCAAGGCTGCGGTCGAGATTTCAAGGCTGACGCCTGTTCGGAATAGGTAAATTTTATCGAGGTACATTGTCAGTAAGAATAAACCGGACCAAGTTGACAATCAGACTTGGAATCTTCGCCAAGGTTCATTTTTACCTGTCGCCATCTGCGCTCGACTACTCGTAACGTAGAAATTTCTCTGCCAGCGAGTCGACGCCATGATGGCTGATCAGCGCATCAATCTCCACCAGCAGGTTGTCATCTTCGTCTTCCTCCAGTACCCCATCGCCAACCAGACTGGCTGGCAGACCTGCGACAATGGCCTCTCTTACCGCGCCAAGAGTAGGCGGGTTCTCCCGGTTCTCGTCGCTCACCACCGCATCAATGACCCGGGAAAGCGGTTCGCTGGCAGCATCCTGCACAAAATCAATGGCCAGGGCATCGCCATCAAACTCCTCGATCAATGCGTCCAGTTCGTCAAGCAATGATTCACTGATATCAAAGTGGTGCATCTGCTCCGTTTCGGTGTATGCAGTAGGCAGCAAACCGGCGACAAAGTTACGGACTGCAGTCAGTGTTGCGGGCTGCTCGGCATCCGGGTCGTTGACTCGGCTTTCAAAAACTGCCGACAGACTGGGACTGACGCGGGTGGCAATATCAATGGGATTACGGATCATGGCGTTGTCCTCAATAGTGAACTTCAATGAATGGTGACGCTTAACAAAAAGCCGGTCATTACAAGCATACAAGCAAACGGAATATTTCTGATTAGGAGAAATCCTTAAACCAGGCCGGAATTGACGGCAAGGCCAGCCTGCCGACAGCAAAAATAGCAATGGCTAACTTGATTAAAGTGGAGCATTTTTTTGTCCACAATTGCTGTGGATAAATTTGTGGGTAATCTACCAATAGCACTGCTAACCCGCCTTTCCGTAATGATATTTTCTGGTACGCTTAATTTTTGAACTAACAATTATTCATTACAAAACATGTAGTTATGAGTACAACTAGAGTGGGCGTGGGTTTGCACGTGGTATTTATGCGAACTTCGTAATAGATGTAGATTATCGTGAAATTTCCAGATGACTTTCTTCACTGAAACAACAGCTTTCCACTCAATCCTGAACGCAAGCAAAGCATGGGCATGCCTTGGAATTGGCAGCACTCAAGGATGGCTTGTCCGCCTTTCGATTTAATCCGCGCTCTGATCCATGCCTCTGTCAACGTTGCACGTCCCGACAGCGTAGATTAAGCTACGGGTTCTTGTGCCATTGCTCATCCTGCTGCATACACTCCACGGTGAATTTATTCAGGGCTTCCTCAAAGAAGCCGACAACCTGTAAAGCTTAAAAAATGAAAAATGTGCGACTGACGATTAGCGCCGGATTGGTACTGGCATTATTGACACTTCCTGCCGCTGCCGGAGATTTTGAGGATGGACAGAAATTTTTCGCCAATAAAGATTATGCCAGAGCAGTGGAATCTCTTACCAAGGCTGCGGAGCAGGGAAACGTAAAGGCACAACTGCAGCTCGGTATCCGGTATCACATCGGCTTGGCCATTACACGGGATTATCAGCAAGCGGTATATTGGTACCTCAAGGCAGCAGAGCAGGGATCAGCAAGTGCGCAACTCCAGCTTGGCGGCATGTACGATGATGGTATGGGTGTTACGCAGGATTATCAGCAAGCCCTGACTTGGTATCTCAAAGCTGCAGAGCAGGGAAATGCGGTGGGACAGATCAAACTGGGAAACATGTACACCCATGGCAAAGGCGTCATGCAGGACTACATCGAAGCACACAAATGGTTCAGCCTTGCAGATGCCAATGGCCATGAAGGCGGCAGTAAAAACCGCAAGCTGGTGGAAAAACACATGACATCCGTACAAATTGACGAGGCAAAACAGCGGGTAAGCGAGTGGACGGCAGAGCATAGCCCCGCCCTGCAGAAAGTGGCAGAGTAGCGCCCCAAAGGACACAAATCCGATCGTATGATCAATTTCGAGAAGCAGCAAATACGACCATGGCGTACAACTTGACTTCGTCCCCGCGCATTCTCCTGCTGGCTCTGTTGCTGCTTTTTGGCATTACCGGCCACGCCGAAACACCCTCGGTCGGAACCATCACCGCCGCCGAACTCTCTCAAAGACTGCAGGAATCCAGGGCACCCCTTATCCTCGATGTACGCACGCCCGGCGAGTATTTGTCAGGCCACATCAAAGGTGCGCTGAATGTGTCCCATGACGAACTGGAACGGCGGCTTGGCGAATTGCCGGCAGACAGATCCAGCGAGATAGTGGTGTACTGCCAGAGCGGAAGACGCGCAGCTATTGCAGAGAAGATCCTCGTTGAAAAAGGCTATACCAACATCAAGGATCTGGCTGGCCACTGGCAGAACTGGAACGCTCGATTAAAGCAACAGTGACCGTGCATCGCACCTAAGGAACCGCATAATGAAAAAGGGCAGCCACTTGGCTGCCCTTTTTCATTGTACACAGCAACGATCAGACACGTTTCTTGAATTCGTTGGTGCGGGTATCGATCTCGATCCTATCGCCGATTTCAACGAAAGCGGCAACCTGAACCTCGAAAGCATTGCCTTTCAGACGCGCCGCTTTCATTATCTTGCCGGAAGTATCACCGCGTACCGCCGGTTCGGTATATTCGACTTCGCGCACGACACTGTTCGGCAGTTCGACCGAGATTGCCTTGCCATCGTAAAACGTCACCTGGCAGACATCTTCCATGCCGTCAATAAGGTAGTTCATCACATCGGACATGTTGTCCGCTTCGATTTCAAACTGGTTGTATTCGTTATCCATGAATACATACAGCGGGTCAGAAAAATAACTGTAGGTGCAGTCCTTGCGGTCAAGTACAACCATGTCGAATTTTTCATCGGCTTTGTAAACTGACTCGGCAGTGGTATCGGAGAGAAGGTTTCTCAGCTTCATCTTGACCACCGACGCATTACGGCCGGACTTGGTGAATTCGGCTTTCTGTACCACCATCGGATCGTTGCCGACCATCACGACGTTGCCTGCGCGGAGTTCCATTGCAGTTTTCATGTTTCTTCCTGAGAATTTAGCGGGTTAAATGCTACGCGGATGCCTCTGCCGGCGATCCGGAATTTTAAAAACCACGCATTATATCTGATTCCGGCTGAATCGCACCAGATTGGATGCCAGATCTCCCAAACGGTTCAATTGCTCGGCCCAATTTTCACCATGCTGAGCCAACGCAGCCTGATGCGCGACAAAGGCTGGCCAGGTATTGCCAGGCTGCCCAGCGCCATTCCAGCCATGCCACAAGGCGCGCACTGCAGCAGCCATGTCCGCTGGCATTCCTGCGGTATAAAGATCGAGGAAAGCATGCAGTTTGACTTGATGTGCGTTGTCCGCCTGCGGGTAGATCTGCCAGACAAACGGTCGTGCCGCCCACTGGGCACGAACAAACGAATCTTCCCCGCGCACAAAATTGATGTCGCAAGCCCACAGCAGCTTGTCATACTCGCTCTGTTCCAGGAACGGGATCAAGCGCACCGTCAACTGCCCGGATTGCAACGTCTCACCAGCAGCAAGCGACTCGGCGCCAAAGAAACCTGCAACTGCGTCAACGGCCGATCCCTGTGGCACTGGCAGCAGCACGGATACCGGCACGGCCGAGGCGGCCCAGGCCGCGAACAAGTCGTGCAGCGGCGCGCTGCCATAGCAGAACAAGGAAATACGCAGCTCCCCTGCCTTGCGCGCCGGTACGCCCAACCGCTGCCAGAACTCTGATTGCGCAACGCTATCGAACGCGCTGCGGGCCGGCAATAACCCCTGCTCGCGCAGCAGCCCGCCGGTGCCAGTTACAAAACCTGGAAAGAAAAAATGTTTTACCAGCGGCAAGCGCGGGTGCGGCGACGGCAGGCGGTGACAGCCTGTCACCCAGTTCTCCGCGCTGAGATACTCCAGATTGATCCACAGCGGGCGCTGCGGCACAGCCGCCATTGCAGTGATATAGGTCTCGGGCAATTCACAGGCAAATGCTTCGATCACGACGTCAGCCAGCTCAACCCCGGCAAATGGCTGCCGCCAGTGGCAGACTTCGACCCCGCGCAACTGCTGCCGATCCGCAACTGGATCAGCATCCGGCACGATGCGGGCGAAGCTGGCCAGATCGTCCACCCACAACCTTACTGCCAGCCCATGCTCAAGCGTCAACTGGCGCGCGAGCCGCCAGCAGACGCCGATATCGCCGAAGTTGTCGACGACATTGCAGAAAATATCCCAGCGTTGCTTCATGGGGTGTGCCGATAGTAACGATGGATGATGACCGCAAGGGCCATCCTGTACGCGAGAGCCGTCCACCTCAGTCAGATCAGGCTTCAGGCCTCATCCGGCTCCGGGTTTTCTGCGGGCTTGGGTTTTGCCCTGGCTTTGGATGGCGCGGATTTTTTCTTGCCGACTTTGCCGGGAATTTTTGGCGTTTTGCACACCACATCGGCATTCTGCGCGCGATGACGCAACGCATGATCCATCAGCACCAGCGCCAGCATCGCTTCGGCAATGGGGGTCGCACGAATGCCGACACAGGGATCGTGTCTGCCGTGAGTTTCCACAATCACCGGTTTGCCCGCCTTGTCGATCGAGCGCCGCTCCAGGCGGATGCTGGAAGTGGGTTTGATGGCAAGATTCACGACGATATCCTGGCCGGTGGAAATGCCGCCCAGAATACCGCCGGCGTTGTTGCTGAGAAAGCCTGCGGGAGTGATTTCGTCGGAGTGTTCGGTGCCTTTCTGCGCGACGCTGGCAAACCCCGCGCCAATCTCCACGCCTTTTACCGCATTGATGCTCATCATGGCATAAGCGATTTCCGCATCCAGCCGGTCGTATACCGGCTCACCCCAGCCTACCGGCACGCCTTCCGCCACCACGCTGATTTTTGCTCCGACCGAATCGCCGGATTTGCGCAGCTTGTCCATGAATTCTTCAAGGCGCGGTACCAGACTGGCATCAGCCGCAAAAAACGGGTTCTGCTTCACCGCTTTCCATTGCTTGAATGGAATCTCTACCGGCCCCAATTGCGCCAGGTAGCCGCGGATCACCACGCCGTATTTTTCGCTCAGCCATTTCCTGGCAATGGCTGCCGCCGCCACCCGCACCGCAGTTTCGCGCGCAGAGGAACGGCCGCCGCCACGGTAGTCGCGGATGCCGTATTTCTGCCAATAGCTGTAGTCCGCGTGCCCAGGGCGGAAGGTGTCCATGATCTTGCTGTAATCCTTGCTGCGCTGATCTTCATTGCGGATCAACAGCGCAATCGGTGTGCCGGTGGTTTTGCCCTCGAACACGCCGGAGAGAATTTCCACCGTGTCGGATTCGCGCCGCTGGGTGACATGGCGGGAGGTGCCGGGCTTGCGTCGATCCAGTTCCTGCTGAATGTCCGCGACGGATAATTCCATGCCGGGCGGACAGCCATCGACTACGCAACCGATCGCAGGGCCGTGGGATTCGCCGAAGGAAGTGACGCAAAAAAGCTTGCCGAGGGTATTGCCGGACATACTGTTACTCTCACAAAATCAAGGCGCCAAGTTTAGCATATTCGAGTTAAGACATGCCCTGCAGCATCTCCACTCCCCACGCCACGCCAAAGCCGGTGACGTCGCTGCCTACCGCGCCCAGCCCGCCTTTGCTGCTGCTGGCAGAGAGATCCATATGCAGCCACGGCATATCGCTGGTAAAGCGGCTGAGAAAACGTGCGGCGAGGATGTGGTCCGCCTCGCCATCCAGCGTGCATTGCTTGATGTCGGCAATTTTACTTTCCAGATCGGTCTCGTAATCGGCATCCAGCGGAAATGCCCAGATGCGTTCGCCACTGGATTTTCCTGCTGCCAGCGCCTGCTGCGCCAGATCATCACGATTGCTGAAAATGCCGCTGTAACGCGACCCCAGCGCCACGTGCATGCTGCCGGTCAGCGTGGCGAAATCCATCATCACATCGGGTTTCTGCTTCACCGCCAGCGTCAATGTGTCGGCCAGCACCATGCGCCCCTCGGCATCAGTGTGCATGATTTCGATGGTGGTGCCGTTCAATGCCGTGATGACGTCGTTCTGTTTGTAGGCACGCGGGCCGATGTGATTCTGCGCAATGGCGAGCCAGCAGTCGATGTTCACCGGCAGAGCGGCGCGGGTGGCGGCCAGCAGGATGCCCAGCGCCACCGCTGAGCCGTTCATGTCCTCGTGCATCCCGTGCATGTAGCGCGCCGGCTTCAGATTGTTGCCGCCGGTATCAAAGCAGATGCCCTTGCCCACCAGTGCCACGGTTTTCTTCGCACCCTTTACGCGTCGCTGCAAATGCACGATGGCGGCGTCTTGCGGGTCGCTGCCCTGGGCCACTGCGACAAATGCGCCCGCACCCATTTTGCGCAATGCCTTGAGATCAAATTCCTGGTGCTTCCAGCCTTCACTGGCTGCGAGTTTCTTGACGCGTTTGCGATAAGCCTCCGGCGTCAGTTCATTCGGCGGCAGCATCGTCAACTCACGCGTGAGCAGGTTGCCTTCCGCCTTGGCGCGCAGCAGCGCAAAGCCATCGGCTTGCTTGTGCCCATGCAGCATGATTGCGGTGAGCGCTTTCCTGCCAGGCTTGTTCTTGCCGGTTTTGCGCGACGGCAGCAGCGCACCGTTGACCCATGCGGCATACAGCGCCAGTTCCGCAAATACGCGCTTCTGCCCGGCATCACCGTAAACCGCAAGACCTATCTCTGCCGGATTTTCTTCCAGCAGCAATTGCACGGCTTTGCGCACGCAGGTTTGCTGCTCGAATCTGGATTTGTCCAGGTCTGGCATGATCCAGGCACACAACGCGCCGCTCTTGAGATTGGCACTCACCGGTGCGTCGCTGATTTCATCCGGTTTCATCTTGCGCCGCGCCAGCAGAGCCTCCAGTACGTCCCTGCCCGGAAAATCGGGTTTATCCGGGAATTTATCCGGCGACTTGCCCAGTTTCGGCAATATCACCAGAATGTGTGTGGCCTTGGTGGAATGGCTTGGGGGTGAAGCATTCTGTGTCAGTGTCGCAAGCATTGGCGGCTGTCCCGTGAAATATCAGTTATCATTATATACGCCCTATGCCATTATCACTTGATGCAGCTTTTTGCCCAGACTGCCCGCTGACTTTCAACCTCTGACTCCCCATGCGCCAATACCTCGACCTGATGCAGCATGTGCGCAAGCACGGACACAAGAAATCCGACCGCACCGGCACCGGCACGCTTTCCGTATTTGGCTACCAGATGCGCTTTGATCTGTCGGAGGGGTTCCCGCTGGTCACCACCAAGAAATGTCATCTGAAATCCATTATTCACGAATTGCTGTGGTTTCTGCAGGGCAACACCAACATCAAATACCTCAAGGACAACGGCGTCTCCATCTGGGATGAATGGGCCGATGCGAACGGCGATCTGGGTCCGATCTATGGGCACCAGTGGCGCTCCTGGCCGAGCGCGGACGGGCAGCACATCGATCAGATCACGCAGGTGATCGAGCAGATCAGGAATACCCCCGACTCGCGGCGCATGATCGTTTCGGCCTGGAATGTGAGTGAATTGGACAAGATGAAATTGCCGCCCTGCCATGCTTTTTTCCAATTCTATGTCGCTGACGGCAGACTCTCCTGCCAGCTCTATCAGCGCAGCGCCGATATCTTTCTGGGGGTGCCATTCAACATCGCTTCCTACGCGCTGCTGACGCTGATGATGGCGCAAGTCTGCGGACTGAAACCCGGTGATTTCGTGCACACCTTCGGTGATGCGCATCTTTATCTCAACCATCTGGAGCAGGTGCAGGAGCAGTTGAGCCGCGAACCGAGGAAGCTGCCGACAATGCAACTGAATCCGGCAGTCAACAGCATATTCGATTTCACCTATGCGGATTTCACGCTGCAAGGCTACGATCCGTACCCGTCGATCAAGGCGCCGGTCGCGGTATGAGTCCACCACGCTTTTCCATTCTGGTGGCGATGGCAAAAAACCGCGTCATCGGCAGGAACAATGCATTGCCGTGGCAGTTATCCCCCGACTTGAAACGCTTCAAGCAACTCACCATGGGGCATCACATCATCATGGGGCGCAAGACCTATGAATCCATCGGCAGACCCTTGCCTGGCCGCACCAGCGTCATCGTCAGCCGTCAGTCTGATTATCGGGCTCCGGGGGCCATCGTGGTGGGTTCGCTAGCCGAGGCGCTGAAAGTCTGCAGCGAAGGAAAAGAGATGGATCGGGAAAGCTTTGTCATCGGCGGCGCGGAGATCTACCAGCAGGCTCTGGGAGTGTGCCAGCGTATGTATGTCACCGAGATACAGCAGGAATTCGACGGGGATGCGCTATTCCCCGAATTCGACCTGCGGGAATGGCGTGAAATTTCCCGTGAAAAACACCGGCTGGATGGAGATGACGGACTGGAATATCATTTTGTGGTGCTTGACCGCAGAACCTGAGTAAACCGCTCCGCTGCAAATGGTGGACGAAAGACGCAAAAAAATGGCGGAGCGCAATGCTCCGCCATTTTTGTTCACAAGGAAGATCTAGATCACCACCACATCCGGCAACGGGAAGCCATTGAAGTTGCTGGCGTAAGCAGTGGTATAAGCGCCGGCATTGGGAATATAGATGAAATCCCCTTCCTGGATATCTTCCGGCAGCATCTCGTCGCGCATCAGGATGTCCACCGAATCGCAAGTTGGTCCGGCAACGCACCAGGAAATATCCTGTCCTTTGCGATCGGTAATAATTTCATAGCGTAGGCCTTCGGTGACCTCGATCACGCCGCCAAACATGCCCGCATCCCAGTACATCCAGCGTTTGCCGTTGCGGGTGGCGGTGCCCACCACGCGGCAGACAAAGTAAGCCGCGTCCGACACCAGATAACGCCCCGGTTCGGCCATGACATGGATATCCGCCGGCAAATCGGCGATGGCCGCATTCACCACTTCCCCGATCACTTCTATCGAAGGAATGGGTTTGACATGACGCACCGGGTAGCCGCCACCGATGTTCAGCAGGCGCGGATTCAATCCGGCATGACGCATGTCGGCAAATACATTTTTTGCGCGTGTGATCCCTTCCTGCCAGTTCTGTGGATTGCGGCACTGCGAGCCGACATGAAAAGTTACGCCGGCAAGATCCGCCTTGAGCTTGACTGCTTCGAGGATGATCTCCTTGATCTCGGCGGCATGGGTGCCGAATTTTCCTGCCAACGGCCAATCACTGCCGATGTTGGGGGTATCAATGCGCATGTACATTTTTGCGTCCGGTTTGACGCTGACGATTTTGCGCAATTCTTCCACGCTGTCCAGCACGTACCATTCGACACCCTTGGCGGCGGCATATTCCAGATATGCCCGCGACTTCATCGGATTGCTGTAATAGATTTCCGCAGCCGGCACACCCAGGCTGAGCAGGAGATCCAGTTCGGCAATGGAAGCGATTTCAAAACCCGTACCTTCCTCGATCAGCGCTTGCAGCACGCGTGGATCGGGATTAGCCTTGACTGCGTAATGCGGATGCACACGCGGCATGACGGCTTTGAAACGGCGGGCTTTGTTGCGGACGATATTGCTGTCAACCAGCAGGAACGGCTTGCTGTAGCCCTTTTGCAGGGCTGCCCGGACATGTTCAAAATCCAGGCTGACTTCGGGATGGGTGTCGAATATAACTTCAGCTTCTACTTTTTTTCGTAGAGCGGCGGTACGTGTTTGCATGAGAGTCTTCCTCCGGGAGGCGCTACGTTTCGGGAATATGGATGTTGACCAGATCGACCGGGCCGAAGTAGTTTGCTTTGCTTTTCATGATGACCTCCTGTGCTCTATTGATTGAGGGCTACGAAAAAACCGGATTATAGACCGCATTCCAGCGGAATCAAGTGTTTTTTTAGGCCGAAGAGACGATGTCGCAACCTGCCGGCGACATCACCAAAAAAACCATTTAATATCATATGATTATTACGAGCCTGAGGGGAAGCTATTGGGGTTCGGAGGGGGTACGGCCACAACAGTTTGCGCTTTCCGGCAAGAACACTGCAACCGGACAGGGTGTGGCGTGCCCGTCGAGGTTCCCTAGATTTTCGGCAGGGTCACGCCGTGCTGGCCCTGATATTTTCCGCCGCGATCCTTGTACGAAGTCTCGCATACTTCATCGGACTCGAAAAAGATCACCTGAGCTACGCCTTCATTCGCGTAAATCTTGGCGGGTAGCGGAGTGGTATTGGAGAATTCCAGGGTTACAAATCCTTCCCACTCCGGTTCGAACGGGGTGACATTAACGATGATTCCGCAGCGGGCATAAGTGGATTTGCCCAGACAGATGGTCAGCACGTTGCGCGGGATGCGGAAATATTCGATGGTGCGCGCCAGCGCAAAGGAATTGGGCGGGATGATGCAGACATCGTTTTTCACGTCGACGAAGGAATTGGCATCGAAATTCTTCGGGTCGACAATGGTCGAATTGATGTTGGTGAACAGCTTGAATTCATCCGAACAGCGGATATCGTAGCCGTAACTCGAAGTGCCGTAGGAAACGATCTTGTGGCCGTTCTGCTGCTTGACCTGATTGGGCTCGAACGGCTCGATCATGCCGTGCTCCGTCGCCATGCGGCGGATCCACTTGTCTGATTTTATGGTCATGGGTTCAGTTATCCTCGATCACGATCTTGGCGAATAGCTCGGAGTAATCCTGCGACAATTCGTCAACCTTCACCGCAATGCGCCGGGCAATGCCGCGATAAATCCCCGCCACGCGTCCGTCGGGGTCCGCCACCACAGTCGGCGTACCGGAATCAGTCTGCTCACGGATTTTGATGTCGAGCGGCAATGCTCCCAGAAACTCCGTGTCGTAGTCCTTGCACATTTTCTCGCCGCCGCCCGCCCCGAAAATATGCTCGGCATGGCCGCAACTGGAGCAGATGTGAATGCTCATGTTCTCGACGATGCCGATGATCGGAATGCCCACTTTCTGGAACATCTTGAGTCCCTTGCGCGCATCCAGCAATGCAATGTCCTGCGGAGTCGTGACGATGACCGCGCCCGTAACCGGCACTTTCTGCGCCAGTGTCAGCTGAATGTCGCCGGTGCCAGGCGGCATGTCGATGATGAGATAGTCCACATCGTGCCAGCGGGTTTCGTTTAACAGCTGTTGCAATGCCTGCGTCACCATCGGCCCGCGCCACACCATGGGGGTATCCGCGTCGATCAGCAGGCCGATGGACATGGCCTGAATGCCGTGCGCTTTCATCGGCTCCAGATTCTTGCCATCGAGAGATTCGGGACGGCCGGTAATGCCCAGCATCTGTGGTTGCGAAGGACCATAGATGTCGGCATCCAGAATGCCGACGGAAGCGCCTTCCGCAGCCAGTGCCAGTGCCAGATTGACCGCGGTGGCGGATTTGCCCACGCCGCCCTTGCCGGAAGCCACGGCGATGATGTTCTTTATCCCCGGAATGAGCTTCACGCCGCGCTGCACGCTGTGTGGAACAATCTTGCTGGTGACAGCGACGTTCACGGAACCGATGCCGGGAATGGTTGCAAGCTTGTCAGTCACCTGTTTGCGGATGCTCTCGCTCACGCTCCTGGCCGGATAACCCAGCACGATGTCGAGTGCTACGTTGCTGCCGTCTATTCGGATATTGCGCGCTTCCTTGCTGGTCACATAGTCTTTGCCGGTACTGAGATCGGTGATCTCCTTGAGGACGGACTGCACCTGCTGCTCCGAAATGACCACTCTGCAACTCCCTTATGCTGAAACGCAAATAGACGCTGAATTTTAACAAATATTAGATTGGGTTATACAGTTTGTTACAATCCGCGTTTATCGGATTCTTACAGGCAGTTGATGAGCAAGCGAAAAATCCTGGTCACCTCCGCCCTGCCCTATGCCAATGGCAGCATTCATCTCGGCCATCTGGTGGAATACATCCAGACCGACATCTGGGTGCGTTTCCAGAAAATGCAAGGCCACGAAGTATATTACGTATGTGCCGATGATACCCACGGCACGCCCATCATGCTGCGCGCCGAAAAAGAGGGCATCACCCCGGAAGCGCTGATCGTGCGGGTGCAGAAGGAACACGAACGTGACTTCGCCGGTTTCCACGTCGAGTTCGACAACTATTACACCACGCACTCGCCCGAGACCCGCCATTATTCCGAGGATATCTACGGCAAACTCAAAACTGCCGGACTGATAACGTCCCGTGCGGTCGAGCAGTTCTATGACCCGGTCAAGCAGATGTTTCTGCCGGACCGCTTCATCAAGGGTGAATGCCCCAAATGCGGCGCCAAGGATCAGTACGGCGATAACTGCGAAGCCTGCGGTGCGGCCTATGCGCCCACCGATCTGAAGAACCCGTATTCCGCAGTATCCGGCGCAGTCCCGATAAAAAAGGCATCGGAGCACTTCTTTTTCAAGCTCTCGGACAGCCGTTGCGTGGATTTCCTGCGCGCATGGACGACCTCGGGCACGCTGCAAACCGAGGCTGCCAACAAAATGCGCGAGTGGCTGGGAGAGGCGGACGAAAACAAGCTCTCTGACTGGGACATCTCGCGCGATGCGCCCTACTTCGGTTTCGAGATTCCCGATGCGCCAGGAAAATACTTCTACGTGTGGCTGGATGCACCGGTCGGCTACATGGGCAGTTTCAGGAAATTATGTGACGACAAGGGCATCGATTTCGACGAATTCTGGCGGAAGGACTCAACCGCCGAGCTTTATCACTTCATCGGCAAGGACATCCTTTACTTCCACGCATTGTTCTGGCCGGCGATGCTGGAAAATGCGGGTTACCGCACGCCAACAAACATCTATGCCCACGGCTTTCTCACTGTCAACGGCGAGAAGATGTCCAAGTCGCGCGGCACTTTCATCACTGCCGAGAGCTACTTGCAGCAGGGACTGAACCCGGAGTGGCTGCGTTATTACTACGCCGCCAAACTCAACGCGACGATGGAAGACATCGACCTGAACCTGGAAGATTTTACCGCACGGGTAAATTCGGATTTGGTCGGGAAATACGTAAATATCGCAAGCCGCTGTTTAGGCTTTATAACTAAAAGATTCAACGGAAAATTAGGAAAAATGACTGATGGGGACATAGGGTGGCTCCGCCAGGTAAAGGGGCAGGAATTACCAGAATCGTTTAACGCGGCTTGGACTCGACCTGAGATTGAGGTCGCGGCATCCGCAGTATCAAGATCTCTTTCGGCAAAAGACAAAAAAGAAATATCTAATGATGAATCGGTAGTAATAGCAAGCAGAAAAACCATAGAGCAACTATATGACAACCGCGAATTTGGTAAAGCAACACGCGCCATCATGCAGTTAGTAGATACTGCAAACGTCTACGTCGATCGAGAAAAACCGTGGGAACTCGCAAATGATCCCGCCAAGTCTCAACGACTACATGAAGTGTGTACTACAGCAATTAACATGTTCCGGGCTCTTACAATATTTCTTAAACCTGTACTGCCTGCTACTGCAGAAAAAATTGAGCAACTCTTAAACACTCCAAAACTAGATTGGTCACACCTTGAAACAGACTTTCATGAAAATCATGAAATCAACCCTTACTCTCATCTCATAACCCGTATCGACCCCAAGCAGATCGCCGCGCTAGTCGAAGTCAGCACGGCAAGTCTCAAACCTACTGCGCCACAACCGCATTCGCAGCAGCGCCATGCCCAACACCAGGAGAATATCGTGGAAACCACCACCCAGCCCGCCACCATCAGCATCGATAATTTCAGCAAAATAGATTTGCGCGTCGCTCGCATCGTCAACGCCGAACTGGTGGAAGGTGCGGACAAGCTGCTCAAGCTCACGCTGGACATCGGCACAGAACAACGCACTGTGTTCGCAGGCATCAAATCCGCCTATGACCCGGAAAAACTGAAAGGACGATTGACCGTGATGGTGGCCAATCTCGCACCGCGCAAGATGAAATTCGGTCTGTCGGAAGGGATGGTGCTGGCAGCCGGTGACGGCAACGGGCTGTATCTTCTGGGTCCCGATGAAGGCGCACAGCCCGGGATGCGAATCAAGTAACAGCCGGTATGGGTCGGGCGCGGGCGCGGTCTAGCGCAGTTTGTGGTTTACCCACAGGGCCGCAGTAAACAGCAGCACCGCACCACCCTGGTGCGCAGCCGCCAGCGGCAAGGGAACGACCAGCAGCAGTGTGGCAATGCCCAGACTTATCTGCACTGCCAGCATGGCCAGCAGCAGATTGCAGGCCAGCCGGGTCGAAGCTGGCAGCGGCAATTGTCTGGATTTGAACCAGAACAGCGGCACCAGAAACGCCAGCATCCAGGCGATCATGCGATGATCGAACTGCACCGTTGCCATGTTATCGAAGAAATTGCGATACCACGGCTCCAGCATGAATATCTCCGGTGGAATGAAATGGCCGTTCATCAGCGGGAAAGTGTTGTACGCCAACCCCGCGCGTATGCCGGCAACAAACCCTCCCGATAACACCATGATGAAAATCAGCGTAGTCAGCCCTTGGGAGAAACGGCGCAAGCTACGCAACCGGTCGTCTCCTTGCGATGCGCTCGCAGGGAAAAGCAGTCCCAGCGCCACCCACAGCATCGTGGCATAAATAACGAAAGCCAGTCCCAGATGAGCTGTCAGGCGGTATTGGCTGACATGGGGGTTGTCCACCAGCCCGCTTTTCACCATGTACCAGCCCATCGCCCCCTGCAGACCGCCCAGCAGAAAAATTCCAGCCAGCTTCAGACCCAGTGGCCGGTCGATTCCCTTGCGCGCGACAAAATATACAAACGGGATGAAAAATGCCAGGCCGATGACGCGGCCCAGCAAGCGGTGAAAGTATTCCCACCAGAAAATGCCTTTGAACTCATCCAGGCTCATACCTTGATTGACTTTCTGGTACTGCGGGGTCTGGTGATATTTTTCAAATACCACCTCCCAGTCACTTTGACTGAGGGGGGGCAAGGTGCCGACGATGGGCTGCCATTCGACGATGGACAACCCGGAATTGGTGAGCCGCGTGACGCCGCCAACCACCACCATGGCAAATACCAGAGCACAGCAAGCCAGCAACCAGACGGCAATGGATTTTTGCATGACGGAGTTATTTTGGAAAAATAAGTTGGAACGAATTGTAAGCGTTATTTCGCGCGCATCAGGCGTTGCTTGTCACGCACCCATTCTTTCTGCTTCTCGGATTCACGTTTGTCGTGCTGTTTCTTGCCTTTGGCCAGACCGATCTCAAGCTTGATCTTGCCGGCCTTGTAGTGCATATCCAGCGGCACTAGCGTATAGCCAGCACGCTCCACCTTGCCAATGAGTTGCTCTATTTCCCTGGCATGCAACAACAGCTTGCGGGTGCGTACCGGGTCCGGATCGATGTGAGTGGATGCGGTCGGCAGGGCGCTGATGTGGCAGCCGATGAGAAACAGTTCACCGTTACGGACAATGACGTAGGCTTCCTTGATCTGCACCCGTCCCGCGCGAATCGCTTTGACTTCCCAGCCTTCGAGGATCACGCCTGTCTCGTATTTTTCCTCGATGAAATAATCGTGAAAAGCTTTCTTATTCTGGACGATACTCATGTAGGAGACGAAAGCTGGTGAGTTTCACGCGGGTTTCGTGTATTTTAACAGCTTTTCCACACCGCCTCAGCAGATCAGGCGGTTAATCTTATGGCTGAAATTGAAAAATCGGTTCTGGTAGGCTACTCGGCGAGCCGCATGTTCGCACTGGTAGATGCCGTCGAGGACTATCCCAAGTTCCTGCCCTGGTGCGGGGGCTCGTCCGTAACGCCGCAGGATGAGCGCATCACCCATGCGACTGTCATGATTAATTATCTTCACGTCAAGCACAGCTTCACTACCGAGAACACCCGGCAACCGCCGAAACTGATTGAAATGACGCTGCTGGATGGCCCCTTCGAACATCTGGATGGGCACTGGCGCTTTGTGCCTCTATCAGAAGATGCCTGCAAGGTGGAATTCCGTTTGCATTACACGTTCTCGCACAAAATATTGGAGAAGCTGGTAGGGCCGGTGTTTTTCATTATTGCCAACAACTTCGTGGAAGCCTTCATCCAGCGTGCGGAAGAGGTCTACGGCCAAACGTGAACGGACAGATTGAGATCGAAGTCGTCTATGCGCTGCCGCATGAGCAGATTGTGCGGCAACTGCACGTGCCTGCCGGCACGATGGCGAGACAAGCGGTAGAGCTTTCCGGAATCGGCGGAATACTTTCCGGAATCGATCTATCGCAGAGCAGGCTGGGTATATTCGGCAAACTGGTCAAACCCGAGACGATCCTGCGCGATCACGACCGGGTGGAAATCTACCGGCCGCTGTCCATCGACCCCAAGGAAGCGCGCAGAAAGCGCGCGGAAGAAGCCAAGGCGAAGAAGAACGGCGCGTCGAAGACCCTTCATCTGCAGTAAGCGGCAATATCCTTCTGTGCCTCGTCGATGCCTTTCTGGCGAGCGGCATCATCGGCAAAAACAACACCTCCCGCACCGTCAGGCAGACTCACACGCGGAGAGTCGCGGAATACTTTCAATTTGGAGTTGGCCTGGATGCATCTCTCCTTATTCCGTTCGGCTTCAGCCTGTCGTTCGATTTCGGCTTTTTCCTCGGCAGCGCGACGTTTCTTGAATTCCAATTCTTTCTCAGCCAGGCCTGCGGGTGCAGTCGTCTTGCCAGAGCCCGGCTGCGCGGGCCTGGATTTGATATTCAGTTTCTGTTCGGTGGTGACAACTCCTGGCGGCGGTGGCTGGTCGCTATACTGAGTGGTGCCGTTTTTATCCACCCATTTGTAGAATTGCCCATGGGCGGCGAGACTGAAAGAGAACAACAGAACTGACAACATGAGGTGTCGCATGGTTTCTCCCGCTTTTACACAGAATGCTGCCTGCCGATTCCCCGGACAATGACAGATTATTAACTTTGCTCTGGAAAATAGTGTGTTTTCGCTATCCGGTCAATGAATTTCCGGGCATCGGCAGAAATTACGATCAACAGGTTCGTTTGCCTGCAATCCTTGGGATTAGCTATAATGCTGCTTTGTAAAGGATCATTATCATGCGACTGGTTCAGAAAGCACTAACCTTTGACGATGTTTTGCTGCTTCCCGCCCACTCCGTAGTTCTGCCGCGCGACGTAAAACTTGCCACCAAACTGACCCGCAACATTTCTCTCAATATTCCGCTGGTATCGGCCGCCATGGATACGGTTACCGAGTCGCGGCTTGCCATTGCCCTGGCCCAGGAGGGTGGCATCGGCATCATCCACAAGAATATGCCGACGGAATCTCAGGCAGCCCATGTCGCCAAGGTCAAGCGCTTTGAAAGCGGCGTAGTGAAAGACCCGATCACCATTCCTCCGAGCATGACAGTGCGCGAAGTGCTCAACCTCACCCGGCAATACAAGATCTCGGGTCTGCCGGTAGTGGAAGGCTCCAGAGTGGTCGGCATCGTCACCAACCGGGATCTGCGTTTTGAAACCAACCTGGACCAGCCCATCAGAAACATCATGACGCCGAAAGAGCGGCTGGTAACGGTGAAGGAAGGTACCAGCCGTGAAGAAGCAATGGCGCTGCTGCACCAGCACCGGCTGGAGAGAGTGCTGGTGGTGAATGCCAATTTCGAGTTGTGCGGACTGATCACCGTCAAGGATATCATCAAGACATCCGAACATCCCAACGCCTGCAAGGATGAACTTGGACGGCTGCGGGCTGGTGCTGCCATCGGCGTGGGCGAAGGCAGCGACGAGCGCGCCGAAGCACTGGCAGAGGCCGGGGTGGACGTGCTCATCGTGGATACCGCACACGGTCATTCCCAGGGCGTGCTGGAGCGGGTGCAATGGGTCAAGAAACGCTTCCCGCATATCCAGGTCATAGGTGGCAACATTGCCACCGCTGCCGCTGCCAAAGCGCTGGTGGATTACGGCGCTGACGGCGTGAAAGTCGGGATCGGTCCTGGATCGATTTGCACTACGCGCATCGTTGCCGGGGTGGGAGTGCCGCAAATTACCGCAATTCAGAATGTAGCTGCTGCATTGAATGGAACAGGAGTACCGATGATCGCCGATGGGGGCATCCGCTACTCCGGCGATATCGCCAAGGCAATTGCTGCCGGTGCCGACTCGGTCATGCTGGGTGGATTATTTGCAGGCACCGAGGAGTCGCCCGGAGATATCGAACTGTTTCAGGGACGCTCCTACAAAACCTACCGTGGCATGGGTTCACTTTCCGCCATGCAGCAAGGCTCCAGCGACCGTTATTTCCAGCAGGCCGAGCAGGACGCCGAGAAGCTGGTACCTGAAGGTGTGGAGGGGCGCGTTCCCTTCAAAGGCAGCGTAATCGCGGTAATCCACCAGCTCATAGGCGGTGTGCGCTCAGGCATGGGTTATCTCGGCTGCGGCACCATTGACGAAATGCACAGCAAAGCCGAGTTTGTTGAAATCACCTCTGCTGGCATCCGGGAATCCCACGTGCATAACGTGCAGATCACCAAGGAAGCGCCGAATTACCACGTGGAATAGGGCTCAGTCCCTGGCATGCACCAAAAAATCCTCATCCTCGATTTCGGCTCTCAATACACGCAGTTGATCGCCCGTCGGGTACGGGAGAGCAACGTCTATTGCGAGCTTCATCCCTACGACGTAACCGATCAATTCATCCGCGAATTCTCGCCCAGCGGCATCATCCTCTCCGGCGGCCCCTCCTCCGTCACCGAAGAAGAAACGCCGCGTGCTCCGCAAAGCGTATTCGAGCTGGGCATCCCGGTGCTGGGCATCTGCTACGGCATGCAGACCATGGCGGCACAACTGGGCGGCGCGGTCGAAACCTCCAAAGTACGTGAATTCGGTTATGCTGAAATACAGACGCAAGGAGATACTGCGCTACTAAAGGACATGCATGACCGTGTCGATACGCAAAGTCACGGCTTGCTGGATGTGTGGATGAGTCACGGCGACAAGGTGACTGCGCTGCCGCCCGGCTTCAAGGTAATGGCAAGCAATGCCGCCTCACCCATCGCAGCCATGGCCGATGAAATGCACAAATTCTACGGTGTGCAGTTCCACCCCGAAGTCACCCACACTCTGCAGGGCAAGGTCATCATCGAACGCTTCGTCCATGATATTTGCGGCGTCGGTTATGACTGGAACATGCCCGATTACGTGGAGGAAGCCATCGGCAAAATCCGCTCCAAGGTGGGCAATGACGAAGTCATTCTGGGTCTGTCCGGCGGCGTGGATTCATCGGTGGCGGCGGCACTGATCCAGCGTGCCATCGGTGCGCAGCTCACCTGCGTATTCGTGGACAATGGCTTGCTGCGGCTGCATGAGGCCGAGCAGGTGATGGATACCTTCTCCAGGAATCTGGGACTGAAAGTTATCCACGTCGATGCCAGCGAAGAATTTCTCAAGCACCTGCAGGGCGTCACCGACCCGGAGCAGAAGCGCCGCATTATCGGACGCGAATTCGTCGAAGTGTTTCAGCGCGAATCAGCCAAAATCGCCAATGCCAAGTGGCTTGCACAGGGAACGATTTACCCCGATGTAATCGAATCCGCCGGCGGTAAAACCAAAAAAGCGCACACCATCAAATCGCACCACAATGTCGGCGGCCTGCCCGACACGCTGCATTTGAAATTGCTGGAACCGTTACGTGAATTGTTCAAGGATGAAGTGCGCGAACTCGGACTGGCGCTGGGATTGCCGCATGACATGGTATTTCGCCATCCTTTCCCCGGCCCCGGTCTGGGGGTGCGCATTCTGGGTGAAGTAAAACACGAATATGCCGAACTGTTGCGGCGCGCTGACGCGATCTTCATCGAAGAGTTGCGTGCTTCCGGCTGGTATGAAAAAACTTCGCAAGCTTTCAGCGTGTTTCTGCCGGTGAAATCGGTGGGAGTGATGGGTGATGGTCGCACCTACGATTACGTGGTGGCGTTAAGAGCCGTCCAGACCCAGGATTTCATGACTGCGCACTGGGCAGAGCTGCCTTATTCCTTGCTGGGCAAGGTTTCCAATCGCATCATTAATGAAGTGCGCGGTATCAACCGCGTGGTCTACGATATCTCCGGAAAACCGCCTGCAACGATTGAGTGGGAATGACCCGGCATTCGGTTTCATCTGCCTTGAAACCAGACCAGATCGGGTAGAAGAGAATATTACTGCGCCTCCAGGTGCAGGCGTCGATGCTCCTCGCTGCAGAAAAACTTGTCTTGCGAAGTGATGCTTTCACTTTTCGGCAGATGCACGTTGCAATGGGCGCAGCACACCATATCTTCGCCTGCGGCGGGCGGTGCCTCGTCCCGCTTTTTTATCTTGCGCAGGTGGTTTCTTATTGCCCAGAAAACCAGCACGGCAAGGAGCGCAAAGAATATCAGTCTACCCAAGGCGATTGTCTCCGTTGCCGCATCAAAATTGGTCGGGGTGAGAGGATTCGAACCTCCGACTCCTGCGTCCCGAACGCAGTACTCTACCAGGCTGAGCTACACCCCGAAAACGATTAATGGTCGCGCTATAAAATAGTGGACCGGTTCTGCAACTTGCCTGCTGCCCTCTGATTGTCCCGGCCGGGAAAAGGCTTTTGGGATTCTGAGGTTATCGAAGCGCTTTAATAATTTCGTGCCACCGCGAAAACAGCCAATTGTAACAAACATTCTTTGTAATTAGAATTTGGCAGCGATGCAATTGTCGCCGATGCAATATCGGATTCGGCTTGTGCCCGCTGCCGGGCGTAGTCCAGCGCACCGGTCTGCTGGATAACCTGCAACACCGGCTGAAACCCCCCTTCTCCACCCTGCTCAATGGCATTGCGGATGATTGCAGCCTGTTCACTTGAACCCGTTCTCATCGCATAAATCAGCGGCAGTGTAGGTTTGCCTTCAGCCAGATCATCTCCCAGATTTTTGCCGGTGTCATGATAATCACCGGAGTAATCCAGCATGTCGTCAGTCAATTGAAACGCGGTACCAAGATGCATGCCATAGGCGGCCATCGCCTCTTCTTCTGCCGGCGTGGCGTTGCCGAGAATTGCCCCCAGCCGGGTCGCTGCCTCGAACAGCTTGGCGGTTTTGTAGCGGATCACCCGCAGATAATTTTCCTCATCGACATCAGGGTTGCGACAGTTGAGCAACTGCAATACTTCACCTTCGGCTATCGTATTGGTGGCGTCGGCCAGCACCTGCATGACGCGCATATTGTCCACTTCCACCATCATCTGGAACGCACGTGAATAAAGAAAGTCCCCCACCAGTACGCTGGCCGCATTGCCGAACAAGGCATTGGCAGTCGCCTTGCTGCGCCGCAATTCGGATGCATCCACCACATCGTCGTGCAACAGGGTTGCGGTATGGATGAACTCCACGACCGCCGCAAGATCGTGATGACGTTTGCCCGAATAGTTGAAGGCACCGGCAGACAGAATCACCAGCGCGGGCCGCAGCCTTTTCCCCCCGCTGTTGATGATGTATTCGCTTACCTGACGGATAAGCACCACGTGCGAATGAAGCTTCTCGCGGATAACCTCATCCACGGCACTCATGTCCGGGGCAATTAGACTTCTGATATGTTCAATCGACACGGCGATACCTGCGAAAAAGCTGCCATGTTAGGAACGTCCTCACTGGTGTGTCAAGCTCGACAGTACAGACAATTCTGCGTTTTCCGCACAATCCTCATTCGCAACAAGCCTTTGACCTGATGAGTCCGGCTATGTATAATCCGCGCTTTAGTAAAAGCAACATATGGAGTCCGACATGTATGCGGTCATAAAAACCGGCGGGAAACAATACCGCGTTGAAGCCGGTGAAAAACTTAAAATAGAGCAGATAGAGGCAGACGCCGGCAGTGAACTGGTGATTGACCAGGTGTTGATGGTCGCTGATGGCGACAAGGTCTCTATGGGCAAACCTCTGGTGCTTGGCGCCACAGTCAAGGCGACTGTGCTGGGACAAGGCCGGCACGACAAGGTGCGCATTTTCAAAATGCGCCGGCGCAAACATTACCAGAAACATCAGGGACATCGGCAGAATTACACCGAGATCCAGATCACCGGCATTTCGGCATAAGGAGAGCTTACCATGGCACATAAAAAAGCAGGCGGCAGCTCCAGAAATGGCCGCGACTCACATTCCAAACGCCTGGGCGTCAAGAGCTACGGCGGTGAACTGATACCTGCAGGCAGCATCATCATTCGCCAGCGGGGCACCCAGATCCATCCGGGTGACAATGTGGGCATGGGCAAAGACCACACATTGTTTGCCAAAATTACCGGCAAAGTAAATTTCTATGTAAAAGGCCCGGCACAGCGCAAAACGGTAAGCATCGTACCGGTCTGAAGTTAAGTAGTCCACCACGAGAAGCCCTGTCCAGCGCGATAGGGCTTTTTTGTTTGTGGCATCTGAATTGAAAAAAACCATCTCATGAAATTCATCGACGAAGCAGTAATCCAGGTAATTGCCGGTAAAGGCGGCGACGGCTCAGCCAGTTTCCGCCGGGAGAAATTCATCCCGAGAGGGGGGCCGGATGGCGGCGACGGCGGACATGGCGGCAGCATTTTTGCCATTGCCGATCGCAACATCAACACCCTGGTGGATTATCGCTTTGCGCGTTTGCATCGTGCCAAAAAAGGCGAGAACGGTCGCGGCTCGGATCGTTATGGCAAGGGCGCCGAGGACATCGTGTTGCGCATGCCGGTCGGCACAGTCATCACCAATATTGCTACCGGTGAGATCGTCGCCGATCTCAAGCAGCATCAACAAAAAGCCCTGCTGGCAAAAGGCGGCGCGGGCGGAATCGGCAATCTGCACTTCAAATCCAGCACCAACCGCGCGCCGCGTCAATTCACCTTTGGCGAACCGGGACAGGAATTGGATCTTAAGCTGGAACTCAAGGTGCTGGCGGATGTGGGACTCCTGGGTATGCCCAATGCAGGCAAATCCACTCTGATCCGCGCCGTCTCCGCTGCCCGCCCCAAAGTGGCGGACTACCCTTTCACCACCCTGCATCCCAATCTGGGTATGGTCCGAGTAGATCAGAACCGCAGTTTCGTAATGGCGGATATCCCCGGCCTGATCGAAGGTGCGGCGGAAGGCGCCGGGCTGGGACACCGTTTCCTCAAGCACCTCGTTCGCACCCGCCTGTTGCTGCATTTAGTGGATGTCGCACCACTGGATGAAAGTATCGACCCCGTGCGCGAGGCCAAAGCCATCGTAAAAGAACTGCGGAAATACGACGAATCACTCTACCAGAAGCCGCGCTGGCTGGTGCTCAATAAAACCGACATGCTGCCTGCGGATGAACGCGAAAAAATTTGTAAGAAACTCATCCGCAGCTTGGGCTGGAAGGGAAAAAGCTTTATCATTTCCGCGCTTACCGGCGAAGGCTGCAAGGAGCTGACCTACGCCATCATGGAGCATCTGGAGCAGGAAGCTGGAGAACCTGATATTGACGTATCAGGCGACTGATTCATCTTAGGAATAAGGCCATGCAGTCAGTTTTAAAACAATCCCGGCGCATCGTCATCAAAGTCGGCAGCAGCCTCGTCACCAATCAGGGACAGGGACTCGATCATGCCGCACTGTCACGCTGGGCCGCACAGATTGCCGGACTCAAGCAGATGGGCAAGGAGGTCGTGCTGGTTTCTTCCGGCGCAATCGCCGAAGGCATGCAGCGTCTGAACTGGAAGAAACGCCCGCATGCGTTGCACGAATTGCAGGCTGCTGCTGCAGTCGGGCAGATGGGATTGGTGCAGGCTTATGAATCCTGCTTCCGCGGCCATGAACTGCAGGCTGCACAAGTGCTGCTCACGCACGAGGATTTATCCGATCGCAAGCGCTACCTCAATGCTCGCTCGACCCTGATCACGCTGTTGGGTCTGAAAGTCATTCCGGTCATCAATGAGAATGACACGGTGGCGACCGACGAGATCCGCTTCGGCGACAACGACACGCTGGCCGCACTGGTAACCAACCTGATCGAAGCCGATGTGTTGGTGATACTCACCGACCAGGCCGGGTTATTCACGGCTGACCCGCGCAAGGACGCGCAGGCCACGCTGATAGACGAAGCCAGGGCCGGTGATCCGGCTCTGGAAACAATGGCTGGCGGTGTCGGTAGCGATATCGGCCGCGGTGGCATGCTGACCAAGGTGATTGCGGCGAAACGCGCAGCACGCAGCGGCGCGCACACGGTCATCGCATCAGGACATGAAGCTGAGGTGCTGATCCGTCTTGCCCAGGGAGAAGCCATCGGCACCCAACTGCTGGCGGAAACCATGCCGCTGGCGGCACGCAAACAATGGCTCGCTGATCACCTGCAAATGCGCGGCAAGGTCACACTGGATGCCGGTGCGGTAAAAGCGCTCATAACCGGCGGCAAGAGCCTGCTGCCGATAGGCGTGACCAACGTCAGCGGTGAATTCGAACGTGGGGAAGTAGTGATTTGCCTTGACCCGGCAGGCCAGGAAGTTGCCCGTGGACTGATTAATTACAGCGCCGCAGAAACCAGAAATATTTTACAGCGGGCAAGCAATGAAATTGAAGTCATCCTCGGCTACGTAGACGAGCCGGAACTGATCCATCGAGATAATCTGGTTCTGCTCTAAACTGGGCTGGGGGACCGGCTCCCGCTCATGCCACCCCTTCTGGATACATATACATCTGATACCAGAGCAGATTGCCCAGTGCCATGTGGTCATTGGGTTGCAGTCCTGTGAATTCTACACCGTACTCATAGTGCGTTACACCCTGCGCATCGGTCGTACTCTTTGAACTGCGCACCAGAGCGCTTAGTTCCAGCACCACCGGAACATCTTGCAACTCAAATCGTGTGGCGAGTTGTAGCGAACTTTCATCCGCGAGTGCTTCAGTGATGCTGATGCGGGCTCCGGCCGTGCCGATGTTCAGTATGGCTCCCGTTATGCCCGTCTTGTCACCAGCGGCAATCGTGGCTGGCAAGCGCACGCCATGGCGAAAAGAGCCGCGCACCGTCACTGCCTCGATTTTCTCCGGAAATCGCAGGTGCAGGTAGGTAAACGGGTAATGCTCTATCTTGAGTACCGTGGTGCTGAAGGCGAATGCACTCCTGCCGGTAAACGCCCGCAGCAGCACATGCTCGCCGTCCTTCAACAACCCGGCCATGATGATTCTCTGCGGCAAGGTGATGAGGAAACTGCTGCCTTCCACCCAACCAATCACCTTTCCAAGCGTGCGCTCCCCTTTTACTCCACGGGGAATCTCGATCGGAATCTTGTCGCCCACCTTGAGATGCATCTCCGCAAACGTGGCAGGTACCGGCGCCGGTGCCGGGCGTGATGCCGTGGCATCACTGGCTGGAATCGGCTCGGCGGAAGTTTGTGGTTCTGTAAAAGGAGTTTCCATTTGATCTCATTCGCTCATAAGAAGGCCACTGTAGCAGGCTGTGGAAAAACTGGTCAAGTTCAGAATACTTTGGAAAACTTATGAGGAATGTCTATTTCCCCCTCCGCTCCTGCCCTATTGAATCACGCGTGGATGGCTCCCTCTCTTCAACGCTTGAATGGCTTCCTGCTCATTTCTTACGCTAATATTAGTCGGGCAGAAGAAGTACCTGGCCAGCGCGCGTTGCGCATAATGCTGCGGTATATTTTCAACTTCCTCCCATTTCGATACCCGTGCCCGTGCCCAGGTCTTGTCGTCACGACCCATGGCGTAGAGCCTTCTTTCAGTATTGTGAAATTTGAATATCAATATTTCCCCTTTCGATTCCACGCTCGCACAGCGCATGGCCTCATAGGTTACATTCATCGCTCCTGCGGGTGATTTGATCACCAGACTGTAGCGCACTACGCCATCTTCCTCGACCGTGATGGAGGGGGCATCAACGTAATGCAGATTCTTGCTGGCAGGACCGGCGTCAAATGGCAGCAGATTCTCCTGTTTTGGATAGGCGGGCAATTGCGCCTGCAGTTCGATCCAGGTTTTGTCGCCGTCAAATTCCTTATCGAACCCTGTCTGTTCCTTCTTCTCGGCATACACTGCGAGCGGCAGGAAGCATAGCAGCAACAGAATTCTTTTCATGATGCAGCCAAGTCATTGAGCAGCGAGTCGCGCACTGCAGCATCCACTGGCTCAACTCGAGCCTGATAAAATGGATGATCAATACCCATGCTCAGGACGGCACCCTGACGTAGCGCCCGGATCATGTCCGGAGCAAGCTCAAAGCGGAGGAAATGCACCGAGGAAGTTTTTTCTTCGGTTTCCCTTTCCAGGTCTTCGTCGGCAATGGCATACACCGCCGCATGATCTTGCACTCTCACCCATACCTTGTCCTCTATGCCGATCAATTGTGCCAGCCTGGCAGCGCGTTCGGCCGGATCGGCGTATTCGATCATCATGGTGGCCTTCCAGTTGCTGCCGTCTGGCACCAGCACCCCGTAAGTCTGCAGTTCGTCGCGTATGCCTTCTTCCTCGAATATTTTCTCCACCCGCAGCATTTCCTGGATTTGATAACGGATGGTCAATTCATCCTCGAAAATAAGCGTGACGTTTTCACCCAGCCGGACTTTGCGATGTTTCTTGTGCGCCATCACGCGCGCACGGAATTCCTGGCGCGCTTTGGCGTAGGCTTCCAGGGTCAGCAGGCTGTCACGGGTAATTTGGGTCATAGCTTCTTTATAACATCAAGGGCGGGGCATGTCGCGCCCGGTTATTCGGCTGCAGCTGTTCAGCCCAGCCCGTAGGCAATCCGGATCAGCGTCAGCGGATGCTGTTTCTGCGCTTTGCTCTCGCCCATGCCCTGCTGAATATGACGTCCGGCAATGGCGCAGTCGGAGCTGATGTAGTCAGGATCGGGAGCCGCCATCTGCTTGAATACCGCTTTGCCGATTTTCATGGAATCGGCAAAATGTTCGCTTTTGACGCCCCAGGTACCATCGTGGCCGGAGCAGCGCTCCACTACGCTGACCTGAGTACCGGGAACCATCTGCAGCAAATCTTTGGTCTTCTGTCCAATATTCTGCACTCGCAAATGACAAGGGATATGGTAAGACACATTGCCCAGCGGCTGCTTGAAATCGGTCTTGAGCAAACCGTCACGGTTGCGCAACATCAGATATTCAAACGGGTCGGACATTGCCGCCGCCACCGCTTTCACTTCCTCATCATCCGGAAACATCAGCGGCAATTCCTGCTTGTACATGAGCGTGCAGGAAGGCACCGGCGTGAGTATCGCGTAACCTTCCTTTGCCAGTTTTGCCAGATGGGGTATGTTCACGTTCTTAAGCTGCTCCACTGCTTCCAGATCGCCCAGTTCCAGCTTGGGCATCCCGCAACAGGCCTCTTTCTCTACCAGACGCACCGGAATTTCATTATGCTCGAGTATTTTCAATAAATCGTGACCAATGCCGGGTTCATTGTAATTCACGTAACAGGTGGAATAAATTGCAACCTTACCTTGCGTCCTGGCGCCATCCTTCACCGCAAACGACTCGTTGATCCTGGCAGTTGCACGGAATTTATGGCTGTCGTACTCGGGCAGTTTGCGCTCGGCATGAATCCCCAGCATGCTGTCCATCAGCTTGCGGGCAGCGGGCGCTTTGTTGATGGCGTTTACTGTCTGCACCACCACCACCGGGATGGTGGCCAGCTTGCCCATCAGGTCGGTGCTGGACAGCAGCTTGTCGCGGAAACTGGTTTGGCCTTTTTTGTATTTGACCGCTTTGGCACGCAGCATCAAATGCGGAAAATCCACGTTCCAGGGATGCGGCGGCACATAAGGACATTTGGTCATGAAGCACATGTCGCAAAGGTAGCAACGATCCACCACTTCCCAGTATTTCTGCTTCTCGACACCGTCCAGTTCGCCGCTGCTGCCTTCATCTATCAGGTCAAACAATCGCGGAAATGCCGTGCACAGGTTGACGCAGCGGCGGCAGCCCTGGCAGATGTCGAACACACGCTGTGCCTCATCGAGCAGCTTGGTTTCGTCGTAAAAATCCGGATTTTTCCAGTCGAGTGGATGACGCTTTGGCGCCTCCAGACTGCCTTCGCGGGTGGTCATGGGGATGGGGAGAAAAGCTCGGCAGGATCTGCAGGATTACTGCGGACTGGCCAGACTGGATACAGGAGTTCCTGTCCGGCCGATCCGCTTATCCTCTACTAATCAGCGAAGTTATCCAGAGCTTTCTGGAAACGGTTAGCATGCGAGCGTTCGGCTTTGGCCAGTGTCTCAAACCAGTCGGCAATCTCATCAAAACCTTCATCACGCGCAGACTTGGCCATACCGGGATACATGTCGGTATATTCATGGGTCTCGCCGGCGATGGCTGTTTTCAGGTTGTCGCGGGAAGCACCGAAAGGCAAGCCGGTAGCCGGATCGCCGCAGCTTTCCAGATATTCCAGATGGCCGTGGGCATGACCGGTTTCACCTTCAGCAGTGGAACGGAATACTGCTGCCACATCGTTCTGACCTTCCACATCCGCTTTGGCAGCGAAGTACAAATAGCGGCGATTGGCCTGGGATTCGCCCGCAAAGGCCGCTTTCAAATTGGCTTCGGTTTTCGATCCTTTCAATTGCATGATTTTCTCCTATTGATATAACGAGTTGATGACTAAAAATTACACTGTCCGACAAAATATCTGGAATGAAATGGCGGGCTCGAATAACGCGAATTCCGAGACTGCCTATTAAAGATTAGACTAAAAACTGAGCAGGAAGACTAGCGGAGGGCCTCTGGCTTGTCAACTACGCATGCGATCATCCCCGCCAGTGTGCCATCCACCGGTGGACTCAATCACCCCCGGTTCACTCTTGCGGAAAACAGGCTGGCAGAAACGATCATTGCCCCACCCACCCATTCCTTCAGAGTCATGGTCTCATTTGCCAGGAAGTACGCAGCAATGGCCGCCACCACCAGTTCGAACACCATGATCACGCTGGCCCGATTCGCCGGAATATGGGTCAACCCGTATTGCATGGTCAGGCTCAAGGCAAACACCACCAGCCCTATTGCCAGCATGAGCAACCACGAACCTGTGGAAATATCGGCCAGCGCAAACGGGGCAGGCGCTAGCAGGCTGTGGCCCAATCCCACCAGCAGCACTCCCAGCCATAGCGCCAGCGATTTCAACTGGATGCTGTGGTACTGATCTTTGCGGATCATCACATTCATCAGCGCGAACATGATGCCGCCTGACAATCCCATCCAGTCGCCATGGGATGAAGGCAGCGGAAAATCGCTTTCCGGCTGCCACAGCATGGTAACCGCACCAGCCAGCGACAAAGCTATTACCAGGTAGCCGTGCAGGCTCAGCTTCTCGTTCAGCAACAAACGTGCAAACAGGATAGTCCACAGCGGTGCGAGATAAAACAGCAGCAGCACCCGCATCACCTCGCCGTGAATGACGCCGAGAATATAGGCCATGTTGGTCCAGCCTGCGAACATGGCGATCCAGAACAGCAGTTGCGGGTCGCCAGCGAATATCTGCGGCGCCCGCACACTTTTCCGGAACAGCACCAGTCCCAGCGCCAAGGCGACGGCATAAGTGATCACCGTTGCGACCTGCCCGCTGATCCCGTCCTGCTCCAGCAGCCGGTAGGGATACCACAGCAGCCCCCAGATGGCGGCGCCGACAAGTAAGGCCGCTACCGGAAAAACATTTTGCTGGTTTGATGTGGTTAACAACTCGTCCGGCCTTTATAATTCGGCATTACTCAAGCGATGCAACATTGGAAAGATGGTAAGCACGATCTGCCTGACCCGATAATAGTGAATCCTAATTTAGACCATCTGCAGCCTTACCCCTTCCAGAAGCTCAATCGGCTGTTCGAAGGAATCACACCTGACCCGGCCTTCTCGCCCATCAGCCTGCACATAGGTGAGCCCAAGCACGCAACGCCCGATTTCATACGCCAGGCGCTGGCGCACAATCTCGCGGGGCTGGCGCATTATCCCACAACGCTTGGAACCAAGTCGCTGCGCGCGAGCATTGCCGCATGGCTGATGCGCCGCTATCACCTGCCCGCCATCAATGCCGACACCGAAATCATTCCGGTCAACGGCAGCCGTGAAGCGCTGTTCTCTTTCGCCCAGACGGTGATAGATGCATCCATCCCGCAAGCAGCAGTGGTCTGTCCCAACCCGTTTTACCAGATCTACGAAGGTGCGGCTTTGCTGGCCGGAGCCACACCCTATTTTCTCAATACCCTGCCGGAAAATGATTTTGCGCTCGACTATGCGCAATTGCCCAACGACATCTGGGCACGCACGCAACTGATTTATGTCTGTTCGCCCGGCAACCCCACCGGCAGAGTGATGTCGCTGGACGAATGGCAGCAACTGTTTGCGCTGTCCGACCGTTATGGCTTCGTCATCGCGGCTGACGAATGCTATTCCGAAATCTATTTCGACGAATCACGGCCGCCGCTGGGCGCACTGGAAGCTGCACAGCGCCTGGGCCGCAGCGGCTTCCCGCGGCTGGTGGTATTCAGCAGCCTGTCGAAACGCTCCAACGTACCGGGCATGCGTTCCGGTTTCGTGGCCGGAGACGCTGCGATACTGGAAAAATTTCTGCTCTATCGCACTTATCACGGCAGCGCGATGAATCCGGCAGTGCAGGCGGCAAGTGAAGCCGCGTGGAACGACGAAGCGCATGTGGTGGAAAATCGCCACCTGTACCGGGAAAAATTCGCCGAAGCTGCCGCGTTGCTGCCGGTAGCCATGCCGGCGCCCATCCCCGCAGCAGCTTTTTACTTATGGGCAAGAACGCCGGTAAGCGATGTCGAATTCGCCCAACAGCTTTATCGCGATTATAATGTCACGGTTTTACCGGGTAGCTACCTGGCACGGCCGGCGCACGGCATCAATCCCGGCGAAAATTTCGTGCGTATCGCACTGGTCGCGCCACTGGCGGAATGCGTGCAAGCGATTGATCGCATGAACAGCCTGGTAGCGGCTTTGTCGGTGCACCAGAAAAATTGAATCAATAGCGACATCTTTTAAGGAAAATCATGGATCAACTGCAAAGCACCATTGAAGAAGCATTCGAACGCCGTGCCGACATTACCCCGCGTAACGTCGAAGCCAAGCTCAAGGAATCTGTCAACCAGGCACTGGAGATGCTCGACAGCGGCAAGCTGCGAGTAGCGGAAAAGATCAACGGTGAATGGCACACCCACCAATGGCTCAAGAAAGCCGTGCTGCTGTCTTTCCGCATGGAAGACAACAGCTTCATCAAAGGGGGCTTCTCCAACTATTTCGATAAAGTGCCTTCCAAATTTGCGGATTACAGTTCCAGAGATTTTCGTGATGGCGGTTTCCGCGTGGTGCCGCCGGCAGCCGTGCGCAAGGGCTCGTTCATCGCCAACAACGTGGTGCTGATGCCTTCCTATGTCAACATCGGCGCTTATGTGGATGAAAACACCATGGTCGACACCTGGGCCACGGTCGGTTCCTGTGCCCAGATCGGCAAGAACGTCCATCTGTCCGGCGGGGTGGGCATAGGCGGCGTGCTGGAGCCGGTACAGGCCAACCCGACTATCATCGAGGACAACTGTTTCATCGGCGCGCGTTCGGAAGTGGTCGAAGGCGTGATCGTCGGCGAGAACTCGGTGATTTCGATGGGCGTGTACATCGGCCAGAGCACCAAGATTTATAACCGTGAAACCGGGGAAGTCAGCTACGGCCGCATCCCGCCGGGATCGGTGGTGGTTTCCGGCAATCTGCCTTCTGCCGATGGCAAATACAGCCTCTACTGCGCGGTGATCGTCAAGCAGGTGGATGCCAAGACCCGCGCCAAAACCGGGATCAATGAATTATTGCGCGGAATCTGAACAGCCTGATGGCCACAATAGCGCTTAACTGAGTAAACACCCCATGTCCAATGACACGCTGGCCCTCGCGCAGACACTGATAGCCTGCCGCTCACCCACTCCCGATGACGGCGGTTGCCAGGAAATCCTGATCGGCCGTCTGCAGAAACTCGGTTTCCGGATTGAAAGACTGCGCCATGGCGCAGTCGATAATTTGTGGGCGCGGCGCGGGACTGCAGCGCCGCTGCTGTGCTTTGCCGGTCATACCGATGTGGTACCCACCGGCCCGCTGGAAAAATGGGACAGTGATCCATTTACCCCGACTATCCGCGACGGCAAGCTCTACGGGCGCGGCGCGGCCGACATGAAAGCGTCATTGGCGGCATTTGTCACCGCGATTGAAGCTTTCCTTGCCACACACCGCGATCACAACGGCTCGATCGCGCTGCTGATCACCTCGGATGAAGAAGGTGTCGCCGTAGATGGTACCGTCAAGGTGGTGGAAACTCTCGGGGCGCGCAATGAACTGATCGATTATTGCATCGTCGGCGAACCCACCTGCGTGGATCAACTGGGCGATACGCTCAAGAACGGCAGGCGTGGCTCCCTGTCCGGGACCCTGACGGTGAAAGGCATCCAGGGACACATCGCCTATCCTCATCTGGGGAAAAATCCGATCCATCTGGCCGCCCCTGCCATCGCCGAACTGGCGCAGACCGAGTGGGATCAAGGCAATGAATATTTCCCGCCGACCACCTGGCAGATTTCCAACATCAACGGCGGAACCGGCGCCACCAACGTAATTCCCGGTGAAGTCAGAATGCTGTTCAATTTCCGCTTCTCCACCGCCAGCACGGTCGAGTCGCTGCAAACCAGGGTGCATGCCATTCTCGACCGGCATGGCCTCGATTACGATTTGCTGTGGGAACTCTCCGGCAAACCTTATCTCACTCCCAGGGGCAGCCTGGTGGAAGCGATAGGGCGCGCGATCAAGAATGTGACCGGGATCGAGCCGCAGCTCTCCACTTCCGGTGGCACCTCCGATGGGCGCTTCATCGCCGACATCTGCTCGCAAGTGGTCGAATTCGGCCCGCGCAATGCCACCATCCACAAGCTCAACGAATGCGTGGAAGTGAATGATGTGGAACGGTTGGCGCAGATCTACCGCCTGACGCTGGAAAATTTGCTGCTGCAGCAATAAAGGGTATCCATGTTCACTCAAGCCGAAACCCAACTTCATACCTTCCGCGATCTGCTACGCTTTGCAGTGAGCCGCTTCAATGAAGCCGGTCTGTTCTTTGGCCACGGCTCGGCCAATGCTTACGACGAGGCGGCCTATCTGATCCTGCACACGCTGCATCTGCCGCCCGATCAACTGGAAGCGTTTCTGGATGCGCGCCTCACCAGCGCTGAAATAACACAGGTGTTGAGCATACTCAAACGCCGCACCCTGGAGAAAATTCCTGCCGCCTATCTCACTCACGAAGCCTGGCTGGGAGATTTCAGTTTTTATGT
>CAMAPK010000018.1 GCA_945860135.1 Nitrosovibrio sp. Nv4
GTCGTGCCACATATGGCGCTGCGGTTGTGGAACGTGCCCAGCGCGAGTCCGGAGCTGCCGGAATCCACCCCGACCAGCGACGATGTCCACATCATTGCCGAAAGCCTGCTGCGTCCTTATTGCGGTCCCCACATCGTCGATGAAATCAAGCAGTGGTTCGGTGAAGACGCCACCCACTTGCGTTCGTTCGCGATGGTGGCACTGCGTGCGGAACAAACCATAGGCTTGCTGGTGATGGCAAGCGAAGATCCGCAGCGTTTCTATCCGGAAATGGGGACGCTCCACCTGCAACGGCTGGGCGACATGGTGGGTACTGCCATCGCCCGCATGGATTGATGGCAGCGGATAACAAAATCTGAAGGAATAGAGAGTGAGCTTGGCAACGCACGATAACCCGGCAGCAGTTGCCGCCGCTTACCTGTCGCATCTTGCCAATGAACGGCGTTTGTCGCCGCTGACTTGCACGAGTTATGCGCGCGACATTGCCGCGTTGCTGCAACTGGCAGAAGCAACGCCGCTCGACCAACTGCAAATCCACCATCTGCGACGCTTTATTGCCAAGCTGCACGCTCAAGGGCTCTCCGGCAGAAGCCTGGCGCGCAGGCTCTCGGCCTGGCGCGGTTTTTACAATTATCTGGCGCGGGATCACGGCTATAGCAGCAATCCCTGCGCCGGGCTGCGTGCACCGAAAGCGCCCAAGAATCTGCCGCATGCGCTTTCACCGGACGAGGCGGCGAAGCTGCTGGAGTTTTCCGCTGAAGATCCGGTGGCGCTGTGCGATAAGGCCATGTTCGAGTTGTTTTATTCTTCCGGACTGCGGGTGGCCGAGCTTGCCAGCCTGCAACCGGAGAATCTGAGTTTTTCTGACGGTACCGTGCGTGTCACCGGCAAGGGTGGCAGAACCCGGGTAGTGCCGGTGGGCAATCAGGCAATCCAGGCTTTGCACGCATGGATGAAGTTGCGCGCGACCCTGCTCACACCTGGAGAAACTGCATTGTTCCTGTCCCGACACGGCAAAGCCATCAATCCGCGCACAATCAGCCAGCGGCTGAAAACCAGGGCATTGCAGCAAGGCATCAGCGCCAATGTGCACCCGCACATGCTGCGGCATTCATTCGCTTCGCATCTGCTGCAATCCAGCGGTGACTTGCGCGCAGTGCAGGAAATGTTGGGGCATGCCAGCATCAGTACCACCCAGGTCTATACCCATCTTGATTTCCAGCATCTGGCGAAGGTATACGATGCGGCGCATCCGCGCGCGAAGAAGAAAAGCTGAAACACGCTTTTCCCCCGAATCGGCGCTATAATTCTCTTCCCAATAAATCTCAGAATAATTCCATGCAACAACATCGCGGCACCACCATACTTTCCGCACGACGCGGCACAACAGTCGCGCTGGGCGGCGACGGCCAGGTGACATTGGGTGCGATCGTCGCCAAGGCCAGCGCGCGCAAGGTGCGCCGGCTGTACCATGAAAAAATTCTTGCCGGATTTGCCGGAGGCACTGCCGATGCCTTCACTTTGTTCGAGCGCTTTGAAGGCAAGCTGGAAAAGCACCAGGGGCACCTGATGCGTTCGGCAGTGGAGCTGGCCAAGGACTGGCGCACCGACCGTATCCTGCGGCGGCTGGAAGCAATGCTGATCGTGGCCGACCGCGAAACCACGCTCATCATCACCGGCTCAGGCGACGTGATTGAACCTGAACTGGGATTGGCCGCCATCGGCAGCGGCGGCTCTTACGCCCACTCTGCTGCGCGTGCACTGCTGGAGAATACCGATCAGACCCCGCTGGAAATCGTCAAGAAATCACTCACCATAGCGGGCGACTTGTGCATCTACACCAACCAGAACCATGTCATCGAGGTTCTGGAGTAACGCACCACCATTCACACCCCCCACGCCATGTCCCAAATGACCCCACAGGAAATCGTCCAGGAACTGGACAAGCACATCATCGGCCAGGATGCTGCCAAGCGCGCGGTAGCTATTGCGCTCAGGAACCGCTGGCGCAGGCAACAGGTGGCAGACCCGCTGCGACAGGAAATCACGCCGAAGAATATTCTGATGATCGGTCCCACTGGTGTCGGCAAAACCGAGATTGCACGGCGTCTGGCAAAACTGGCCGATGCGCCGTTCATCAAGGTGGAGGCAACCAAGTTCACCGAGGTAGGTTATGTTGGCCGCGATGTGGATTCGATCATTCGCGATCTGGTGGAATCCGCCATCAAGCAAGCGCGCGAGCAGGAGACCGCCAAGATGCGCACCCGTGCCGAGGATCAGGCAGAAGAGCGCATCCTCGATGTGCTGTTGCCACCTGCACGAGAAATGGGTTTGGCAGCAGAAACCGGGGAGCATGACAATGCCACCCGGCAGAAATTTCGCAAGAAATTGCGTGAAGGCGAACTCGACGACAAGGAAATAGAAATCGAACTGGCAGCGACGCATGCGCACATGGAAATCTTTGCCCCGCCGGGGATGGAGGAACTCACTACCCAGATTCAGGGCATGTTCCAGAACATGGGTGCAGAAAGAAAGAAAACCCGCAAGCTCAAAATCCGCGAAGCGCTGAAACTCCTCGGCGATGAAGAGGCCGCCAAGCTGGTCAATGACGAAGAGCTGAAGCTGCGCGCAGTGCAGAACGTCGAACAGAACGGCATCGTGTTCCTGGACGAGATCGACAAGATTACCAGCCGCTCCGAAACTTCCGGTGCGGATGTGTCGCGCCAGGGCGTGCAACGCGACTTGCTGCCGCTGGTGGAAGGCACCACCGTTTCCACCAAGTACGGCATGATCAAGACCGATCACATTCTATTCATTGCCAGCGGCGCATTCCATCTGGCCAAGCCTTCCGACTTGATTCCGGAATTGCAGGGCCGCTTTCCGATCCGCGTCGAGCTGGCGAGCCTCAGTGCCGACGATTTCATCCAGATCCTCACCAACACCGATGCCTGTCTGACGCGCCAATACGAAGCGCTGCTCGAAACCGAAGGAGTCAAGCTGGAGTTCACGTTTGACGCGATCAAGCGCCTGGCGGAGATTGCTTTTGCAGTCAACGAAAAAACCGAGAATATCGGCGCAAGGCGGCTCCATACCGTGATGGAGAAACTGTTGGAAGATGTTTCGTTCGATGCGGCAAAACACCGCGGCGATACCGTTGTGATCGATGCCGCTTACGTGGATGTACGGCTCAAGGATCTGTCCCAGAGCGAGGATCTGGCGCGCTATGTGCTATAGGAGCCGCCGAACAAGTCCTCCGTGGAGCGCGTTGCTGTCAAAATCGGGATGATTGCAAGGCGCGCGACGCAGGTCGTAGCTGGCCTACGAGGCCAAGGAGCGCAACACAGCAAGCGCCAGATTTTGCCGCAACCCATACGGGACGGGGCTTTGCAGGTGGTCTGCGGTGTCAGGCTCGTAGCGAAGGGAATGACCATTCGCGTCCTCGCCTTTCGTGCATCCCATCCCGCAAAGCCGCCGTCGCGCCCGCGTGGAACTTGTTCGGCGGTTCCTAAGGACAGCGGAATAGTACGCAATCTGTTATAATCCCCACCTGCGGCGTTAGCTCCACGTCTTCGCGCCGCCCATCCTGTTTCTCTTTAGGCTGCCTGGATCAATCCGAAGTTTTAGAAAAATTTGGATTCATAGAGGCATCCTTCATTCATCTGCCTAAGACTGGCGTTCCGGAATCGGGACGACAGGCCGATGCCACCCCCTTGGAGTTTTATGTCTTTTGCTAATTTCGGCTTGTCCGATGAAATCATTCGTGCTGTCACTGAACGTGGCTACACCATTCCCACCCCGATCCAGTCGCAGGCGATTCCTGCGGTACTGGCCGGCGGCGATCTGCTGGCCGGCGCGCAAACCGGCACCGGCAAGACTGCCGGTTTTACCCTGCCCATTCTGCATCGCCTTTCCGACAAGAGCGTCAAGGGGCCGTCCAGCGGACGCCCGCCAATACGCGCGCTGATTCTCGTCCCCACCCGCGAACTCGCGGCACAGGTGGAAGAGAGCGTGCGCGATTACGGCAAATACCTGAAGCTGAGCTCGATGATCATGATCGGTGGAGTCAACATCAACCCGCAGATCACCCGCCTGAAAAGCCGGGTGGATATTCTGGTCGCCACACCGGGGCGTCTGCTGGATCACGTGCAGCAAAAAACCCTCGACCTGTCGCACGTTGAAATTCTCGTGCTGGACGAAGCCGACCGCATGCTCGACATGGGCTTCATCCGCGACATCCGGAAGATACTCGCGCTGCTGCCCAAGCAGCGGCAGAACCTGCTGTTCTCCGCCACCCTGTCGGACGAGATCCAGATACTGGCGGACAATCTGCTCAACAAGCCAGTGATGATCGAAGTGGCGCGCCGCAACGCGACCGCTGACAAGGTGACGCACGTGGTGCACCCGGTGGATCGCGAACGCAAGCGCGACCTGCTTGCGCATCTGATCAAACAACACCGCTGGCAGCAGGTGCTGGTGTTCACCCGTACCAAGCACGGCGCCAATAAGCTGGCTGAATATTTGGTCGCAAGCGGCATTCCATCGCTCGCCATTCACGGCAACAAGAGTCAGGCGGCACGCACCCGGGCGCTGGCGGAATTCAAGACCGGCACCCTGCCAGTGCTGGTGGCAACGGATATTGCCGCACGCGGCATCGACATCAGCGAGCTGCCGCATGTGGTCAACTTCGAGCTGCCCAATGTAGCGGAGGACTATGTCCATCGCATCGGCCGCACTGGCCGCGCCGGAGCGGAAGGCGATGCGGTGTCGCTGGTGTGCGTGGATGAACGCAAGCTGCTGGCCGACATCGAGAGGCTGATCAAGCGCGACCTGCCCAGCAAAGTCATTGCCGGTTTTGAGCCCGACCCGCGCATCAAGGCCGAGCCGATAATCAATGGGCGCAGCGGCGGGCCGCGTGGCGCGTCATCCTCACGCAGCCAGCCCAGCGGGCGCACGAGCGCCAAGCCAGCAGGCAAACGGCCGACGGGATTCTCACGCTCGGCTACCGGCAACGGGCCTGCGGCACACCGCTCTGGCGGCCGCGGGCGCTAGTTCTGTTGCGAGCTGGAGCTACACAAACTGCCCGGCGGCATAGCCCGACGCCCACGCCCACTGGAAATTGAATCCACCGAGGTGTCCGGTCACATCGACCACCTCGCCGATGAAATAGAGTCCGGGCACTTTCTTCGCCTGCATGGTCTTGGATGACAGCTCACGCGTATCCACTCCGCCCAGCGTCACTTCCGCTTTTTTGTAACCCACGGTACCGCTGGGCGTAACTTGCCAGTCGTGCAGTTGCGCCGCAATCTGTTGCAGTTCGCGCTCACTGTAGTGCTGCAGCGGCCTGAGCGGCTGCACCGCTGCGATGGTTTCGCTCCAGGCCTGGGCAAAGCGTCTGGGCAGATATTGCGAGAGCAGATTGGGCAGCAAGCTGGCGCTATGCCGGTGAGCGAGCAGCAATGCGGCCGCGTCGAGATCCGGCAACAGGTTGATGTGGATGGCTTCGCCGGGCTGCCAGTAGGAGGAAATTTGCAATATCGCCGGGCCGCTCAGGCCGCGATGCGTAATCAATAAATTCTCGCGGAAATGCCTACCGTTACAAGAGACCGCGGCGTCCAGCGCCACTCCCGGCAGTCCGGCAAAGCAGGCCAGTTGCTCCGGCGCAAAAGTCAGCGGCACCAGTGCCGGGCGCAAGGGTGTTACCGCAATGCCGAATTGCTCGGCGACACGATAACCGAAAGGGCTGGCGCCGATTTTCGGAATGGACAGGCCACCAGTTGCGATCACCAATGACTTGGTGACTATGCTGCCGCGGTCGGTTTCCAGCACAAATCCACCGTTGCTATCAGCATCTGGCCTGGCAGGATTGATGCTCTGCACCCGGCACGGCATTTGCCATTCCACGCCCGCCGCCGCGCACTCCTGCCGCAATAGATCGATGATCTGCTGTGCGCTGTCGTCGCAAAACAGTTGCCCCAATTTCTTTTCGTGATAGCGGATGTCATGCTTTTCCACCAGCGCGATAAAGTCCTGCGGGGTGAAACGTGCCAGTGCAGAGCGGCAGAAATGCGGATTGTGCGACAGGAAATTTTCCGGCCCGGCATGGCGATTGGTGAAATTGCAGTGTCCGCCGCCGGAAATACGAATTTTTTCTGCGAGCCGGGTCGCATGATCCAGCAGCAGTACCGCACGGCCGCGCTTGCCTGCCTCCAGCGCGCACATCATGCCTGCGGCCCCGGCACCGATCACGACTACATCTTTTGTTAATTTCATTGGGTCTTAGGAAGTTAAGCACTTATTAAAGTGTGCTAACTTCTTGAGATGAATGTTAAAAATAGGTACTACCGCCGTTCCCGAATCAGCGAGAAGAAATTCCGGCAGCTTTTGCGTTGTTTTGCCATGGATTTTACGGCCACAGATACGGCGACATTGACCGATATCTCGGTGCGCTCGGTCAACAGCATTTACCTGAAACTGAGGTCTCGAATTGCGACTGTGTGTGAGCAACAGTCGCCGCTGCAGGGGGCGGTTGAAGTCGATGAATCGTACTTTGGTCCGCGTCGTGTCAGAGGTAAACGTGGTCGCGGCGCCTATGGCAAAACGATTGTGTTTGGTCTGCTGAAACGCGACGGGAGAGTCTATACCGAGATTGTGCCAGATTGCACCAAAGCCACGCTGCAAGGGGTGATCCGGGGACACATCGCACCCGATACGGTGATTCACTCGGACGGCTGGCGTGGCTATGATGGCCTGGTAGATATCGGTTTTGATAAGCACTTTAGAGTGAACCACAGTGCCAATGAATTTGCGCGGGGTGAGCATCATATCAACGGCATTGAATCGTTCTGGAGTTATGCCAAACGCAGGTTGCAGAAGTTCAACGGAATATCCGTCATCACCTTCTACCTGCATTTGAAAGAAACTGAATTCCGCTTTAACCATCGCCGTGATAATCTGTATCTTGAGTTACTTCGATTATTGAGATTAAACCCGCTTTAACTTCCTAAGACCCAATATTATTTATCTAAATGCCGAATGTCATTTTGCAACTCATTGATATATAAGAGTAGAGAAAGCAGTGCGGGGAATTGCCAAGTCAGCAGTTGCTGGTGAACGATTTTTTGGAAGATTGGGCTTACAGTGCCCAGGGGTTGAAGATTTGTGGGTACAGCACGAAATCCTGCACGTTGCGGGTGACCACGGTGAGGCCGTGGCATTGAGCGGTGGCCATAAGCAGGCCGTCCATTACCGGCAGGGGTTGTCCGGCCAGTTCCGAGTGTGCGGCAATTTGTGCCCAAGCGTGGAACGCGACCGCGTCGAGCGGCAGGATGCGCCCCGCGAAACGCTGCTCCACCTTGCCCAGCCATGCGGTGAGTTTCTGGCTACGGCGCGGGTCGCTGGCGCGCAGCTTGAGGATGCCTTTCTCGATCTCTCCCAGGCTGATGACGCTGATGAACAGGCTGGCTTCATCCTGCTCATCCAGCCAGGCGATCACTTCCGGCGCGGGGGTTTTCCTGGCGTATTCGGAAAGCGCACAGGTGTCCAGCAACCAACTCATAGCTTGATGTCGCGCCCGGTGTCGGGGCTGCGGGAAATGTCCAGATCTTCCGCTGCAAGGTCGGGATGCAGCAACGCTGCGGAGAGTTTGCCCTGGCGGCGGGTGAGCCGGGCGTATTCTTCCGCCGAAACCACTACCGCCGTTGGCTTGCCATGCACCGTGACTACTTGGGCATCGCCGCTTGCCGCACGTTTGATGAGCTGGCTCAAGTTACCCTTTGCTTCTTGCAGTTGCCATTCGCTATGCATAATGTCCTCGCTTAATTCTGACTAATCTGGCTAGAATTTAGCACAAAGTTTGAAGATTGGCTATGCCTTATTTCCGAAGATCTGATCGGGTGGGGAGTGGTGAGTGGTAAGTAGTGAGTGGTGAGTAGTGAGTAGTGAGTAGTGAGTGGTAAGTGGTGAGTGGGAAGTGGTAAGTAGTCAGTGGGAAATGATGAGTAGGAAATAGAAAATAGTTAATATTACTCATAATAAGCAAACTATTATTTTCCAATATTCTGTAATCGGATATAAATAATGGCAGGGCAGGGGTATAAACGGGGAAATCCTGCTACGCATATTCACCAAACCCGTGCATTGATCATATGATTCTCCATTGTTCGCAGAAACTTGCCGCCAAACTGGCCGATGTCGCCGAGGTTTCGCCAGTGCCGCTGGAGGAAGCCAGCCCGTTCTGTGGGGCTGAATTAGCGCATGGAATTATTTTGGTTTTCGCTCGAGATCCAAAACAACATTCGAATGCTACTTTACGTTTAACTACAAATTACTTTACAATTATGTAAATATTACCTTACGTTTAATTTGCCATGACCGCTGACCTGCGCCGTTCCATACTTGATGCCATCGTCCATGACGGGGGCAATGTCGCTGCCCGGCTGGCGGAACAGCGTGGCGTATCGCGGCAGTCCGCCAGCGCCTGGCTGGCGAAGCTGAAGCGGGAAGGCGTCATCACTTCTTCCGGTATTGGGCGCGGCGTGCGCTACCAGTTAGCGCTACTAGTCGATGCGCGGCAGGTTTACCAGCGCGCTGGGCTGAATGAAGACCGGGTGTGGCGCGAGCTGATCGCACCGCATCTTGCCGATTTGCCGCCCAATGTGCGCAATATCTGGCACTACGCGGTAACGGAGATGGTGAATAATGCGATAGATCATTCCGGCTCTGAAAAGGTGCTGGTGCGGATGGTGCGCGACGCGCTGAATACTTCGGTCTATATTACCGACGAAGGTGAGGGGATCTTCCTCAAGATTCAGCGTGCGCTGAATCTATACGATCCACGCGAGGCGATTCTGGAGTTGGCCAAAGGCAAGCTGACCACTGATCCGATGCACCATACGGGCGAGGGGATTTTCTTTTCGTCGAAGGTGATGGATGCCTTCGACATCCGTTCCGGCAAGCTGCATTTCGTGCATGATGACTGGGGTATGGATGTGTTGCTGGAACGCGCTGCCGATGCGCCCGGCACGGTGGTGTTAATGCGCTTGGCCAATGACAGCCAGCGCAATCTGAAAGAGGTGTTCGACCAGTTTGCCGCACCTGAGGAGTACACTTTCTCCAAGACTATCGTGCCGGTGAAGCTGGCGCAGCATGAAGGGGAGAAACTGGTTTCGCGTTCGCAGGCCAAGCGCCTTACCATGCGCTTCGAACGGTTCCAGACTGTTGTTCTCGACTTTGCCGGGGTGGAAGAGATCGGGCAGGCATTTGCCGATGAAGTGTTTCGCGTTTTTCAGCAAGCCCATCCGGGGACCCGCTTATTGCCCATCAATCTGACCACGGAGGTCGGGAATATGGTGAAGCGGGTGATGGGGGCGGCTTGAGTAGTTGCAATTTATGGGGGGCGAATCAGGATGAATGCGAACTGGTCGCCAACGAAGCTGCATACCGCAGGGAAACGTTTACATTTAGTCGACATCAAATGCTTAATTAGGACGGTGGTAATAATTACATTTGGCTACCATGATTGACGCCGTCACCAGTCAGATTGAGAACTGCAACTTGGATGCCATTATTTCAGTGGATTATCTGGGTTAAAACTATGAAGAATCTTTTCAGTTCCTTAAACGACGCAGAAATCGACTGGCTTGACCGGTTTCTGCTCGACCGTATCGACGAAGATGCCGACACGGAAGGCAAGGACGAAGGCGTGCTGGATATCTCGGAGTTGGATGGTTTTTTCACTGCTCTTGTCAGCGGGCCAGTGATGATTCAGCCTTCGCGCTGGTTGCCTGTGGTGTGGGGTGATTTTGAGCCAACGTGGGAAAGTACCGAGAACTTCGAGAATGTCATTTCGTTGATGATACGGCACATGAACGGTATCGCTGCTACGTTGATGGAGCAGCCGGAGGATTTCGAGCCGATGTTTCTGGAGCGCGAGCTGGAAGGGAAAATCTACCCCATCGTCGATGAGTGGTGCGAGGGTTATATGCGGGGTGTGGCGCTGGCGGCGGACTCATGGAACGCAGGCGGTCGGCAGATGAGCATTATGCTTACACCCATCCAGGCGTTTTCGAGTGAAACGGAATGGCGGGCGCACGATATGTCCACTGATGCAGAAATTGAACATATCCGGAATGCAATTACACCCAATGTGCGCGAGATCCATGCCTGGTGGTTGGCGCGCCGTGACGATCCTGTGCCTTCTTCAGTGCCCGCACACCGTGCCGAACCGCGCGTCGGGCGCAACGATCCCTGCCCCTGCGGCAGTGGCAAGAAATACAAGAAGTGTTGTTTGCACTGATATTTCCGGATGGCTCACCAGGACCACGGCAGGTAGAGATTTTCAATTCGTCCGAGGGGCATGCCGCCGACAGCAAATTAGCGGCACGACAATCAGCATCATATGATGTATGCTTTGATACAAATAATCTCTGAATGAGGTGTTCCCATGCGCACGACCCTGAATATTGATGACCAATTGCTGGATGAAGCCCAGCGCATTACTGGCATGTCGGAGAAGGCCAGCTTGGTGCGGGAGGGCCTGCGCGCACTGATTGAGCGCGAGAGCGCCCGGCGGCTGGCGCGTCTTGGCGGCAGTGAGCCGCAATTGGAACCGGTATCGCGCCGGCAGTCTGATCCTGCATGATCCTGGTCGATACCTCGGTCTGGGTTGATCACCTGCGCGCCGGTGATGCGGAGCTGGCGGCGCTGCTGAACGGCAGCCAGGTGCTGATGCACCCCTTCGTGCTCGGAGAGCTGGCATGCGGTAACTTGCGTAACCGAACTGAGGTGCTGGCTCTGCTCAAAGATTTACCTCGGGCAACACTTGCCACTGACGGGGAGGTGCTTTTCTTCATCGAGCGGCATGCCCTCATGGGGCGCGGTATTGGTTACGTCGATACCCATTTGCTGGCTGCAGTGGCATTGGGGGGTGAGGCCAGAATATGGACACGGGACAAGCGCCGGCGAACAGTGGCCGATGCTATGGCACTGGCGTATGCGAAGGATTGATCTTCCGGCATGAGTTGCGTTGGAGTAAGTTGAAAGCGGTAAGTGGAGAGTAGTGAGTGGGGAGTGGGAAGTAGTGAGTGGTGAGTGGTGAGTGGTGAGTGGGAAGTAGGGAGTAGGATGTAGGAAGTAGGAAATGGTTAGTATTGTACATAATAAACAAATTATCATTTTCTAATATGCTCTAATCGGATATAAATCAGGGATTGGCAGAGGTATAATCTGGAAATCCTGCTACGCATACTCACTAAATTCGTACATTAATTGCATGATTCTCCATTGTTCTCAGAAACTTGCCGCCAAATTGGCCGATGTCGCCGAGGTTTCGCCGGTGCCGCTGGAAGAAACCAGCCCGCTGGGCGGCTGGCATGGGCATTTGTTTACCGTCGACCGGCGGCAGTGTGTGCTGTTTTGCCACGATGCAACCCGCTTCACGCTGTTTCTTCCCGGATTGCGCAAGGAGCATTTCGTGGATCTGGGCAACGAATGGTTTCGACCGCTCTATCTTGCCACGCTCGCCGCTTTTGGCTGCCCGTCGGTGCAGCTCATGAAAGTCGAATTGGCGGTCGGGCCGATTCGTTTCGATACCGCCATTGACCGGTCGGTGCAGGGCTCCTTGCGCACGGCGCGGGAGGATCTGGAGGCGCTGGCGATGTGTGTGCCCAATGTGCTGTGCCTGGACCCGATCGAGGTATCCTGTCAGCTCAGCCACAAACCGACGACAAACCGGGGGAAATCACTTTGGCCGGCGCAGGCGATGCTGGAAGCCGTGGCTAGGCTATAGGCGGTGAGCGATGGAGGCGAATTCCCCTTCAACGGGCATCTTAATCAATCTGAGAAAGAATATTTATCTTATTTTTGATATAAAACGTCAATTTAAGAAAATAATGAACATCTAGCTAGTTAGGAACTAAGGTAATAGTAATTGCCTTGATTGTTTGTAATCTTCATCAACCTACTGATATCAAACGATAGTCATGAAATATATGGGAATAACAATGGAGTTGGTTGGTTATTCTGTTATGTACTACAGGGAATGAATCTGCCGATGCATAAAAAAAGTTCGGATTGCAGCAGTTTAAGGTCAGTAGTCATCCTCGAACAGCGGCATTTCCGCGTCAATCCGCCAGAAGTTTTTCTATTTTTCAGGAAATACTCTGATTCAAGTAAATTATAGATATCTTGTTACTTTACAAATAGAATAATAGTAATTATTTAGATCAACAATCTAAATAAGTAAGTTACTGATATTATTAAATAGTGTGAAATGACTGAAAAGGATGGTATGAGAAGGTTGGTGCCGGGCTGGGTCGCGTTGCTGCTTGTTCTCTCCACAGGCCTGCCCGCCCATGCGCAGGGGAAGGAGTGGAAGAAGCTCAACAGCGAGGTCATGTCGCTGTACCGGCAAGGCCAGTATGACCGTGCCGTTGTCGCCGCAAAAAAGGCGTTGCAGGTGGCCGAGAAAGCGGTCGGCCCACATCACCCCGATGTGGCCATGAGCCTGAACAATCTGGCGGAACTGTATCGCGCCCAGGGTCAGTATGAACTGGCCAAGCCGTTGCACAAGCGCGCACTGACGATTCGGGAGCAGGCGCTCGGTCCGGATCATCCGTTGGTGGCCGCGAGCCTGAACAATCTGGCGGAGTCATATCTTGCTCAAGGCCAGGATGAGCAGGCCGGAATGCTGTTCAAGCGTGCGCTGGCGGTCATGGAGAAAACCCTCAGTTCGGATCATCCTTTGATAGCCACGAGCATGAACAGTCTTGCAATGGTGTACGATTCCCAGGGCCGCTACTCGCAAGCCGAACCACTGTACCAGCGGTCATTGGCGATATGGGAGAGGACTCTGGGGCCGGATCACCCCGATGTGGCCAGGAGCCTGAACAATCTGGCATCGCTCTACTATTCCCAGGGCCGCTACGCGCAGGCCGAGCCACTTTATCAGCGGGCGCTGGCAATTTGGGAGAAGGTCCTGAGTCCGGATCATCCCGATATCGCCCACAGCCTGAACAACCTCGCGGCGCTGTACTATTCCCAGGGCAAGTACGTGCAGGCAGAACCGCTCTACCAGCGCGCATTGGAAATCGGGGAAAACGCCCTTGACCCGGATCATCCTGATGTGGCCACGAGCCTCAATAACCTGGCGGAGCTGTACCGCGCCCAAGGCAAGGGCGAGCAGGCTGAACCGCTATACCAGCGCTCGCGAGCAATCTGGGAGAAAATCCTGGGTCCGGATCATCCCGAAGTGGCTACGAGTCTGAACAATCTTGCGCTGTTGTATGATTCCCAGGGCAAGTACGAACAGGCCGAACCGCTGTACCAACGTTCGCTGGCGATCTGGGAAAAAGCTCTCGGCCCGAATCATCCCGATGTGGCCACGAGCCTCGAGAATAGAGCGAGGCTTTATAGAAAAACCGGCAAGATAGAGCAAGCCGAAGCGTTGGAGCGGCGCGCCCTTGCCATTCGGACCAAGCCTCATTGAAATCAGGGCGGTCAAGTGATGCGCCGTGCACCGGTTTATCAATCAGGAAAACATTAGATTGTTATTATCTTAAATAACAAGAAAATTATATTTTTCTTATATTGGGTATATATTTCATCAATATATTGATTCTAAACATAAGTCTAAATCTGCTCCAAAATGAATACGATGCCGGCTGATTTCCAAAACCGGGTCTGCGTTCAATCCGGAATAGCGGAAAATAATTCCAAGGATTAGATAAATATTGTTTTATGTATTCGTTTATCGAGCGCAAGGATGATTTGTCCAAAGAAAGAAACTTTCTCTTGCTGAAATATCCGCTGCCTGCCAGTGGGTGTCGTGCGGGTAGCAATCTGCAAATTAGCGATCGTCCTGGCAATCAGAGGTGGTAATTCAACGCAAATATTCCTGCATCATCGAGCAAATCGTTGGCGCCAGCCCAAACCCATTTATCCCGGTAAAATTTCCCCGCCTGGCGGGTGAGCAGGCTTGAATATGACGATTATGGCCAGGATTTTTCTGCCATGAAAAGGTCGCTTTTAATCGTCAAGCTATCATGTTTTTGTTCGACAGCATCGTCACCACGAATTGTGTATAAGCAAATAATAAATATCTTGACATAAATAATATAAGAAAATACTATATTTGCTGAATTGATCATATGTTACATAAGTAACTGATAATAAAAGACAGGAATAAATATCAAAATCTGCCAACAAAGTATCGTGAGCGTTTCTGGCAGAGTAAAATTTGAGGTGTTTTTGGTAATGGTTCGGCGCTTTCCGGCTTGTTGACAGCATCTTTTTTCATGCTGCGCGCAATAGCCTGGACTTGATGCCGGGATGCATGCAGAGGGAACCGGCAGTATTTTTTTAGATGCAATTTATACCCGCACAAATAAAGTAAATAAAAGATAAATTATCTACCCGATCGTTAAGTAAGTAAAAAATATTTATTTAGGACGAATATCATGCTAAATCCAGCTACCGAAACTGAAATAGAAAGCAGACTGCGTGAAGAAAACCCCTGGTGGCTGGCTGGGGTCGGAATCGATTCCGAGCAGGATGCGATGCCACGCCGGGATTATCTGCCGGCATTGCTGGCTTTGATCCAACCGGAAGAGCCGCAGCAGCCGGTGCTGCTCATGGGGCAGCGTCGGGTGGGGAAGAGCACGCTGGTTTCCCATGCCATTCATGCCTTGCTGCAGGCAGGCGTCGCCGGCCGTGACATTCTGTATCTGCCGCTGGAAACACCGTCCCTGACCGGATCGAGCCTGGATACGCTGGTGCGGCGCTTTGGTAAGATGTTCGAGCGCCCGGCGGGAACGCGCATGTATATTTTTCTCGACGAAATTCAGTATCAGCAGGGCTGGGAACTGCAACTGAAAGCGCTGGCCGATAGTTATCGGCATTGCCGCTTCGTGGCCGTTGCTTCCGCCGCCGCAGCGCTCAAGCAAAAAAGCGTGGAATCGGCAGCAGGACAGTTCAGCGAGTTTTTGCTGCCACCGCTCACGTTCTGCGAGTTTCTGCATTTCATCGACAAGGAAACCACTCTGATCCGCGAAGAGAGCGAAGGCCCCGGCCCGCGCCGCTTCGTCACGACGGATATCAACGCGCTGAACGAGGCATTTGTCGATTACCTGAATTACGGCGGTTATCCGGAGGCAGTACATCAGGGCGGGCTGCGCATGAATCCGCGGCGCTTTGTCCGCAGCGACATCATCGACCAGGTGCTGCTGCGGGATCTGCCCAGCCTGTATGGCATTGCCGACGTGCAGGAACTGAATGCGCTGTTCAACACGCTGGCCTATAACACCGCGCAGGAACTGAGCATCGAGGAACTGGCCAAATCCTCCGGGGTATCGAAACCCACTGTCGTCAAGTATCTCGAATATCTGGAAGCTGCATTCCTGATCAAGCGGCTGCGGCGGGTGGATCAGAATGCCCAGCAGTTTGTGCGCGCGATGACGTTCAAGGTGTATCTGACCAATCCGACCATGCGCGCGGCTTTGTTTACTCCTTTGGCGGACAATGATCCCGCTTTTGAGCAACTGGTCGAAACGGCGCTATTCAGTCAGTGGCTGCACAACTCTGCGCGCATCGATTCGCTGTGCTATGCGCGCGGGAAGCGCGCCGAGGTGAGCCTGGTCAGCCTGGATGCGCGTCAGCAGCCGCGTTTTGCCGTGGCGGTGAAGTGGTCCGACCAGGTTTTCGAGGATGCCAAGGAGATCAAGAGCGTGATCGAGTTCGCGCGCGCCAATACCATGGGACGCAAGCCGCTGGTGACCACACGCAGCCAGACCGGGATCAAGACCATGCAGGGGATCGAAATCGAATTCACCCCGGCCAGCCTGTTGTGTTACACGGTCAGCAAGAATATGCTGGACAGCCGCTGACCTTGGTTGACGCTGCATGCGAAGGGAACCAGTACCCATGAAGAGATTTGTTGCTACTGCCGGTCTGTGCGGAGTGTTGCTGTTTTCGCCGCTGGCAGCGATCGGGCAGACAGTCACGGAAGTGATTCCGCTGCAGCACCGCAGCAGCGACGAAATCATTCCGGTGCTGCAGCCGCTGCTGGACAAACAGGGGGCAATCAGCGGCATGCAGGGCCAGCTCATCGTCCGCACTACCCCGGCCAATCTGCAGGAAATCAAACGGCTGCTGGCCGAGATCGACACCGCGCCGCGCCGCCTGATCATTACCGTCAAGCAGGATGTGGATCGCGCCACCGAGCAGCGTTTGCGCGCCATTTCCGGCAGCAGCGCTGCAGCAGGCGCACGCGTGACGATTGCCGGCAGCGAGGGTAATTCCGGCCAGATGGTGGAGACCGGCAGACAGCAGGACGGCGGGCAGAAAGCGCGCGTGCTCAACAGCCGTTCGCTGGAGAGCGACCGCAACACGCAGCACGTGCAGGTGCTGGAAGGCAGCCGTGCATTCATTCGCAGCGGCCAGTCGCTGCCGCAACCGGCGCGCGGCCTGATTTATTCGCCGCAAGGGGATGTGCGGGTGATCGAAAACACGCAGATGCGCGATGCTGTCACCGGTTTCAGCGTGCTGCCGCGCGTGCACGGCGACCAGGTGACGCTGGAAGTGAGTCCGCAGCGGGACAAACCCAGCATGCAAACGCCCGGCGCTGTCGATATCCAGCAGATGACCACAACCGTTTCCGGCAGGCTGGGCGAGTGGATCGAGCTGGGCGGTGTGGGGCAGGGGCAGGCCGAGCAGGCCGGCGCCGCCGCTGCCCGCAGCATCAAGACGGCCGGCCAGCAGCGCAAGGTATTGATCAAGGTGGAAGAAGCGCCTTGATCAGTCGTGTCTGCGGTTGATTGCAATTTGCCGGGGTTAGTCCTAGACTGCAACCGGCAGGTGCAGGTAACAAGCTGATTTGCCGGTGTTGCGTCATCAACCCAAAACGAGGAGAAAAATCATGGCAGAAGAAAGCGTTTATCGGGTAACGGAAATTATCGGAACCAGCAAGGTATCCTGGGAAGATGCGGCCAAGAATGCCGTCAAGACTGCTTCGAAAACACTGCGGGATTTGCGGGTTGCCGAAATCATGAAGCTCGACATGGTGATCGAGAAAGGCAAAGTGACCCGCTATCGGGCCAGGGTGAGCCTGTCTTTCAAGTACGAAGCCAAGAGTAAATAGAATAAATAACCAGAGCAGATAATAAAAAAGGCGCGTGATCCGCGCCTTTTTGTTTTTTACCGGGACGAGTGAGTTTGCTAAACGGCGGCAGCTTCTTCCTCAAACTCAAGCTTCACTTTGCCGTCGGCATCCACATCCACCGTCACTCGGCCGCCGCTGGCAAGACGGCCAAACAGCAGTTCATCGGCCAATGCGCTGCGGATGGTGTCCTGAATCAGCCGCGCCATCGGGCGCGCACCCATCAGAGGATCAAAACCATTTTTCGCCAGATGCGCTTTGAGCGCATCGGTAAAGACGGCCTCCACTTTCTTTTCATGCAACTGCGCTTCCAGTTGCATCAGGAACTTGTCCACCACGCGCAGAATCACATCGCGATCCAGTGCCCCGAAGGAAATGGTTGCATCCAGGCGGTTGCGGAATTCCGGTGTGAACATGCGCTTGATGTCGGCCATCTCGTCACCCGCCTGCGCCGATTTGGTAAAGCCAATGGAGGTTCTGGCGAGCGATTCGGCGCCGGCATTGGTGGTCATGATGATGATCACATTGCGGAAATCTGCCTTGCGGCCGTTGTTGTCGGTCAGGGTGCCATGATCCATCACCTGCAGCAGGATGCTGAAAATATCGGGGTGGGCTTTTTCGATTTCGTCCAGCAGCAGCACCGCATAGGGTTGTTTGGTGATGGCTTCGGTGAGCAGGCCGCCCTGATCAAAACCGACATAGCCGGGCGGCGCGCCGATCAAGCGCGACACCGCATGGCGTTCCATGTATTCGGACATGTCGAAACGGTGCAACTGAATGCCCAGTGCATAAGCAAGCTGGCGCGCCACCTCGGTTTTGCCGACGCCGGTGGGGCCGGAAAAGAGGAATGAGCCGACCGGTTTCTGTGGGTTGCCCAGTCCGCTGCGCGCCATTTTGATCGCTGCCGTGAGCGCATGGATGGCCTTGTCCTGACCGAAGACCACAGCCTTCAAATCGCGTTCGAGCGTTTTCAGGGTATTGCGATCATCACTGGAGACATTTTGCGGCGGGATGCGCGCAATCTTGGCGATGATGTCTTCGATTTCGTGTTTGCTGATGATCTTGCGCTGCTTTGATTTCGGCAGGATGCGCTGGGCCGCGCCGGCTTCGTCGATCACGTCGATCGCCTTGTCCGGCAAATGCCGGTCATTGATGAAGCGCGCCGACAACTCCGCCGCAGTGGAGAGTGCAGTGGCCGTATATTTGACGCCGTGATACGTTTCGTAGCGGGATTTCAGTCCGCGCAGGATGGCAATGGTCTCTTCCACGCTGGGTTCGGGTACATCAATTTTCTGGAAGCGCCGCGACAGCGCGTGATCCTTCTCGAAAATTCCGCGATATTCGCTATAAGTTGTGGCGCCGATGCATTTCAGTTGGCCGGTATTGAGTATCGGCTTGAGCAGGTTGGAGGCGTCCAGCGTGCCGCCGGAAGCGGCACCCGCACCGATCAGGGTATGGATTTCGTCAATGAACAGGATCGCGTTGGGACTGTCGAGTAATTGCTTCAGTACTGCTTTCAGGCGTTGCTCGAAATCGCCACGGTATTTGGTGCCGGCCAGCAGCGCGCCCATGTCCAGGGCATAAACCTGATGGTGTGCCAGAACTTCCGGTACTTCGTTTTCGACGATACGCCGCGCCAGTCCTTCGGCGATGGCGGTTTTGCCGACGCCGGCTTCGCCCACCAGCAGGGGATTGTTCTTGCGCCGGCGGCACAATGTCTGAATTACCCGTTCCAGTTCCTTCTCGCGCCCGATCAACGGGTCGATCTTGCCTGCCAGCGCCTGGCTGTTGAGGTTCATGGTGTAGCTTTCCAATGCACCGCTTGCACCCGCCTCCTGTTCGCTTTCGCTGTCGCCTTCGGTCTTGGTGCTGCCGCCCTGCGGCACTTTGCTGATGCCGTGGGAAATGTAATTGACTACATCCAGCCGGGTCACGCCTTTCTGGTGCAGAAAATAAACTGCATGCGAGTCCTTCTCGCCGAATATCGCCACCAGCACGTTGGCGCCGGTGACCTCTTTCTTGCCGGAGGATTGGACATGCAGGATGGCACGCTGGATCACGCGCTGGAAACCGAGCGTCGGCTGGGTATCCACTTCGCCGGTGCCGGACACAGTGGGTGTATTTTCGTTGACGTGCTCCATCAGCAGTTTGCGCAGGTCATCGATATCGACCGAGCAGGCGCGCAGCACATCGGCCGCAGTGGGGTTGTCGAGCATCGCCAGCAGCAGATGCTCGACCGTAATGAATTCGTGGCGCTTCTGCCGCGACTCGGCAAATGCCATGTGCAAACTTACTTCCAGTTCTTGCGCAATCATTTCAAGTTTTCTCCATCACGCACTGTAGCGGATGCTGATGCTGTCTGGCAAACGCAACTACCTGCTCCACTTTGGCGGCGGCGACATCACTGGGATAGATGCCACATACTCCCATACCCTCTTTATGAACTTTGAGCATTATTTGCGTCGCCTGTTCTCGATTCTTGGAAAAAAAAGTCTGTAATACCGCAACCACAAACTCCATCGGGGTGAAATCGTCATTCAGCAAAATCACTTTGAACATCGGTGGAGGTTTGAGTTTACTCTTTTCTGCCTCCAGTACGGCATCTCCATGATTTTCTGTTGCCATGGTCACCTGCTTCATTCATCCATCCATCGGAATAAAACACGCATTCTTCTGCATATTTGACGATTACGGCGGAATTTTCAAGTATCTTGAGAAAATTATTCTGTTGCATTTTTACAAAATACGATATGACCCCTTGACTTGGACGCCGGATTTGCGTAAAACCAACCTTGGCGTTTGGCTTCAAGTGTTCTGCAGTACCGGTTACAGCCGTTTGCGGTCTTGAAACTCAAACAGTATTCGGGTTTCCGGCCCGGTTTTTTTATATATAGGAAGTAAAAATGGCAACAGGTACAGTGAAATGGTTTAACGATTCCAAGGGTTTTGGTTTTATCACTCCCGACGATGGTAGCGAAGATTTGTTTGCGCACTTTTCCGCAATCAACATGTCTGGATTCAAAACCCTCAAGGAAGGTCAGAAAGTGAGCTTTGAAGTCACTCAGGGTCCGAAAGGCAAACAAGCATCAAATATTCAAGCTGCCTAACGATTCTCTGCTGACGCAGCTCTGAGCTGCAATCAGTATGTAATCATTGGATGCAACAAGCCCTTGCCGGGAAACCGGCAAGGGTTTTTTTATGCCATGCGCTCGACCAGCGCCTGACCGAATGCGGAGCATGATACTTTCTGCGCGCCGGTCATCTGTCGTGCGAAATCGTAGGTCACGATTTTGTCTTGGATGGTCTTTTCCACTGCGCGGATTATCAGGTCGGCAGCCTCAATCCAGCCCATGTGCCGCAGCATCATTTCCGCCGACAGAATAATGGACCCAGGGTTGACTTGATCCTTGCCGGCATATTTGGGTGCGGTGCCATGAGTCGCCTCGAAGATCGCAATCGAATCGCTGAGGTTTGCACCCGGCGCGATACCGATCCCGCCCACCTGTGCCGCCAGGGCATCGGAGATGTAGTCGCCGTTCAGATTCAGCGTGGCGATCACATCGTATTCTTCCGGTCGCAGCAGAATCTGCTGCAGGAATGCGTCGGCGATCACGTCCTTGATGATGATCCCGCCCTTGTCCGCCGGCAGCTTCATCCATGGCCCACCGTCGAGCAATTCGGCACCAAATTCTTTTGCCGCCAGCGCGTAGCCCCAGTTCTTGAAAGCCCCTTCGGTGAATTTCATGATGTTGCCTTTGTGCACCAGCGTAACCGATTTGCGCCGATTGTCGATCGCATACTGGATTGCCCGGCGCACCAGACGTTCGCTGCCTTCGCTGGATACCGGCTTGATGCCGATGCCGGATGTCTGCGGAAAGCGTATTTTGGTGACCCCCATGTATTTCATCAGGAAGTCGATCAGTTTTTTCGCTTTATCCGACCCGGCTTCCCATTCGATACCGGCGTAAATATCTTCCGAGTTCTCGCGGAAAATCACCATGTCGGTTTTCTCCGGTTGTTTCACCGGGCTCGGCACCCCCTGGAAATAGCGCACTGGCCGCAAACACACGTACAGATCCAACTCCTGGCGTAACGCCACGTTGATCGAACGGATACCGCCGCCCACCGGCGTGGTCAATGGTCCCTTGATCGAGACTACATACTCTTTTGCCGCCTGCAGCGTTTCTTCCGGCAGCCATACATTCTCGCCGTAGACGCGGGTGGATTTTTCCCCGGCATAGATTTCCATCCAGGAAATTTTGCGCTTGCCGGCATAGGCCTTGGCCACCGCCGCATCGACCACTTTTTGCATTACCGGAGTAATGTCTACACCGATGCCGTCGCCTTCGATGTATGGAATGACCGGATGGTCGGGCACGTCCAGGGAAAAGTCTGCGTTGACACGGATTTTCTCACCCTCGGCTGGCGGCGTGATGTGTTGGTACATGGTGTCTCCCTAGTGGTTGGCAAGTTGGCAATGCGTGGAGCCAGTGTTTGGCAAGGCAAGAAAAGCTGCTGCATTTTACCCTAAGCGCTGATGCGCTGTGAACGCTGCGCCATGTCGGTGATGCTGTTGCCTGTGTCTGTTTGTTCCTTTCTCCTGATCAAGGCGCTAGAATGCGGGCTTGCGCCGGTTGGGCGCGTGTCCACGGAATGGCAGCATGATCTGGAAGCCTAATGTCACGGTTGCAGCAGTCATCGAGCAGGACGGGAAATACCTGCTGGTGGAAGAGCAAACCAATAGCGGCGAATTGTTCAATCAGCCGGCAGGGCACTGGGAGCCTGATGAATCGATCATTCAGGGTGCGATCCGGGAAACCCTGGAAGAAACCGGGTATACCTTCGTTCCGCAATGGCTGCTGGGTATTTATCGCTGGCACTCCCGTGCCAACGATGTCATTTATCTGCGTTTTGCCTTTGCCGGCTCGGTTGCCGGCTACGATCCCGAGCGCACGCTGGATGACGGTATACTGCGCGCGGCATGGTTCAGCCTGGATGAAATCCGCGCATCGATCCCGCGTCACCGCAGTCCGCTGGTGATGCAGTGCATCGAGGATCATTTGGCAGGCAAACATTATCCTCTGGATATCCTTACCCATTGCGATTGAAACGATGAGCAAACAGCGCGTGGTAGTCGGGATGTCGGGCGGAGTCGATTCGGCGGTTGCGGCCTTGCTGCTGAAACAGCAAGGCTACGACGTGGTCGGCCTGTTCATGAAAAATTGGGAGGATGATGATACCGATGAATACTGTTCCTCCCGCCAGGATCTGATCGATGCTGCGTCGGTGGCGGACATTATCGACATTCCGCTGGAGGCGGTGAATTTCTCCACCGAATACAAGGAGCGGGTGTTCAGTCAGTTTCTTGCCGAGTATCAGGCGGGACGCACACCCAACCCGGACGTATTATGCAATGCGGAAATCAAGTTCAAGGCGTTCCTTGATCACGCGCTCAGTCTCGGCGCCAGGCATATTGCCACCGGCCATTATGCCCAGGTGCGCGAAATAAACGGTGAGTTCCAGTTGCTGAAAGGCGAGGACGGAACCAAGGATCAGAGTTATTTTCTCTATCGCCTGAACCAGGCGCAGTTAGCCGACACGCTGTTTCCGATCGGCCATCTGTACAAGCGCGACGTGCGCAAAATTGCCCGCGATCACGGTTTGCCGAATTCCGCCAAGAAAGACAGCACCGGCATCTGTTTTATCGGCGAGCGTCCATTCCGAGAATTTCTCAATCGCTATCTGCCGCATGAGCCGGGAGAAATACAGACTCCAGAGGGCGTAGTGGTGGGGAAGCATATCGGTCTGATGTATTACACCATCGGCCAGCGGCAGGGACTGGGTATCGGCGGCACCAGGGACGGTGCTGGTGAGCCGTGGTTCGTGGTGGGCAAGGATATGCTGCAAAATATTTTGATCGTGGTGCAGGGTCACGATCATCCCGCACTGTTCCGTCCCACGCTCAGTGCTGCCGATTTGACATGGATCAGCGGGCAAGCACCCCACTGCAACTGGGTCTATGCTGCCAAGATTCGTTATCGCCAGCCGGATGCGCCCTGCTTCATCACGCATCTTGGCGACGATAGATGTGACATCGAATTCGCCCAGCCGCAATGGGCGGTGACGCCGGGGCAATCAGTGGTGCTTTACGAGAGCAAGGTATGTCTGGGAGGGGGGGTAATTGCAGGATAAGGGGAGCGCTTTGTTGCGTGCGACCAGTAATTATCCTTTGGGTGCCGTTTCCACGAATGACGCTCTTTTTTCCAGCTTGTCGGCAAGATCGGCAAGATTGGGGAAGGCAGTACGCCATTCGACTTCGGGGAAACGAAAAGTCAGATAACTCAGCGTGCAGCCCAGTGCGACATCAGCCAGCGTGTAGGCACTGCCGTTGCACCATTTTTTAGTGCCCAGTTCGTGGGCGGACGCTTCCAGGCCCCGCGTGACCTTCTGCTGCTGGCGCATGATCCATTCCGGACTCTGCTGGGCGGAGGGACGCTTGCGTTCCAGAAAAATCGTGGCGGCGGCATCGCTGATTCCGTCTGCCAGCACTTCCCAGCGCTTGACCATGATGCGGTGCCGGTTGGACTCCGGAATCAAACGCGATACCGGACTGATGTTGTCAAGATATTCGACGATCACGCGCGAGTCGTACAGCGGCGTTCCGTCTTCCATGATCAGCACCGGCACTTTGCCTAATGGATTGTAACCCGCTACCGGGCTGTCCGCGTCCCAGGGAACAGCCACTTCGAAAGTGTAATTGATGCGTTTCTCCAGCAGGACGATACGCGTTTTGCGTACGTAAGGGCTGGTGAGCGATCCGACAAGCTTCATGGTATTCCCTTGCTAGCAGTCTAATCGAACCGCGGATTATACCGATTTTTGCTACTGCATGGCATAAGTCGGAAGCCTAATTACCTGTGTTAAAATGTGTAATCAGCAGAATCAAGAATATGAATCCATCTCCGCTCACCGCCCTGTCTCCCCTTGATGGCCGCTATCACGGCAAAGTTGCAGCACTGCGGCCTTGTTTCAGTGAATATGCGCTGATCCGTTATCGCGTACAGATTGAAATCGAGTGGTTCAAAGCCTTGAGCCAGGAGGCCGCCATCGGCGAGGTGCCGGCGTTTTCTGCCAGCACCATCGCGCAACTCGACGCGCTGGTAACGAATTTCTCCGAAGCTGACGCGGAAGCAGTCAAGGTTATCGAGGGTCGCACCAATCACGACGTCAAAGCTATCGAATACTGGCTCAAGCAGCGTCTGGTGCAGAATAGCGAAATCACCGCGGCCGTGGAGTTCATTCATTTTGCCTGCACTTCGGAAGATATCAATAACCTTTCCCACGGACTGATGCTGACGCATAGCCGTGATCGGGTGCTGCTGCCGGCGCTGGAACAGATCATCACCAGACTCGGCGAAATGGCGCAGCAACTGGCGGCGGTACCGATGCTTGCCCGCACGCACGGCCAGCCCGCCACCCCCACTACCCTGGGCAAGGAGCTGGCCAACTTCGTCCATCGCCTGCAACGCGGCTGCGAGCGGTTATCTGCCATAGTCATACTCGGCAAGATCAATGGCGCAGTCGGCAATTACAACGCCCACCTTGCTGCTTACCCGGATTTTGACTGGGAAAAATTCGCCCGGGATTTTGTCGAGAAACTGGGCCTGGAATTCAATCCCTACACGACCCAGATCGAACCGCACGATGCCATAGCGGAACTGCTCGACGCTTATGCACGTGTCAACACCGTGCTGCTGGATCTGGACCGCGACCTGTGGGGATATATTTCGCTGGGTTATTTCACGCAAAAAACCAAGGCAGGCGAAGTCGGTTCATCCACCATGCCGCACAAGGTCAATCCGATCGATTTTGAAAACTCGGAAGGCAATCTGGGCATCGCCAATGCATTGCTGCGGCATCTGAGCGAGAAACTGCCGGTGTCGCGCTGGCAGCGCGATCTGACTGACTCCACTGTGCTGCGCAACCTGGGCGTGGCGCTGGGGCATACGCTGCTGGCATACGACTCCTGCAGCAAGGGGCTCGGCAAGCTGGAAGCCAGTCCGGAGCGGCTGATGCAGGATCTGGAGAACGCCTGGGAAGTGCTGGCAGAACCGATCCAGACGGTAATGCGCCGCTACGGCGTGGCCAATCCCTACGAGCAATTGAAGGAATTGACCCGTGGCAAGGGCGGCATCACCAAACAAGCGTTGCATCAGTTCATTGCCGGTCTGGCTATACCGGAAGCGGAAAAGACACGCCTGCTGCAGCTGACGCCGCAGAACTATACCGGCAAGGCCGCAGAACTGGCGCATAACATCGGCAAATAAAGGAATTCCCCGCTTTCTTCCACGTTGCGTCGACTCTGCGGCGCAATATCTTTACATCGCGTACTAAATTCTTTTCTCTAGACTTGAAATCAGCAAAACTATCCCAACATATTCCGGACAGAAACCTGGAGAGCAAGGAGAGGACTATGCAACAGCCACAAGATCCACAAAACCAGCCAGAACTGACTGCGACCATGAATGAAGCCGGCGAAAACAAATCAACGGAACCAGCAGTGGAAATCATGCCGAGCCTGGAGCAGTTGCTGAAGAAAGCAGAGCTTGATGCTGCCGAGCATCACGACGCTTGGCTGCGTGCCAAGGCCGATACCGAGAATATCCGCAAGCGCGCGCAGGTTGATATTGCCAACGCGCACAAATATGCCGTCGAAAATTTCTCTACCGAACTGCTGGCGGTGATGGACAGCCTGGAAGCCGCGCTGGCAGTAGAAAATGCAACCGTGGAAAACTTCAAGAATGGGATGGAGTTGACGCTCAAGCAACTCGCTGCCGCTTTCAATAGATTCAACATCAAGGTAATTGAGCCGGTCGGCGCAAAATTCGATCCACATCAGCATCAGGCCATGTGTGCGATAGATTCCGACCTGGCCCCCAACACCGTGGTGCAGGTAATGCAAAAAGGCTACATGCTGAATGATCGGGTAATCCGCCCGGCACTGGTCACGGTTTCGAAAGCCAAAGAGTCTTGAAGACTTGAAATTCCGGCCCGAATCCCCACTTCGAATATCAATATAAACCTTCACAAGGATCAAATCATGGGAAAAATTATCGGCATTGACCTGGGCACCACCAATTCGTGTGTGGCCGTGATGGAGAACGGCAAGCCCAAGGTGATAGAAAACTCCGAGGGTGCGCGCACTACCCCTTCCATCGTTGCCTACACGGAAGATGGCGAAATTCTGATGGGTGCTTCTGCCAAGCGGCAGGCAGTCACCAATCCGAAAAACACCCTGTTCGCGGTGAAACGCTTGATCGGCCGCCGGTTCAACGAGGAAATGGTGCAGAAGGACATCAAGATGGTGCCCTACAGCATCATCAAGGCTGACAACAATGACGCGTGGGTGGAAGTACGTGGCAAAAAAATTGCGCCGCCGGAAATTTCTGCACAAGTGCTGATAAAAATGAAGAAGACCGCCGAGGACTATCTGGGTGAGCCGGTTACCGAAGCGGTCATCACTGTCCCGGCCTACTTCAACGATTCGCAGCGCCAGGCAACCAAGGATGCGGGGCGTATCGCCGGGCTGGAAGTCAAACGCATCATCAACGAACCGACTGCAGCAGCGCTGGCTTTCGGCATGGACAAGAAAGAGGGCGACCGCAAGGTGGCAGTGTATGACCTGGGCGGCGGCACCTTCGACATCTCCATTATCGAGATTGCGGAAGTGGAAGGCGAGCACCAGTTCGAAGTGCTGGCCACCAACGGCGATACTTTCCTCGGCGGCGAGGACTTTGACTCGCGCGTAATTGAATATCTCACGGATGAATTCAAGAAAGAAAGCGGCATAGACCTGAAAAAAGACATGCTCGCACTGCAACGCCTGAAGGATGCAGCGGAAAAAGCCAAGATCGAACTTTCATCCAGCCAGCAGACCGAGGTCAATTTGCCCTACATTACGGCAGATGCCTCCGGCCCCAAGCATCTTGCGGTCAAGATCACCCGCGCCAAGCTGGAGAGCCTGGTGGAAGAACTGATCGAGCGTACCGTGGGACCTTGCCGCATGGCTATCAAGGATGCGGGAGTGAACATTGCCGACATCGAGGATATCATTCTGGTAGGCGGACAGTCGCGCATGCCCAAGGTGCAGGACAAGGTCAGGGAAATCTTTGGCAAGGAGCCGCGCAAGGATGTGAATCCGGACGAAGCGGTGGCCATGGGTGCAGCCATCCAGGGTGGCGTGTTGCAAGGCGAAGTGAAAGACGTGCTGCTGCTGGATGTCACCCCGCTGTCGCTGGGCATCGAAACCATGGGCGGGGTGATGACCAAGCTGATCCAGAAAAATACCACCATCCCGACCAAGGCGCAGCAGGTATTTTCCACCGCCGACGACAATCAGACGGCAGTGACCATCCATGTCCTGCAAGGCGAACGGGATCTGGCATCCGGCAACAAGAGCCTGGGACAGTTCAACCTGAGCGATATTCCCCCCTCGCCGCGTGGCATGCCGCAAATCGAGGTGGTGTTCGACATCGACGCCAATGGCATACTGCATGTGTCAGCCAAGGACAAAGCTACCGGCAAGGAAAACAAGATCAAGATCCAGGCAAGTTCCGGTCTGTCGGATGAAGAAGTCCAGCGTATGGTGAAAGATGCTGAAGCCCATGCGGAGGAGGATCACAAAGTGCTTGAACTGGTCACCGCTCGCAACCAGTGTGACGCGATGATACATTCGGTGAGAAAATCACTGAAAGAATATGGCGACAAGCTGGAGGACAACGAGAAATTCAATCTCGAGGCCGCGTTGAAGGATGCCGAGGACGCGCTCAAGTCTGACAGCAAGGACACCATCGAAGCAAAAACCCAGGCGCTGACGGAAGCTTCGCACAAGCTGGCAGAGAAAATGTATAGCCAGGAACAGGCTCAGTCCGGCGCGGGATCGGAACCAGCGCATGGCGGTGGAGGTGAAAAGCCGGTGGAAGGTGATGTGGTCGATGCCGAGTTTGAGGAAGTGAAAGACAAGAAATAAGCAGGTGCTTGAATTGCCAAGGCGCAGAGGCGTGGAGAAGTGATTGAATGATTCTCCGCTGTACTCTGCGTTTTTGGCATTTAGCGGAAAAAGCGTAACAAGCTGAACGTGCGGCAATCTCCAGTGACTCTCCTGTTTAATAGGGAATGGGAGGAAGCAAGGTAGTCACCGTCGTTGGGAGACTTATTCAGCGGCATGCATCGTGCCCTGGCAACAGGAAAACAATATGAGCAAACGCGATTACTATGAAGTGCTGGGCATTAACCGCGACGCCAGCGAAGACGAGATCAAGAAGGCTTATCGTAAACTGGCGATGAAGCATCATCCGGATCGCAATCCGGATAACCCCAAGTCGGAGGAACATTTCAAGGAGGCCAAAGAGGCTTATGAAATTCTATCCGACGCCAGCAAGCGCACGGCTTACGATCAGTATGGTCACGCCGGAGTGGATTCCGGCAGCGCGGGTGCCGGTGGCGGTGCGCACGGATTCGCCGACTCATTCAGCGATATTTTCGGTGATATTTTCGGGGGACGCGCAGGAGGGCAGTCCAACGTCTATCGTGGCGCGGATCTGCGCTACAACCTGGAAGTCACGCTGGAACAGGCTGCGCGCGGCACTGAAACCAAAATTCGCATTCCCACGATGGAAGCCTGCGAAACCTGTCACGGCAGCGGCGCCAAAGTCGGCACCACACCCGTCACCTGTCCTACCTGCAATGGCCATGGTCAGGTGAGGATGCAGCAAGGGTTTTTCTCGATCCAGCAAACCTGCCCAAAATGTCATGGTAATGGCAAATACGTTGCCAGTCCTTGCGGTACGTGCCAAGGCGCGGGGCGCGTCAAGCAGCATAAAACGCTGTCGGTGAAAATTCCCGCCGGAGTGGATGAAGGCGATCGTATTCGCTTATCGGGTGAAGGCGAGGCCGGGGTCAATGGCGGTCCAGCGGGAGATTTGTATGTGGTCATGCATCTGTTGCCCCACTCCGTGTTTCAACGCGACCACAACGATCTGCACTGTGAAATGCCGATCAGTTTTACCACCGCTGCGCTGGGTGGAGAAATCGAGATCCCGACACTCGACGGTCACGCTAAAATCAAGATACCGGCTGAAACCCAGAGCGGAAAGATTTTCCGTCTGCGCGGCAAAGGCATCAAGGGGGTGCGCAGCCATGCTCACGGCGACCTGTTGTGCCACATGATAGTGGAAACGCCGGTCAAGCTTACCGCGCGCCAGAAAGAGCTGCTGCAGGAACTGGAAACCCTCAACCAGGAAGACAGCTCCCGTCACAGTCCCCGTGCCAAATCCTGGATGGACAAAGTACGCGAATTCTTTACCGAATAAAGCCTGTCCTACCACTCCCCACTCCCCACTCACCACTCACCACTTACCACTTACCACTTACCACTCAAAACCTTCTCCGCCCAGAACAGGCCGGAAACGGTTTTGTTATCGGTGATCTTCCCCGCCTTGACCCATTCCAGCGCGTCAGCCAGCGTCAGTGTGAACACTTCCAGATGTTCGCCGTCATCGAGATTTGCGCTCTGGAATACGAGTCCCTGCGCCAGGTAATACATCAGTTTTTCATCGGAATAACCGATGCAGGAGTGCAGGGTGGCGAGATAGCGCCAGCTCGCCGCGATATAGCCGGTTTCTTCCAGCAGTTCGCGCTGCGCACATGCCAGCGGGTCTTCGCCAGGGTCGATTTTTCCAGCGGGCAATTCGTAAAAATCTCGGTGCAGTGGATAACGGTGCTGGCGTTCCAGCACCAGTTCACCGTTGTCCAGCAGTGGAATGATGACGACCGCGCCGGGGTGGGTGATGTACTCACGCACCATCTGTTTGCCATCGGGCAGACGAACCTGATCAGCGTGCACTTGCAGCAGATGTCCATCGAACACTTGTACGCTGCTGGTTTGTGTTTCGGTGAGATTCAGGGGTGGTTTGGGCATGAGGGTAAAGTCAGCTTGATTGGGTGCCCGTTTCAGGGCTGCGCCGGCACTGGAGTATCCTGCGGCATGATCAGCCGGTTCGCCGGAAACCAGGCACTGAAGCGGCTGCCTTTGCCCGGTTCGCTGGTGATTTCCAGGTGCGCTTGGTGGCGGCTCAGCACATGTTTGACGATGGCCAGTCCCAGGCCGGTGCCGCCGGTTTCGCGTGAACGGCTGCGATCCACTCGGTAGAAACGTTCGGTCAGGCGCGGCAGATGCTCCGGCTCGATGCCTATGCCGCTGTCCTGCACAGAGAATAATCCCTGGTCGTCATGTATTCCCCAGCTCAGGATTATTTCCCCGCCATCGGTGGTATAGCGCACGGCATTGCTGACAAGATTGCTGAAAGCGCTGCGTAATTCGTCCGCGCTTCCTCGCAATTGCGCATCGGTATCGAGTTTGAGGTTGATATGGTGCCGCCCGGCACTCAGGGATTGCGCCTCGTGATACAACTCACGCAACATTTCAGCAACGTTGACGCTTTCCTCGCGTACCGGATTCTGCGCATTTTCCAGCCGCGACAGAGCCAATAAATCTTCCACTAGGCGTTGCATGCGCATGGTCTGGTCAGCCATCAGTGTGAGCGCCCGCTTACCTATTTTGCTACCAGTCTGGTCTTCTTCCGACAGAGTTTCGAGAAAACCGCCGATCACGGTCAACGGCGTACGCAGCTCATGTGAGACATTGGCGACAAAGTCGCGCCGCATGGTCTCGACTCTTTCAAGGCGGGTAATATCGCGGCTGACAAGCAGCTTCTGTTTATTGCCGTAGGGTATCAACTGCAGCGAAAGGATCAGCTCCTGCTGGCGCGATTGCCGGACTATCAGCGGTTCGCTGTAATTGCGCGTGGCCAGGTATTCGGCGAACTGCGGTTGCCGCACCAGATAGGTGATTTGCTGACCGCTATCGCGATTGTAGTCTATGCCGAAATGTTGCTCGGCCACCGGATTGCACCATTCAATACGGTCTGTTTCATCCAGAATCACCACACCTTCCGGCATTGCCGAGGTGGCGCGCCGCAGGCGCTCCAATGCCGTACTCAACTGTTGCTGGCTTTGGCTCTGGCCACGCATCAAGCGCGCCAGGCGGGCAAACACATCGCCCCATGCGCCGGTGGCATGAGGCAGCGTGGCAGCCGTAGGCGCGGGTGTCTGCAGCCACTCATCCAGCGCTGTCAGGTAACGCAGGTGATGGACAATCAGCAGTAGCAGCGCAAGACTGTAAAACACCAATGCAGTGATGGCACCCAATGCCAGCCACAAGCCGGCGCTTGCGATAGTGAGTAAAATGATGCTGGTGAGGCGCTGGCGGAAGCCGGACACGTGCATTATCCTGTAAAGCGGGGATAGGTTGCTACCAGCATATTATCCCATACCTGCAGTGCGTGCGGCGGACAAGCGGTAGCCCGAGCCTCTTACGGTTTGTACCAATTCGTCCTTGGCAACGGTTTCCAGCGTTTTGCGCAGGCGGCGAATATGCACATCCACGGTACGGTCTTCGACGAACACATGATCGCCCCACACGCCATCGAGCAGTTGCGAGCGGGTGTGCACTCGCTCAGGGTGACTCATCAGGAAATGTAACAAGCGGAATTCGGTGGGTCCCACTACCACTTCCTGATCATTTACGGTCACGCGATGCGTGGCCGGGTCAAGCCGCAGCCCGCCAATCTCAATCATGTCATCAGCCATCTCCGGTGAGCGCCGCCGCAGCACCGCTTTAATCCGGGCAATCAGTTCACGCGGTGAGAAAGGCTTGGTGATGTAATCATCAGCACCGATTTCCAGCCCCGCCACTTTGTCGCTTTCTTCGGCGCGGGCGGTAAGCATGATGATGGGGATAGTCTTGGTGCGTGCTACGCGCCGCAGCATGCGAGCAAACTCAACACCACTCATACCTGGAAGCATCCAGTCGAGCAGTACCAGATCGGGCAACGCATCATTCACTACCGCCATGGCCTGTTCCGCATTTTCTGCGCAAAACACGATATGTCCGGCCTGCCGCAGGCTATACGAGATCAACTCCTGGATTGCCGGTTCATCTTCCACTACCAGTATTGTCGCTGCCATCGGTTTCTTCCTATGATTGGTTGGGATTTTCTGCTTCGATGTTGCAATAGTATGAAAACATTATTGCGGTTTCGTGACAAATCAGGAATTTAGCGGTACTGCACAAAGATAAATTATGCCTGCTGTCACAGTTAGGGAACCGCCGAACAAGTCCTCCGTGGAGCTCGTTGCTGTCGAAATCGGGATGGCTCGCGTAACGTTGCGCCAGCGCAGCAGCGCATTGTTACCGAGCGCGAGCCTGTATTCGCCCGCGCTGGCCACGTTTCGAAGGCCTACGCTCCGGCGCTGCGCAAGGCGCGCGACGCAGGTCGTAGCTGGTCTATGAAACCAAGAAGCGCAACACAGCAAGCGCTCGATTTTTCCTCAACCCATACGGGACGGGGTTTTGTGGGCGGTCTGCGGTGTCAGGCTCGTAGCGAAGGGAATGGCCGTTCGTGCCCTCGCCTTTCTTGCATCCCATCCCGCAAAGCTGCCGTCGCACCCGCGTAGGACTTGTTCAGCGGTGCCTTAGGGCATACTCTACAAAACCAGGATTGCCCGGTAATCATTGACGTTGGTGCGGGTAGGGCCGGTGACAATCAAGTCATTCAGTTGATTGAAAAAAATATAGGAATCGTTGTCAGTAAGCGCAGTGGCGGCGCTGCTACCCAGTTTCCGGGCACGGCGCAATGAATCCGGTGCGGCGATGGCGCCGGCGTTGTGCTCCGTGCCGTCTATGCCGTCGGTATCACAGGCAAGTGCATGCACATTCTTGATGCCGTCAAGTTCGATGGCAAGTGCCAGCAGAAATTCCGCATTGCGTCCGCCACGCCCGTGACCATTTACCGTTACCGTCGTTTCCCCGCCTGAAATCAATACCACCGGTGGTTTCCACGGGTGTCCGCAGTGGCGGATCTCCTTGACCAACGCAGCGTAAACCCTGGCGACAGCGCGCGCTTCGTCGGTGACTGCATCGCCAAGTATTGCCGCGGGGATGCCCTGGTTGCGAAAAAATTCCCCCGCCGCCACCAAGGAATCATGTGCGCGGGCAATCACACGATTTTCCACCTGGCTGAAGACAGCATTGCCTGGTTTGGGTGTCTCGGTGAGTTTGCCTTGTTTGCCCGCGAGCAGCATGTCCATTACGGCTGCGGGTGTGCTGATCTGATAGCGCTCGAGTATCTCAAGTGCTTGCCGGTAGGTGGTGGGGTCGGGCGCACATGGACCGGAAGCGACATGAGTCGGGTCATCGCCGGTCACATCGGAAATCACCAGTGCCAGTACCGGTGCACGGCAGGAAGCTGCGAGCCTGCCGCCTTGAATGGCGGAAAGATGCTTGCGCACCGTGTTGATTTCCTGAATCGTCGCACCGCTACGGAGCAGTTCTTGGGTGACAGCCTGGAGATCATGCAGCGCAACACCTGCTAGCGGCAATGACAACAGGCTGGAACCGCCGCCGCTCAGCAGGCATAGCAGCAGATCGTCCGCGCCAAGCTGGTTTACTTGCGTGAGAATTTCTCTGGCTGCCTGTTCGCCCTGCGCGTCGGGAAGCGGATGTCCCGCTTCGATCACTGTGATGCGCCTGGTTGGCAGGCCGTGGCCATAACGGGTGACAACGATGCCGTTCAGCATCGCAGTTTCCGGCCAATGATTTTCCACGGCCAGCGCCATGGCCGCTGCCGCTTTGCCCGCGCCGACCACCAGCGTGCGGCCGCGAGGTGGCCTGGGTAAATGTTGCGGTACGATAAGCAGCGGATCGGCAGCGGCAATGGCGGCGTTGAAGCTGTCGAGCAGGAGCTTGCGCGGATTCATTTATCCGGGGAATTGGAATTGACCGTTCGAGCGGGGCGCGGCTTGAGCACATTCTTCAAATAATGGCCGGTGTAACTTGCTTCGGTGTGCGCCACTTCTTCCGGCGTACCTTCAGCGATGATCTGGCCACCGCCATCACCACCCTCGGGGCCGAGGTCGATGATCCAGTCGGCGGTCTTGATCACGTCTAGGTTATGCTCGATCACTACCACGGTGTTGCCGTGGTCACGCAGCCGGTGCAGCACTTTCAGCAGCAGATCGATATCCTGGAAATGCAGTCCGGTGGTGGGTTCGTCCAGGATATAAAGGGTGCGGCCGGTATCGCGTTTGGAAAGCTCCAGCGACAGTTTTACCCGCTGGGCTTCGCCGCCGGAAAGTGTGGTCGCGGATTGTCCCAGGGTGATGTAGCCGAGTCCCACATCCAGCAGGGTTCTGAGTTTCCTGGCCACTACTGGTACCGGGCTGAAGAAGTCATACGCCTGCTCCACGGTCATTTGCAGGATCTGATTGACGTTCCTGCCCTTGTATTCAACTTCCAGAGTTTCGCGGTTATAGCGCTTGCCATGGCATACATCGCATGACACATAAATATCCGGCAGAAAGTGCATTTCCACCTTGATCATGCCGTCACCCTGGCAAGCTTCACAACGCCCGCCCTTGACGTTGAACGAGAAGCGCCCTGGTGCATAGCCGCGCTCACGCGCCTGTGGCACGCCGGCAAACAGCTCGCGGATCGGTGTAAACAGACCGGTATAAGTGGCCGGATTGGAGCGGGGCGTACGGCCGATGGGGCTCTGGTCCATGTTGATGACTTTGTCGAAGAAAGCCAGCCCCTCCAGGTTGTGATGGGGCGCAGGTTCTGCGCTGCTGCCGTAGAGGTGTCGCGCGGCAGCATGGTAGAGCGTGTCATTGACGAGGGTGGATTTGCCTGAACCGGACACGCCGGTGACGCATACGAACAACCCCACCGGCAGGTTGAGGTCGACGTTTTTCAGGTTATTGCCGGATGCGCCTTCGATTCTGAGCCAGCGACCGTTGGTGGGCCGGGTGCGTTTTTTCGGCAGTGCGATAGACAGTTTGCCGGAAAGATATTTGCCGGTGAGCGAAGCTGCATTTTTCTGGATGGCTTGCGGTGTACCCTGAGCGATGATCAACCCGCCGTGCTCACCCGCACCGGGTCCCATATCCACCACATGATCAGCCGCGAGGATGGCGTCCTGGTCATGTTCCACTACGATCACGCTATTGCCGAGATCGCGCAGATTCTTGAGAGTCTCCAGCAGACGCGCATTGTCGCGCTGGTGCAGGCCGATGGAAGGCTCATCCAGCACATACATTACCCCGGTCAGTCCCGAGCCGATCTGGCTGGCGAGGCGGATGCGCTGGGATTCCCCGCCGGACAGGGTGTCGGCGGAACGATCCAGTGACAGATAATCCAGCCCGACGTTGTTAAGGAACTGGATGCGACTGGAGATTTCCTTGATGATTCTTTCGGCGATGGCGTGCTTGTGCCCGCTCAGTCGTACCTGATCGAAAAACTTTTTCGCCTGTTTCAGCGGCAATGCGTTGATTTCGTAAATAGCCTGCCCGCCTACCCGGACATGACGGGCTTCCTTGCGCAGGCGGGTGCCCGCACATTCGGGGCAGACCATGGAATTGAGATATTTTGCCAACTCCTCGCGTACCGCCTGTGAATCGGTTTCCTTGTAGCGCCGTTCCAGGTTGGGAACTATGCCTTCGAAGGTATGCTCCTGCTTGTTCTTGCGCCCGCTTTCGTTCAGATACGAGAACAGGATCTTTTCCTTGCCGGAACCGTTGAGGATAATTGCCTGGATGTCTGCAGCAAGCTGCTCGAATGGAATTTCCAGATCAAAATGGTAGTGGCTGGCAAGACTCGTCAGCATCTGGAAATAGAATTGATTGCGCCGGTCCCAGCCCTTGATTGCGCCGGCAGCCAGCGACAGATGCGGGAAAGCGACAACCCGCCTGGGATCAAAGAAAGTGATCTGCCCAAGGCCGTCACACCTGGGGCAGGCGCCCATCGGGTTATTGAAGGAGAATAGCCGTGGTTCCAGTTCCGGCAACGAATAGCTGCATACCGGACAGCTGAACTTGGCGGAAAAAAGATGCTCGTGGCCGGAATCCATTTCCACTGCCAGCGCGCGTCCATCGGCATGGCGCAGCGCAGTCTCGAATGATTCAGCCAGTCGCTGTTTGGCGTCGGCAGAGACCTTCAGTCTATCCACCACCACTTCCACCGTGTGTTTCTTGGTCTTTTGCAACTTTGGCAGTGCGTCGATTTCATGCACCTTGCCGTTGATGCGCAGACGCACGAAACCCTGTGCACGCAATTCATCGAACAGGTCCATCTGTTCACCTTTGCGCCCGACCACCAGTGGCGCGAGTATCATCAACCGCGTGTCCGGCGGCAGTTGTAATACATGATCCACCATTTGCGAGACGCTTTGCGCGGTCAGCGTGATGCCGTGTTCGGGACACTGCGGATCGCCCACGCGTGCGAACAGCAGGCGCATGTAATCGTGGATTTCGGTGACAGTGCCGACGGTGGAACGCGGGTTATGCGAGGTCGCTTTCTGCTCGATGGCGATGGCGGGCGAGAGTCCCTCGATCAGATCGACATCGGGTTTTTCCATCAATTGCAGGAATTGCCGCGCATACGCCGAAAGCGATTCCACGTAACGGCGCTGGCCTTCCGCGTAGAGCGTGTCAAACGCGAGCGAGGACTTGCCCGAACCCGATAGCCCGGTAATGACGATCAGCTGGTTGCGCGGCAGATCGAGATTGATGTTTTTAAGATTGTGGGTGCGTGCACCACGAATTTTGATTAGTTCCATCGACTACCGTCATTGGCTACCGGAGTGTCGGTCAACCTGCTAATATACTCAACTTCACAGTGTTTTCCCAATCTGATTCATGTCCGCACCATCATCCCACGAAAAGATGTCCCCTATTGAGCTGCGCGCTACTGCCGGTTTGGCCGGCATTTATGGGCTGCGAATGTTCGGTATGTTCATCATTCTGCCGGTATTTGCGTTCTATGCTGAGGATTTGCCCGGTGGTAATGACTACCTTCTAATTGGCATTGCACTTGGTGCCTACGGACTGACCCAGGCGATACTGCAGATTCCATTCGGTTGGCTGTCTGACCGTATAGGACGAAAACCAGTGATTTATATTGGTTTGGTTCTGTTCGCCATCGGTAGCTTTATTGCTGCATCCGCCACCGATATTTACTGGGTTATTTTCGGTCGCATTATTCAGGGCGCGGGTGCGATTTCTGCGGCCGTAATGGCGTTGGCTGCCGACCTGACTCGCGAAGAGCACCGCACCAAGGCGATGGCTGCGATTGGTATGACCATTGGCACCACTTTTGCTATTTCATTGATTGCGGCCCCAGCACTGAATAAGCTTATCGGTGTGCCGGGAATTTTTGCAATGACTGGTGTCCTGGCAATACTGGCAATGGGGGTGGTGTACAAGGTTATTCCAGATCCGCTGATCAGTCGTTTTCATTCTGATACCGAAGCATCTGCCGGGCGCTTTCGAAATGTGCTGCGTGATCCTGAGTTGCTGAGACTAGATTTCGGGGTATTTGCACTGCACGCGGTTCTCATGGCGCTGTGGTTGGTAGTGCCATTATCTTTGCGCCAGGGTGGCCTGGCAGTGGATCAGCATTGGCAGGTATATTTTCCGGTACTGGTCGTTTCCATGTTACTGATTATTCCGGCAATTATTTATGCGGAGAAGAAGGCAAAGCTCAAGCCGGTATTTACCATCGCTGTGGCCCTGTTGCTTGTGAGCCAGTTGTTGCTGGGGATGGCACTTGATTCAGTGTGGGGGACGGCAGCTGCATTGTTGGTTTTCTTTGCCGCATTTAACTTGCTGGAGGCGAGCTTACCATCGCTGATTTCCAAGATTGCTCCGGTTGGTGCGAAGGGTACCGCCATTGGGGTTTATAGTAGCGTCCAATTTTTGGGTGCTTTTACCGGCGCCACTGCAGGGGGGTACCTATATGGAAATCATGGCGGATTAGCACTATTTGCATTCTGCGGCATTCTGCTGGCATTATGGTTAGTGCTTGCTGCCACTATGAAAACGCCGGCTGCTGTGCGTACTAAGATGTATCATGTTCAGGAAATGGATACGAGCAGGGCGAGTGACTTGTCACGCGAACTAGCATCGTTGTCCGGTGTGCACGAGGCGCTGGTACTGGCGAATGAAAGGGTTGCCTATCTGAAAGTGGATATGCGAGGTTTTAACGAAGAGAGGGTTGTTCAATTGCTAGGGGGAGAAGCGTAAATGGCATCAGTTAACAAGGTGATACTCATTGGTAATCTGGGCAAGGATCCTGAGACTCGTTATATGCCAAATGGCGAGGCGGTGACTAATATTACTCTGGCCACTACTGAAACTTGGAAAGACAAAAGTGGAGAGAAGCAGGAGAAAACCGAATGGCATCGCGTCACGTTTTATCGCAAGTTGGCAGAGATTGCCGGAGAGTATCTTAAAAAAGGCCGTCCGGTGTATGTCGAAGGGCGTCTGGAAACGCGCAAGTGGACTGACAAAGCGGGAGCTGAGCGTTACACCACCGAGATCATCGCGAGTGATATGAAGATGCTGGGTAGTAAACCCGGCAGCGGTGGTTTTGAGGTGGCGGAGAGGGAAGAGGGTTCTTCGGCCAGTACATCAGCTAAACCGGTTTCTGCCAAAAGTGGCAATGGGTTTGAAGACATGGACGATGATATTCCCTTCTAGCGGGTTCTTGTAGTCGTCATGTAAGCATAAACCCAGTAGATATTCCTGACGTCGTATACCGATCAGGGATAGGGGGTGGCGCTAAAAACTTTGTTGCTGAACCAAGAGCATTGTTTCAGCAGAACTTGCGGCTTCGCCAGTGACCTCAATGTCACCGACAGTCTCGAGCATCAACCTTATGCCATTACGCACAATCGTGTGATCATCAACCAGCAAGACCTTAATTTTTTTAAACTCATTCAGCGGATCCTAAAAATTAAATATAGCCGATGCGCGCACCGCTATAGGTGAGCCTGGCGTCATGTTATTGTTGTTATGGACGGCTGCAATGTATTTAGTGTCGAGCAGATTCTCGATATTCACCTGGAAACGCAGACGCTTGTCGATTCTGGCAAATATTGCCGCATCCACTCGGGTGAAGCCTTGTGCCCTGACCGTATTGTCCAGCGCGGCAAACATGTCGCTGCGATGGATCACGCCAAATGCCGCACCCCACATCGGCGTAAAATCATAGCGGTTCCACATCGAGAACGTGTGCCTGGGCAGCTCCGCCAAAGTTGCACCATTTCTGGCGGTAGTGGTGCTCTGCGTGCTGAGTAGCTCGCCATCCTGAAATGCGTATCCGCCCATGACACGCCACGCTGAGGTGATCTGACCACTTATACCCGCTTCAACACCTTTAACAACCTGGCCCTTGGTTAAAAAGGTCAATGCCGAATTATTTGGATCGACACTGATCACATTGGTACGGTCTATCTGGTACACCGCAGTAGTAAAGGCCAAATTTGGAAGGATATCCCATTTGACGCCTGCTTCTACATTCGTAAATTTTTCCGGAGAAAGCGCCGCAGTAGTGACTGTCAGTCCAGTGAGCTGTTCGGCCGCACGTGGTGCAAAAGCCTTACTATAGCTCGTATAAATAGAAATCTGCTCGATCGGTTTGTAAATGAGCCCTAAGCGCGGCGAAAGTAGGCCATCATCGGTTTTTAGGTTGGTGCTAGTATTTCTTTTAAGGAAATCTACTTGGAACTGGTCATAGCGCACACCGACAATTGCATGCAGTTGCGGTAATAATACGATCTGATCCTGCACGTAGACTGAAGTAATTTTTGTGACGCTATGATTATCTGCATCCGAAGTCCTGGTCGCAAAGGTGATGGGATCCGCAGTGATCGGATTGCTCAGGGGAACAGCTAGCGAGGTCGAGCCACTACTGAAAGTACCATTGCGACGGATGTTATCTGTTACCTGACGCCCCACTTCCACACCCACTGCTAGCGTATGTTGGATTGGCCCCGTGTTTAGGCTATAGGAAAAATCTGTCTGGTTAAAGAAGTTGTCTCTGGTAGACGAATCATTATAGGCAGAAAGATTTAGATTGCCCGCACTATTGACAGCAGAATTGGCGAATACGTTCTGGTAAAACTTGTCGTACATAGCATAGTTGGTTCGGTTCCTAAAAGTGAATCCGGAATCAAATTTGTGCTCAATCAGAGAATTGAATGACGTGACCGTAACATCTGACTTGCTGCGACGGGGGTCGCCAAAGAATGTCGACGAGTGGGTGTTGACAGGCGCTCCATTTAAGGATGGAATCCCACGATCTGAGGTGCGATGATCCTGGAAATGTTCCATGCCAAGAATAATGTTAGTACTGTGGCTGGGTTTGAGTGTGACAGTTGGGTTGATGCCAAAACGCTCCAGATTTACGCCGTTACGATAGCTACCAGAATTCTCGTACATGGAATTAAAGCGTACAGCAGCTACATCATTAATGGCATGACCAACGTCAACTGTCCCTCGTTTCTTGTCGAAAGATCCTCCCTCGAACGAGAATTCGCGGATCGGATCCCAGCCGGCCTGCTTGGTTACCCGGTTGATCACGCCACCCGAGCCGCCGCGACCAAAAATCATTCCGTTAGCCCCTTTCAATACTTCGACTCGTTCGATGTTGTAGAGGTCGCGAAAATATTGAACGTCATCGCGCACGCCATCAGTGAAAAAATCTCCGGTCGAGCGATTGCCGCGAAAGACAAGTGCATCGCGATTTCCTTCACCTTGTGATACACCCACGCCTGGCACATAGCGCGCCACATCAGCCATGCTTTGCATCGATTGGTCCCTGATTAATTCTCGCGTCACTACCGTTATGGATTGAGGTATATCACGCAACAGGGTGTTCGTTTTAGTAGCAGTGGTGCTATATGCTGCAGCATAGCCACCCATGGCGCTTGACATCACCTTGACCACTGGGAGTACGGTTAAAGGGATAGCTGAGTCAAGGCCGGAGGTGGGCGTTGATGTCCGCTTTACGGTAAAACCATCAGCTTGCGGTATCATTTCCAGATTACTGCCAACCAGCAAATGCTTTAATCCATCTTGAATAGTGAAATTTCCGTTTAATCCCTGTGTCATCAATCCTTTTACTTCGATATTACTAAAGGAAATTTTGATGCCAGTTTGCTTAGCAAAACGATTGAGTGCATCTTCCAGCGAGTCTGCAGAAATACTGAATGCCTGTAGGGTGTTGCCGACAGCGATGGTTGTCGTTGCATAGGCGCTATGGGATAAAAGCATCGTGACTACTCCGAAGCAGATCAGCGCACCGTGCAATGCGATTGCGAGTCGAGCTTTGCAGTGGTTGCGTCGAGCTTGGACAGTGGCATGCTTTTGTGCCGATTTAGCGACTGTGGTGGCTGATGCAGCCAGCACTTCCACTCCTTTGCGGAAGGTGGGCAGATCGGAACGCTTCAGTAATGCACATGGCTTGCCGGAATGTTTGCAGTATTGTATTGCGGCGAAATAGGCTGCGTGATTTACGCAGTCGATCGGACAGAGCAGTGCGTCGGCGCAGGCAAGCAGAGCGAGTAGACAATTCGATTCGTGCTGTTGGTCACCGCGATAAATCAGCAACTTGCCACCCGCAGTTTCCACCACGCGGCGATATTCCGTGTAGAGAGCGGCAAGTCCACCCACGCACAGCACACAACGTCCCTCGAGGTCAGGCGTGATACGGGTACCGCCACTATCCAGATGGGGTTTTTTTGGCAGCAGCTCGCCGGCGCGAATTGTGTCTACGAGCGGAAAATAAATGGCGATACCTGAAGTGATCGTTTCTTGCTGCTTCATGGCCCATGCTTCCTGGCAAGTCAAATAGAAAATTGGCTGGCTACCGGGAAGGCGCTGGCTGGTGCTACGGATTACTTATTTGATGATGCGAGTTTTTGTTGTGGGAGAGTTATACCTCTCCGACAAACTGCTCATAAACTAATACGAATGATATTGATTATTATTATTATTGTCAAATTAAATTGTGCGAATTCGTAGCGATTCATAGGAGTGTTGCGGATGGAGGTTACGGCAGTACGCGCCAGCGCGCGGACATCCCCGCAAGCATGTGGTCGTTGACATGGCAATGCAGCAGCCAGTCGCCGGGTGAGCGCGGCACCATATCAACCGAGATCATGCTGGCGGGCAGCACTTCGATCACGTCTGTGCGGCGGCCGTGAGCCAGCACTGTCTGTCCATGCCAATGCACGGTGTGATTGTCCTGTTCGTTACCCAGCGCGGCGACATGCCAGCGAACGCGCTTGCCTAAGCGGGCTTCATAGCCGTCGAGATTGCCAAAAATGCGGCCATTGATGGTGTGCTTCAGCCCACTTTCCTTGCTTTCTTCCTCGTTGAAAATCATGAACAGTGTGGTGAATTCTTGATCCACGTCGCGCGGCATTGGGTTCGATGCGGAACGCGCCATGCCCTTTCGGGTGATCACGAGGGTGCCGATCAGACCTAAGTTCATTTCTTCCTCTGCCATGACATGCGAATGGTAGAGCCAGACGATCGACGAGGGGTCAGCCGGCCCCGGGCCGGCGGCCGCATCCGCGACCCAGGTGTAGGTATAGCGTGCACCCGGAGCTACACTTGCGCCGGCGCCGCCATCAGCGCCTTCGTTGTCCTTGTCGTACAGCACCCCGTGCGGGTGCATCGACAGCGGGCGGTCTGTCTTATTCATAAAATGGATCTTGAGGGTATCGCCTACCACGGCGCGCAACTGTGGCCCCAGTATTCCCATGGACGCAGGCTGCGGCAACGGAGTGGAATAGCTGCCGTCGGCATAACCGATGTAGCGGTATTTGGTGTATGTCAGCGTTTGCCCCCATACCCCAAGCCCATCGGTAGGCTCGATCAGATTCTGAGCGGATGGGGCATAATTCCAGGAGACTCTTTCTGCAGCAACCCAGTATTCTCTCACCGCTGATTGTGCCGTGAGTGAACAGCCAATACCGATTAAGAATACTCCCGTAATGGCCGCTCTATTTACATAATCAGAAATCATATTCATCTATTATCTGACTTTAATTGCAACAATGATGCACGGATAGCTGACCCCTGCGCATTTGATCTGCCGTCATTAATGAGAATATTTCTAATTGGATCAGTGGGGTACGAGCCACTTTAGTTTTCCATAAATTATTGCATTTGCACTTTTGGTGTATAGGTGGTCATCTTGTCATAGCCATCCCAGACATAGCTAGGTTCGACCAAAGGCTTGGTAGGAATCATGAACGTCGCTATATCAACAGCCCCGTATATTGTGCGCGCCATCGTATGTACTGCACCTAACATCATTCCAGCAGTCATACCATAGATGGGGCCTTTGCACCAGCAAACTGGAATAGGTACCCGAGGTTCCGCCATCTCCTTCGGCGCGTCCAGAGGGAACAAAATTATTTAGAAGCCGGGGGCTAAAAATCCCTTTTCCTTGGGTGGCATACCCATAGATCTTTAGCTCATAGGGATCGAGCGCCTTCGCCGGAGTTGATAAAAAAATACCGAATAGCAGGGTGCGGCTATGTAGTATTTGTTATCAAGGAGCGTTTTGAAGCGTTTTGGAAGGCCGATGTGCTGCCCTTGATGGGGTGAAGTTAAAGCGCCATTCAGATAAGCGAGCGGTGGTCCGTCGATAGGAGTTTGTCCTGGCGGGAATTGGGTGACGATACCCAAGTAAATTCCTAATAAATTCTTCATTTCCCCTATCCCCTAGCAAGTAAAATAAAAAAATGGCTGGCTTGCCCGGGAGGGGAGGTTGGCTGAAAATGCCCACTAAGGAAGGGTCTTAACTGGCAATGGAAAACCTACTTATATAAGCTACATTTGACTTTGTAGCCAGTTCTGAATGCCAACTTTCTGCATCACATCTAATTGAGTTTCTAGGAAATCGATATGCTCCTCAGTATCTTCCAGAATATGTTTGAAAAGCTCCCGCGATCCGTAATCCTTGGCGGTTTCACAAGCAGCCATGGCGGGGATAAGAGATTTACGCGAGATCATTTCTAACTTGAGATCACAGGCCACGCACTCTTCAGCTTTTTCCCCGATCAGGAGCTTGCCAAGTTCCTGCAGATTGGGTAGCCCTTCGAGGAATAGGATGCGCTCAATCAGTGCATCAGCATGTTTCATCTCTTCAATAGATTCGTCATACTCATGTTTACCGAGGCTATTGAACCCCCAGTTTTTGTACATTCTGGCATGGAGAAAGTACTGGTTGACGGCGGTCAATTCAAGCTGCAATTGGTGGTTCAACAGTTGGATGATATTTGGATTGCTTTTCATATCTGCCTCCTCAGGCTGAGTCTCGTATGAACGAGTGGGTTTTGGAACTGTGTTGAGTCAGATTTTTCTGCATCAGTGCTTGTTCCAGCACTTCCTTGGCGTGGCAAGCACATATTCCGCACTGTCCGCTAACTCCCAAGCAGGCCTTTAAATCGCGCATCCGATCAACTCCATTATGGCACACAGCTTCTCGGATTGCGCTATCAGTTACACCTTTGCAGATACAAATATACATGATGAGTGTCCTAAGTTCACTATTTTGTCAGAATTAGTTTGCCGTTACGGGTGCGGCGTAGCCGGTATTGCGCGCCCTGATGCTGGATAAATATCTCGTCCCCTTGCGAGAATAGGGTCTCGCTATAGATGAACTTACTTTGATCGGGCATTCCGAACTTATGCTGATCGATAATGTTCTCCGAGACTGTGTTCGACTGCTCTAGTGTGGCGCTCAGCATTGTGCTCATGTACGCACCTCTTTGTGATAATTAATGAGAATGATTCGTAATTATATTCAACTATGAGTAAAAAGCAATAGCTATAGGAAAATA
>CAMAPK010000019.1 GCA_945860135.1 Nitrosovibrio sp. Nv4
GCACACAAGAAGATGGAGACCGAGGGTGCGACCTGTATCGACTGCCACCAGAACCTGGTGCACAAGGCGGTGGCCGAGACCGATCTCAATGCCAGCCGCACGCAAAAGAAGCTGGTGCTCAAGGAAGTCAAGAAGGACGAGGATGAGGACGAGTAAAGTACCCCAGTTATCCAGTGTCCCCGCTGCCCGCCCCGGGCAGCGGTCTTGCCTGTAACTGCTCCCATTTGTTGAACGACTATCGTCCGCTCAGCGCACCGGAGGCTGGGTTCATGGCTACTGATGTTTCAGGTAAAAGATCAGTAACCCCTCTGCGCTGATCGCTCAGCTCCAAGAAATTCCGCAATGGCATCCATACCTAGCCGGTTGGCATAGCCGCTGAATGCCAACCTGACCGAGTTTCTCATTTCAGATCCATTGAGATAGAAAATGCTACGCAACTTTCCGCATGCTGATATTCCGCACCCTCACAGAATACGTGATTACTTTATAGCGACACTTACATTTGTTTGTGTAGCGATCAGCCTGGTCATCGATTCCAGCGGAACCCTGCAACAGCAAAACACCATGGGGATTATCGCCTGGACATTTTTGTTTGCATTGCTGTTCGGTGAGAATAAGGAAGTACGGACACAGGTTATCATTGCTGTTGCTTTCGCCACAGCTGGCGAGCACTTTGCGTCCATCTACATGGGCGGATACACCTACCGGCTTGAGAACGTGCCGGCTTATGTACCGCCCGGCCACGGCATGGTTTACTTAACCGCTGTAGCGCTGGCGCGTTCTGGCTTCTTTCTAGGATACGCCAGAACAATTGCTGCATTTGTGGTGGTGGTATGTGGAGTGTGGTCACTCTGGGGAATCAGCGGCTATCCAGAACAGGGCGATCAGGTTGGCGCCTTGCTGTTCTGCGTTTTCCTGATTTACCTGTTTAAAGGCCGCTCGCCGATGGTTTATCTTGCGGCCTTCTTCATTACCACCTGGCTGGAATTAATTGGTACGGCAGCCGGGACCTGGCAATGGGCGACGATAGAACCTGTTCTGGGGCTATCCCAAGGAAACCCGCCGAGCGGTGTTGCCGCTTGGTATTGCCTGGTCGATGCAGTAGCCATCGGTGGAGCACCGCTGGTACTAAACACTCTGAGAAAAAGCAGGGACTGGTTTAAATCACGAAAAGCACGCAAGGATACGCGTCAGGGAGCAGGAAACGAATAGCCGTGCTTCTTAACGAATCCATCTGCAATCATCCCACGCTAGGCCAAGCACCGCCCCTTGCTGACTAACTCCAGAGTCGAATCCGGCGCATATGATTTTCTCGGTTAATGCTGTATCATGCCTACCCATGGTTGCTTGGCGTTACTGTCCGGTCACAGCCGCAACCAGTCGTGTCTTTTGTTTGTATGCGATTTCCTACAATAATTGTCCTGCCTAGACCGGTCCCAACAATCGTTGGTAGGTGGTTTAGGAGTAATGCAAATGTCGTTTGATCAACTCGGCCTATCGGCTGAAATTCTGCGTGCCATCGTCGATCAGGGCTACACAGAACCCACCCCTATTCAGGCACAGGCAATTCCGCCTATCCTCGAAGGCAAGGACATCATGGGCGGAGCGCAAACTGGCACTGGCAAGACTGCCGGTTTTACCCTGCCTATGCTGCATCGATTGCAACCTCATGCCAACACCAGCGTGTCGCCCGCCAGACATCCGATTCGCGCACTGGTTCTGGTACCAACACGCGAACTGGCAGCGCAGGTATATGAAAGCGTCAAGGCTTACGGAAAATATTTACCGCTCAGATGTGCGGTAGTTTACGGTGGCGTCAACATGGATCCCCAGATCAAAGACTTGCGCGCCGGGGTAGAAATCCTGGTGGCGACGCCCGGACGGCTGCTGGATCACGTACAACAGAAAACCATGAATCTTTCCAAGGTGGAAATCCTGGTACTGGATGAAGCCGACCGCATGCTGGACATGGGCTTTCTGCCCGATATCAAGCGGATTCTCGCACTGATGCCGGAACAGCGCCAGAGTCTGATGTTCTCCGCTACCTTTTCCGAAGAGATCAAGAAACTCGCGGACAAACTGCTGAAACAGCCGATATTGATCGAAGTGGCGCGACGCAACTCCATCAGCGAACTAGTAACGCATGTGGTGCATCCGGTCGAACGCGACCGCAAACGTGAACTGCTGGCGCACCTCATCAAATCGCACGACCTGAAACAGGTGCTGGTATTTGTCCGAACCAAGCATGGTGCCAGCCGCCTGGCGCAGCAACTGGAGCGGGATGGCATCACTGCCACTTCAATCCATGGCGACAAAAGCCAGCCGCAACGCACTCAGGCGCTGGCGGAATTCAAACAAGGCACAGTGCGTGCACTGGTGGCCACTGACGTTGCGGCACGTGGACTCGACATTGAGGACTTGCCGCATGTGGTCAATTTCGAATTGCCCACTACGCCGGAAGACTACATCCATCGCATCGGGCGCACCGGGCGCGCCGGCACCAAGGGAGACGCGATTTCTCTGGTATGTGAAGATGAAAATGAATTGCTTGAAGGTATCGAGAAGCTTCTGAAATTCAAACTCAAGGTGGAGATAGCTACCGGGTTTGAGCCAGGAACAGCGCATCGTAAGGCAGAGCCAACACATGCCGCTCCCGCACGCAAACGCCATGAACAGGTCAAACCGGAATCGAGACAACGCACTGAGTCACCCTCCGGGCGTAGCAATGAAACGCGCCCCATACCTCGTTCGGAAGGACCTGCACACGGGCAGGCAGGGCGCTCCAGAGCACCACAAGATCCGCTCTTCACCCAACCTTATACACCTTCGGCGCGCCCGGCTGCCGGCACAACAACATTACCCGCCGCAACGCAGGAACAGCCTGCCCATTCCCGCCACGGACATCCGAAAAAACCGCTGCCGGCACTGTTCATGCCACCCCTCCTTGACAAGTCCAAGCAGAATGAGTGAAACAAGGTTGCTGCCAGCGCCTGCTGCTGCATAATCCGGCCATCACCGTACGACATGGCCAACCGCCTGACAAAGATCTACACCCGTACCGGCGATGACGGCACTACCGGCCTGGGGGACGGCGCGCGCTCCGGCAAGGAAAGCACTCGCATCGAGGCTATCGGTAGCGTGGACGAACTCAACAGCTGCATCGGTGTTCTGCTGGCAGAGAATCTTGAGGAAGGGGTGCGCAGGAAACTGGAAGATATCCAGCATGATTTGTTTGATCTGGGCGGCGACCTGAGCATTCCCGGCCGCGTCAGCCTGAGTGAAATACAAGTCACGCGCCTGGAGCAGCAACTCGACCAGTACAACGTCACCCTGCCTGCACTGAAGGAATTCATACTCCCTGGCGGAACGCGGGCAGCAGCTCTTTGCCACGTCGCCCGTGCCGTATGCCGACGCGCGGAAAGATGCGTGGTCAGGCTGTCCCGTACCGAAACAGTGGCGCCGTTCAACATCCAGTACCTCAACCGCTTGTCGGATTTTCTGTTCGTGCTATGCCGGGTGTTGAACCGCCAGCAGGATGTGGGAGATGTATTGTGGCAACCGGGTAAGAATCGCAATTCTGCCGCCAGCTAACGCCTTTCTGTCACTTCTCTTTGTGCCGGAAGCTTTCGACTATCAACAGCATGGCACCGACAAAAATAGCGGAATCAGCCACGTTGAACGCGGGCCAATGGTAACCGCTGATATGAAAGTCGAGAAAATCGACCACGTGGCCCAGAGCAATGCGGTCCCATAAATTACCCAGCGCGCCACCCAGCACCAGACTCAGCGATATGCAAAACAGTTTCTCCGCCGCGTGCTTGCGTAGCAGATAAACGATCAGGATCGAAGCGCTCGCCGCAATCCCGCTGAAAAACCAGCGCTGCCAACCGGAGGCATCACTCAGGAAGCTGAACGCCGCCCCGGCATTGTACGTCAGCACCAGATTGAAAAAATCCGTCACCGGAATCTGCTGGCCATGAAACACTGTCGATTCCACCCAGCGCTTGCTGGCAAAATCCAGCACCAGCACGACCAGCGCCAGAATCAGGCTGATATGCAGTTTCATTGTGCCCGGCGCTTTGCCGAAGAAACCCGGCGCCCATTCCGACCCTCATTCGATCGTGAAACAGACTGGCGACAAGCGGATGCCGTTGCTGAAACGGGACTGGAATCAGGCATAGCGCCGCACCTCACCCGCGCCAAAAAGATTGGACACGCAGCGGCTGCACAAAGTGGGATGATCCGCGCTGCCGCCTACTTCCTGGCGATAATGCCAGCAGCGTTCACACTTTGGATGCGCCGAGGGAGTCACGATAATTCTCTCTTCCTGCGAGCTTTCAACCTGCACCACGCGCGCTTCGGAAGTAACGATGACCAGACGCAGGTCGTCCTCCAGCGACTCGAGCAGCACGAAATCTTCCCCATGGATGCGAATTTCCACGGCAGCAGCCAGCGACGAACCGATCTCTCCGCGGGCACGTGACTCTTCCAGACTTCTTTGCACTTGCGAGCGCAGTTCACGCAGCCGGATCCAGCGCTGCATCAATGCTTGCGCATTTGGTTGCAATGGAAACTCGTGCCAGGTATGCAGCAACACACTGTCATCCGCAACACCTGTCAGGTGTACCCAGGCTTCTTCAGCGGTGAAACTCAGGATCGGCGCAAACAATCGCACCAGGCTATGTGCAATGTGGTGCAGCGCGCTCTGTGCCGAGCGGCGCGGAGCGCCTTGGGCAGCAGCGGTATAAAGCCGATCCTTGAGGATATCCAGATAGAATCCGCCCAAATCCTCCGAACAGAAATTGTGCAACTTGTGCACTGCCGAATGAAATTCGTAGCGTGCATAGCTTTGCGTCAGATCATCCTGCAGTTCTTTCGTGACCGCCAGCATGTAACGGTCAACTTCCAGCCACTGCTCCACCGGCAGCATATCTTTCTGCACATCAAAATCGGCCAGATTGGCCAGAAGAAAGCGCAAGGTATTACGGATGCGGCGATAGCTTTCCACCACGCGTTTGAGGATTTCATCGGAGATGGTCAACTCGCCGGAATAGTCCGTCGAAGCCGCCCACAGGCGCAGGATGTCGGCGCCGTAGGTATCCATCACCTTCTGCGGGGCAATCACATTGCCTTTGGATTTGCTCATCTTGTGACCGGAACCATCGACCACGAAACCATGCGTCAGCAGTGCCTTGTAAGGCGCACGCCCGTCCATGGCGCAACCCGTCAACAGGGACGACTGGAACCAGCCGCGATGCTGATCAGAGCCTTCCAGGTAGAGGTCGGCGGGATAGGCTAGTTCATTGCGGCGCTTGAGCACTGAGAAATGCGTGACGCCGGAATCGAACCACACATCCAGTGTATCAGTGATCTTTTTGTAGTTTTTATGACCGTAAAAAGAGTCTTCCTTTTTATCGTATTCGATGGTTTCTCGAGCCAGAAAGCTTTCACCATCCAAGCTAAACCATGCCTCTATGCCTTGCCCCTCAACCATCTGAGCAACTTTTTCGAGTAATTGTGGCGTTAAGTTATGTGGTACGCCAGTTTCCTTGTGGACAAACAAGGGCATAGGCACGCCCCAGTTGCGCTGGCGCGACACGCACCAGTCCGGGCGGTTCTTGATCATGGCCTCTAGTCGTGCGCGGCCCCAGGATGGAAAGAACCGGGTTTGCTCAACCGCAGCATTAGCTCTTTCACGCAAAGATGGATTGTCGCGTGTGTTGTTGGTACGGTCATGCATATTCATGCCAATAAACCACTGATGCGTCGCCCGGAAAATCACCGGCGTCTTGTGACGCCAGCAATGCGGATAGCTGTGATTTAGGCGGGCTGATGCCAGCAAGTTGCCGCTGGCTTGCAGAGTGTCGATGACCACTTTATTGGCATCCCACACGCTCATGCCACCGACCAGCGGAATTTTTGCGAAGAACTTGCCGTTACCGTCCACCGGATTATCCACTGGCAGCTCGTAACGCATACCCACTGCGTAATCTTCCAGACCGTGTGCAGGTGCAGTATGCACCAGTCCGGTACCTGCCTCTGTTGTAACGTGGTCGCCACAGATCATCCGTACTTGGCGATCATAGAATGGGTGTTGCAGTTTCAGTTGTTCAAGATCGCTACCTTTACAGGAAGCCAGAATCTTTGTCTTTGTACTCCCTTCGCCATAACGCGCCAGCACACTCTCAACCAGTTCATGTACCAGAATCAGCGCACCCTTGCTGGTTTCAATCAGGTCGTAGGACAGGTCGGGATGTACGCATACCGCCTGATTGGCAGGTAGTGTCCACGGTGTCGTCGTCCAGATGACGGCAAAGACGGACGATGGAAACTTGGATATCCCAAAAGGCTTGGTTAGAGTGGCGTTGTCCACCACCTTGAAACCAACATCAATCGCCGGTGAATTCTTGTCTTCGTACTCGACTTCGGCCTCGGCCAGCGCCGAACCGCAATCCACGCACCAGTGCACCGGCTTGGAACCTTGGTATAGATAGCCGTTTTTATAAATCTCTCCCAAGGCGCGCATGATGTCGGCCTCGGTTTTGAAATCCATAGTCAGGTAGGGGTTGTCCCATTCACCCAGCACACCCAGGCGGATAAAATCGGCTTTCTGCCGCTCGACCTGCACTTGGGCATATTCGCGGCACAGTTCGCGGAATTTGGCGGGCTCGATATTTTTGCCGTGATTCTTTTCTACCACCAACTCAATGGGCAACCCGTGGCAATCCCAGCCAGGTACGTAAGGCGCGTCAAAACCCGCCAGGGTTTTGCTCTTGATGATGATGTCCTTGAGGATTTTATTGACTGCGTGGCCGATGTGAATGTCGCCGTTGGCATACGGCGGACCATCGTGCAGGATGAATTTCTCTGCGCCTTCGCGCACTTCCCGAATTTTCTGATACAGTTTTTTTTGCTGCCAGGCTTTGAGCATGACTGGCTCGCGCTTGGCAAGATCGCCGCGCATCGGAAAGGGCGTGTCGGGCAGATTAAGGGTCTTTTTATAATCGGTCATGAGGTATCAGTTCAGTTTATGCGACAGACTGCTTGCAGTGCGCCTGCGCCGGATGAGAAGTCAAAAAATAGTTCTTTGCATTTTCCACATCGCGCTCGATCTGTCTGGTAAGCATATCCAGATCGGAATACTTTTCCTCGTCGCGTAGCTTGTGCAAAAAATCCATGCGCAAGTGGCGGCCATAGATTTCCTGATCGAAATCAAACAAGTGTACTTCCAGCACCGGTTTGCCACTTTCATGTACGGTGGGCCGCACCCCCAGGCTGGCTACACCGCGCGTCACCTGCCGTGGCGATGATTCCGCTGCACCATGCACTTCCACCGCAAAAATTCCCGCCAGCGGTGGCCGATTGTGCCGCAATTGCATGTTGGCAGTGGGAAAACCGATCTTCTTGCCCAGCTTGTCGCCATCGACCACCCGCCCGCTGATACTGTAAGGCCGCCCCAGCAGACGGCGGGCAAGATCCAGGTCACCGCTTGCCAACGCTTCCCGCACTGCGGTACTCGAAACTCGCAGGCCGTCCACGGTGAAACTTGGCATTTCCGCCACTTCAAAGCCATGCCGCGCCGAACATGCTTTTAACATGGCAAAATCGCCAGTCCGACGCGCGCCGAAACGAAAATCATCTCCTACCAGGATCCAGCGCATACCAAGTCCGCGCTGCAGAATGCGGGCAATGAAATCTTCCGCGCTGATTTTTGCGAAATTGAAATTGAAACGGCACACCTGCACCCGCTCCACGCCCGCTTCGGCCAGCAGCTCCAGCTTCTCCCGCAGGCTGGTAAGGCGCGTGGGCGCCTGGTCCGGCGCAAAAAACTCGCGTGGGTGCGGCTCGAAAGTCATGACGCAGGAAACAAGACCCAGCCGGTCAGCAGCTTCCTTCAACCGCGCAAGCATGGCCTGATGGCCCAGATGCACACCATCAAAATTGCCTATGGTGAGCGCAACCGGAGCTTCGGTTTGAACGGGAATTCCACGAGAAACATGCATGACACAAGGTTGCTTAAAAGCCTGAATTGTAGCCTGTTTCCGGCGGGTGGGTCTAGGCAGCCCGTATCTTATTGGATATGCTGCGCAAGGTCTTGGTTATGTATTTCATTTGCATATCAATGAGAGTCCGTGCTTGGTAATAAGGCATTAGAGGAAAATTCATTGCAACTTTAGAGATCGAGTTTCCTTTTCTGGGATTAAAATGAAACTTTCGCAATCAAGGTTTCCTTTGAATGATTAATTTCGGCAACGTCTCCAAACGTTACCCCAACAGCTACGATGCGTTGAAGAACATTACCTTCACCATCGAGACGGGTGAAATGGTCTTTGTAACCGGCCATTCCGGTGCGGGCAAGAGCACGCTGTTGAAGCTCATTGCGGCGATCGAACGCCCCACTTCCGGCAGCATTATCGTTAATGGCCAGAACGTTGCTGCGCTCAAGGGCGCAGCGATTTCCATTCTGCGGCGCAATCTTGGTCTGGTTTTTCAGGATCAAAAAATTCTGTTCGACCGCAGCGTGTTCGACAACGTGCTATTGCCACTGCAAATCAGTGGGTTTGATCCCAAGACGGCGACTGGACGAGTACGTGCCGCGCTCGACAAGGTCGGGCTGCTGGACAAGGAAAAAGCTCGCCCCATTACGCTCTCCGGTGGCGAGCAACAACGCTTGTGCATCGCCCGTGCAGTGGTCAATCGCCCCTCCATTCTGATTGCCGATGAGCCGACCGGCAACCTCGACACCGATTACGCGCGCGATATCATGGATATGTTCAGATCGTTTCATCAGGTGGGCGTGACCGTGCTGATCGCTACCCATGACGCGGAATTGCTGGGTGGTGCCCAGCAACGTATTCTGACGCTAGATCACGGGAAATTGGCGGCATGAGCGCGTGGTTTTTGCATCACTCGTACGCCCTTACCCTGGCGCTGACACGTCTCGTGCGCACGCCGTTCTCCAGTCTGCTCAGCATCGCCGTAATGGGCATTGCCCTGAGTCTGCCCGCAGGGGGCTACATGCTGCTGGGAAACTTGCAAACCTTTTCCGGGCACATATCCGGCGCACCGCAGCTGAGCCTGTTTCTGGCGCTGGATGCAAGCCGGGATGAAGCTGCGCAGATCGGATCACGCTTGAAGCAACACCCGCAGGTAGCGAGCTTTCAGTTCGTTCCCAAGGATAGCGCCCTGCAGCAACTCAAGCAGGGCAATGGTCTGGCTGATGTGGTGGGTAGCCTTGCGCAAAATCCGCTGCCCGATGCTTTCGTGATCAACGCCAAGAGTACTGTTCCCGAGGTGCTGGAATCATTGCGTGCCGAGATGCAGAAGTGGCCCAAAGCTGAACATGTGCAGCTTGACTCCGCCTGGGCCAGGCGGCTGGATGCACTGCTAAGCCTGGGGCGGGTGGCGGTGCTGATGCTTGCCGCATTGCTGAGTTTCGCGCTGGTGGCGGTGACCTTCAACACCATACGTCTGCAAATCCTTACCCGGCGGGACGAAATCGAGGTTTCAAAGTTAATCGGCGCAACCAACGGCTTCATCCGCCGCCCTTTTCTTTATTTTGGCGCAATCCAGGGAGTGGCGGGGGGAATCGCGGCATGGCTCATCATCGCTCTCGGCACTTACCTGATCAATGGCGCGCTGGCCGATCTGGCATTGCTTTATGCGTTCGACTCCCGTCTGCACCATCTTTCCTCGGAAGACAGCATGAGCCTGTTGTTATTCTCAGCAGGGCTAGGCTGGCTGGGAGCATGGCTATCGGTTGCAAATCATCTTTGGCAGATAGAACCAAAATAATTCAAAAGGTTATAGTGTTCTGGACGGGAACTTTCTAAAATACTGGCACTCTTATCGGCAGAGTGCTAATATTTTAGCAAGAAACCAAAAGACCCGAGGAGAATACGATGACTTTTGCTTTAGCCATACCTTCGACCAGCGGTAGTATCGAAAGCTACATCCAGTCTGTCAATCGCTTTCCCATTCTTTCCCAGGAAGAAGAGACCCGCTTGGCACGGTGTCTGCGAGACAAGGACGACATCGACGCAGCGCGCCAACTGGTGCTGTCACACTTGCGCGTAGTGGTTTCCATCGCCCGTGGCTACAGAGGCTATGGTCTGCCGCAAGCCGATCTGATTCAGGAAGGTAACATTGGTTTGATGAAAGCGGTCAAACATTACGATCCGGAACGTGGCGTACGCTTGATATCGTTTGCGGTCTATTGGATCAAGGCAGAAATCCACGAATTCGTTCTGCGCAACTGGCGGCTGGTAAAAATCGCCACCACCAAAGCACAGCGCAAGCTGTTCTTCAGTCTACGCAGCATGCGGCAAGGATTGGATACCATGAATCCGGAAGAAGTCCATGCCATGGCGAAGCAGCTGGGCGTCAAGCCTGAAGAAGTGGTGGAAATGGAAACCCGCTTCAGCGGACGCGACATTTCGCTTGAACCCCTGTCGGAAGATGAAGACGAGTCATACAGCCCCATTGCTTATCTCACCGACGGTTCCGAGCCTTCACAATTGCTGGAGACCAAACAAACCAACCGCCTGCACGGCGAGGGGCTGAAACAGGCGCTGGCCAGTCTGGACGCACGCAGCCGCCATATTATCGAAGCCCGCTGGTTGCGGGAAAAAGACAGCGCAACACTGCATGATCTCGCCGCCGAGTTGGGCGTATCTGCTGAACGGGTTCGCCAGATCGAGGTCAAGGCAATGCAGAAGATGCGGGGCGCGCTAGCAGTAAGTGCGTAGTTTTAGCGGGCGGGCATGCAAACCCGCCCGCGCCAGTTGGCCTGGTTGAAAAATTGCGGCGCTAGTTCCGATTGCTGTCCGCCCATTGTTCCGGTGTCAGCGTTTTCATGGATAGTGCGTGGATCTCCTGCTTCATCCTGTCGCCAAGTGCGCGGTAGACCAACTGGTGTTGCTGCACCATGTTTTTTCCCCGGAATTCGGCGCTGACTATGATGGCATTGAAATGATGCCCATCGCCTTCCACTTGCACCAGTTCACACGGCAAGGCAGTTTCGATATGAGTCTGTATGCTTTCTGCTGTGACCATTCCGGTTTCCTTTTTTAAGTGGCTGCTGTTCGACACGCAATCACGTCTGCCTTGTGCCGATTCGCAAAAAACGCAAAGATTAATGCCGCAGCTTGTAGCCTGTTTTCAGCATTTGCAATGTCAGCCATGATACTGCCAGAAAGCACGTCACCACAATTGCAAAACTGAAGTAAGGCGAAACATCCGACACGCCGAAGAAACCGTAGCGAAACCCGTCGATCATGTAGAAAAATGGATTGAAATGGGACAGGCTTTGCCAGAACGGTGGCAACGAGTGGATTGAATAGAATACGCCGGACAGAAACGTCAGTGGCAGAATGATGAAATTCTGGAATGCGGCAAGCTGATCGAACTTTTCCGCCCAGATGCCGGCGATAACACCCAGTGCGCCCAGCAAGGCACTGCCCAGCAAGGCAAACAGAAGCGCCCACGGAAGCGAGCGTAACGGCACCTCGAAAAATCCCAGCGTCACCAGGTAAACCCCCATACCTACCACCAGCCCCCGCGCTACCGATGCCAGCACATAGGCCAGAAATATTTCGCGGTAGGACAACGGCGACAGCAGCACAAACACGATGTTGCCAGTGACTCGCGATTGGATCAGACTGGACGACGAGTTAGCAAAAGCATTTTGCAGCACCGCCATCATCACCAAACCGGGAATCAGGAAAACCGTATACGCCACACCAGGGTACGCCTGCACGTGGTCTTCCAGCACATGGGAAAAAATCAGCAAATAGAGCAGGGTAGTCAGCACCGGCGCGAGGACAGTCTGAAAACTCACTTTCCAGAATCGCAGCAATTCCTTATAAAACAGGGTGTAAAAGCCGGTCATGCCGCTTCCTGGCTTTCTGTGCTGCCCATGATTTTCACGAAAACCTCTTCCAGATCTGGCTGCAGCAACTGCATTTCCAGCACCTGCACCTGTGCCCTGCGCAACGCCGCCAGCACGCCCTCAATCTCGGAATATTCTTTGACTGTCAGAACGTAATAGCCATCAGCCTGACTAGTCAGCAGTGGCTGTAGCACTGCAGGCAGCGTATTGGGTGACAGCCGCAGCCGCACTGAAGCGCCGGAAATACTGTTGATGAGATTCTGGGTGCTGTCGAGTGCAACGACTTTACCCTGTTTCAGCATCGCTACGCGATTGCACAGCGCTTCCGCTTCATCCAGATAATGCGTGGTCAGCACGATGGTGTGACCATCGCGGTTCAATTGCTTGATGAAACGCCATAGCGCCTGGCGCAACTCCACATCCACTCCGGCGGTGGGTTCATCCAGCACGATCACCGGTGGCTTGTGTACCAGCGCCTGGGCCACCAGCACACGTCGCTTCATGCCGCCGGACAGAGCGCGCATGTTGGTGTTGGCCTTGTCGGCGAGATCCAGATGATGAATTATTTCATCTATCCAGGAATCATTCTTCTTCAGGCCATAATAGCCGGATTGAATAACCAGGGTTTCGCGCACGGTGAAGAAAGGGTCGAATACCAGTTCTTGTGGCACCACACCGAGCAGACGGCGTGCTTCGCGATAGCCGGTCACGACATCGTGCCCCATTACTTTGGCGCTACCGCTACTGGCCAGGGTCAGCCCCGCAAGTATATGGATAAGCGTGGTCTTGCCCGCACCGTTGGGGCCGAGCAGAGCAAAGAATTCACCGGGGTTGATCTCAAGATCGATGCCCTCCAAGGCAGTCACTGCCCCAAAGCGCTTGTGCATCTGCTTAACTTCGATTGCCGGAGTCATTGGAGAAGTGAAGAGGGAGAGACATTGGTCATGGGCAGGCACTCCGCCTGGTGGACTGCCTGCTTGGGGAGCCGCTTTGGCTTACACCAGAGGAATCAACTCGGAAACACCGTACAGCTGGGCGAGGCTTTTCAGGTTGTTAGGCAGGTTGGTGAAATACAATTGCCGGTTGTGACTGCGTGCCTTACGCTGCCATTCCAGCAGCATGCTGACGGCAGACGAATCCACTGCCGTCACTTGCGCCAGGTCAATCACCAAATCGTCGCCATCAAACAAGGCAAAGCCCTGCTCGGTCACCGCGACGACATTGTCTATGGTTACAGCCCCCTGGACGGTCAGCCTGTTGCCATCACGCAGAATCATGTCTTATCGGCACAGATGATTAATTTGCTGCAGTCTTGTTCTCTTTATCTTTGGCTTCCAGTGACCGGTTCTTGTCCTGCAACGTCTTAAGCAGTTTGCTGACACCTCCATCACGAATCTGGGTATTGAAAGAACCGCGATAGTTAGTGACCAGACTTACTCCAGCCACCGTTACATCGTACACCTTCCAGCTATCGGCAGACTTTTCCATGCTGTAATCGATTGGCACGGGCACTTGACCGTGGTCCTCTATTACTTGCGTTTTGACCGTGACATCGGTGTCGCCCGGCTTGATTCTTGCCGGCTCCACTTTGATTTGGTGATCGCGATAACTAGCCAGCGCATTGGAGTAAGTACGTACCAACAGGGTGCGGAACTCTTTCACCAACTCCTGCTGCTGGTCGGGTGTAGCCATGTTCCAGTTCTTGCCCATCGACAGCCGGGTCATGCGCGTGAAATTGAAATGGGGCAGCACCTTGGCTTCCACCAGATTAAGAATCTTGCCGGTATTGCCTGCCCGAATATCCTTATCCTGTCTGATAATGGCGAGCACCTCCTGTGCGGTATTATCTACTAAGGTGTCGGGTGGAATTTCCACCGCCCATACGGGAGACGCCAGCAACCATGCAGCCAAAAATGCAAAAATACCTAAATATGTCTTCTTCATGCTTCCCTCGTTAATATTAATTGTAACCGCACAGCGGACCCGGAATAAATATCACGCCGGTGAAGCTGCGTTAATTCTTGTCGCCATTACTCTCTGATGCTTTATTGAATAAAAACCTTCCGATCATTTCCTCCAGCACCATCGCCGAATTGGTTTTCATGATTTTATCACCACTTTTCAGCATGACCTCATCGCCACCGGCTGCCAAGCCGATATATTGCTCGCCCAGAAGCCCAGAAGTAAGAATGCTGGCAAAAGTATCCTTGGGAAATTGATAGCGACTGTCTATGCTCATAGTAACTACAGCATCAAAAGTCTCCGGGTTAAACTGGATATCCACCACACGTCCTACCACTACACCCGCACTTTTCACCGGCGCTCTGGGTTTCAAGCCGCCAATATTCTCAAAGTTTCCCAGCAACGTATAGCTCTGTGCCGCACTATAAGTGCCCATGTTCCCCACTTTCAACGCCAGCACCAATAGTGCTCCTATCCCTGCGGCGACAAATAGCCCCACCCACAAATCCATCGTTGTCCGCTGCATCAGCTCATTCCTCTAAACATGAATGCGGTCAAAACAAAATCCAACCCAAGAATCGCCAGCGACGAAGTCACCACCGTGCGGGTGGTGGCGCCGGATACCCCCTCTGCCGTAGGTGGCGCATCATAACCTTCAAACACCGCAATCGCCGTCACCGCCACACCAAAAACGCAGGTCTTGATAACCCCATTGACAATGTCGTAGCGAAAATCGACCGCATTTTGCATCTGTGACCAGAATGACCCCTCGTCCACGCCGATAAGCACCACTGTCACCAAATAACCGCCGAATATGCCGACTGCGGAAAACATCGCTGCCAGAAACGGCATCGAAATTACTCCCGCCCAGAAACGTGGTGCAACTACTCGTGCTATTGGATCCACTGCCATCATTTCCATCGCTGCCAATTGCTCGGTAGCTTTCATCAAACCGATCTCGGCAGTAATAGCGGAACCGGCACGGCTGGCAAATAACAGCGCTGCCACCACCGGCCCCAGCTCACGTACCAGTGACAGCGCCACCAATGTTCCCACGGCTGACTCGGAACCGTATTTTTGCAGTGTCTCGTAGCCCTGTAAACCCAGCACCATGCCAACGAACAGTCCCGATACCACGATGATGATCAGCGACAGCACGCCGGTAAAATAAATCTCCCGGATGATAAGATGAAAGCGCCGCAGGCTGATACCCGACTTCAACAGCATCAGCATGAAAAAACGGCTGGCACGACCCAGTCGCCAAACACTCTCTATCACTCGATGACCGACGCCCCGGATGCCGAGAACGATGCGCCTAGGCAAAACGGCCCCCCAATCTCAAATCACTTGCGTAGGAATTGGCGGGATAGTGGAACGGAACCGGACCGTCTTCTTCGCCATGCACAAACTGATGCACGAAGGGCGCCACTGAATCACGTACCTCTGCCGGCGTGCCATGTGCTGCGATCACACCCTCTGAAATGAAATAAACATAGTCAACAATTTTCAGTGACTCCTGCACATCGTGAGTCACGACTATCGAGGTCATACCCAATGCGTCAGTCAGGCGACGAATCAAATTTCCGATCACACTCAGCGAAATGGGGTCAAGGCCGGTAAACGGTTCATCATACATGATGAGCAGCGGGTCAAGCGCAATCGACCGGGCCAGCGCTACCCGGCGCGCCATCCCACCCGAGAGCTCCGCCGGCATCAGTTTATGTGCGCCACGCAAACCAACTGCATGCAGTTTCATCAGCACCAGATCGCGAATTACGGCCTCCGGCAAATTGGTATGCTCCCGCATCTGAAATGCGACGTTATCGAACACCGACAGATCGGTGAATAGCGCACCGAACTGGAACAGCATACTCATTTTGCGCCGCATCTGAAACAGCTCGTCTCTGCTGAGTTCATGCACTACCTGGCCAGCAACCTTGACATAACCTGAAGAAGGAGCCACCGAACCGCCGATCAGCCGCAACAATGTGGTCTTGCCGCAACCGCTGCCGCCCATGATGGCAATGACCTTGCCGCGCGGCATAGTCATATTGATGCCCTTCAGGATGGCACGCTTATCGTAAGAGAAATTCAGGTCATTAATTTCAACCAGGGTTTCAGATGTCATTCTGCTGAAAGAATCGATACTTGATTTGACAGGATGTCGATTCTAATCTAAATGCGCTCTCCGCACAGCTCCATAATTGAGCTCCTGGCCTTCAATGCTGTTGTATTACTAATAACGTATTGCCATTGTAGAGACTAGGGGTAGAGTAAAAATAACCGGTATCCTGCAGCGTTCAAATCGCTGCTGGCAAGATGCAGTCTGATGTCAATCTCGTGCGCGGGAGCAATTGTCTGAGCTGAATTCACGTCTCTGCCAAGATATTCACCGGGCGTGAAGATGCGGCTTGCGAGAGGTTGATCCTGAATGTCAGTAAGAGTCAGTTCGAGCGCAGGATAGACTTGCGGGAACGAGGCGTAATTACGTACGGTAGCGGTAAGAATGACGACTCCCGCATCCTGTGCTGGATCTGCCTGTAAATCGGATGACTCGATACTCAGCAATTCCGCTTGTTGTAGCGGCGGGATGGTGCAACGCAACAGTTCGCAATACTGCTCCAGGTACGGCCGGGTATCGGGTGCGAGAACGGAAATTTCGCTGCGGTAAAAATATGCTGCTTGTCCCGTCAACAGGAACAACAAGAACAGACTGGCAAAACTCCAGCTGAGCTGACTCTTGCGCAGTTGTATACTATCGTAAGGGTAGCGTTCCAGCGCCGCGCTGGTCGTGTCTGTAACTTCCGCGGTCGGTTCTTGCGTAACTGCTGATAAGGTAGCGGATGCCGCGTCATTCGTTGTTATCTCATGCAGGAAGATGGACGGTAGCACCGTTTGCTCAGACGAACTTGGTGCGGGCAGAGCATCTGTTCTTGCGTCCACTACCCTGGGTGAGTCATCAGCTTCCGGCTCCTGCACCGTAGTCAGGGTGGCAAAGCCGTTAAACACATGCGCACACTGTCCACACCGCACATCGCCGCCATGCGCCTGCAAATGCTGGGCGGTCACGCGAAAAGCGGTAGCGCAGTTAGGGCAGCGGGTTACCAGTGCCATAATCCTGGCCTTGCAAATAACTTGATTTCACTTTCTTGTCCCCGTTAGCAGCACCCATCCTTCCCGCTCTCCTGCAATACACATCTCGAACCATTGCCGATAGATACGCGCCACTTCTTCCGCCTGATCCCTGAGTATGCCGGAAAGCGCAATATGCCCACCTTTGCGGGTCATGCTCATCAGTAACGGAGCAAGCACGATAAGCGGGTTGGCAAGGATATTGGCGACAACCACATCCGCCCAAGCTGCAGCGGCCAATGCGGCCTGAGGTGCAGACTGAGGAGTGTAAAACTCCGCTTGCATTTGATCCAGTTGATTGCGCCGCGCATTGTCGCGGCTTGCCACAACCGCCTGGGGGTCTATGTCTATGCCCACTGCGTGTCCCGCACCCAGCTTCAGCGCGGCTATGGTAAGGATGCCGGAGCCGCAGCCATAATCCAGGACATCTTCGCCGCCTCGCAGGTTTTCGTCAAGCCAGGCAAGGCACAGTTGCGTAGTTGGGTGACTGCCGGTACCGAAGGCCAGCCCTGGATCGAGTATCAGGCTGATGGCGGCGGGATCGGGTATCTGATGCCAGCTGGGGACAATCCACAGTCGTGCTGATATCTGGATCGGGGTAAATTGCGCCTGACTGAGCCGCACCCAATCCTGCTCCGGCACTTCCGCCAAGCGATAGATGGGTAGGTTATCGAGCTCGGCTGCCTGCGCCACAGCCTGCACAACGGCGCTCACATCTGCATCCGCACCGAACAGTGCGGTAATTTCCGCTGCTGGCCAGATTTTTTCGGGAAGTTCCCCAGGCTCACCGAATAAGGGCTGTTCCCGTTCCGTGCCGGCAGCGGCATCATGTATATCCGCCGACAGTGCGCCTAGCTCGAGCAATGCATCGCTCAGAATCTCGGCGTGCGCGGCATCGGTCTCTAGGGTGAGGGAGATCCAGGGCATATTCTTGAGTACGGATAAAATCCGTCGACGTAAAATTGACCCCTCTGACCGATGTAAGTCGAGTGTCTCTCTTGCATGCGGGGCGTAAAAAATCGGTGCTTTAACTCAGCTTATTGTGATTGGCGAGTTTCTGCTCGAGGTAATGGATAGGGGTGCCGCCACGCAGAAAAGCCGCGTCGGACAACAGATCAAGGTGTAATGGAATGTTCGTCTTTATGCCTCCAACCACCATTTCCGACAACGCGATGCGCATACGTGCGATAGCCTGTTCACGCGTGTCCCCATAGGCAATCACTTTGCCAATCATGGAGTCGTAATATTGCGGCACCATATAGTGTTGATAAATGTGGGAATCGACGCGAATACCGGGTCCGCCTGGAGCATGATACTGGGTAATGCGGCCGGCGGATGGCGTGAGCTTATAAGGGTCCTCGGCATTAATGCGACATTCGATCGCATAGCCCTTGGGCACGATATCGCGCTGGCGAAAACCCAGTTTCTCGCCAGCGGCCACACGAATCTGTGCCTGTACCAAGTCGATCCCGGTAACCGCTTCCGTAACGGGATGTTCGACCTGCAGCCGCGTGTTCATTTCGATGAAATAAAACTCGTTATTCTCGAACAGGAATTCAAATGTGCCCACGCCGCGATAGCCAATACCACGGCACGCATCAGCGCAACGTGCGCCAATCTTGTCGCGCTGCCGGGGAGTAATACCGAAGGCTGGCGCTTCCTCGATGATTTTCTGATGGCGACGCTGCATCGAGCAGTCACGTTCTCCCAGGTGTACCGCATTGCGATGCTCATCAGCCAGTACCTGAAACTCGATATGCCGCGGGTTTTCCAAAAATTTCTCGACATAGACCATGGGATTGCCAAATGCCGCTTGGGCTTCGGTGCGCGTCATGATAACCGCATTCAATAACGCCGCCTCCGTGTGTACCACGCGCATGCCGCGCCCACCGCCACCGCCCGATGCCTTGATGATGACAGGATAGCCGATGGTGCGAACAATCTTTCTGATTTCTTCACCCGACTCAGGCAAAGCGCCGTTGAAACCAGGGACGCAGGGTATACCTGCTCTTATCATCGCGTTTTTTGCGCTGATCTTGTCACCCATCAGGCGAATGGTTTCAGGACGCGGGCCAATGAAGACAAAGCCACTTTTTTCGACCCTCTCGGCGAAATCAGCATTCTCCGAGAGAAAGCCATAGCCGGGATGAATGGCCTCGGCATCGGTTACTTCTGCTGCGCTGATGATGGCCGGAATATTGAGGTAGCTTTGAGCTGATGGCGCCGGTCCAATACACACGGATTCATCAGCGAGTTTCACATATTTGGCCTCGGCGTCTGCCTCGGAATGCACCACCACCGTCTTAATACCCATCTCCCGGCATGCCCGTTGAATACGCAGGGCGATTTCGCCTCGGTTGGCTATAAGAATTTTTTCAAACATATTTATCTATGCAATCTTTTTTAAGTTGCGGAAGTGCGAGCCTTTTCTCCTGACTTCTATCCCGCGACAGCGAGAAATCGGCGGCTATCACTCGATTTCGAATAATGGCTCGCCATACTCTACCGGCTGACCGTTTTCTACCAGAATTGCCTTGATCACTCCGCTCTTGTCGGATTCGATCTCGTTGAGCAGCTTCATTGCCTCAATAATGCACAGAGTATCGCCTTCCTTTACCGTTTGCCCCACTTCCACAAACACATTGGCGCCAGGCGCAGAGGATCGATAAAACGTGCCCACCATTGGCGATTTCACCATATGACCATCTGGTAATGCGTCCTTGGCCGCAGCTTCCGCTTCTTGTATGGCAGTGGCGGCAGGCGCAGCGATTGGCTGTAACGCCGTTGGCGCATTTACATAGCTCTGTACCATCGATCCTGATTTGCTGATGCGAACTTTTTCTTCGCCTTCGGTAATTTCCAGCTCACCGATTCCCGACTCTTCAACTAGTTCAATCAGTTTTTTCAGCTTTCTCAAATCCATAACAAGCCTCTCAGGATAAGCCTCTGTTTTTCGGTACTTCTACCAAACAGAGTTTGTTGGCATGCAAATTTGTTCATAAGGAATGCGGCTAGATAACTTTCGCGATCGCTGCATTAATAATTTTGGCTCGCATCGACAGTAAATAAACGTACTTGATCAGCTTGATGTTGATTGGGCCGTGCTGCTAGCGGGCCGTTAAAGCATATTCCAGGGCCAGCTCATAGCCCTTGGGGCCCAAGCCACTGATAACACCCAGCGCCAGATCAGAAAAATACGATTCTCTGCGAAAAGTCTCACGGGCAAAAATGTTGGAAAGATGAACTTCAATGAACGGCAATTTCACTGCCGCCAGGGCATCGCGCAAAGCAACGCTGGTATGTGTATAAGCCGCCGGATTAATAATAATAAAATCGGTTTCATCACCGATAGTCTGTTGAATCCGGCTTATCAAGTCCGCCTCGGAATTACTCTGGAAACTTTCCAAGGCAATGCCAGCATCTTCAGCTATTTTAGCTAAACTTCTGTTAATTTCGTCTAACGTAACTCGACCATAAACTTCCGGTTCGCGAGTTCCCAGCATATTCAAGTTGGGGCCATGCAGAACCAGGATTTTTCTTGGTGGGGCAATTTGTAACTTCATAAGATAAATTATGGCCCAAATCAACCAAAAAGTCCAGATGATTGGCGCTATTCGCCGAATTTAGGCGAAAATTTGATTGCTGAGGGATTATAAGGGGGATGATTCAATATCTTTTATGGTGCGCCGAGTGTGAATGGATGCCGCCACGTCCTGTCGCCGTTCATGTTTCCCGCCTGTGACTTGCCATGGTTGTCGGAAGACATGACTATCAACAGCATCGATATCATCTTTCGCATTCATCCCAAGGTCTGTATGTCGCAAAGAATTTTTATATCTTCCGGTTTGCCCCCCGTTTCCCAAACCTCTATAATCCATCAGCCGTTTTTCCGCGGGCTGTTGTAGCTCAGTTGGTAGAGCAACTGATTCGTAATCAGTAGGTCGGAGGTTCGACTCCTCTCAACAGCACCACAAATCAATGGATTAGCTTGGCCGAAAACCTTTTCTTCTTCCGGCTGTGTCAAATTTGTGTCATTGAGCAGGTTGTCTAGTACCTGGGCGTGTCGCGCAAACTGTTCCGGTGCCAGGTGAGCATACCGCCTCACCATCTCCGCCGACTCCCATGCACCCATTTCCTGGATCACGTTTAACGGTACACCCTGTTGAGTTAACCAACTCGCCCAGGTGTGCCGCAGGTCATGCCAGCGGAAGTTCTCGATCCCCGCACGTTCCAATGCTCGGTACCATGCTTTGGTATTGACCTGGGTGACCGGCTTTCCCTTGTAGGTGAAAACCCTTATCGGGTGTTTGCCGACCTGCTTGGACAATACCTCTACGGCCGTGGCGTTCAGGGTAACATGAATCGGTTTCCCCGCCTTTGCCTGATCACCGTGGATCCACGCCACCCGCCGCGCAATATCCACTTGCGACCATTCCATCTTTGTTACGTTGGCTCGTCTTAATCCCGTTACCAGCGAGAATCTCACCATGTCTGCCAGATGTTCCGGCAACTCCCGGATAAGAATGTTCGCTTGAATCGGGGTCAAGTAGCGTACCCGCCTTTTCGGTTCACGATACTGCTTGATGACCGGGGGTTTGTCGATCCACTCCCAGTCAAGCGCTGCTCTACGCATAATGGTACGTATTACCGCCAGCAGACGATTGGCTGTAGCCGGACTCGTTCCCCTGAACTTCAACTCACCCACTTGTGCGATCATGTCCCGCGTCAGCTCGTCGAGATATTTGCCTTCAAAGTACTTCTGGATCCATGCTACCTGCCTCACGTCCTGCCTGTGTGTAGCCTTGTGCGTGGTTTCCATCAGCCATTTATAGGCAGCCTCTTCCCAGGTATGCCTTGGTTTAACGCCCAATTTTGCAACACGCCACGATTCCGCTTTCAGCTCGTCGTGAAGTTCTTGCGCTTGGGTTTTATCACTTGTTGCAGCAGAGCATCTAACGCGCTCGCCGCCTGGTGTGGTGAACACAATCCACCACGTACTACCGCGTTTGGTGAGTGACATTCAGTTTCCTCCTTTCTCTCAAGAGTCACTCGCAACGCTTGCCGAGGACTAGCATAGTGCGACCTGACATATTCAGCAAGATCCTCCAGGATGAATACCCAGCGCTTGCCCAGTTTGGCTCCGGGAAGCAGTCCAGCCTTGGCGCGCCGCCGCACCTCCTCGGCGTGCATCTTGAGGAAGTGGGCGGCTTCAATGAGGGAGAGGGTTTGCATGATTCATTCCTCGTCTTCCTTGGTTTGCATGATTCATTCCTCGTCTTCCTTGTCTGGTTCCGGGAGTTGCGACGGATCAAGCCGGGACGGGGTGCCGGGACGCCTTAACTTGGCAATGACCTTTTCTGCATCGCCACCTTCCACTTTCATCGCAGTGTTGAGCATCTGCCCGTAGGAATTCTTGAGACAGCGACTCAAGTGGTCGTAGCTGATTTTGTTGGCCTGCTTGATGGTCTTGATGCGGCACATATCTTCTTGCACCCATTTCATGCAAGCGTACGCACCGGCCACGTATTTCCCTGGTTCCAGCAAAACTTCCCAGGGGATGATCCGGTCTTTGTTATGTAATTCCAGTTCCCACCGCACCCATGGGTTTTCTGGATCGCCCAGCTGCATGCCTTTTTCGTAGATGCGTATCACTTTGCCGTTTTCACGCCTGCCGACGTAGAAAGTGCGGCCTCGGCCATCGGGTGCAAGCCAGTTCCCTGCTTGGCTGCAGGATGGGAGGTTGCCTCCCGTATTGAATCCGCCGGCCTGGTAGAGCACTACGGCATCATCCACCGAGGGCGAGCCACTGAACACATCCACCGCACCATCCCAGCGCGTGATACGGCCTTGCAGCCGGTCTCCGAACAAAGAGACCAGCGCCAGCCAATCGGTAATCCAGGCGCAGGATTCCCCTGGCAGGCTCAGAAAAGCGGTCTCGGCCTGTCCACCATGGGCAAAGATGGCGCCACTCTCGCCCAGAGCCAGGGAGTGACGGTAACCATGCAGTCCACGTTTACGATCCACGACCGGGCCGAATGCCCGGCCCAGACAAGCTAGGATCATCTGGAATAAATCAGACAGGCTTTCAGTAATAAGCGCCAGGGGGAAAGTGCAATTCAAGAAGTCGGTCAGTGCAGCTCGAGGATTGCCGTCTTGCATGGGCAGAGAAATGGACAGGATACGGCCGCAGCCCTTGCGACCGGGTGGCGCAACGATGAAACTTTCTCCGGAATCCGGGTTTTCTTTTATTTTTATTCTTTCCTCCCGTATTACCGCACGGGAGGTGTCCGCACCATCGTCCGCCTGCCCGCCCGCTGCCGCGCACGCGGGTGGGACCGCTACGCGCGCAGGCAGGCAGGCGGGTTCCACGCTCGCTGTTTCCGGCGTTTGTTCAGCTGGTTGTTGATCCGGTTGTGGGTCTAAGGTGTCCATACAAAGGAAATGTAATGTTCCCTTGTATGCTAGCCCGGAAAAAAGGAAATGTCAAGTACCCTTAAGTGCCGACTTTGTTGCGGTCCTGGATCTTGATGTCGCCGCCAGCAACCTTCCAGAAATTGGAGAAGGCTTGGGCAAAACTCCAGCCATGAGAACGATAGCTGCTGGGCCCGGTTTCAGGAAAGATATCGCGTATCTTGATACCCAGTATTTCTTCATAGGTACGGATGGTGCGTTTGCTATGAATGATGTAGAGCACTTTCCAGCCGAAATGATGCCCCACGCGCAGCATGCCGAGCGCAGACTCCAGTAGCGACAGGTCTCCGCCGAATTCGGCGATGGCGTTCTCTTCGATCTCCTGCAGCTTCAGATGTTGCGCTGCGGAGAGCCTGGCGATTTTATCTTCTTTGGATTTCTCGGGAATCTTGAGAACCTTGTCACCAATAAATTCACGCGCAGCAGCTTCTATCGGGTTGGCTGTGCTGCGTCTTGTTTTGGGTTTAGGGGTGGTCTGGGTCGGGGCAGGGGTCTTGTCTTTGCTTGTCATCGTGTGGCCTCCTTGGAAGCGTAACGATAGCGCAAAAAGGGTATTTCGGCAATCCTTAGTGAAAAGCCGAGCCTAGATTCAAGAACACAAGGCACCTACAGGGAGGGTTTCAAACCGACACATTGCAGACGGTCAGTGATAATGAAAAAGGACAGCGTAGAACGCTTGTAGACCCAAGGACCGTTATGGAAGACGCGGCAGAGATAGAGGCGCCACCCTTGAAAACACTTCATTTTCCCCAACTACTGACTGAGGTTGGCTTCTACGGCATTGACAAAGCACCATTGGCTCGATCAAATACATTAATTGAATGATGAAAATGCTCGATGACTAGCAAAGATAAAAATCCCGCAGACAGCACATCTCTGGCAAATTCGAAGCAGACACCGCGCCAGCGAACCGAAGTATCCCAGCAGGCTTTGCGCCAACACCTGAAGAAAAGCAGCTGCCTCCACACGATTCGTGACGGCATGAATTCAGGATCGTTGGAGACGGTTTGTCAGACGGTTATTGAGCAGCTGGTCACTGCGATGCCATTTCCAGAGACCACTTCCGTCATGATTGAACTCGATAGCAGGAAGTTTGTTTCCGACCAGTCAGATAAGGATCTGGCACACAGCCTGCAGGCACGAATCATGATTAATGGCGAGGGCTACGGTTGGCTGCGGGTATTCTGCAGTGAAGACGAGCCCTTCTTGCTGCCGGAAGAACAGGACTTGATCGACAGCATTGCATACGATCTGGGACGGTGGCTAGAGAACAGACAGTCTGATAATCGCGTTATGGAGATGGCAACCCACGATCCATTGACCCACTTACCCAATCGGCGTTTATTGCAAGATCACATCGCGCTGGCACTTGCACATGGCCGCCGCAACCAGAATCATGTAGCGGTGCTGTTTATTGATCTGGATCATTTCAGGATCATCAACGATACACGGGGACTTGACGTAGGCGATCTACTGCTGAAGGAGATCGCGACAAGACTGATTACCGCCGTGCGTGGTGAAGATACGGTAGCGCGCCAGGGTGGAGATGATTTCATCGTACTACTAGCGAACATCGCCGTCGCTCGGGACGCGGCAACGGTGGCGCAGAAGATACTGGATGTGTTGATCCAGCCCTTTCAGATCAACGGCGAGGAACTGCATATTGGCGGTAGTATTGGCATCGCTTTGTTCCCTTCTGATGGAGAGGACGTGGACACATTGCTGAAGAACAGCGATATCGCCCTATACTACGCCAAGCAGAACGGACACAACGGCTATCAATTCTTCTCGCCGGAGATGAGCAAACAGGTAACGTAGCGACATTCACTTGGGAACAGTTTGCGCCTTGTATTTGAGCACGATGAATACGACAGAACCTTTTTTGGGGTAGATAGACCTTCAGAGCTGAGGCACGACCGTCTCCTCTTGGCACTTTCCAGACGGGTGCAGTTACCAATCCGGTACCGCCAATTGCAGACCACTTAACAATGCCAGCGACCGCTCCACGGTAGGCCCCATATTAAGGCTGATCGTCCCCGTTATAGGGAACAGCATATTGCAAGCTACACGCAGTCTGCCCAAAAGAAGCGCTTACGTTTTACTTGCAGATCCCCGAATTTGGGCCGATAATCCCCATTATGGGGAATGAAGAGCCAGTATCAATTTCAAACGTCCTGTTCTCGGGAGTGCAGCAGCGGGTGCTGGGACTTTTGTTCGGCCAGCCTGATCGCTCGTTCTACTCCAATGAAATTGTAAAGCTGGTGAAGACTGGACGGGGGGCATTGCAACGGGAATTGGAGCGGATGACTGGCTCCGGCTTAATTACGATGACTGTCATCGGTCGACAGAAACATTACCAGGCAAACAAGAATTCGCCGATTTACCAAGAGCTAAGATCCATCACGCTCAAGACATTTGGCCTCGCCGATGTCTTGCGTCAGGCACTGTCAGGCTGCACCGATGCCATTCGTTATGCCTTTATCTATGGTTCGGTTGCCAAGGGCACGGACACGGCAGCCAGCGACATCGATGTGATGGTCATTGCCGAAGGGCTGAGCTACAGTCACCTTTTTGAGGTGCTGACGAAGTCAGAGGAAATTCTGGGTCGCAAGGTTAGTCCTACTCTTTACTCTCCGGAAGACTTCCTAAAAAAAGTGCAGAGCGATAATCATTTTGTTACCCGTGTTCTCAATCAGCCGAAAATTGACCTGTTAGGTCACGAAAATGACATCCAGTCAGGAAAACCTCAAGAACCTGCAGAAAATCGGCAAGCTCAAGGCTGAGCCGCCCGACCAGGTCGAGTTCAATGGGCTGGTGACGTCGGCTGGGCGCAAGTTGCGGGACGCCGAGAATGTCCAGTTATCCCCAGACAGCCGCTTCACTCTTGCCTACGACGCGGCCCATTCCTTTGCCCTGGCTGCTCTCCGCTGGCATGGCTACCGCGCTGAACATAGATATATGGTTTTCCAGGTTCTGCCGCACACACTGTCCTTTCCGGCGAACAAGTGGCGCTTTCTGGACGACTGCCACCAGAAGCGGAATCTTCATCTTTATGATGGCGGTATCGTTGATGATGAGCAACTGATCAAGGAACTGATCGCGGTTGCCAAAGAACTGCAAGCAGCAGTCGAGAGTTTGGAGCCTGTCGGCTAATAAGGCACAGCAGCCTTGCTCCTGTTCAGGGCTACGGTCACAGACTGGCGCTGCCAGACTGTGTAGATATTAGCGAAAAAGATTGCACCATTATCGGAAGTGCTGCACGAAGCTGCTCAATGCAATTGCAGCCTATTTTCGATCTCCGCAGCCGGTAGCGGCTTGTCGAAATAAAACCCCTGGAAGCGGCCGCACCCCTGTCGGGTCAGAAAGGCTAGCTGTTCCTCGGTTTCGACGCCTTCGGCGAGCACTTTCATCTTCAGGCTGTGAGCCATGGCGATGATGGCGCCGATGATGGCGGCATCGTTCGGATCGGTGGTAATGTCGCGCACAAACGACTGGTCGATCTTCAGCGTATTGATCGGATAGCGCTTCAGATAACTCAGGCTGGAGTAGCCGGTGCCGAAATCGTCAATCGAAATCTCCAGCCCCAGTGCGCTGAGCTGATGCAGGGTCTTGATGGTTTCCTCGACGTTTGCCACCAGCATGCTCTCGGTAATTTCCAGCACCAGGCAGCGTGCCTCCACCCCAGTTTCAGCCAGAATGCGCGTAATGTCTGCCACCAGCGTTTTCTGCCGGAATTGCCGGGCAGAAATATTGACCGCCAGTTTCGGCACGGCATAGCCCTGCTTGCGCCATGCCATTATCTGCAAACACGCTTGCCGCAGCACCCATTCTCCGATCGGCACGATCATCCCGGTCTCTTCCGCCAGCGGAATGAACTTGGACGGGAGGATCAATCCATGCCTGGGATGCTGCCAGCGCAGCAGCACTTCCATGCTGGTCAGCTTGCCGCCGGGTATGTCAATCACCGGCTGGAAATACAGCAGCAGTTCGTTGCGCTCCAGGGTGTGGCGCAGATCGATGCCCAAGGCGTGTTTTTCCGCCGCCTGTTGATTCATCTCTGCCGAGAAGAACTGGTAGTTGTTGCGCCCGCTCTCCTTGGCGTGGTACATGGCGATGTCGCTGTTCTTCAGCAAGGTGTCGCCGTCTTCCCCGTCCGGGGGGAACAGGGCGATGCCGATGCTGCCGCCGATATGCAGCTCCTGGTCGTCGATCTGGAAAGGCTGGATCAATGCGTCCAGTATCTTCTGCGCCACCGCTTCCACATCCTGAGCGTTGGCGAGACTGGGCAGCAGTACGATGAACTCGTCCCCGCCCTGGCGCGCCACCGTGTCTTCGCCGCGAGTGGTGGCCATAAGTCTGGCCGCCACTTGCTGCAGCAGTGCATCACCCACATCATGCCCTAGCGAGTCGTTGATGATCTTGAAATGATCCAGGTCGATGAACAGCACCGCCGCCTGTTCCTGGCTGCGGCGGTTATGGGCCAGCGCCTGGGCGATACGGTCTTGCAGTAAAGTGCGATTGGGCAAACCCGTCAATCCATCGTGGGTCGCCATCTGCACGATGCGCTGCTCTGCCTGCATCTGCTCCAGCCACCTCCCCAGATTAGTTGCGATGACGTCGAGCAGATTCTGTTCCTCGGGTAGCAGGAATGGTGTGTCCTCGTGATAGAACACCTGCAGCTTGCCGCAGATCTTGTTATTGGCCATGACCTGCGCCTGCAGCCCGTGCGTGAGATCCTGGCTATACTCCCCGGAAGTGAAGCGCTTGTCATCGTGCTCGATCACAACAACAGCCATTTCCGGGAACTGCATCGCCGCTTTCAGATGCTCAACAACTTTCTGGCAGAACTCATCCACCGGCAATGCCAGCTCCATGTCGTGACGGATCGCGTGCAGGCAGACACTCTCCTTCAAGCGCTCCTGCAGCGCCAATTCTTTATGCTGGCGTGCAGTGATGTCAACCCTAACCGAGAGATAGCGGGCGATCTTCCTACTACTGTCCTTGAGCGGCACGATGGTCGAGTCCACCCAGTAGAGTTGACCGCTCTTGCTGCGGTTGCAGATTTCCGCGTGCCATACCTTGCCGCATGCGATGGTCGCCCACATGTTGACGAAGAAAGCCTTGGGATGGGTGCCGGAATTGAGGATGCGATGATTCTGGCCGATCAACTCCTGCTCGCTGTAGCCGCTGACTTCGCAGAATTTGGCGTTGACCTGGAGAATGCGGCCGCTGTGATCGGTGACGGAAGTCAGCGCCAGTTTGCCGATCGCCTCAATGTAGGCAGTCAGATCGCTGGAAGTGTGCTCGGCGATTTCCTTGGCGTGCAGGAGATCAATTTCTGCTTGCTCATGCATTTCAATATCGCACTTGATGGCTTCCGCCATGCGGTTGAAGGCATCGCCGAGCCCAGCTAGTTCATTGTTCGTCTGAATATCGCAATGGGTGGCATAATTGCCTTGTGCAACGGCTACTGTCTGACGCTCAAGATAATCGAGTGGCTGCAAAACATTGCGGCGCAGGTATAGAACGGAGATTGTCACACCGGCGAACGCGGTGCCGATAAGCGCCAGTGCTAGAAAGATTTGTTGCCCGAGCCGGTCCTGCTCGCTACTTACCTCATTTTGAGTGCGGACATCAAGTTCCTGCTTGAGTTGCTCGAGCGGCAACATGATTCTGGCCTTCTCGGCAAAATAACGCTCGCCATACAGCAGATTGATAGCGAAATCACGGTCTGGTGCACGCCGCACGGTGAAATTTCCCTGACCGTCATCGAATAGCCCTTTCATGGCAGCAAAGGCCTGTTTCTCTAAGTTGACCAACGTATCGGAGTATGACTGGGACAGCTGCAACAGGTTGAATTCATGCTCGTTGAGACCTTCACGGCGCATCAGTTCCTGCAAGGAAATGATCTCGTTCGATACACTGGTAGGAACAAAACCGGCACCTCCAAGATGCCAGTAAGTAGAAGAATAGTTCTGTGGGCGCGGGCGACTACCGTTTCGGATATCGAGAATCTCGAAAAAACGGCTTTCGTAGATCGACTTACCAGTAACCACATAGGTGCGCGCCATGTGGGTAAGATCATCTGAACTTTGGAATAACTCATTCGTAAGCTGCAGAGCCCGGGAGCGATGTTCCTCACTTCGGATAACGTTGTCCAGAATACTTTTCGCTTGATAAATGACCACAACCAGCGCACTAAGTATCAACACTATGAGAATAGTAGATAATTTGATGAACAGGGTAATTTTCATGGCTTTAAAAGACTCTCAATAGCTTCCATGTCAACAGTCCCTGGTAGGCGCAATGCATCGCCCCTGCCACTGCATCACACCATAGGCTGCGGATACCTATCAAGGTCAGTCCCGTCAATAGCAGGCTGCGACGATCTTGCGATCGTCATGTGTCAGAAACAAACAGCTCTCCTTGATTTCTCATTCTTGCCCCCGCCAAAATGGCAGGCAGTGGCAAGGCTCCAGTATCCTGTGAATCTGGATGGCCGCTGTACAGCTTTATTCGGTCGGCAGCGGCATTGCGGGAAAAGTAACTATCACATCGCATATGTTATCGGCAACGTACCAATAAACTTTAGCCACCAACTCATCCTTGACGACCTTGTGTGTGCCGTCGCAAAACAGCTGATTTCCGGAAAGTATTGGACACTAATAGACAGGGTAAGGCAAAAAGTGACGAGGCCAGACTGTGAGAATGTTGGAAAAATATTGTGTCAAATTTGTGTCACGGGATGACATAAATGACGTAAATCAAGGCTGTGTGACACTGGTTTTAGCGTTGGCAAGCGATGTAAGTAACTGATTTCACGTTAATTAAATTTTAGGTGGTCGTTTCGTAATCAGTAGGTCGCCAGTTCGATTCCGGCCAACAGCACCATAAAAGCAATGGCTTATTAACAGCCACTAGGCGATTTATTCCCAGTGTAGGCAAGCAAATTGAAAAATAGTATTCTTGGCTATAAGCTTATCAATCGGTTCAGTCGCTGCCGGGACCAATCGAAGGCGCTCCCACATTTCGTCACACGAGGCTCAGGCGTAACGCCAGCGCAGCCAACGTAACAAGCAACACCGGCACCGTCAGTACGACACCCACCCTGAAGTAGTAGCCCCAGGTTATCTCCATGCCTTTACGCGCTAGGACATGGAGCCAGAGCAGCGTTGCCAATGAACCGATGGGCGTGATCTTTGGACCCAGATCGCAACCGATCACGTTGGCATAAATCATCGCATCCTTGACTGCGCCGGTCGCATTCGTGGCATCGATAGAAAGCGCTCCTACCAGCACCGTCGGCATGTTGTTCATGACCGAAGACAGCAGTGCGGTAAGAATGCCCGTTCCAAACGCAGCTCCCCATACACCCCCCTGTGCGAAGTAATCGAGCAGCCTGGCAATATGCTCGGTGAGTCCCGCGTTGCGCAGCCCGTAGACTACGAGATACATTCCCAACGAGAAAATCACGATTTGCCAGGGCGCTTCGCGCAACACTTTGCGGGTGCTGATGACGTTTCCACGCGCCGCCACGGCGAACAGTAGCAGCGCGCCGGCGGCGGCCACGGCGCTGACCGGTACGCCCAGTGGCTCAAGGCCGAAGAATCCGACCAGCAACAGTACCAGTACCAGCCAGCCGATGCGGAAAGTAGCCGCATCTCGGATGGCCTTGCTCGGCTCTCTTAGCTGGTTCACGTCATAGTGCGCCGGAATGCTCCGATGAAAATAGAGCAACAGCACGGCCAGGGCAGCGACGATCGCAACGATATTTACTGGGATCATGACTAGAGCATAGTCTTTGAAGCTGATCTTGAAAAAATCAGCCGACACAATATTGACCAGATTGGAAACGACGAGCGGAAGGCTGGCCACATCGGCGATGAAACCAGCCGCCATGACGAACGCGAGTGTCGTCGCCGGACTGAACCCCAATGCCATCAGCATGGCCATCACGATCGGCGTGAGAATCAGCGCTGCGCCATCATTGGCAAACAAGGCAGAAACCGACGCGCCAAGCAGGATGATAAAAACAAACAGTAGCCGGCCTTTCCCGCCACCCCAGCGCGCAACGTGCAATGCTGCCCATTCAAAAAAACCAGCTTCATCCAGCAATAAGCTGATGATGATGATGGCAATAAAGGTGGAGGTGGCGTTCCAGACGATCTGCCAGACAGTCGGAATATCACTAAGATGAATCACGCCGGATAGCAGAGCCGCGCTAGCACCAAGCATCGCGCTCCAGCCGATGCCAAGTCCGCGCGGCTGCCAGATCACCAGTACAATGGTGGCAAGAAAAATCAGTAGGGCAACGACCACGTCAATCCTCAGTTTGCAGCGCGGTTTTAAGGGACGGGCAGTGGCGACTTACGGCTCGGTTCCAGGAACCAGATATGTCGGTTCCTGATTGGCGGGCATCGCTGCCAGCTCCTCGGTTGTCAAACGCGCGTAGACCTCAATGCCATACCCTGTTGGATCGCGCAGCCATAGCTCGTGCAGCGGCGTACCTCGCCAAGTCGTTCGCGGCGGTTTGACGATTTGTGCGCCATATGCTTTTGCCCGAAAATAACTTTCGATGACTGCGGCTTTGTCGCTAACACCCAACCCAATGTGGTACAGACTATAGGTATCCAGCGGTTTGTCACTGTCATTGATCAACAGAACCAGATTCAGCCGCAGATGCGGCACGATAAAGGTCGAAAAGCGAGAGGTCCGGTCCTTCGGTTCCGCGCCCAGGAAATGGGTATAGAACGCCGTGCTCTCCTCAAGATCCGAAACGCGAAAACTAAGGTGGAATTCTACGGGTGAAACAATCATGGACATACGGTTCGAGGAGGTTGAAAGTTACGGCTGGCAGTTTTTTACAGACAATGAAGTGATTAGAAAAAATCGTGCAGACTAGCCATTTTTCATTGCACGCTGAAACTGCAACACCACTTTGACCTTGCATCCTGCTGCGGATTGCTTCTTGTTCTTGTCTTTCCCATTTATGTGCTCCTGTCAAACTCGTGCTGAGGACGGTACCGGTGAGTAAGGCTATCACTTGTCAATCTGTCCGAATTCCTGAGACCGCATTTCCTCGGTCGACGAATAACTCCAAAATCCACGTATAGGATATCGTAAGAGAGGTCCTTTCGAGTCAGCGTGTGGCTCAGGCACTCAGCAATTTGGTCACGCTATACACAAGAAGCAACGTGTACACGCTGCCGAAAAACCACGGAAAACTGATGGCGCGATGAGCCCACCACTGACGATGTTGGCGGAAAGCCCAGTTCGGCACAAACACTGTGGGTTCGTTCCGCTGATCCTCAATTGGATGCTGGATCTCATGAAGCTGGCGAAGACTTGTCATCAGCTTTACTTTGTGCCAGTCAGGATCTTGCTCGATTCCCCTCAATCGCCACTCCCACAGCGCATTCTGTCCAGACAAACGCCCAAGGACGATTGCCATTTGCAGGCACAGGAGAATCCCAAAGATGCAGAGGAGAACAATCAGCACCGTGAGGGGTAATGTGTGTGACTCGCGCGACACGATCAGCCCGATCACCATGACAATGATGGAATTGGCCATGAGGTAGTCAGAAAGCATCGACTGATAGTCGCGCGTCCCGGATGTCCAGAGGGTGAGGAGATGCTCGTAGGTTGCCTCGAGTCCATCTTCGCTTGGTGCCTTCATAGGCCTTGCGTCCACTGAATGACTTCTATCACGATGTTCCCTAGGTGAAAGATATGCGAGTTTCAACGCCGTGGATTAGGCTGCAAACCGCAACGGTGCTATGTGATTTTGCATAGAATTACCGCATCTTCGTCGCAAGAGTAGACCGCGCATAATCGATGCGTGGTTTCAGTTTATCCACATGAGTAGCGGCTGTCTGTTCATCGTAGTGCGAACATAAGTATGCTAGCGGCCGGATAGGCCGGATAGTTATGTTCTTCTGGCTCGCTCAACCACTTGATTTCGACTTGCTTCGACATTTTTGGCTCACCTGTGCCTTTCTTGATTCGAGAGCCGGCAACCTAAGGCTTGTCGGGGTTGCCTGCTAAATAAGCGCACGTCAGCACAACCATAGCATGGAAATCCGGACACAGCGGCTCTTCTCTTGAATTCTTCTTCCGAGTGAGCCCCCTCCATCGAAGCGATGGCTTGTATTAGTCTGCCCACCGCAGATGCTGGTCGAGAAAAAAGGATACGCGCTCCTCATATTCCCTGCCGGCGTAGGAATGCATATTGAAATGGCCCGCGCCGGGAACGATCCAGATGTTTTTCGGCTGCCGGGCAGCAGCAAACAGCCGTTCGGTTTCTGGCACTTTCGTGTGTTCATCGGCGCTTCCGGCTATCAGCAGCAACGGTGCGTTAAGATCGCCGATACGGGTGATGGGATCCAGTTCAGCAATGGAGACGTCCAGGTAAAACGCCAACTGCACTAGCACTAGCGGCAGCAGCACTGGTCCGTACTCGCCCAGATGAAGCCTTAACCGGTTCTCGATCGCTTCCTCAATGGTCGGGTGCAGTGATTCGAGCACTACTGCGTCCAGCCGCAATGCATGTTTTGCAAGCACGATAGCAGCCGCGCCCAGCGAGACGCCGATGGCTGCGATGCGTTCAGACGGAAAGGTCTTGCGCAGAAAGGTCACGGCAGCTTCCACGTCCTCCGATTCGCGCAGACCGAAGGTGATCCGCTTCCCCGGCGTTTCACCATGCGCCTGCAGATCGATCAGCAGGACGCCATAGCCTTGCTTGTTCAGAAACCGCGCCCGGCTCAGCATCTCAAGTCGATTGCTGCGGATTGAATGAACCAGCAGGACAACGCCGTCGCCGCGAATGCCTCGCGCCAGCCAGCCATGCACACTGGAATCAGCATCAAGCAGCGGAATCTGCACTGGCTCGACCGGAAAATCGGATGACAGCGACTCGACAGCGGTAGATGCCGGCCCCGTCATCACTTCGCCAATGCCGATAATGACGACGGCCATGGCGATCAGGCACGACAGTATTCCGATAAGAAGCCAGCGATACATGTTTTTGCGTGAACTAATGTTCAAATTTGGGGCGTGTGGCGGTTGGTACATTGTGGCGCCGTCAACGTGCATCTTTCATCCTCACCCTGGCTGTTTCTCGACTTGGTGTGGTGAATAGCGTTGGAATTGGCTGTCTGGTCAGCTTTGGGAAACGGTACTACAGGCAGCCAGTACTAGAATCAGAGGAACAAGCGGGGAAGTTTCGAGGACGCGTAGACTTCCCAGTATTTCACACAGGAAAGCCTACGCTGTTGGTGCGTTTGTCGTCAGTTACTTACCGTAGCTGGTTTCCTTGCCGAAATCTTCCCAGATGTACCCAGGCTTAACTGTGGGGTCAGTGGGAATCATAAATGTCGCCACATCCATAATTCCGAATGCCGTGCGCCCGACCACATGCACCAAGCCTGTGAGAACTCCAGCTGTCGCGCCATAAACGATGCCTTCCTTTTGACCGGTTATCATTATGGTCTTGGGAAGCTCCACCCAACCGGTGGCCGCGTTAGCGATGCCGTGCCCCAGCTTGTCGGCCACATGAGTCGCATAATCTTCTGAATGAGCCATGGCTGCCTGCGGTGAGAGAAATGCCAGTGCGGATATTACCAGCAGTGATTTGAATATCTTTTTCATCTGTAACTCCATAAAAATGAATTAAAAGAAAATTTGAATTCAGATTACTTATCAGAGATGCCAACCACCGTGAATCCAACAAATCTGCTCCCTTATCTCACGGCAGTTTCTTATTCTAGCTCAACTTAATCCGGCTCACCAGCTTTCTGTCGAGACCAGTTTTGTTCGCCCTGGGTCACGCCGGAAACCATATAACTGCTTGTCCAGGCACATTATTCGCCATTTTATTGTTAACTCAGCGGGGGCTGGCGAAAACTCTGCTCCTTCTAATCATTTCATTTTTTATTTGCTGGAATTGCTCGCGCGCTTCATTCTCGATGAAAAATTGTCCTGCAAATCTAAGTATCCAGAGACCAGGAACAATATCTGCCTGATAGACGATGCGCGTTTGATCGCCCTCTGGCAACAGTATCGTTGTCTCCTCCATTTTTTGCATGTTGCCACTGAGCATGCGTTCCTGAATTTTGTTAAATGGGGAGAGGTTAACTTCCCGTATCGAGTCAAATGAAAAGGTAAAAAGACCAAATTGTGTAACTGCTCTTTGTGAGACCTGCAAATTATTGCCCACCCCGCCGGTGACTTTACTGGTCTGGACGCCGGAAATGAAGTTGGGAATGTTCTCGAAGTCCGTCAACACTGACCATGCCTGCTGCGGCCTAACAGGTACAACAAAGGTTACGTATACAAGAATACGCTCACCATCATTCTGCACTTTGACTTCGATTTCCTTGTCGCGACGCTCGCTGGCCTGTTCGACCAGACTCGCAGTCGACGCTTTTTCGATTCTTGGCCGCCTTTCCGCTTCTGCTGAAGCCGAGCTACTGAGAAGCAGGCCCAGCAGAAGCGCGACGGACGTAACGTAAAATTTCTTCATCAAGTGCTGCTCATCCCGGCAAGGCCCGCACAAACACGCCCGACAAACGGGCAGATTATGATTTTATTCTTTATCTCTTTCAATGTCTTCCCGTCAACAGGCACTAGTTGGACCGTTCCACAAGCACCGTCAGACCTTCCCATGGCTGAAACAATACATCACCTATATACGTCCGAATGCCCATTATAAGCTTGCCGAAAATCCTGCGTGTGACTGAACCCCGCAAGCGACTGCTCGCAACGAAAGTTCTTGTTGCAGCTATCTACTTGACAGGGCGGTTTACCTGCGGCATAAGAATATCAGGATACTGCTTTTAATTTGATCCGACCTATCGTTATGAGGCTGCCAATGAAAAAAATGCTCAGAACTCTGCTGATATTATCCGCACTACTCCTTTTCTCCCCACAGGCCGCCGTGGCTGAAAGCTACCCGGCCAAGGCAGCCGAAAAATTAGCAAATGGCATTGCTAATATGTCCACTGGCGTCGTGGAAATTCCTAAAACCATAGTCATAACCAGCCAAAGTGAAGGCGTTGCTTATGGTGTGACAGCTGGAATTATGATGGGCATTATGCAGATGGTTGGCCGCACCTTGCATGGTGCTCTGGATGTGGCGACATTTATGGTTCCCACCAAACCATTGGTCACCCCTGAGTATGTTTGGAAAGATTTCAACAAGGAAACCACTTACAGTTCTGACCTGCAATTACGCTAATGTATATTTGAGTAAGCAAGTCGATCTTTCTGGGCCGCAGAGGAGCTAAACCGGGCGGGGCGCCCTCTCTTTGTTTGATAGCGGCAGCATTCTGTATTTTTCTGCACCAGCTTTACGCCCGAGGGAAGCACAACAAACAAAAGCTGCTCTCCATGACCCCACACAACCAGTCACCCTACCTCGCAGCCCATGTGAGTCGACGAGAAGTCTGGGCTTGGGCAATGTACGATTTTGCCAATTCCGGCTATACCACTGTTGTCATTACCGCGATTTTTAATGCCTACTTCGTTGCGGTCGTCGCGGGCAATCAAGAGTGGGCGACATTTGCCTGGACCCTGGCGCTGGCGGTTTCGTATGCGCTCGTTATCCTGACAGCACCGGTACTGGGTGCATATGCTGATGCCCATGCGGCGAAGAAGCGTCTGCTGTTCGTGACTACCGTTGGCTGCGTTGGATTCACTGCGCTGCTTTGTTTTGTCGAGCCGGGGGATTTGTGGCTGGCCATAGCACTTATCATTCTCACCAATTTCTTTTTTGGTAGCGGCGAAAACCTGATTGCCGCCTTCCTACCGGAACTGGCACCGGGAGAGGCTTTGGGGAAAGTGTCAGGCTGGGGCTGGTGCCTGGGTTATATTGGGGGCCTAGTAAGCTTGGGTTGCTCGCTCATTTATGTCACCTGGGCACAGGAACAGGGGCAGCAGGCCGAACAGTTTGTGCCTGTGACCATGCTGATAACCGCTGTTCTGTTTGCCGCATCCAGCATTCCGACTTTTCTTTATCTAAAGGAGCGGGCGCTGCCGCAACCACTTCTGCCTGGGCGGCGCGTAGTGCGTCAGTCACTCGCGCGTTTGAGCGAGACACTCACGCATGCCAGCCGCTATCGCGACCTGATGCGTTTCCTTGCCTGTCTCGTATTCTATCAGGCAGGTATCCAGACAGTAATCATACTGGCAGCGATATATGCTCAGCAGGTAATGGGTTTTGACACCAGCGACACCATGCTTCTGGTATTGCTGGTCAATATCACCGCTGCGCTGGGTGCATTCGCATTCGGCAGCGTTCAGGACAGAATTGGCCATATCCCCACCATTGCATTGACCCTGGTTGGCTGGATCATCATGGTGTTGCTGGCTTGGGCTGCGGAAGGTCCCGCCATGTTCTGGCTGGCTGCCAATATCGCCGGTCTCTGTCTTGGTGCCTCCCAGTCTGCGGGACGGGCGCTGGTCGGCTTCTTCAGTCCCGCTTCCCGACGCGCAGAATTTTTCGGGCTATGGGGCTTGGCAGTAAAACTGTCGTCGATACTTGGCCCGGTGACCTACGGGTTGATCAGCTGGATTACAGCTGGTGATCATCGTCTTGCGATGCTGGCTACCGGCAGCTATTTTATTATCGGCTTGATAATCTTGATGGGTGTGAATGTACAGCGTGGTCGTCAAGCAGCATTACACGGTGAAGCGGCCCTTTAAATTAGCGGCCCCCCCCCCTCAATGCTGCATATGGTGATGACCGCTGTGGCCAGCGGCGGCGGGTTGGCTGGCGGGCTTCCTGGTGGCCGCGGGCTTGGCCTTGGGCTTGAGCGGGGTGAAGCGCGCCGATTGCGCCTCCTGTCCCGGCAGCTTGACGA
>CAMAPK010000020.1 GCA_945860135.1 Nitrosovibrio sp. Nv4
ATATTCTTGAGATTGTGGGTTCGTGCGCCACGAATTTTGATTAGTTCCATCGACTGCTGTCATTGGCTACCGGAGTGCCGGTCAACCTGCTAATATACTCAAGTTCACAGCGTTTTCCCAATCTGATTCATGTCCGCACCATCATCCCAAGAAAAGATGTCCCCCGTTGAACTGCGCGCCACTGCCGGCCTGGCCGGTATTTATGGGCTGCGCATGTTTGGAATGTTCATCATTTTGCCGGTATTCGCGTTCTATGCCGAGGATTTGCCCGGCGGCAACAACTACCTGCTGGTCGGTATCGCACTCGGCGCTTACGGGCTGACCCAGGCGATACTGCAAATCCCATTCGGCTGGCTGTCCGATCGTATCGGGCGCAAGCCGGTGATTTACCTTGGTTTGATCCTGTTCGCCATCGGCAGTTTCATTGCCGCATCCGCCACCGATATTTACTGGGTGATTTTCGGCCGCATCATTCAGGGCGCGGGAGCAATTTCCGCGGCAGTAATGGCACTGGCTGCCGATCTGACGCGCGAAGAACACCGCACCAAGGCGATGGCTGCGATCGGCATGACCATCGGCACCACATTTGCTGTTTCGCTGATCGTTGCCCCGGCGCTGAATAATCTGATAGGTGTGCCGGGGATATTCGCCATGACCGGCGTGCTGGCATTGCTGGCGATGCTAGTGGTGTACAAGATCATTCCCGATCCGCTGGTCAGCCGTTTTCATTCCGATACCGAGGCATCTGCCGGGCGCTTCCGCAATGTGCTGCGCAATCCCGAACTGCTGCGGCTGGATTTCGGGGTGTTTGCGCTACATGCGGTACTGATGGCGTTGTGGCTGGTGGTGCCGCTGTCTTTGCGTCAAGCCGGTCTGGCAGTAGATCAGCACTGGCAGATATATTTGCCGGTACTGCTCATTTCCATGCTGCTGATTGTTCCGGCGATTATTTATGCGGAAAAGAAAGCCAAGCTCAAGCCGGTGTTTACCATTGCGGTGGCACTGCTGCTGGTGAGCCAGGTACTGCTGGCGCTGGCGCTCGATTCTGTGTGGGGCACAGCAGCGGCATTGCTGGTATTCTTTGCCGCATTCAACCTGCTGGAAGCGAGTTTGCCGTCGCTGATTTCCAAGATTGCACCGGTCGGCGCGAAGGGCACCGCCATTGGCGTCTATAGCAGCGTACAATTTCTTGGTGCTTTTACCGGCGCCACCGCAGGCGGCTATCTTTACGGCAACCATGGCGGATCGGCATTATTTGCATTCTGCGGCATTCTGCTGGCATTATGGCTGGTGCTTGCCGCCAGCATGAAAGCACCTGCTGCTGTGCGCACCAGGATGTATCATGTGCAGGAAATGGATACGGGCAGGGCCAGTGGTCTGTCGCGTGAACTGGCGGCGCTATCCGGCGTGCATGAGGCGCTGGTGCTGGCGAGCGAAAGGGTGGCTTACCTGAAAGTGGATATGCAGGGTTTTGACGAAGAGCGGGTTATTCAATTAATTGGGGGAGAAGCGTAAATGGCATCAGTCAATAAAGTGATACTCATCGGTAATCTGGGCAAAGATCCCGAGACACGCTACATGCCCAATGGCGAGGCAGTGACTAACATCACGCTGGCCACTACCGAAACCTGGAAAGACAAGAGCGGCGAGAAGCAGGAAAAGACCGAATGGCATCGCGTCACGTTCTATCGCAAGCTGGCTGAGATCGCCGGAGAGTACCTGAAAAAAGGCCGCCCAGTGTACGTCGAAGGGCGACTGGAAACGCGTAAGTGGACCGACAAGGCGGGTGTGGAGCGCTACACCACCGAGATCATTGCCAGCGACATGAAGATGCTGGGCAGCAAGCCCGGCAGCAGCAGTTTCGAGGTAGTGGAGCGGGAAGAAGGCGCCCCGGTCAGCGCATCGGCTAAACCGGCCGCCGCTAAAAGTGGCAGCGGGTTTGATGACATGGATGATGATATTCCATTCTAGCGGTTCCTTGGTATCGAAACATCAACCCGGCAAGTGTCTTGTTTGCCGGGTTTTTTGTTGTTATATAGATACTCGCTGTTACGGCAGCACGCGCCAGCGCGCGGACATCCCCGCGAGCATGTGGTCGTTGACATGACAGTGCAGCAGCCAGTCGCCGGGCGAGCGCGGCACCATGTCAACCGAGATCATGCTGGCGGGCAGCACCTCGACCACATCGGTGCGGCGGCCGTGAGCCAGCACCGTCTGTCCATGCCAATGCACGGTGTGATTGTCCTGTTCATTGCCCAGCGCGGCGACATGCCAGCGCACGCGCTTGCCCAGGCGGGCTTCATAGCCGTCGAGGTTGCCGAAAATGCGGCCGTTGATGGTGTGCTTCAATCCGCTTTCCTTGCCTTCTTTCTCGTCGAAAATCATGAACAACGCAGTGAATTCCTGATCCACGTCACGCGGCATGGGGTTCGACGCGGAACGCGCCATCCCCTTGCGGGTGATGACGAGGGTGCCGATCAGGCCGAGGTTCATTTCTTCCTCCCCCATGACATGCGAGTGGTAGAGCCAGACGATTGATGAGGGGTCAGCCGGTCCCGGACCGGCAGCGGCATCTGCGACCCAAGTGTAAGTATAGCGCGCACCCGGCGCGACGCTTGCGCCGGCACCGCCATCTGCGCCTTCATTATCCTTGTCGTACAGCACTCCGTGCGGGTGCATCGACAGCGGGCGATCCGTCCGGTTCAGAAAATGGACCTTGAGGGTATCGCCCACCACAGCGCGCAACTGCGGCCCCAGTATGCCCATCGATGCAGGCTGCGGCAGCACAGTGGCATAGCTGCTATCGCTGTAACCGATATAGCGGTATTTGGTGTATGTCAGCGTTTGTCCCCACACCCCGAGTCCATCGGCAGGCTCGATCAGATTCTGACCGGCAGGGGCATAATTCCAGGAGACTTTTTCTGCGGCGATCCAGTATTCCCGCACCGCCGCCTGCACCGGAAGCACACAGCCGATGCCGAGTATGAAAACCAGCAGGGTGGCAATCTTGCCCCGGATCAGGCTGGCTGGCGTCTTCATAAATGCCCCCGTACCCGCCATGCTTTGGTGATGAAGCGGTTGCGGCAATAAAGATCCGGCATGTAATTCTTTTCTCGGGGTTGTGTTCATTTTGTTGTTGCCTCGATTGAGTGGGAGGTCGCCGATCCGGGTGCCGTACATTGTCTAGAAATTAAATATGGCCGATGCGCGCACAGCGATAGGTGAGCCTGGGGTCATGTTATTGTTGTTATGCACGGCCGCAATATATTTGGTGTCGAACAGATTTTCAATATTCACCTGAAGACGCAGACGCTTGTCAACTCTGGCGAATATTGCCGCATCCACCCGGGTGAAGGCCTGCGCCCTGACCGTATTGTCCAGCGCGGCAAACATGTCGCTACGATGGATCACGCCAAATGCCGCGCCCCACATCGGCGTGAAATCATAGCGGTTCCACATCGAGAATGTGTGCCGGGGAAGTTCCGCCAAAGTTGCACCATTTCTGGCGGTGGTAGCGCTCTGCGTGCTGAGGAGCTCGCCATCCTGAAATGCGTATCCGCCCATGACGCGCCATGCCGAGGTGATCTGACCGCTCACACCCGCTTCGACGCCCTGAACACGCTGACCCTTGGTTAAAAAGGTTGCTGCCGCATTGTTCGGGTCGACACTGATTACATTGGTACGGTCTATCTGAAACACCGCAGTGGTCAAGGCCAGACTGGGAAGGACATCCCACTTGATGCCCGCTTCCAGGTTCGTGAATTTTTCCGGAGCAAGTGCTGCAGTGGTGACAGTCAATCCGGTAAGCTGCTCGGCCGCACGTGGTGCAAAAGCCTGGCTATAGCTGGTATAAACGGAGACCGGCTCGATTGGTTTGTATATGAGGCCGAAGCGTGGCGAGAGTAGACCATCGTCGGTTTTCAAGTGAGTATTGGTGTTTCTTTTAACGAAATCCACTTCAAACCGGTCATAGCGCACGCCGACAATTGCCTGCAGTTGCGGCAGCAGCACAATCTGGTCCTGCACGTAGACCGAGGTGATTTTTGTGACGCTATGGTTGTCTGCATCCGCGGTTCTTGTTGCGAAGGTGATGGGGTCCGAAGTGATCGGGTTGCCGAGGGGCACAGTCAGCGAGGTCAAGCCATTACTGAAAGTACCGTTGCGGCGTATGTTATCTGTTACCTGGCGGCCTACTTCCACCCCGACTGCCAGTGTATGTTTAATCGGCCCCGTGTTCAGGACATACGAAAAATCCGTCTGGTTGAAGAAGTTGTCGCGGGTGGAAGAATCATTATAAGCAGCAAGATTCAGGTTACCCGCATTGTTGACAGCGGAATTCGCAAATACATTCTGGTAAAACTTGTCGTACATGGCATAGTTGGTACGGTTACGGAAAGTGAACCCGGAATCGAATTTATGCTCAATCAGTGAATTGAATGACGTGACCGTAACATCCGATTTGCTGCGCCGGGGATCGCCAAAGAATGTCGATGGGCTGGTATTGACAGGCGCCCCATTAAAGGACGGGATGCCGCGATCGGAGGTGCGGTGATCCTGGAAGTGTTCCATACCCAGGACAATGTTGGTGCGGTGGCTGGGCTTGAGCGTGACAGTAGGGCTGATGCCAAAACGTTCCAGATTTACGCCGTTACGATAGCTGCCTGAATTTTCGTACATGGAATTGAAACGGACAGCGGCTACGTCGTTAATCCCTTGGCCGACGTCAACTGCCAGTCGTTTCTTGTCGTAAGACCCCCCCTCGAATGAGAATTCGCGGATCGGATCCCAGCCGGCCTGCTTGGTTACCCGGTTGATCACGCCCCCCGAGCCGCCACGACCAAAAATCATCCCGTTGGCACCTTTCAATACCTCGACTCGCTCGATGTTGTATAGGTCGCGGAAATATTGAACGTCATCGCGCACGCCATCCGTAAAAAAATCCCCGGTCGAGCGATTGCCGCGGAAAACCAGTGCATCGCGATTGCCTTCGCCTTGCGAGACACCTACACCCGGCACGTAGCGCGCCACGTCAGCCATGCTTTGCATGGACTGATCCCGGATCAGTTCACGCGTCACCACCGTGATGGATTGCGGTACATCACGCAACAGCGTGTTGGTCTTGGTTGCAGTGGTGCTATACGCGGCAGCATAACCCCCCATGGTGCTTGCCGCCACCTTTATCAACGGCAGCATGGCCACGTTGGTAGCCGGCTCAGTGCCAGATGGAGACACTGGTGATTTCTTCACGACATAGCCATCAGCTTGCAGTTCCGCCTGCAGACCACTTCCAGCCAATAAACGGTTTAACCCATCCTGAATGGAGAAATTGCCATTTAATCCGTGTGTCACCATTCCTTTTACCTCAGTAGCGTTAAAGGAAAGTCTGATGTCTGCCTGTTTGGCAAAACGATTGAGCGCATCTTCCAGCGAGTCTGCAGAAATGCTGAATGCCTGCAGGGTATTGCTGGCAACGAGGGTTGTCGCTGCATGGGTGTTCTGGGGTGGAAGCATCACGGCTACCCCGAAGCAGATCAGCGCGCCATGCAATGCGACTGCGAATCGGGTCTTGCAATGACTGCGTTGAGCTTGGATAGCGGCGTGCTTTTGTGCCGATTTTGAGTGTGTGGTGCTAAGGGTGTGCATTGTTTCTCCGCAAGATATTAATGTCAAGTCAAAGGCTGGCTTGCGCACAACATGCTGGCTAGCGGATAAAAAACACCGCTGCGTTGCAGCAGCGGAATAGATAATTGTGGTATGCAAGATTTCAATTGGTAATAGATTTGGCCTGCTGGTGGCTGGAGAATGGAATTGCCGAGGAACTGGTAGCGGATGCGGCCAGTGCTGCCACTCCTTTGCGGAAAGTGGGCAGGTCGGAGCGCTCCAGTAATGCACAGGGTTTGCCGGAATGTTTGCAATAGCGTTTCGCGGCAAAATAGGCATCGTGGTCTACGCAATCGACCGGACACAACAGCACATCGGCGCGGGCAAGCAGCGTGGGCAGACGATCTGCGTCTCCCTGCTGGTTGCCTCGACAAATCAGCAAACTGCCGTCTGCGGTTTCCACCACGTGGCGATATTCCGGGTAGAGCGCAGCACGTCCTCCCACGCACAGGACGCAGCGCCCCGCAAGGTCAGAACCATCAGCGTGGCTGGAGAGTTTTTCGGTACAAACATCGCGATCCAGGCAGTGTGTCGGAGGAGATGCTGCGGCAGGTGTGGCGGCCTTGATCAACGGCATCCAATCCTTCCCCGGTAAAAGGCCAGTTTCGCTGCTGGTGAGTGCGGATTCAGACAATATCTGCTTGATGCGCAGCCCGGTTTCCACCAGATGCGTTTTTCTCAGCGGCAGTTCGCGCCACAGCAAAGGGATTTCGTTGGTTCCGAACAACTGTTTGAGGATGCCGCTGAATTTGCTTTCCAGCAGCTTCTGCAAACGGTCGGGAGGCGGCATGTGCTGCTGCAGCTGACGGGACATGGTTGCCACGCCATGCAGGCTGGCAAACAGGAGTTCTCCGGCGCGAGTCGCGTCCACGAGCGGAAAAGGGGTGGCGACACCCGAGGTGGTTGTTTCTGGCTGTTTCAAAGCCCCTGCTCCCTGGCAAGTCAAATAAAAAATTGGCTGGCTTGCCCGGGAGGGGTTGGCTGGCTGAAATGCCGCTGGCGTAGGAGAAACCCAGCGGCAACGGATAAAGCTACATCTGGCTCTGCAGCCAGTTCTGGATGCCGACTTTCTGCATTACATCCAGTTGAGTTTCCAGAAAATCGATATGTTCCTCGGTATCTTCCAGAATGTGCTCGAACAGTTCCCGTGAAACATAATCCTGGGCGGTTTCACAGGCGGCAATGGCGGGAACCAGGGCTTCACGCGAGATCATTTCCAGCTTGAGATCGCAGGCCACGCATTCCTCGGCTTTTTCGCCAATCAGAAGTTTGCCGAGTTCCTGCAGGTTGGGCAGTCCTTCCAGAAACAGAATGCGTTCGATCAGCGCATCGGCATGTTTCATTTCTTCGATGGATTCTTCGTACTCGTGTTTACCCAGACTATTGAATCCCCAGTTCTTGTACATGCGGGCATGGAGAAAATACTGGTTGATGGCGGTCAATTCAAGCTGCAATTGACGGTTCAACAACTGAATGATGTTTGCGCTGCTTTTCATGTTTGCCTCCTCAGGCTGGATCTCGTATCAACGAGTGGGTTTTGGAATGATGTTGCGTCAGTGTTTTCTGCATCAGTGCCTGTTCCAGCACTTCCTTGGCGTAGCAGGCGCATATCCCACATTGCTCGCTTACGCCCAGGCAGGCCTTCAAATCACGCATCCGGTCAACCCCGCTTTGGCAGACGGCTTCGCGGATCGCGCTATCGGTTACACCTTTGCAAATACAAATATACATGATGAGTGCCTCAAGTTCACTATTTTGTCAGAATCAGCTTGCCGTTACGGGTGCGACGCAGACGGTATTCCGCACCCTGGTGCTGGATAAGCACTTCGTCTCCCTGCGAGAACAGGGCATCGCTGTAGATAGGCCCATTCCGATCCTGCATGCCAAACTTGCGCTGGTCGATGGCGGTTTCCGGAACTGCGGCTGACTTGTCCAGGATTGAATCCACTAGTGAACTCATTTCGACACCTCTTTGTGATAATTAATGAGAATGATTCGTAATTATATTCAACTGTGGATGAAAAGCAAGACCTGAAGCAAATATTTTTTCAGGGGGATGATACAGCTAACCGGAAAGCGGCCCGCTCCGGCGTAATCGCATGATCGAGCTGTTTTTATCTGGTTCCACGGGTTTTTCTGGTTCACAATGGCAAGAAATACTTTCTTTGGTCATCCCCATGAAATCATGTTGCAAATTTCCCAAAACATAACCATCGCCGATAGCGAGATTGAGATCAGCGCAATCCGGGCGCAGGGCGCGGGTGGGCAAAATGTAAACAAGGTTTCCAGCGCGATTCACTTACGTTTCGACATCGGCGCTTCATCGCTGCCGGAGAGTTATAAAGAACGGTTACTGAAGCTGGGCGATCAGCGTATCACCACGGAAGGTGTCATCGTTATCAAGGCGCAGGAATACCGCAGTCAGGAGAAAAACCGGGAAGAAGCCTTGCGACGGTTGCGCGAGATTATCGAGAGCGTGGCCAGGGTGCCCAGAAAACGCAAGCCGACCAAGCCGACTCGCAGCTCGCAGCAGAAGCGGCTCGACAGCAAAACCCGGCGGGGCGAGATCAAAACCATGCGAGGAAAGATCGCTGATTGAGCGGGCTTTACGCGGCAGATAAGCCGGTTTGCGGCATTTTTTCGGGTACGTTTCCGATCATTTCCATATCTTGTTTTTCCACGTAACACCCGCATATTCGGGCTGTTAGACCAAGTGGTTAAGGTATAATCCGAATCTTTCCGAGAATGCGTTACTGGAGGTTGTCATGCCAATTTACGAATATCGTTGCGGCTCTTGCGGTTCCGAAAGGGAACATCTGCAAAAGCTGAGCGATGCCCCCATCGCGGTCTGTCCCGCGTGCGGCAGCGATACCTATATCAAACTTATTTCCGCTGCGGGCTTCCAGTTGAAAGGCAGCGGCTGGTACGCCACTGATTTCAAGAATCCTGCGAAACCGAAACCGGATAAAGCAGCGGCAGCGAACAGCGAAACGGTTGCTGCGCCCGCTGCTGCGCCGGCTGCCGTCAAAGAAGCGAGCCCGGCTTGCGCTGCCGAATGAACATCAGGCACGGGCACTACTCAATATGAAACGCTATTTCATCACCGGACTGCTGATCTGGGTACCCCTCGGCATCACCGTGTGGGTACTGAAATTCCTGATCGGCACCATGGATCAGTCATTGCTGCTGCTACCCAGCAGCGTGCATCCTGAAACGCTGTTGGGTGTGCATATTCCGGGCGTGGGCACGCTGCTCACATTGCTGGTGGTGTTCGTCTCCGGTTTGCTGACCACCAATATCATTGGCCAGCGGTTGCTGCTGTTCTGGGAAGGGGTTCTGTGGCGCATCCCGGTCGTAAAATCAATTTATTACGGCGTGAAACAGGTGAGCGACACGCTGTTCTCCAGTCAGGGTGAAGCTTTTCGCAAGGCATTGCTGGTGCAGTACCCGCGCCAGGGATCGTGGACCATTGCGTTCATGACCGGGCAGCCGGGGGGCGATGTGGTCAACTATCTCAAGGGCGAGTATGTGAGCGTATATGTGCCGACTACACCCAACCCAACTTCCGGATTTTTCCTGATGATGCCAAAAAGCGATGTGATCGAACTCGACATGAGCGTGGATGCAGCGCTGAAGTACATCATTTCCATGGGCGTCGTATCTCCCGACAATGGTAACGGCAAAAAGAATTCAGGCCAATAAACGAGCGGTACTTCAGAATGAGCCCACCTTCACGCTGAGCGCCTGATTCCGACCCCCGGCTCACCACTTACCACTCACCACTCACCACTCACCACTGCCAATACGCCATGCGCACTAATTACTGCGGCTTCATCAATACCCAATACCTGGATCAGACCGTCACTCTCTACGGCTGGGTGCATCGCCGCCGCGACCATGGTGGAGTGATCTTCATCGATCTGCGCGACCGCGAGGGTCTGGTGCAGGTGGTATGCGACCCCGACAACGCGACTACCTTTCAGAGCGCGGAAAAAATCCGCAACGAATTCGTGCTCAAAATCAGCGGCAAGGTGCGGCATCGTCCCGCCGGTACCGTTAATCCCAATCTTGTCAGCGGTGAAGTTGAAGTGCTGGTGCAGTCCATCGAGATTCTCAATGCCTCGCTGACGCCGCCGTTCCTGATGGACGACGAGCACCTGAGCGAAGCCGTGCGGCTGGAGCATCGTTATCTCGATTTGCGGCGGCCGCAGATGCAGGCGAATTTACGGCTGCGCTACAAGGTGGCGATGGCAGTGCGCGTATTCCTCGACCAGCATGGTTTCATCGACATAGAAACGCCGATGCTGACCAAGTCCACCCCGGAAGGTGCGCGTGATTATCTGGTGCCGTCGCGTGTTAACGCCAAGCATTTTTTCGCACTGCCGCAGTCACCGCAGTTGTTCAAGCAATTGCTGATGGTGGCGGGGTTCGATCGCTATTACCAGATCACCAAATGCTTCCGCGACGAAGACCTGCGCGCCGACCGTCAGCCCGAATTTACCCAGATTGATATCGAGACATCTTTTCTTGGCGAAAACGAAATCATGGCGCTGATGGAGGAAATGATTCGAGGCTTGTTCAGCAGCGTGATGAAGATTGAGTTGCCGAACCCTTTTCCGCGCCTGACGCATGCCGAAGCCATGTTGCGTTATGGCTCCGACAAGCCTGATTTGCGCGTGTCGCTGGAACTGACTGAACTCACCGACGTGATGCAAGCGGTGGAATTCAAGGTGTTCCGCGAAGCCGCGCAAAAACCGGGTGGGCGCGTGGCGGCACTATGCGTGCCGGGGGGCAGCGGACTGTCGCGCAAGGAAATAGACGATTACACCAGTTTCGTCGCGATCTACGGTGCCAAAGGGCTGGCCTACATCAAGGTCAATGCTCTGGAAAAAGGCCTGGAGGGACTGCAGTCACCGATACTGAAATTCCTGCCGGAAGCGGCAGTAAAGGTCATCCTGGAACGCACCGGCGCCAAGGACGGCGATCTCATATTTTTCGGCGCGGACAAGGCCAAAGTGGTGAATGAAGCGCTGGGGGCGCTGCGCGCCAAGGTCGGACATGAGCGGGGACTCAGCGAACCTGGCTGGAAGCCCGTGTGGGTGGTGGATTTCCCGATGTTCGAATGGGACGAGGAGGAAAACCGCTGGCAGGCACTGCACCATCCGTTCACTGCCCCGGCCGACGGTCACGAAGATCTACTGGAGAGCGAGCCCGGCAAGGCGCTGTCCAAAGCCTACGACATGGTGCTGAATGGCTCGGAAATCGGCGGTGGTTCGGTGCGTATTCATCGGCAGGAAGTGCAGTCAAAAGTATTCCGCGCGCTGAACATCGACGCTGATGAGGCTCAGGAGAAATTCGGCTTTTTACTGGAAGCGCTGCAATACGGTGCGCCACCGCACGGCGGCATCGCTTTCGGCCTGGACCGCGTCGTCACCATGATGACCGGTGCTGAATCGATCCGCGATGTGATTGCCTTCCCCAAGACCCAGCGTGCCCAATGCCTGCTGACGCATGCACCCAGCACAGTGGATGAAAAGCAGTTGCGCGAACTGCATATCCGGTTGCGGCATGTGGAAGCGTGATTGAATCGGGATTGCAGCAGGGCGGATTAGAACAGCCATAGAATTCTCTGCAGACGGGGACAATCTCCGAATTTGTCTTTGTGGTGACGATGTATAAAATTCCCATTTCTGTCCTGGTGGTGATCTACACGCCCGACCTGCAGGTCTTGTTGCTGGAGCGGGCGGATCATCCCGGTTACTGGCAATCGGTGACCGGCAGCCAGGATCAGGGTGAAACGCTGATGCAAACAGCGGCGCGCGAAGTAGCCGAGGAAACGGGACTGGATGCGACCTGCTACCTGCTGACTGATTGGAACCTGCAGAATCAATTCGAGATCTTTCAAGAGTGGCGCGGGCGTTACCCGCCGGGGGTGACGCACAATACCGAGCATGCATTCGGTCTGTTGCTGCCGGAGCCAATTCCAGTCACGGTGGCGGCGCGTGAGCACTTGGGTTTTGTCTGGCTGCCGTGGCAGGAAGCGGCGGCAAAGGTTTTCTCCTGGAGCAATGCGGACGCGATCCGTGAACTGGCTGCCCGCCAGCAGCGATAGAAATCCGTCGAGCGAACCCGCATCTGGTATTCTTGTCTCAAAATTTTCTTGATCTGCTGACGGAGTAGCCATGCAAGCAGAAGCTATTGCATTTGAGCAGTTTGACACGCTGCAGGATGATGTCTGCGCGCAGCGCATCGTTGCGGCCAAAGCCGCGCTGGGAAAACGCGCAGTGATACTCGCGCATCATTACCAGCGGGCGGATGTTTACAGACACGCCGACCTCACCGGCGATTCGCTGCAATTGTCGCGCCTTGCCGCCGGGACCGATGCGGAGTATCTGGTATTCTGCGGCGTGCATTTCATGGCCGAGGTGGCCGACATTCTTTCCAAGCCGGAGCAGGTCGCCATCCTGCCTGATCTGGCCGCAGGCTGTTCGATGGCCGATATGGCCAATCTTTCCAAGGTGGAACGGGCCTGGCGTGAGCTGCAGGAAGTGCTGGATCCCGACGAAAGCGTCACGCCCGTGACTTATATCAACTCCGCCGCCGATCTGAAAGCATTCTGCGGCGAACATGGCGGCATCGTCTGCACTTCCAGCAACGCCGTCAAAATTCTGCAGTGGTCTTTTTCCCGGCGCGAGAAAGTGCTGTTTTTCCCCGATCAGCATCTGGGTCGCTGGAGCGGGCACAAGCTGGGGATTCCGCTGGACGAAATGGCGGTGTGGGATTTTGACGAACCGTTGGGCGGGCTTACTCCGGAGCAGATCAGGAAAGCCAAAATCCTGCTGTGGAAGGGGCACTGCTCGGTGCACCAGATGTTCCAGCCGCAGCACATCCTGCGCTTTCGCAACCAGTATCCCGATGGTCTGGTGATTTCACATCCGGAATGCAGTTTTGAGGTGTGCAAAAACTCTGACTATGTCGGTTCTACCGACTACATCATCAACACCATCCGCGCAGCAAAAGAAGGTACCCGCTGGCTGGTCGGGACCGAGCTGAATCTGGTCAATCGCATCGCCGAAGAATTCAAGCCGCAGGGAAAGATAGTGCAGTTCATGGCATCAACCATATGCATGTGTTCCACCATGGCCCGCATTGACCCGCAGCATCTGGCGTGGGTGCTGGAGAATCTGCTGGCAGGAAAAGTGGTGAACCAGATCAGGGTGCTGCAAGCTGAGGCGAAACTGACGAAGCTTGCACTGGAACGGATGCTGGAGGTTTCGTAGGAATCATCCCCTGCATCACCAAATCTTATCCTGCCCGATCACATGCCCAACAAGCTGCATATCGCCACTTACAATATTCACAAGGGCTTCTCGCATTTCAACCAGCGCATGGTAGTGCATGAATTGCGCGATAGCCTGCGCACTCTTGGTGCCGATATCATTTTTCTGCAGGAAGTGGTGGGTCATCACAAGGGCCACGCTGCCCGCTTCGAGAACTGGCCGGGCAGGCCGCAGCACGAGTTTCTGGCCGATTCGGTTTGGAGCGATTTTGCCTACGGGAAAAACGCGATATACGACGAAGGGCACCATGGCAACGCGATTCTGAGCCGTTACCCCATCGTGCGTTGGGATAACGAAGATATTTCCGCACACTCCTTCGAGAGTCGCGGCATGCTGCACTGCGAAATCAGCGTTCCCGGCTGGCCGGAACATCTGCATTGCGTTTGCGTCCACATGGGATTATTCAAGCGTGGACAGCGGCGGCAATTGCAGGCGCTGGAGCGCCGTATTGAACAGCTGGTGCCGCCACAGGCACCGCTGGTCATCGCCGGGGATTTCAACGATTGGCGTGAAATAGCCAGTCAGATTCTGGTGGAGCAGCTTAATCTGACCGAGGCTTTCGAATTGACCGGGGGCAGGGCTGCGCGCAGCTATCCCTCCGCGTTGCCGCTGTTTCGCCTCGACCGCATCTATGTGCGTGGTTTTCATGTGGAGAATGCGCAAGTCCATCAGGGCCATCCCTGGTCAAAGATTTCCGATCATGCAGTACTGTCGGCCAGGATGGTCCGTAGATGAATCCGTCCAGCTTCGTCGGCGGCAACCGCATTACCCTGTTGCATAATGGCGCGGAATATTTTCCCGCGCTGGAAAGCGCCATCGATGGGGCGCAGCAGGAGGTGCATCTCGAGACCTACATATTCGAACATGATGCCACCGGAATACGCATTGCCGGGGCATTGCAACGGGCGGCGCGGCGCGGGGTAGCAACCTATCTGCTGCTGGACGGATTCGGTTCCCAGGATCTGCCACGGAAAGTAATCCAGGAGATGCTTGATGCCGGCGTGCAGGTGCTCATATTCCGGCAGAAGATTTCGCCCTTGAGCCTGCGGCGCAACCGCTTGCGCCGCATGCATCGCAAGCTGGTGGTGGTGGATGCAAGCATTGCTTTTGTCGGCGGGATCAACATCATCGATGACCTGCACAATCCCGAGCCACTGCCGCCGCGTTTCGATTACGCAGTTTCGATCGAGGGTCCGCTGCTGGGCGAGATTCATCCGGCAGCCAGGCATTTATGGATGCTGGTGGCATGGGCACACTTCAACCAGCGGCGCCCAGACTACCCAGCCTTGCACCCGGACGGCAAGCCCTGCGGCAGTCAACTGGCAGCGTTCGTGATGCGCGACAATTTGCATCACCGGCACGATATCGAACAGGCTTATCTGCATGCCATTGTCAATGCAGGCAGTGAAATCATTATTGCCAGCGCCTATTTCCTGCCCGGCGGCAATTTCCGCCGCGCGCTGAGCGATGCCGCCCGGCGCGGTGTGCGCGTGGTATTGCTGTTGCAGGGCAGAGTAGATCACCTCTTGTTGTATTACGCCACGCATGCGCTCTATGAGAGCCTGTTCGATGCCGGTATCGAAATACACGAATATCACAAGAGCTATTTGCACGCCAAGGTAGCGGTGATAGACCGGCAATGGGCTACCGTGGGCTCTTCCAATATTGACCCGTTCAGCCTGTTGCTGGCACGGGAGGCCAACGTGGTGGTGGATGATGCATCGTTCGCGGCTGAATTGCGCTCAAGCCTGGAGCAGGCAATGGCCGAGGGATCGGCACAGGTGTTGCGGGAGAACTGGAAAAGACAATCCTGGCTGATCCGCGCAATGAGTTGGGTGAGCTACTACGCAGTGCGCTATTTGCAAGGCTTGGTGGGTTATGGCCGGGAAAACGACCGGACCGAGTATGGGAAACAGTAAAGGAAACGCTGAGCAGATTTTATGATGACACCGGAAATGCACGACCAGATTGTTGCTGCTGTTGCCCGGTTGCGGGCGGGCGGAGTGGTGGCTTTTCCGACAGAAACCGTCTACGGTTTGGGAGCGGATATCTCCAATTCGTCCGCAGTGCGGCGCATATTCGAAATCAAGGGACGGCCCGCTGATCATCCGCTGATCGTGCATTTCGCTGATGCCGCGCGGCTGCAGCATTGGGCACAGGAGGTACCGGAAGCGGCTTGGCGACTGGCCGAACGTTTCTGGCCGGGGCCATTGACGCTGATACTGCCGCGCAGCCGCCATGTGCCGCCGGATGTCACCGGCGGGCAAGACCTGGTGGGACTGCGGATACCGGATCATCCTGTCGCGCTTGCGTTGTTGCACGAACTGGGACCTGAAAAAGCGCTGGCTGCACCCTCGGCCAATCGCTTCGGCCGCGTCAGTCCGACCACAGCAGCGCATGTACAGGAGGAGTTGGGCCATGCCGTGGACATGATTCTGGATGGCGGCGCGTGCAAGGTCGGCCTGGAGAGCACGATAGTTGGTTTCAGCGGCCAGACTGCCACGATCCTGCGGCCCGGCGGCATTTCGCTGGCCGCGCTGGCGGAAGTGCTGCATGGCAACGTGGTCTTGCCGCAAGCAAAGGATTCCACCGTACGGGTGCCGGGCGCACTGGCTGCGCATTACGCTCCATTAACGCCGCTTGAGGTGTGGCCAACTGAAGCGCTGTGGCAGCACGTGCGTGAACTGGCAGCACAGGGACTGCGGCTGGCGGTGCTAGGCTGGTCTGAGCTGGAACCGGTCACCCCGGGAAACAGTAACGCCTTTTATTTTTCCATGCCACGCGAAGCGGCAGCCTACGGCAGCCAGTTGTATGCAACCCTGCGCCGCTTCGATCATGGGCGCTTTGATCGTCTGCTGGTGGAAGCGCCGCCTGCTGATCCCGCGTGGCTGGCGGTTGCAGACCGGTTGCAGCGCGCCAGTTGCACACCATTTGACAGATGATGAAAACAGACAGAAAAAATCAATTGCGCGCGGTATTGTTTGACGTTGACGGTACCCTGGCCGATACCGAACGCGACGGTCATCGTCTCGCTTTCAATGCTGCGTTTGCGGAGTCCGGTCTTGCCTGGGACTGGGATACGGAGCTCTATGGAGAGCTGCTGACAATTACCGGTGGCAAGGAACGCATTCGTCATTACATCGAGAAACATGTTCCGGATGAATTGAGCAGGAATGGGCTGGATGCCTGGATCGCCGCTTTGCACCAGACCAAAACCAGGCATTTCGTGAGCCTGCTCGAGCGCGGAGGAATTCCGTTGCGTCCCGGCGTTGCCCGCCTGATTCATGAGTTGCGCGCAGCAAACATAAAAATCGCCATTGCCACCACCACCTCGCCGGAGAATGTAATCGCGCTGTTGAAGTCCACTTTGGGAGAAGATTCCCCAAGCTGGTTTGACGTCATCGGTGCGGGCGATATCGTTCCCGGCAAAAAGCCCGCACCGGATATTTATCTATGGGTACTGCAACAGCTTGGGTTACCGGCGCAGCACTGCATCGCGCTGGAGGATTCCGAGAACGGATTGAAAGCTGCGCTGGCAGCAGGCCTGGACACGCTGATCACAGTCAGCGATTACACCCGTGGGCAGGACTTCAGCGGTGCAGCGCTGGTATTGTCAGATCTGGGTGAGCCGGCCCAGCCGTTTACCGTGCTGGCAGGAAATGCGCACGGCAGGGGATGGGTGGATGCGCAGATGCTGGCCGGTTTGGATGGCTAATATCGTTATGGTTTCCATTGGTATTTGTGATGGAATTGCCATCCGGAACAGGTAAAATCAGCAGTTGTTAGCTCCAGACAGAAAAATGCAATACAGGATCTGTGACCAAAACCCGCGAGGCATCAAATGAAAAAACCATTAGTCGGCATCATCATGGGCAGCAACAGCGACTGGAACGTGATGCAGCATGCCGCGAGCCAGTTGCGTGATTTCGGCATAGCCTACGAAGCGCAGGTAATCTCCGCCCACCGCACGCCCGATGTCGCATTTGAATACGCGCAAACCGCCATTGCCCGCGGCCTGCGTTGCATCATTGCCGGCGCCGGCGGCGCTGCCCATCTCGCCGGGGTGCTGGCGGCCAAAACCACCCTGCCGATACTGGGGGTGCCGGTTCCGTCCAAGCATCTGCAAGGGCTGGATTCGTTACTCTCCATCGTGCAGATGCCCAAAGGCATTCCGGTTGCCACTTTCGCTATTGGTGAAGCCGGAGCCGCCAATGCCGGTTTGTTTGCAGTGGCCCTGCTGGCACTTTCCGATCCGGCCATGGCCAGGCAGCTTGAGGCCTTCCGCACAACGCAGGCGGAAAAGGTTAAGGCGATGACTCTTCCTGAGCTTGAGTAGGTTCAATATGAATTCAACCGAAACGGCATTATTTGAATCCAGCCTTACCAGCCTTGAATTTCTGCATCGCGGCAAAGTGCGCGACATCTACGCGGTGGATGCAGACAAGCTGCTGATCGTCCAGACCGATCGGCTGTCGGCATTCGATGTGATCCTGCCGACCCCGGTGCCGGGCAAGGGCAGGGTGCTCACCGCCATGTCCAACTTCTGGTTCGACAAGCTCAGCCTCATCATGCCCAATCATCTCACCGGCATTGCGCCCGAATCGGTGGTGGCGGCAGCAGAACGTGAGCAGGTGACCGGCCGCGCGTTTGTGGTGAAGCGACTGCGGCCGTTGCCGCTGGAGGCGATCGTGCGCGGCTACGTGGTTGGTTCCGGCTGGAAGGATTATCAGAAGACCGGCGCGATCTGCGGCATCACGCTCCCCGCCGGACTGCAGGAGGCGGCCAAGCTGCCGGGTGGCGCGATTTTCACGCCTTCGACCAAAGCGCCCATGGGCGCGCATGATGAAAACATTCCATTTGCCGAAGCGGAGAAGCTGCTGGGCAAAGAATTGGCTGCGCAAGTGCGCGACAAGGCCATTGCCCTCTACACCGAGGCGGCGGATTTTGCCGCGAGCAAGGGCATCATCATCGCCGACACCAAGTTCGAATTTGGCCAGGATGCTGCGGGCAGGCTTTATCTGATCGACGAGGCGCTCACGCCGGATTCATCCCGCTTCTGGCCGGCCGAGCAGTATACGCCGGGAAAGAATCCGCCCAGCTACGACAAGCAGTTTGTGCGCGACTGGCTGGAAACGCAGGACTGGAACAAGAAAGCGCCCGCGCCCGCATTGCCCGCCGAAGTGCTCGCCCGAACCACGGAAAAATATCAGGAAGCCCTGCGGCGGCTGACAGAGTAATGGGAGCGCCTTCAGGCGCGAAGAATCAAACCGCTCGCCCCTAAAGGGTCTCCTACACTCGCCACCTTAACCCTTCGTCCGTGGGAGCGCCTTCAGGCGCGAAAGCGGCACAAGTTGCGTGACTGGCTTTTTACCGCTTCTTGAGGAGAGCCTTGATCAGGATAACTTCCATCGTATCATCTGACTTGAAATCTTCATCATTGGTGACGAAAAATTTACAACCTGCTTTGAGCGCGGTAGCGTAATGCAGGGCATCGATAAATTTCATACCTCGTTTTCCACGCAATTGGGCCGCCAGATCGAATGTATCTGCATCGTGAGATTGAATTGAGAGAAAATCGTCCGTTGCAAAGAAGGCCTTGAAGCTCGCGGCAAGTCCAACATTGTCCAATTGATACGGCTTTGCCAGAGCTTCAGCTACGGCGGCATCCCCAGTGTAGCCAATAATCCTGCCGGATTCGGCTGCTTCAATAAAGGCGGAGGCAGCCTGAAAAAATTCTGGATTGCGATCAAGAAAGTAGACAAAAATATTTGTGTCCAGATAGACGCGTTGCCCAGCCATGCGGGCAATGATGCTTTCTATCTTTCCCATGAGTCGCGGTCGTTCCGGATGGAAGCATCAATCTCTGTCGTGGTATTGCCCCAAAGACCACGGGCGATGCCCGCGTAGGACATGATTGATTCTTTGCGCTGGAGGCGTTTTTGCGGCACCAGTGTGATAATCCCGTTCACATAAGCGATGTCAAGCACGTCATCAAGCTTGATGTCCGCCGCTTGTGCGATGTTAGAGGGAATAGTGATCTGGTGCTTTGGGCGTACTCGTACATGCGACATATTGGCCTTATAAATAGGAAGTGGGAGGTGGAGAGTGGGAAGTAGGAAATATAGATGGAATTCGTACTAATTATATCCGGACATGGGCTGATGTCAAGGCAAATGCTTTTGCCAAGGTGCTTTCCAGGGGTAGGAGTGCCTTCAGGCACGAAAGAGCTAATCATAGATCATGGGATGTTAATCGGGTATCTGTTGACTATTCATAAGGTATCTTTTAGACTGCTCTGACAGTGACCAACCGGAGTGACAATCATGCCTAAAGAAGTGCAAATGTCGATAAAAATGGAGCCGGAATTGCACGAGCAGTTCATGGCTGCAGCCGCTGCAATGCATCGGCCGGCGGCGCAGATTGTGCGCGAGCTGATGCGCTCTTACATTGCGCATCAAGAATTGCCCAATGCTGAAACCATTGCTGCTATTGAAGCCGTTGAGCGCGGCGAAGTGAATACTTACGCCAGCGTCAACGATTTCTATAACAAGATGGGTATCTGATGGAACCGCGCAGGCTCAACACCACGAACAGGTTTGAAAAAGAAGTTGAGCTTGCAAAACGACGGGGCAAGGATACTGGAAAATTGCGTGCTGTCATCGAATTGCTGATGCAACGTCGGCCTTTGCCCCGCGAGCTGAATGACCACCCTCTGCGCGGCGAGTTCAAAGGCTATCGCGACCTGCACATCGAGCCCGATTGGCTGCTGATCTACAAAGCAGACGATAAGGATTTGTGGCTAGTGCGCACCGGTTCCCATGCCGACCTTTTCGGGAATTAATCAAACTCAATGCGTGCCTGAAGATGCTGCTAGAAAAGCCCGAGCAGCATCTTGATCCCGAGCAGATAAAGCAGCACCACGAAAACCTTTCTGAGCGTGCCGGTCTGCACGGTATGAGTGGTTCTTGCACCCAGCGGCGCGGTCAGCATGCTGGCCAGCACGATCCACCCCAGCGCCGGCAAATAGACATACCCCAGACTGTATTCCGGCAATGGTTGCGATTGCGCCATGCCGTTGGCGATATAGCCGATCGCCCCCGCCAGCGCGATGGGAAAACCGACTGCGGCGGCGGTGCCGATGGCCTGTTGCAGCCTGATATTGCAGACGGAAAGAAACGGCACGGTCAGCAAGCCGCCGCCGATCGCAACCAGACTGGAAACCACCCCGATCACATTGCCGGCCGCAAACATTCCCACCTTGCCTGGAAGCTGGCGACTGGGCTGGAGGGTAGTCTTGAGCAGCATCTGGGTAGCGGCATAAAAAATAAACACGACAAAAACAATGCCCAGAAACTGGCTGGATAGCGCGCCTGCCAGCGTTGCCCCGCCCAGGGTACCGATGATGATTCCCGGCGTCAGGTGTTGCACCACCTGCCAGTTCACCGCGCCGTGGGCGTGATGGGTGCGCAAGCTGGAGATGGAAGTGAAAATGATTGCGGCCATGGTGGTGCCGAGGGCGAGATGCAGGATGCGGTCAGCGGGGAAATGCTGGGCGCTGAATATGAAAGTCAGCACCGGCACCATGATCAGCCCGCCGCCGATGCCCAGCAGTCCGGCAAAGAAGCCGACCATTGCACCCAGCAGCAGATAAGCCGGCCACCATTCCATGCTACGTGCTGCCCCGGTTGGGATTCCGCTTTAGCACTGCGGGCGGATCATCACAAGATTCCCATGATGAAGTTCCATTCCGCCGGATCGACCGGCGTGATGGACAGGCGATTGCCTGTCTGCAGAATGCGCAGGCTGGCCAGATCGGGATAACTCCTTAGTTCTTTGATGCCCACCAGGCGGGTTTTCCTGATGAACTTCACCTCCACGTTGAACCAGCGTGGACGCAGTGAGGTGGCTTTCGGGTCGAAATATTTGCTGGCGGGATCGAACTGGGTGGCATCGGGGTAGGCAAGCTTGCAGACTTCGGCGATGCCGACGATGCCCGGTTCAGAGCAGCTCGAATGGTAGAAAAAAACCTGGTCGCCGACGCGCATCTGGTCGCGCATGAAATTGCGTGCCTGATAGTTGCGCACGCCATACCACGCGATGGTTCGTGCGGGCATCGCCGCAAGATCGTCGATACTCACATCGGAAGGTTCGGATTTCATCAGCCAGTAGCGCATAACTCTTCCATTTCACTCTTCTAAATTGTGCATCCCATCTCGCAAAGCCATCGTCGCACTCGCGCACAAGGTACAAAATACACTATCGGTGGGTATTCGTGCAAAAGTCTATTTGCGCCCACATATCGAATCCCCTGTCTTGACAGGAGTAGGCCAGTGGCCTACTCTGTGCGCATGGAATTCGAATGGGATTCGGATAAAAGTGATGCGTGCTTTACGGAGCGTGGTTTTGATTTTGCCTATGTGCTGGGCGCATTCTTGGATGCGGATCGACTGATTCACAAGGACGCACGCTGGGATTATGGAGAGGATCGTTACCAGCTGTTGGGAGCCATCGATGGACGGGTGTTTTTTGTGGCGTACACTATCCGTGGAACGGTTATTCGAATTATTTCGGCTCGCAAAGCCAATCAACGAGAGGTACATGACTATGAAAACAGTACACGTGAAAATTGATTCGGTGTCGCTGGCCGGTTTGCCGAAAGGCCGTGTGAACGAGGCCCGCTTAGACGCTACGAGCGAGCGGGACATTATCTTGCAGACGGCCGCCGATAGTGCGGAAGCAATGCAGGACACTGCAAAATTCACACGCCGCGTACGCATGCGTCTGGGACTCAGCCAACTTGAGTTCTCACAGCGCATTGATGTTTCGCTTGAAACAATCCGCAACTGGGAGCAGGGCAAGCGCCGTCCGACTGGCGCGGCAAAGGCACTATTAAAAGTGCTCGACAAAGCGCCAGAGGCCGCGCTGTCTGCATTGGGTTGAACAAACTTCCCGGAATTCTGCTTTGATCGTTTGGATCTGGTGTCGCTGCTTGATGCACTGCGACGATTCCAGTGTCTCTCATGAATCGTCGTATGCGGAACTGCACATAAGGTGGTGAGAGAGGGCAGCGGGTGTGGCCCCGTTCCCTCTCGATTTACAAAATAAAAAAACAAAGTTCCCCGCAAATGCCGTCAGGCCATTATCTTGAACCTTAAGGTCCAAGGTGGTCGCTTGCCGGACGCATCAGGCGCTTCCGCATGGGACGCGCACAACAGCATCACTATGGTCAGCAACCAGTTCTCAAAGAATGGTTCAAAGAATATGAGCCTAAACGAACACCGCAGGGAACAACTGTAATCCACTCTGTATTCAAGCAGAGAGTCTGGCCGAATACAAACCGGAAATCGGGTGGGGCTGGCTTGGGAACAGGGTAACGCTGGTTAAAACAACTTGTCCTGTTCCGGCATCGCCGCATCAAGTGCTGCCTGCATGCGGTCGATTCTACGCTTGAATTCACCCATGTCAAACCCCCCCCTGATTTTGGTGGTGAGCAATTCATGGGTAATGTTGAGCGCTGCCATGATGGCAACGCGTTCGGAACCGACGACCTTGCCACTATCCCTGATTTCCCGCATCTTTTTGTCAAGATAGGACACCGACTGCAGCAGTTCTTCGCGTTCATCGTCAGGGCAGGCGACGCGGAATTCTCGCCCCATGATGTTGACGTTCATGGTTTTACTGGTACTCATGGTTCGTTTTCGGGGATTTGAGTCAGGAGTGTTTCCAGGCGGCTGGTTGCAGTGCTTATTTTTTCCGACAGGTGTTTGTTTTCGCTGGTGGCGCCGGCGAGTTGCTGGCGCAACTGGATATTTTCCGAGCGCAGACGCCGGCACAATTGCACGAATAGATTGATTTTCTCTTCCAGCGATTTCAGTTCTGCTTCCATCGGCGCACTATAGTTTGAAAATCCTTATTGAGTCAACTGCTAACGGGATTTTTTAAATGTTATTTCCAGTAACCTGATTCGTCGAGATAAGACATGTGATTAATCTTTCAGACCGGATTTTCCGATTCCGGTAGAATCCGTGCCACGTTTGAGGTGCTCGACTAAAGAGTAAGGTTTGATTAAGTTTTCCGTTCGCCCTGAGCTTGTCGAAGGGCTCACCCGAATGGGACCTACTTAATCAGATCTTTCTGAGTCGAGTTAAACGGGAACCAGGTGAAATACCTGGGCTGCCCCCGCAACGGTAAGCAAGCGTGGACATATCCACCATGCCACTGTGAATTCTCCAATTCATGGGAAGGCGATATGTCAAATCTTGTAAGCCCGGATACCGGCCTTTAACGCGTATGGAAATATCGCGTGGGGCGGTATCCTGATCGACGTCTTTTCTTCGTTCATGTAATTCCCCCTTGCGGCATTTCCTTGTCTGTCACAACAGCAGACGGCGGGTCTGCTTATTGCGGGGAACGGCACATGAAATTAGGACGATTGTTGGCTTTGGGGTTGATAACATCACAGGCGGCTTTAGCCACTGCAAATGCGCAGGGAGTGCCGCCGAAGTTACCAGAAATGGTCGTCTACGGAGGAAATCGGATACCGATTACTCGGGAGTTGACGAATATCCGGATGGATAAAATAAAACTGAAGGTCGAAGACAATGACTGGAAGACGGTGTTGCAGGAAACCGTGCAGGTAAACGAGACCGGACCTGGCGGCCCAGTCTCTTTATTTATGCGGGGTAGTGGGTCGAGTCAAACCATGTTCATGATTGACGGTATGCGGATGTCGTCTGCGACTACCGGAGCGCCAAACTTTGCTGCGATAGCACCGGGGTTGTTAACCTCGATTGACGTTCTCCAGGGCGGAGCTTCCGCTGCGTTTGGTGCGAATGCGGTCGGTGGTGTGATACGGGGGTCGGTGGATATTCCCACCGGGCTGACGGTATCTGCGGGTGGCGGCTCGCGAATGTCCGAAAGAGCGGCTGTTTCTGCTGGCGCGCGGGACGACAGGTTTCACTACGGATTTCGTGTAGTCCAGGACATAATCAATCAAGGTTCTGCGACTAACGCGAATAATCTATGGAGCTATAACCCCGACGTGGATATTCGGAAAAGGATCGGGGTGGTGGCCAAGGCAGGTGGGATGGTGACGGACAATCTGCAAGTGGAGTTAACGGGTCTGTATTCCGGTATCCGTACGATGTACGACGGAAGCGCGACAACCAACGATCTGAACCTGCAGGCTATCGGGATGGGCAATATGCGAGCCATTTATCACCTGCCCGACAACATGCGCGCCATCGCGAGCTATGGTGTCGCCACGGACAGGTCAACACTTCGCGGATCGACGCCGATGGTATTGAACACCCAATCCCTGCAAGGAAATGTGCAGCTGGAAAAGGATATGAAGATAGGTCGGGTATTTGTCGGTGCCGACCACGAGATCCAGAAGGTGTCAAGCACGACTCATTACACGGAGAACCAAAGAACGAACGTATCCGGTTTTGTTGGGACTCAGCTCAGAGCCGCCAGCATGGTGGCTGAAGGCGTTTATCGTCATGATGAGAACTCTCAATTTGGCGGGTACAACACTTATAACGTTTCGCTGGCACGAATCTTTGCCGAGAACTGGAGAGTCGGCGCCCTTGCCTCAACCTCGTTCCGGGCGCCGACGTTCAATGATCTCTACTGGCCGATGGCGTGGGGATTTGGCGGGAATCCCAACTTGACACCGGAAAGAGGAGCGATGCAGGAAGTGTTCATGATGTACGAGAAGGGCGATGCCAGGTATCGGGTTGGGGCGTTCATTAACAACATCAAGGATGCCATCGTTATAAACTCCATGTGGTCCCAGATGGAGAATATATCGCACGCCAAGATTCAAGGGATTGAAATGTCGGGTGCTCAGTCCTTGTTTGCCGGGCTCTCTACGCGGGTGAATGTCACTGTGCAAGACCCACGCAATGAACAGACCGGAATGGTGCTGGCCAGGCGCTCGCAGGTATGGGGAACGGCAGCGTTAAGGTACGAAAGCGGTCCAGTCATGCTGGAGGGCATAGTCCGGGTTGAGGGCCATCGGTTTGACGACAGCAAGAATACGGCCAGGTTGCCCACGATGGCCATTGTAGGGTTAAGCTCCAGTTACAAACTGCCGGGCAAGGGGCCAATACTGCGGGTCCAGGTGGATAACCTGCTGGACAAGGAATATCAGCCGGCCGTGGGATTCAGAGGGATACCCCGAACCGTTTGGGCAAGCGTCTCGCATACCTTCTGAACACTGCTGCCGGTAATTCCGGCAGCGCCGCTTTTTCATTTCTTCCCTGGTTCTGCTATTGTGCGCGCATGCAAAACGCACAGACCATGACCGGTCATCAGTTGTACGCGCGCCTGGCAGGCTATGTCGCGCCTTATTGGGGCATGCTGGCAGTGGCGTTGCCGGGCATGCTGGTGCTGGCAGTGACCGAACCGGCGCTGCCGCTATTGCTGAAGCTGATGCTGGACGGAACGCTGGTCAACCCGAAGCATGAACTGGTGCAACTGGTGCCGCTGGTGATCATTGCATTTTTTGTGGCGCGCGGGGTGGCGAGCCACCTCAGCATCTATGCGCTTGGCTGGGTGAGCGGCAGGCTGGTGGTGGATTTACGCGTGAGCACGTTCGACAGGCTGTTGACGCTGCCCGCCCGTTATTATGCCGATCACGCCAGTGACAGTCTTGTTGCCACAATCACCGCCGACACGAACCGAACCGTCGCTACCGCTGCCGCTGCAGTAACCGTACTGACACGGGATACGCTGGCCATCATCGCGCTGCTGGCGTGGATGTTTTATCTCGACTGGAAACCCGCGTTGCTGGCGGTGTCGCTGATTCCGGCGATCATGCTGATTGTGCGGTTGAGCAATGGACAGCTACAGACAGGCGATCGGGAAACGTCATCAACGCCGGACGGCATGGCCCAGGTAGTGCAGGAGTCGGTCAGGAACCACAAAGTAATCAAGCTTGACGGCGGCCAGCAATACCAAAGTCAGCGCTTACGCAATGAAGTCGAGCGGGTGCATCGCGCTACTATGAAACAGGCTACTGCCAAAGCTTTCAGTACAGCGCTGGTGCATATGGCGGTTGGCGTGGTGCTGGCGCTTGCCATCTATCCCGCTGCTCAGCAAGCCGCCACCGATGGGGCCGCAGCAGGCAGTTTCGTTTCGCTCAGCGTGGCCATGATGCTGCTGATCCTGCCGGTGAGGCGAGTTGCCCTTGCCTATATGTTACGGCAACAAGGACTGGCTGCCGCCGCAAGCGTATTCGCGCTGCTGGAGCAGAAGGCCGAATCGGATGGCGGCACGATTGATATTGGTCGTGCGCGCGGGGAATTGCGCTTCGAGCAGGTTAGCTTTCGCTGCCAGTCGCCAGCAGATGCTGCGCTGGAAGAGATTACGCTGACGCTGCAGCCGGGTGAGACGCTGGCGCTGACGGATTCTGCGCTGGCCGATCTGGCGCCGCGTTTCTCTCAGCCTGATAGCGGGAAAATTCTGCTCGATGGCCACGATCTGACAACGCTCACATTGACCAGTCTGCGCGCCAACATCGCACTGATATCGCGCGAGACGATGCTGTTCAGCGACACGGTGGCGGCCAACATCGCCTATGGCGCCAAGGGGCATGCCACCGAAGCGGAGATCATCGCCGCAATGCATGCCGCGCATGCAGCGGAATTCATCCGGGAATTGCCGCAGGGGCTGCAGACTGTGGTGGGTGAGCAGGGCGTGCAGCTTGCCGATGATCAGCGCCTGCGCATCGCCATTGCCCGGGCATTGCTGAAAAATCCACCTATTTTGATTCTGGACGAAGCGGTTTCGGAGCTGGATGCCGAATCCGGGCAGCAGGTGCAGGCGGCGCTGGCAACCCTGATGCAAGGCCGCACCAGTATCATCAGCGCGCCTTCCGGCGCGAAAAGAACCAACCGATCGTCCCTGAAGGGGCTCCAACCGCATCCCAACCTCGTCGTCCCGTAGGGGCGTCTTCAGGCGCGAAAAAATAACTTGGTTACAGTTCAAGACGCAGCCAATTCTGACGCAAGTCCTTCAAGAGAAATCGCCTCGATATCAGTGGCCAGACGGTAGCGCTCGGTACCCGGGTAGACCACATACTTCTTTGCGGGCTGAAGATCGGCGCATGCCGCATGAAAGCCGCGCTCCACCTTGGGTGTAAGGCTGCGTTTGATTTCGATTGCCCACAGACTTCCATCCGGCCACGAGAGCAACAGGTCGATTTCGGCGCCACCGCTGGTACGATAGAAATGGCCTTGTATTTCGGGCGCCGCACAGTCAAGCAGGTTTTCGATGACAAAACATTCCCAGCTCTGGCCTACGACTGGATGGGAAAGAAGCGTTTCCTTGTCAGGGATATTCAGCAGCGCGTGAACCAGACCGCTATCCCGCACATATACCTTGGGTGATTTGACGAGTCGCTTGCCCAAATTGGCATGCCATGGAGGCAGACGACGGACCAGCAGCAGATCCACCAGCAAATCAAGATAGCCTCCGGCGGTTTTGACGTCCACCCCTAGGTTCCGCGCCAACTGTGCCGTGTTGAGCAGGCCTCCCTGGTGATGTGCAAGCATGCTCCAGTAGCGGCGCAGCGTTTCCGCCGCAATCCGTGGGCCAAACAGGGGGATATCGCGCTCCAGATAAGTGCGAATGAAATCCTGCCGCCAGCGCAAGCTGTGCATGGTATCTGGCGCCAGCAGGCTTTCAGGGAAACCGCCGCGCACCCAGAGATCGTCAGCCGGCATGCCGCGCGTTTCCAGCACATGGAATGGGGTGAGCTCAAGGTAGGCAATACGACCGGCCAGTGTTTCGCCAGACTGCCTGAGCAAATCCGGCGAAGCGGAGCCGAGCAGCAGATACAGGCCTGAACGCCGGTTGGAACGCCGGCCTTGGTCTATAAGGCCGCGCAGCACCGGGAAAAGTCCCGGTACACGGTGGACTTCGTCAAGAATGACCAGTCTGTCCTGATGATCCCGAAGGTAAAGCTCAGGCTGTGATAATTTGGCGCGATCCTGTTCGGATTCCAGGTCAAGATAAAGCGCGTTATAGCGCTGGCCGATCTCCAGCGCCAGTGTTGTTTTACCTACCTGGCGCGGGCCAAGCAATGCCACCGCTGGTGAATAAGCGATGGCATCCGAGAGTCTGGTGGTCAGTGAGCGGTTAATCATCCGTGTAATTATGGAATGTCACTCCATGAATTGCAAGGATATTGTGTGGTCTTTGCAGTGGTACAACGCCGGATAGAAAAAATGGCTGGTTATGGTGCAGGGCTTATCTTTTACTTTCGGTACACTTCACGGCGATTACCGATTGCGATTACCAAAACACATAATTGCCCATCTTGAATATCGCAAATAATGCGATAGTCCCCCACTCGATAGCGCCAGTAAGAACCCAATTGCGGCCCAACTAATTTTTTACCGGCATCTCTCGGATCATCCAGAATGGCAATCCGTTCATCCATGTAATCAAGAATGCGAGCTGCGGTAGGTTGATCGATTTTCTTAAGCTGTCTTCTCGCTGACTCGGTGTATTTAATTACCCAGGTCAAGATCTTTCCTTACATCAGCGGCATCGAATACTTTCTCTGTGCCTTTGCGAACCCGTTCCATGGTGGCGTCCGCTAAGTAAAAATCCTCGAGATCATCGATGCCGCCCTCAATCAGTTCGCGCAAATAGTAAGCTTTAGCTCGCCCTGTTTGGGCAGCTAAATGATCTAATCGTTGCTCAATTATCGGATCAAGACGAATGGATGTAGCCATAACCCCTCCTATTTGGATGCTTGTATTCATTGTATCACGATACGCTCACACATGTTTGCTTACCAAGGTGGTTTTGCCAACTTAGCACGGCCCAGTCACAATCCGAATGAAGCGACGAAAATGGCCACAAACTGACCGCCAGCACTCGCGCAGGCTCAGAGAGCCGCCTGATGGATTATCTGGGTTCAATGCAAATCAGGCCGATTGATTGCAAGCCAAACAGTTACTACCTTGTAAAGTTGCTCTGCCTGCTTGATACACTCGACGACCGCCTGTTCGCTGATTGGGTTGCCTTCGTAATCGTTGATATTGCGTTGCTTGCGCAATGCATCCAGCACAATCACCGTGTTCTGATCCACCCCGATGGTGATTGGCAGTGTTTGAATAGCTGTTTGATGATGTCCCGGCTGGCTGGTAGAGGTGCGATAGCCATTCGCCCATAGTGCCACCATCGCACATTGCATAATGCACTTATAGGCCGCATCGAGACGCGTCTCGCCGCTGATCTCTGCAAATCGTGCGTCCTCGATGTTGCGAGCTGCGGCTTGCAACAGGCGCTGTACTGATTCGCGCGACGGATGGTGCGTTTGCAGCTTATTGATCTTGAGTAAGTTTTCTAAGTTCATTTTCATTACCCACTACAAACAGCTTGGGTTGGGCTAACACTTCTTGAATAAACGAATCATCACTGGCGGCACGACGACGAAACTCATTCAACGAATACACTACAGGATTAATCTCGCGCCGCAAAGTCGCTTGAACAGGATGCAACACCTGCACGGCAGCGGCAAAGCCCAAATCGCCCACCAACATCACATCCACATCACTGTTGGACTGTTGTTCGCCGCGAGCTACCGAGCCAAACACAAAAGCCATGACAATGTTTTTTTCAACGCTGCTTAGTGCGGCTACCAGCACATCAACCAGCCCCGAAGTCTTGCGCAAGATGCTCGCCAGCTCTTCAAACACCGGACAATCACGATCTGCGCTATAGCGAACCTGATTTCCCACTTCTTGCCGCCGCAACACCCCGCCATGGGTTAGCTTGGTCAATTCTTTATGCAACGTACCGGCAGACGTACCCGTCAGGCGCGCCAACTCACGCACATGATAGCTTGTGTCTGGGTGCAGCAGTAAAAGCCCAAGCACACGCCGCCGATAATCGCTGAAAAGTAATGAGGATAACACTAAACGTTTCCTTTTATACTTCGTTCGTAGTTAATTATGCTACATATTTCACAGGAAATCAAATTGAGTTGCGCATCCCCTTAAAATGAAAAAGCCAAGGGTGGAGCGGTTCAGAGATGCGCGCATCCAGTTAGCTATCCGAGCAGATGTTAAAAAATGGAAAGTTTGACCCAGTTGGAAAATTTCATAAATAAAGGCAGCGCCCTCTTTTCCCAAGGCATACAGAAGGGACGGCATCGTTCAATGCTGATTTCCAGGATAATTGATTTGTTTCATACTGATATTTTATATTGATACAACCGATTGACTTGAATGAAATTAAAAGTTATAAATCGTTTCATAAATCGTTTCATGTCAAGCCAATATGACCAAAATTGCCCCCGATGTACTCATTAAACTCCTCCGCACCCATCCCCGTGCCGGGAGTGCTGAACTCTGCGCCCGCTTGGGTGGAATCGACCGCGCGACATTCATGCGCCTTGTTTGGTCGGCCGGTGCTGATATTGTCGCCGCCGGGAACGCCCGACGCACCCGTTATAGCCTGCGGCGCCCGTTGGCGGGCAAAATCACGCCCATCCCGCTTTACCGCATCGACCAGGCTGGCGTTGGGCATGAACTCGGAGAATTATCCTTGACCTACCCTGAGGGATCAGTCCTATCCGCTCCGGGCAAATTCCCTTGGCCGCTGGATCGGGACATGAGTGACGGATGGTTTGATGGCCTGCCCTATCCTCTTTTCGACATGCGGCCGCAAGGCTTTCTTGGCCGCAACTTTGCCTACCATCATGCTCTCGACCTGGGCGTGCCAGACAACCCGGAAGCCTGGTCAGATGACGATATCGTATTCGTGCTGGCGATGACAGGCCACGACCAGCCTGGTGACCTTATTCTGGGCGAGACCGCCTACAGGCACTTTCTTGACCACCGCCGGCAAGGTGACGCCCGATTCCTAACGGAAGCCGTACTTGCAACGGAATATCCCCGGCTCGCCGAACTGGCCATAGCCCACGGCGAAGACGGATCTTCTGCGGGTGGAGAATTCCCCAAATTCACTGCCCGCCGCGATCTCGAGGGCAGAAAAGTGAATGTCATCGTCAAGTTTTCGGGAGCAGATGATTCCCCTGCAGTGCGCCGCTGGGCAGACTTACTGGTCTGCGAGCACCTCGCTACCGAAGTCATGACCCAAACGCTGAACTTACCCGCCGCCCAATCCGCCATTCGCCGCTATGCCGGGCGAACCTTTCTTGAAGTTATCCGCTTCGATCGACACGGCGATTTTGGCCGCTCGGGCGTATGCACACTTGGCAGCCTGAATGCCGCCTTGGCCGGCACAGCAGGCGCACGCTGGACAAAAACTGCGTTGGCTCTTCAAGCGGCAGGCAGTGGCGTCACCAACGAAACCATCTCCACAATCCGCCATATATGGTGGTTCGGCAAGCACATCGGCAATACTGATATGCACGAAGGCAACCTCGCCTTCCGTCCCGACATGACCCTCGCCCCGGCTTACGACATGCTGCCCATGCTATATGCACCGCTCCGTGGCGGGGAATTGCCTGCCAGAGTGTATGTCCCGGAACTGCCGTTACCGGATGAAGCGCAAGCTTGGCGTCAAGCCGCGCAGGCGGGCATTGTGTATTGGCAAACCTGCGCCGGTGACGAGCGAATCAGCGCAGAATTTCGTCTTATCTGCGAAGCCAACGCACACCAGTTGAACAGACTGCAGACTGAGGTAGGCTCTCAATAATCCTAAATCCGGCAGTTGGACGGGGTAGAGTGTGCGGTTTTTGGGGTGCAGGGCAAGGCGCAACGACGCGGAATGGTTATTCCATTCCAAGGAGTTGCAACGCAGCCATGTGCTGCAAAAATCGTGCAATCTACCCTGTAGCGAACTCACCCCAAAGGTGAAGGCCAAATACTGCAAAAAATTACTATGTGTCATGGTGTTAAACTGAAAAATGAGCGATCAACTGCCGGATTTAGGATAATGCCGGCAAGGAGCGCCTTCAGGCGCGAAGGAATGCCAGGCACGATTATTCCTGTTTTACTGGATGATAATCGTCCACTTGACGGCTGATTATCATCTGCTACCATTTGCTGCCGATCTGTTTGCAGTGCCGTTATCGATGTGGTGGACATTTAACAACCTCTTGGTATTGCACACCAAAAGTGCCTCAAAATGGAAAATCAACCCAAAACTGGGACATTGAACGCAAGGCTTCTTCTGCGTGGCTTGGGAATTTGGAAGGCTATTAATCCAAATGAAGTCTCATTCCCGGTCGCTACATTCTCGAAATCAAAGAACCGCTTCCAATCCCTTGCGATCCAGTAGGTTTAGTAGCTTCAGCGATGGGCCACTGGGATGCTTGTCGCCAACTTCCCATTTACGTACGGTCGAGAGACTTGTATTCAATACGGCGGCAAATACCGATTGGCTCAATTGAAGGTGATCACGCAGCGCACGAATTTTTTCGCTGTCGTATTGCGGAATGGGATCAAGGCAGAGGACATCGAACTTGCGCATCTTGCGTTTATCAATGAAGCCAAGACGCTGCAGATCACTGGCTGTCTCGTGCACAGCTTCAAAAATTCGGCTTTTGGATTTAGGTTTTGTGGTCATGGCATATTTCCTGTAACGAGGAGCGCCTTCAGGTGCGAAAATTCATTCCGTTCGGCCTGAGCCGGTCGAAGGCCCTGAAATTATTCATGTTTCGACCGTTCGACAAGCTCACGGCTCAACACGAATGGTTTCATATCTCATTTGTCTCCATCCAATTTGCTCGGCACATATTCCGGCACCCACTTGGCCAACCCCTGCTTGACCTCCACATCACTTAACACTGGGTGCCCGTCCAGCCACAGCATCAACTCTGCCAGCCACTGGGCATCAACCGCACGGGCCTGGGCGATGCGCAGCTTGGCGTGGGGAGTAGGCAGGGTGTTCTCGTCATCCGCCAGCAGTTCCTCGTAGAGCTTTTCCCCCGGCCGCAAACCGCTGTAGACAATCTTGATGTCTTCTTCGCTCAAGCCGGACAGGCGGATCAGGCCTCTTGCCAGGTCGGCAATCTTGACCGGCTCACCCATATCCAGCACAAAAATCTCCCCGCCATCATTTTTCCCGCCCATCAACCCCGCCTGCAGCACCAGTTGCGCAGCTTCAGGAATGGACATGAAATAGCGCGTGATTTCCGGGTGGGTGACAGTGATCGGCCCGCCATTGGCAATCTGCTCGCGGAATTTCGGAATCACGCTGCCCGTGCTGCCCAGAACATTACCGAAACGTACCATCACGAAGCGTGTCTCTGGTTCCTTGTCGCCGGGATCATCTTTTCTCGAGGAAGAAACGGATTGCTGCTGTGCCTGACATACCATTTCCGCCAGGCGTTTGCTGGCACCCATGACATTGGTGGGGTTGACCGCTTTGTCGGTCGAGATCAGCACGAATTTCTCCACTCCGTACTCAACCGCAGTCTGCGCCAGAACATGGGTACCCATGACGTTGTTCTGCACCGCCTGCCAGGCATTTTCCTGCTCCATCAGTGGCACATGCTTGTAAGCGGCGGCATGGAACACCACGGCCGGCTGGAATTGCGTGAACACCTGCCTCAGCCGGGCAGGGTGCTTGACATCGCCGATCACGAACGCCATCGGCATGTCCGGAAAACTGGCGCCGAATTCCTGCTCCATGTTGTAGAGCGCAAGCTCGTTCAACTCGAACAGCACCAGCCGAGCCGGTTCGAATCTGGCGATTTGCCGGCATAGCTCCGAGCCGATCGAACCACCCGCCCCAGTAACCAGCACGGTTTTCCCTGTCAGCAGGCCGTGCAGGCCTGCATTGTCCAGCGTCACCGGGTCGCGCCCGAGCAAGTCATCCAGTTCGACATTGCGGATTTGCGAGACAGTGACCTTGCCGCTGATCAAGTCATCATAGGAGGGCACAGTCAGTGCTTTAACTGCTGCGGCAGCACATATCTCCAGCGCCCGGCGGCGGTCACCGTGGGTGGCAGACGGCATGGCGATGATGGCATGGGTGACATCCAGTTTCTCCGCGATAGCGGGCAACTGGTCGATTCGCCCCAGCACCTCAAAGCCATGCAGTATCATGCGGTGCCGCTGCGGGTCGTCATCGAGCAATCCCACCACCTGCCATTCCTTGCTGCGGGCCAGCTCTTTCACCAGACCGACTGCAGTATCGCCCGCACCCAGCACTAGCACCGGATTGCCCTGCGGGTCCTTGAGTCGGAAGAGATGGCCTTCTTTCCACAGCCGGTAGGTAAGACGGCTGCCACCCATGATGAGCAAAAGCAGGATCGGATCCAGCAACAGCACCGAACGCGGCACCCCGGCGAGTAATTGTAGGAGGACTAATCCCAACGGCACCGCCGCTGCACCCATCATGATCGCCAGCAGAATACGCCGCAAGTCGGGCAGGCTCGCATAGCGCCAGACGCCGCGATACAGGCCGAACAATTGAAATGCTGCGGCCTGAAGCGGGACCACCCAGGGCAGGGTTGCTTTCAGCGATGCCAGGTGTTCGGGAGGGATGTCGAAATTGAAGCGGAATAAATAAGCCAGACACCACGCGGCGATGATTGCGGCGAGGTCGTGAAGAATTGCGATCAGTCTGCGCAAGTTCGGGTTACGTCGAGGCATCCTGTCGGTCGCCGCAGCGGCGCTCCCAATAACGGTCAAAAACAAACATCATCACCAGATAAACTCCGCTCCATGCCACACCGGTTCCCAACTGAGTCATGGTATCTTGCTTCGCCGCCCATATCGCACTGGCACTCGCAGCCAGCATCAGTACATAACCGAGCAATGCCGTGTTGCGATGGCCGAAACCGCTCTGCACCAAGCGCTGGTAATAATGCTCGCGGTGCGCCTGCCAGATTTTCTCACCGCGCACCCCGCGTTTTGCAAGCGTAGCCGTGGCGTCGGCAATGAACGGGGAGAACACCAGCAGCGGCAGCCACAATGGCCACAAGCCGTTGATCCAGCCGATCACGCCGAACACCGCCGCCAGGAACCCCAGCGGAATCGAGCCGGTGTCACCCATGAAAATGCGTGCCGGATGAAAATTGAACAACAGAAAAGCTGCGGCAGCGGCAGCGATACAGAAGTTTAGCATGGCAAACGCCTCATCCCCAGCGAGCCATGCAGCCAGACCGTAGCAACTGAAGCCGATCAACGTCATGCCTCCCGCCAATCCATCTGAGCCATCCATGAAATTATAAAGGTTAGTCGCCCAGGCGATGGCAAATGCAATCACGATTACCAGCATCCAGCCATGTGTCCCGGATAGGAGTGTGGCAGAGAGCCAGACTGCAGTCGCGCCATGTGTCAACAGCCGCTGCCAGACCGACAGCGTAAAGATATCGTCGGCGAGGGACACTGCCACCAGCAGACCGACGCCCAGCCACACCGGCAAAGGCAGCACAGCAGGAAGCAGTGCCCACGAAGCCAGTACCCCCAGCATCAAACCGACACCGCCGGTGCGGGGGACAGGCTCGGTATGGAGGGAACGGGAATTGGGGTGATCCAGTATCTTGAGAGTGTTACCCTTGATCAGCCACCAGATCAAGGCGAGCGTCACCGCAAACGAGAACAGCGGTGCAGTGACGAGCTGAAAAGAAAGGCTGGTAAGCATGATGCGGGATTATACCCGCCGGCCACCTTCGTAGATACTCTGTTCGCCGTCAACACTATTTTCTGATTTTCTGCATCATGCGGGAAGCGCATAAAATCGTGAATTATCGAACGGCTGGTTGTGGGCGAACATGCCATGAATCGCATGCAGCAATTTACGCATGACGGCGCACACCCC
>CAMAPK010000021.1 GCA_945860135.1 Nitrosovibrio sp. Nv4
CAGGTCGCACCCTCGGTCTCCATCTTCTTGTGTGCGGCCTTGGCGTCCCCGCCCGGCGGTTGTGGATTCTTGTGACATTCGCGGCAGGTGGTGCTGTCCCATTTCTTCAGGTTCATGCGCGCATCGTGCGCCATGATCAGCCGCCGCTCGTTGAACTTCTCCAGCGTGGAATAATCCTCGGCAAACTCCAGATACAGTTCCCGTGCACCATCCACTGCGTGGGTATACAGCGCCAGATGGAAGTTCTTGAAACCCTGCGGAATGTGGCAGTCCTTGCAGCCCGGATTGGCACCCAGCGCCCCGTAGTGCGAGGACTTCTTCAGTTCCTCCGCCGGGTAGGTCATCGAATGACAACTGGTGCAGAACGCATCGGTGGAAACAGCCGCCTCGCCGCCGAATACCACCGCCACCATCACCACCCCCAGCACCGCTCCTATCAGCAGGGAGCCGCCTGCTTTGCCCCCGGCCATCAGTCGTCCGATCCTTTCTCGCCTACCTTGGCCGTGGACTGGAAGTCCTTGTGGAACATGAACTCCGGTTCACCCACGAACGTGCCATCCAGTTTGTAGTGCTCGTGCATCGCCTTGGTGTCGCGTACATATTTCTTGAAGTCGAAGGTGTATTTCTTGTCCACCTGCGGGGTGAACGGCGTGTACGGTTTCTTCGCGCCTTTCCAGCCCGAGCCTTCGTAGTTCAAGTGACAGGCGTTGCAGCTTTCTTCAAAGCTGAAGTCCTGACCCGCATCCGCCAATGCCTGCCGTGGGGTGGTCTTCTTCGATTTCTCAAAGTCCGCCCCGGCCTTGCGGTGGATGCCGCGATACTTGGAACCCGGCCCATGGCACGATTCGCAGCCGACTGCCGCCAGGAATTTGCTCGGCTCGGCTATGGTGTAGCCGCCGTTCTTCTCGAAGCCGTCTACGTGGCAGCCCACGCAGTCCTTGTCTTTGGTGTAGTCCTTGTTCGGATCCAGCTTGGCCTTGGTCTTGGCAGCCGCCTTGACTTTGGGCTTGAGCGACTCCATCGCCTTGGCATGAGCGGTGCTCTTCCATGACTCGCCCTGGCTCTTGTGGCACGAGCTGCATTTCTTGGTGCCTTCATACTTGTCGGCCAGCGCGCTGCCCGAAAAAATTGCCAGCATCGCTGCCGCCAGTGCGAATGTCATAGGATGACGCATGATTTCTCCTTCATATCCGTTGTTATGGTTTAACCGTACCCTTTATAGATACACTTTATCGTTGCTTTGTACAAACTGGTAGAACCAGTACCATCACTCTTTCTGGTACCACTGATACCGCAGGACTCTGCCGCTCAATCCGCTTTACCGGATGCTGTCGCCGGAATCTTGTACAGCCAGTAGCCACCATGTTGGTAGACAGCCTGCAGCGCTTCCAGGTCGAGCGGCTGGGTGTTGGTAAAAGGCAGTGTCTGGGCCAGCAGGGTGTTGGTGCTCTTGGCATCCTTCAGGAAGAAGGCGCGCACTTCGCTGTCGGAAATCGATTGCAGCGCGTAGGTTTCGTAGTGGTTGTCGCGCATCCAGCCTTTCAGGTAGCCGATCAGTCCATGCATGTTGCCGCCCATGGGAAAGACTTTGTAGGCCATGTCGAAATGGCTCGGGCGCATTAGCCCCAGTTTGTAGAGGTCGGTGACGTGCACCACCAGGTAGGCTTCGCGCGGACCCGCCAGTTCGCGCAGGATGGCAGCACCGGCCTGCGGGCTGGCAACCAGCGCATCGGCAAAGCGCTGGAATTTCTGGCGCTCGTCAGCCGATGCCGGCGCGCCCCAGAATTTGTCTTCATACTGGCGGATGACATCGCTGCGCTCGCGCCAGTGCGGCGGAATGATCAGCGGCTCCCCTACATGCGCTGTGAACAGGGTATCGCGTCCGGTCAGCAGCCGGATCTGTTGGGCGGTGTCCCACCACGACAGGATCAGTGCGTCTTTCGGCGCATGTTTGGCAATCGCGCCCGCCAAGGTGGTCAATTCGGATAGCTTGCCGTCGAGGGCGCCAATCGGTTCGCTGGTACGACTCTCCCAGCTGAGCAGCACCGGCGCGGCATTGCCGCGGCTTGCCACATGCGTCACCGCAATGGGTTTGTCCACTTCCGGCACCCGCACTTCGTATTTGCGCACGTTCAGATCCGGCCAGTCTTGCAGCCGCAGCTCGGCAAACTTGTCGACGCCGCCTTCTTCAACCAGCTGGTATTGGTACGGCGCCGGTTTGGGGTTGAACCACAAGTAGGCAAACCAGGCGAGCAAAAGAAAACCTCCCGTTACCAGGAGAATCCCCAGTGCCGGGAGGAATTTATTTCCCGGTCGCGCCGGCATTTCGGCGCTCCGGGAGGATGCGGAGGTCAACGTCCGCTTTTGTCGCGGCGGCGCCAGCCAGCCAGCGCGATCGTGCCCGCCAGCAGCATGCCCCCACCCAGACCACCGATCGAGATCTTGTCACTGGGGCTGTCGATGTCCAGCAGGCTGGTACGACGGCCTTCCAGTCGGTCGATGCGCTTCTGCAGTGCCACCATCTCGCGGATCTTGGTGTTCTCATCCATGATCTCGACATAGGCCCGGTTCATCGGCCCCCAGCCTTCGGTGTAGGTGTAACCACCCGGGTTGACGTGCGCCAGTCCAACGTGGCCTTTCGGCAGGTCGTTCTCGCCCATCTCCAGTACCTTCAGTTCGATGGCGGCCGGGTTGTTGTCCTTCGACCAGTACAGCTGGGTGAAGCCCGCAAACATTTCCTTGTCCGGCGCCAGCGGGGCCGGACGATTGGTCTTCTGACCCGTCAGCAGGCCTTCCTTGTAGAGCTTCTCCACTACGCCATGCGATTCCTGGTATTTGGCCAGCAGATGCAGCGTGCCCTTGTCCATGAATTCCAGGTAGGAGCGGGTGAAGCGTTCGGCATGGCACTGGGTACAGGTCTTCACCCAGGAATCCAGCCGCTCTTCCGACCATTCGCTGTTGATGTTCTCGGCGATGCCAGGCACGGCCGGGTAGTTGGCCCAGCGTACCTTGCGCACCATGTTGTGGCTGAACTTGCCTTCGTACTCCATGTGACAGCCCGCGCAGGTCGGGGCTGTCTGCCCGCCTTTGCTGTAGGCGTCGGAGAGTTGGACATCCCAGTTCCATTTGCTGCCCATCATCGACACGACTTTGCCGTGCTTGGACATGGAGTAGGCTTCCCAGTTGTTGTGGTCTACCCCGCTGTGACAGGTGGCGCAGGCTTCCGGCTTGCGTGACTCGGCCGCCGAGAATTCGTGCCGGGTGTGGCAGCCATCGCATTTGTTCTGGTTGGTGTGGCACTGGCTGCAGCCTTCGGCGATCTCGCGCTGGGGCATGGCGGCAAATACCGCCACCTCTACGTTGGCTTTCCAGTCCAGCGCATGCGAGGGACGGCCATCGGGCCAGCCGGTCTTGAATGGCCAGATCATGGTGTCGCGCTCGGATTCGCGTTCGGCAAATTCCTGCAGGTGGCAGACGCCGCACACGTCAGCAGTAGGCATGCGCATGTCGACGCTGTGGTCGGCTTTCTTCTTGGTGTTGATGTCCACGTGGCAGTCGATACAGCCCACTTCTTTCAGCTTCTCGCCCGCACCCAGGCGGCCCATTGAGCGCAGGTTGTTCTCGACGCTTTCCAGTTTGGCTTTCTTGTAGAAAGTTGCGTCAGTCGGCTTAAGTGCGCGGATCTTGTCCAGGTTGGCATGGCTGCTCTTCTTCCAGGCATTCACCCACACCGGCGATTCGTCAGTATGGCACTTCACGCATTCCTGGCGTGAGGCCACTTCTTTCATCGAGGTCGGCGGTTTGTAGAAGGAGGCCGGGTCCATGTACATGCTGAACGGTATCGGTTCCCAGTACTGCGCCAGGGTTCCGCGCCCGGCGCCTTGCGCCGGATCCTTGTAGCGCTTGCTCAGCGCATCATGCAATTGCTTGGGTGTGGCCGATTGCTCCAGACTCAGCGCTTTGTACGTTTCCTTGGGGACGCTGGGAAAGTTCGCGTATGCAGACGCCGCCAGCACCGTACCGCTGACCAGCAAAACAAACCTCAGCCAAAGCTTGGCAACCATGTCTTCTCTCCTTTGTTGTTCCGTAATTATTATGGTGTTCGTGTTCGTGGCCGTCTGACCCTATCCCAATATCCCAGAATAGCCCATTCCAACGACCCACGTAGCCTAACGCCTCATCCAATACCTGTCAAGAAATTTGCGCAGCTTTAAACACCCTGAATCTGCCCCGGAAAACTCCCGAATCAGTAACGCAGATCAAATTACTTCTTGTGCTTTCAGCGCGGCTTGCGCGACTTCGTCATATCCCAAACTACTGAGGATTTCTGCGGTATGCGCGCCTAGTTGCGGGCCAACCCAGCGGATTTCACCGGGTGTGCGCGACAATTTGGGAACAATGCCGGGCAATTTCAATGGCCGTCCATCCGACAACTGGAACTGCCGGATCATTTCTCGTGCCTGATAGTGCGGATCATTGACGATATCGGCGATGTCGTATATTTTTCCTGCCGGAACTTCTGCCTTGTCGAGTATTGTCAGAATTTCGTCCAAGTCATGCTGCATGGTCCAGGCTGTGATTACCTCGTCGAGCTCCCAAGTACGTTTTACCCGTCCATCATTATGTGCAAGCTCTGGATCATTGGCCAGATCGTTACGGCCAATGGCCAGCATCATGCGCTTAAAAATACTGTCGGCATTAGCGCCGATCACCACGTACTTTTTGTCACGACATGGATAGGTGTTTGATGGTGTAATACCCGGCAGGGATGCACCGCTTCGGTTCCGAGTGAAACCAAACATGTCATATTCCGGCAGCAGGCTCTCCATCAGATTGAACACCGATTCGTACAGTGCCACATCTACCACCTGACCTTTGCCGTCGCCCGTGTTACGTTGGTGTAGCGCCATCAATGCGCCCATTACGCCATGCATGGCGGCGATAGAATCGCCTATCGACACCCCCACTCGCACCGGCGCTTGATCCGGGTAACCGGTAAGATGACGCAGCCGCCCATGGATTCACCGATTGCGCCAAAGCCGGGTCGATCGCGGTAGGGTCCCGTTTGTCCATAGCCGGAAATGCGTACCATGATGAGCCTTGGGTTGATTGCGCTAAGCTGCTCCCATCCCAGGTTCCAGTCTTCCATTACGCCAGGACGGAAATTTTCTATCACAATATCAGCGTCCTTCACCAATTGCCTGACGATTTCCTGGCCCGCTTCCTTCTTGAGATTTATCGTCACCGACTTCTTGTTGCGTGCCTGCACATACCACCATAACGATGTGCCATTATGCAGCCTGCGCCACTGTCGCAATGGGTCGCCGTTTTTTGGGGATTCGATCTTGATCACTTCCGCACCGAACTCCGCCATCAATCGGGCGGCAAATGGTCCGGCAATGAGCGTACCCATTTCGATAACTTTTATTCCTTGCAGTGGCGTCTGTCCCATGATCTGTCCTGTCTTGTGTCTGTGTAATAAGCTCATGCTGCAGCAGACTCAAATGGCGGGCCTGCTCATTTCTTCCACATGCTGTAATCTTGTTTATACTGGATTGTCCACATCAATGAATTGGTGGGCAATACCGAATTTCTGCGCCGTATGCGCGCCCAATGCCTGGACACCATAACGCTCGGTGGCATGATGTCCTGCCGCAAGGAAGGCCACACCTGATTCACGTGCGGCATGCACGGTCTGCTCGGAAATTTCACCGGTGATAAATGCATCTACGCCCAGGCCAATCGCTTCATCGAAATAATCTTGTGCCGCACCAGTACACCAGGCTATACGCTGCACTGGTTTTTCTGCATCACCGATCATGAGTGGCTTGCGCGACAACAGGTGCTCAATGTTCATCCCCAGATCTTTCAGCATCATGGTTTGAGGCAGGGTGCCGTGTGCAGCGATACTCTGTTCGCCAAAGCGGCCACTTTCAATGAAACCAAGTCTGTGTCCCAGTTGCGTGTTGTTACCTAATTCCAAATGCATATCCAGCGGCAAGTGATAAGCAAGCAGGCTGACATCGTGCTCCATCAGCAAAGCAATGCGGCGACGTTTCATGCCGGTCAGGCATTGGTTTTCGCCGCGCCAGAAATAACCGTGATGTACCAGCACGGCATCTGCACCCGCGACCACAGCAGCTTGCAGGAAATCAAGCGAGGCGGTTACGCCACTAATCAGCTTGCGTACTTCGCTTCGCCCTTCCACTTGCAGCCCATTTGGGCAATAATCATGGACATGGGCGATATCCAGAAGTTGATTCAGGTAGATTTCGAGTTCGTTCAGTCGCATCAATGCTCCCCCTTGTTTCTTTATGGCAGTTATTCTGGCGTCGAAATCCGTATACCAACATGCATAAACTCTGGTTGATTTTCGCACAAACGGTAACGATATTCCTTGCGGTATTGTTTGTTGTCTCTACTTTGCGGCCTGAGCTGTTACCGTGGAGCTCTCGTGGCGGTATGGTGACACTGAAAGAGGCCACCCGCGATGGCGCGTCTAAGCCCGGCGGCTTTAGCGATGCCGTACAAATTGCTACGCCGTCAGTGGTTAACGTTTTCACCAGCAAGGAAGTCAAGATACCCCCTCATCCACTGCTGGATGACCCCATGTTCCGACGCTTCTTTGGTGACCGCTTCGAGTCGCAGACCCGGCGTGCATCAAGTCTCGGTTCCGGTGTCATCGTGAGTCCGGAAGGCTATATTCTTACCAATCATCATGTGGTCGAGGCTGCGGACGAGATAGAGATTGCATTGATGGATGGTAGGAAAGCCAGGGCGCGCATCATTGGCTCGGATCCGGAAACCGATCTGGCTGTCATAAAGGTGGAGATGGGAGCGCTGCCAGCAATGACTTTTGGGCATTCCGACCATGCCAGAGTGGGTGATATGGTGCTTGCCATCGGCAACCCCTTTGGTGTCGGGCAGACAGTGACCATGGGTATTATCAGCGCACTGGGAAGGTCGCATCTGGGTATCAATACTTTCGAAAACTTTATCCAGACCGATGCTGCCATTAATCCAGGGAACTCCGGCGGTGCGCTGGTGGATGCCGCCGGCAATCTGATCGGCATTAATACCGCGATTGTTTCTCGTACTGGCGGATCGCTTGGCATTGGTTTTGCCATTCCAGCCAGTATCGCCAGGCAGATAATGGAACAGATCATTCAGACCGGCGGCGTGATCCGTGGCTGGATCGGTGTGGAAGTGCAGGATTTAACACCGGAACTGGCGGAATCATTCAAGCGCGCCAACGCCAATGGCGCATTGATTGCGGGCGTGCTCAGGGATGGTCCCGCCGACAAGGCCGGAATGAAGCCGGGAGATATCGTGGTGGCGGTAGACGGTAAAGTGGTCAATGATTCATCTGTCATGCTCAATCTGATCGCAGCACTGCCGCCGGGAGAAACGGGCGTGGTTACAGTGGTACGCAACCAGGCGGAGAAAGTCATCAAGATCAAGGTCGGAAAACGTCCCAAACCGGCGCCGCAGGAGCTGGATCAGGATGCATTGGAATAGGCTTGCCGGACTTAAGCGATAAGACTGTTCTTTTGCGTCAGCCACAGTTCTGCTGCCGGGTTCAACGATTTTCCTTGCTTCCGACTTCGGCCTTGTCCGGTTCTCGTGCCATTGCCTCGTCACTCTGGTTATTTGCAGTTGGGCAATCCGTAGCCGGTATAGGTTTGCCCATGAAACCTGCTACCAGTATGCCCAATTCGTAGAGCAGATAAAGCGGTACCGCCAGCATGAATTGCGAGACTACATCAGGCGGGGTAAAGATTGCGCCGGCCACGAATGCGCCAACGAGAACATAGCTGCGTATATCCTTTAATTTCCTTATCGAGATAATACCCATACGGACCAGCATCACGACGAATACCGGTACTTCGAAAGTCACACCAAAAGCGATGAACATGGTCAGAACAAAGTCGAGATATTTGCCAATATCGGTCATTACTGCCACGCCTTGCGGTGCAAAATGGGTAATGAACTCGAATACCAGCGGCAGTGCGGCGAAATAGGCAAATGCCATGCCGCAGATGAACAGAAAGCTGCTGGCGAACACCAGCGGCAGCACCATGCGTCTTTCGTGCGTATATAACCCCGGCGCAACGAATGCCCACATCTGGTAGAGCGTGTGCGGCAGCGTGATGACGACAGCCGCCATCATGGCAACTTTCATCGGCACGAAGAACGGCGTGGCGATTTCGGTGGCGATCATCTGCCCACCTTGCGGCAACTCCTCCAGCAGGGGTTGTGCCAGCAGTGAGTACAGTTCCCGCGCATAATAGGCGCAGGGCAGGAAAGCGAGCGCCAGCACGCCGACGATGCGTATCAGCCTGGTGCGCAATTCCATCAGATGCGAAATGAATGTGTCGTCGGTGCTCATGTTATGAAGGGGGAGGGCTTGAGCCGACACAACTATATTGACGCGCGTCAGCGTGAATGTGCGTTATTTGCCGGCCCCATTAGCGGTACTTTGTTTCAGTTCTCCGGGGGTATTATCCAGTCCCGGCTCCGGCTGGAATGCTGGCCCAACTTGGGCGGCATGGGATTCCACTACGGGTTTGATTTCTGCCACGATTTCTAGGGGCGGTACAGTTACTGTCGTAACTGGAGTTACTGTTATTTCCTGCAACTGATTTATTTCCTGCCGTACCGTATTGTCGAATGAGTGGGTGATTTCCTGCATCGAAGTTTTCAGTTTCTTCAGTTCTTCCAGTTCCATTTCATGTCGGATACCACTCCTGACATCGTTGGCGTAACGCTGCGCTCGTCCAAATAGATATCCCAGAGTACGTGCCACCTTGGGCAGTCGTTGCGGGCCGATCACAATAAGCGCCACAACTGCAATGATCAGAATTTCTGCGAAACTGATATCAAACATTTTTTGTGCGGATCGTGGACAAAGAACAGTAACGGGCGGCAGGATTCCTGCCCACCCAGTAGCTCAATCAGCCGCAGCCATCACGGTTTTATTTTCGTCTTGTCCCTGATTTCGCCTTCGATGGTCTGGCCGCCAGTCTGCGGCGGTGATGTTTCTTCTTCATCGGCGCCTTTCACGCCTTCCTTGAAACCTTTCACTGCACCGCCCAGATCGCTGCCGAGATTGCGCAGTTTCTTGGTGCCGAACACCAGAACAACAATCACCAGAACCACCAGCCAATGCCAAATGCTGAATGTCCCCATCATTTACTCCTTTATCTCTGGTGATGAATCATTACGGGCAAACGTTCCATGCCACCGATAATGTGGATATGCAGGTGGTAAACTTCCTGCCCCCCTACGCGCCCGGTGTTGATAACGGTGCGAAAGCCGTCTGTGCAGCCCTGTTCCTGCGCCAACCTGGGAACCAGCAGCATCATTTTTCCCAGTAAATCATGGTGCTGGTCTTCAAGCTCGGTCAATGAAGCGATGTGCAGCTTGGGTATCAGCATGAAATGTATCGGCGCCGCAGGATGGATATCATGAAATGCCAGAACCTCGGCGTCCTCGTACACCCTGTTACAGGGGATCTCTCCGCGCACGATTTTGCAGAAAAGGCAGCTCTCCATTTTTATCCTGTTTCCCGCGATGCCTTTTCGTCTACTCCCGAAACTCCTTCACGTCGCTGCAGTTCGTTCAGCACATCGTCCGGTCCCAAGCCATGGTGAGCCAGCAATATCAGGCAATGGAACCATAGATCTGCCGTCTCGCGCACGATATGCTGTTTGTCGCCGTCTTTTGCGGCCAATAGTGTTTCTGTTGCTTCTTCCGTAATTTTTCTGAGTATCTTGTCATGTCCGTCGTGCAGCAGTCTTGCGACATATGAAGCGGCGGGGTCGGCGCTCTTGCGTGCTTCAATGGTTTCCGCCAGGCGGTGGAGAATAGCTGAGTCTGTCATCTTTTGTAGATTTCTTCAGGATTCTTGATTACCGGTTCAACCACCGCCCACTGACCATTTTCCAGCTTGTTGAAGAAGCAGTTATGTCTGCCGGTATGGCAGGCGATACCGCCGGTCTGCTCGACCGTCAGCAATAATACATCCCCGTCACAATCCATACGGATTTCCTTTATTTTCTGAACGTGACCGGATTCTTCGCCTTTGTGCCAAAGCTTCTTGCGGGAACGCGACCAGTATACCGCTTCGCCGGTTTTGACGGTGAGGCGCAATGCCTCGCGATCCATCCAGGCGACCATCAGCACCCGGCCGCTGCCGGCTTCCTGAGTTACCACTGATACCAGTCCGTCGTCGGACCAGTTTACTTTGTTGAGCCAGGTAGTGGGCATGGATTCGGATTAAAGGCCGTGACAAAAATTCACGATTTTCATTTTATCACTATAGCCTAACTTCAATGCCATGTTGCGCCATGTACTCCTTGGCTTGGCGGATACTGTATTCACCGTAGTGGAATATGCTTGCCGCCAGCACCGCTTCGGCGTGGCCTTGCAACACACCATCTACCAGATGCTGAAGATTGCCCACGCCACCGCTGGCAATGACCGGCACGTCCACTGCATCCGATACCGCGCGGGTAAGCGCCAGATCAAAGCCATTGCGGGTGCCGTCCCTATCCATGCTGGTAAGCAGAATTTCACCTGCCCCCAGGGATTGCATTTTCTTCGCCCACTCGACTGCATCCAGACCGGTAGCTTTACGTCCGCCGTGGGTGAATACTTCCCAGCGATTGGTATCTGTGCCTGCGCCACTTACTTGCTTGGCGTCTATTGCCACCACGATACATTGAGAGCCGTAGTGACCTGCGGCATCTGCCACCAGTTGCGGGTTCTGCACCGCCGAGGTGTTGATACTCACTTTATCGGCACCGGCATTCAATAATCTGCGCACGTCCTCCACCTGGCGAACTCCTCCACCCACAGTCAATGGAATGAATACTTGCGCGGCAACTTCCTCAATGATGCGCAGGATCAGATCACGATTGTCAGAACTGGCGGTGATGTCGAGAAAAGTCAGTTCGTCAGCTCCCTGTTCATCGTAACGGCGCGAGATTTCGACGGGGTCGCCCGCATCCCGCAGCGCGACAAAATTGATGCCCTTGACCACGCGCCCATTGGTTACGTCGAGACAGGGGATGATACGTTTGGCGAGACCCATAAGACTAAAGACCTTTTACCTTGAAGATAAACAGAGATACGGAGGCACAGAAGAAAGCGGAAAATAGTTTTTCCTGTACCACTTACACTCGTTTCTGCTATGAATTATTAAGAGTTCTGTGGTCTCAGGTTTTGGCGCCGAGTATATCGGCTAGACTCTGCGCTGCCCTGAAATCCAGCGAGCCTTCGTAAATGGCGCGTCCGGTGATGGCGCCCATGATGCCTTCCAATTCGACTTCGCACAGTGCTTTGACATCGTCGAGATTGGTGATGCCGCCGCTGGCAATGACCGGAATGGTGAGCGCCCGAGCCAATTCCACGGTGGCTTTGATGTTGACGCCACTGAGCATGCCGTCGCGGCCGATATCAGTGTAGACGATCGCTTGCACTCCATAGTTTTCAAACTTCTTTGCCAGATCAATTACGTCGTGGCCAGTGACTTTGGACCAGCCATCGACCGCAACCTTGCCATCTTTCGCATCCAGTCCCACCATGATATGGCCGGGGAAAGCGTAGCAGGCGTCGTGCAGGAACCCCGGCGTCTTCACCGCGGCAGTGCCAATGATGACATAAGTGATGCCATCGTCGAGATAGCGTTCGATGGTTTCGAGATCGCGGATACCGCCGCCCAGTTGAATCGGAATTCTGTCGCCGATGGCTTCGACAATGGCGCGTATGGCCGGCTCATTCTTTGGTTTGCCGGCAAATGCGCCGTTCAGATCCACCAGATGCAAGCGCCTTGCGCCTTGCTGTAACCAATGCTCAGCCATGGCACCGGGACTTTCTGAGAACACGGTGGCATTTTCCATTACACCCTGTTTGAGACGCACGCACTGCCCGTCTTTCAGGTCTATCGCAGGAATGATCAGCATGTTAAATCGGAACTAAAAATAGAGATTGAGATTTTAGATTCGAAGCAGATTCATGCGCGAATCTAACTAGCCTTATTCGTGAAGTTCGGTTCCCAGCGCACGAAATTGCCCAGCAGCGTCAGTCCTGCTGCATGGCTTTTTTCCGGGTGGAACTGAACAGCGAAAATATTATCCTTTGCCACGGCACAAGTAAACTGAAAAGGATAAAAACTGTAGGCCGCCACCGGCTCCGGGTTGGCAGTCTCGACATAATAACTGTGTACGAAATAAAAGCGCGCATCTGTAGTGATACCTTGCCACAACGGGTGTTCAATGGCTTGATGCACCTGGTTCCAGCCCATGTGCGGCACCTTGAGTTTCTGTCCGTTGGCGTCCTGCATTGCCACCGCAGGTGGAAAATGCCGTACTTTGCCTGGCAGGATGCCCAAGCCTTGCACATTGCCTTCTTCGCTGGTTTCGAACAGCATCTGCAGGCCGAGGCAGATGCCAAGAAACGGTTTGCTGGCAGCGGCATCCAGCACTGCATCGCGCAAGCCACGCGCATCCATTTCATGCATGCAGTTAGGCATCGCGCCCTGGCCGGGGAATACTACACGCGCGGCTTGCCGCACTACCACCGGGTCGCTGGTGACGACCACTGAGGCGTTGGGGGCAACGTGCTCCAGAGCTTTTGACACTGAGCGCAGATTACCCATGCCGTAGTCGATTATTGCAATGTCAGTCATGCGGTGAAGGAAGGTAGGGGCGGTTACAAAGAGCCTTTGGTAGACGGGATCATGCCAGCCGCACGCGGATCAGATTCTACCGCCATACGTAGTGCGCGGCCAAATGCCTTGAAGACGGTTTCCGCCTGATGATGGGCGTTATCTCCGGACAGGTTGTCAATGTGCAATGTCACCATGGCATGGTTGACGAAACCCTGGAAAAATTCATTGGTCAGATCCACGTCAAACTCGCCGATGCGGGCACGCACAAACTTGACGTTAAATTCCATGCCGGGACGTCCCGACAGATCCACCACCACCCGCGACAATGCCTCGTCCAGCGGCACATAGGCGTGACCGTAGCGGCGCAAACCCTTCTTGTCACCGATAGCTTGTGCGAATGCTTGACCCAGGGTGATGCCGATATCCTCCACCGTGTGATGGGCGTCGATGTGCAAATCTCCCTGGGCGGAAATTTCCAGATCCAGCATACCGTGGCGCGCCACCTGATCCAGCATGTGGTCAAGAAACGGCACACCGGTATTCAGCACGGCTTTGCCGGTTCCATCCAGATTGAGATTGACGCTGATCTGGGTTTCCAGTGTATTGCGGGTGATTTGTGCCTGGCGCATGATTAGAAGAGTTTAATTATTAATAATTGCAGCAATAAAATTAGTTGATCGGTTGCTTGAGCGAGGCCTGCAACGCCGCGAGGAACTGTACGTTTTCATCGGGGGTTCCCACCGTTACCCGCAGGCAATTCTTCAATAGCGGATGTGATCCATCAAGATTCTTGATCAGTATCCCGTGTTGTTTGAGTCCTTGGAACACTTGATCTGCTTCATCCACGCGCAACAAAATAAAATTTGCGTCGCTTGGAAAAATCTCAATCCCATCCAGCGCTCGTAAACAGCTACTTAGCGCTGCCCGCTCGGCCTTGATTGCTGCGGCCTGTTGCAGCAGGATATCGGGATGCTGTAACACTTTTTCTGCAATCAGTTGGGTGACTACCCCCACATTATACGGCAAACGCAGTTTTTCCAGTTGTATCAACCATTCCGGTCTGCCAATCAGCAGCCCCAGTCTTAAACCTGCCAAGCCCAGTTTGGAGAGCGTGCGCATCAACAGCAGATTGGGATATTGTGTCAGCTTGTTCATGAAACTGGCATCGGCGAAAGCGTGATAGGCTTCATCTATTACCACTATGCCGGGAGCAGCTTCAATGATACGCGAGACAGCTGCAGCATCAAACAGATTGCCGGTAGGATTGTTAGGGTAGGCGAGGAAGATCACTGTCGGCTGGTGCTGAGTGATGGCGGCGAGCATTGCGTCCAGATCAAGCGAGAAATCGGCTTTCAGCGGCACACCCGCATAACCCATTCCGGCGAAAGTGGCGATCATGCGGAACATCACGAACGCGGGTTCAACGCTCAGCAACACCGCCCCCGGCCGGGCTGCAGCCAGTGCGATGATCTGGATGATCTCGTCCGAACCATTGCCCAGCATGACGTCCATCCCGGCAGGAACTGACAGTGCTTCCTGCAATCTGGCCTTAAGTGAGACAGCACTTGCATCGGGATAACGGTTGAGTGGTGCATCCGCCGCCAATTGCGCGATTTCATCGCGCAATGCCTGCGGCAGAGAATAGGGATTCTCCATCGCATCCAGCTTCACCATGCCGCTTGCAGGTGGCACATGGTAGGCGGAAAGCGCGAGAATTTCCGGGCGGATGATCTGATCGGGAGAGGGGGGCATGGAAGAGATATTTGGAAACACATCCGGCGCAAAATAATTGCGCCCTACGTTGAGTACCTTGTGTTCTTTTTCATCAGAAATTGATATGGCTATAGATCAGATGGAGTAAGCCCCGTGTACTTTGCAATACGGGAAAGCATTTTGGGGCCGATTTCCTCACCATCATGGAACGCAAATACATAGTCGGGGAAACCGGTTCTAGAAAGCGTTTTATGAGAGCCGGTTTGCCGTTTGATTACCCACCCAAGCCGGAGCAAAGCAGCAAGAACTCTCCTGGCTTTGACCGATGGCCACTGACTCACGCTGCAATAGGGATTGAAATATTAATCGCAATAGCGCCACTCTCGCCTTGTTCGAGACGATCAGCAATCACCCGCAGTGCGAGAGATTCAGCTTTAGACATGGCTTCTTGCGCGCTTGTGCCATATGCTAGAACACCCGGCAGCTCAGGCACTTCAGCCAGCCAGCGCCCATCTTCTTCACGCTCATGCACGATAGTAAAATCCATGATTTGCTCCTGATACTTTGTCAAACTCACATTTTACACGGGACGGGCTGATTTAACTCCGTCACTTCTTGTGTAGCGTTGAGCAGGTTGATCCAGCAGTTTCGCCACCCGTTCTGGGCTGACCGGCTCGTTTTCCATCGCCATCGAACTCAGGGTGAACTTCAGTATCTGTTGGCGATACGCTACCCGCACGCTTTCCGTGTCGGCGTGGCTTGCCCGCCACTAGTTCAGGCGCTGATCAAGTTGTTGAAGCTGTTTGGGGTTCATCGTGATTTTCCTGTGTGGTTTCATCTTCGCACGACTTGGTGTTGGCGGCAAGAACGAGTTGTCTTTCAGTTTCGGTCAGACCGTATCAGAGCGCGCGAGTATTTCCAGGCGGATGATTTGATCGGGAGAGTTGGGCATAAAATCTTTAGTCACTCTCTTCCAACTTTACGTCCAGCTCAGAGCGGTAATCTGCAATACGCCCTTCGCTCAGATATTGGAAATACACGCCGAAGTTTTTAGGTGTAAGGAAATTGAACTTATAGCGAACTGGACTGCCTTCCTGAGCCAAATGTTCGTTCACTCGATCAAAGTGTGCAACGGCATACTCGTTCTTCTTGCGATTTTCCTCCGAAGCATCGCGCAGCTCTTCGTTACCCTTAATCTCAACCACGAGAATGAAATTGCCCGCTTTGATAAAGAAGTCCGGGTTAAATTTGCCGCGCTTCGGGTGCTCTCCCTTTTTCCAGGCGTAATCAATCTCGTAAAAACGTGTCGCAGTCGATTTAAGCCATGCCTGGTAGTGTGGCAGGTTCGCACTATCGAGCAGCGCTTTAATAAACCGCTGCTCAGGGTCGGAGTCAGCAATTGCTACATTAAGCGGTGTTTTGAAATCGTGACGATTGGCCACGGAAATGCATTTGAACCCGCTACCCGGCTCGGCAATCTCGTCAAAAAATTCAATCTGCTCGTCTTTAAGGCTGGAGCGGGTTTGATCAATGAAAAACACAGTCTTGTCGCGACGTAGATCCGCCGCGCTCACACTGTCGGACTGACGCTGCCGGGTAGACAATGTATGAAAGCGATCCGCAGATAAGGTATAGCGCACGTTCTCGGAGGTCTTGCGCCGGAGCGTGCCAAGTGCCTGAAGAAACTTCTGCCTAACGCCGTCAGTCGCCACGGTCATACTACGCCGCGCCAGCGAGTCTTTGACAAGTTTCTCCAAACGTTCTATGGGAAACTTGTCGGTGTAATACGTGCGCATTTTGGGATCGGGATCATCGGGGTCTTGCGCTGCCTCCAGGCTGCGGTACATGTGAACTGCTATTTCCCGAGGGGTGTAGGTTTTGTGCTGAATATTGGTCTGCCACTTGAATCGTTCGCCGGTTGCGGCGCGTTCAAATTCGATGCTGACATCCTCGGCTGGAACATCGGCGGCCAAATCAACATAGCCCTTTTCAAAGAGTTTGTACCCGCCCGTCATGGGTGTTTTAACTGAAACAGCCTCAAGGCTGTAGTCAATATTGTGCAAATCAAAATGATGTGGAGAGTCGTCCAGGACGTGTGCGGACAACCGCTTCTCGATTTCCAGGATTTCATTGACCAGGTGCCGGATGCGGGCGGCCCATGCGTCATGGTTAAAGACCGTCACTTCGGGCTGCGGGCCGTCCCACCCGTTTGGAACGCGCAAGCCACGCCCGAGCACTTGGGCAATGAGCAGCTTGCTGTCGAACGCACGCTCTTCATGGGGCACGATCTGAAACACGCGCTTCACGTCCCAGCCTTCGTTGAGCATGGATACCGAAACAATCCACTCGACCTTGCTGGTGGCGTTGTCCACATAGGGCAATTTCGCCACATCCGGCGCGTTGTTGTAAATCACCAGCACACGCTCGTCTGCCGCTTCGGGTGTAAGGCCGTCAGTCTCGATCAAAAAGGCCTTAAGCTCTTCCGCCACATCCTTGCAGCGGCTGATCTTGGGAGTAACGATAATCGTGAGTGGCATCAACTTGTGCCGCTTCAGCTTGCGTTTAATGTCTTCGTGGCGATTGCGGATCAACTGCCATTTCTCGTCCGGGTCGCCGGTCTGAGGCATTTCCGCCACATAGTCCACGCGCTTGACGTATCGCTCCTCCATTGCTTGCCGCAACGAATAGCGGTAGATCACGTCAGAAAAATAATCGTCGCCCACATAGCAGGTACCGGAAACACCCAGAATGTAATGGAAACCGTAGCCCGGATCGTCCAAAAACTCTTTCCACTTTCTGGATTGCGTTGCAGGTTCATTGGCAACGTGATGGGCTTCGTCGTTGAGCACTGCGGTACGCGCGCCTTGACCATATAGGCTTGCCCGGATGCTCGAACCCACATGTTGCAAGATCGCGTGGTAGTTCTCCACGCAGATACTGCCTTCAGTGATCGTCTCGGAGGCGTTGATAATGCGCGGCGAAGAAATTTTTGAATCTCCTGGGAGCAATGCCCGCAGGTCTGCGTTGCCCGCCATTTCCCGGAATTTTTCCAGCAGCCCGGCCTCAATCGTCGTCGAAGGACACAACACCAGCACCCGATCCACGACGCCCTCGGCCAGCAAAATCGCCGCAACGCCATATAAGATGTAGCTCTTGCCCGTGCCGGTGGCGAGATCAAGCGAAGCGGAAAGCGTGTCCGGCAATTGAAGATGGCGTTCCATCCCTGCCCATGATCCGTAGCGATTTTCCAACACTGGGTTACCCTCGTAATTGGCTTTGGCAAGAGCCTTCAAATTTGCGTATTCGCCGCCAAGCCAATAACGTAGGGTTATACGGATAGCATCTTTCTGGTAGTCGCGTCCGCTGCACAGTTCGTCGAGGAATGCCTCATAACGGCCTTCATCCCAGCGCGCGCGATCTACCGCCGGGCTGACTTTTAGAACCAGGTCTTCGTTACGAAAAAGTTGTCGATCAAGGCTAGGTGGCATGGCTATTTTTGGGATTTGGCCTTCGCTTTGACCTTTGGTATGGCCTTCGCTTTGATCTTCTTGGCAACCTGTTTGGGAGGATGGAGGCCAAACTGGGCGAGCGGTATCACTTCCCTGGCCTCGTTGCCGTGGGTGTCGATGAATACTGCCATCACGTTGTTTCCGAGACTTTCAGCGGAGAAACGCGCTTCCCATCCAGCTTCTTCCATCTGGTGATTGTAAAAGACGGCATCCAGATCAAACACGTCGCCGTTGTAATCGAAATCCAGCATCAGCGTCGAGAACGTTTCCATCCCGCCTTGTGTGTCTTCCCCGCGCAACCGCGCGCGGCTCTCGAAGTTTTCAATTTTCAGGAAGGCCTCTTTGATCAACTGACCTTTGCGGGCGTTTACGCCCACTGTCCATTTCACTTTGGGCGGCTGGATGAAATCAAAACCGACCGAATCTACCGTATCGTTCACCGCCATTTCGTCGTCGGGCTGTTTCAACGCGGTGAACTCGCGCTGGTGCAGCTCGTTGATGATCGAGTAGGGAACGCGCATTGCGTAATAGCGCACCCCATCCAGATCAATGTAGTCCTGCTGAAAGCCGAACACGCCGCGCGGTGCGATGATGTAAAACTTGCGGCCAATCTTCTTGCCGATGGCCGCGTGGATGGACCTGACAGTTTCTTCGTCTATGCCAGCTCCGGGCTGTTCATGGTGGTTGAATACCAGCACGCTCGACCCTTTGAGCTTTCCGTCCAGTGGTAGTCCGCCAACGGTGTGCGGCTCATCTTTGCAACCGAAAAGTTGCAGACAAAAGAAACGCCAGTCCGCCCATGGCAATTGCTTGAGTTTGGAAAAATCGTACAGGCCGGCGTTATAGAGGGTGAAGGGTTGCGACTTGAGTGCCTTGCCCTTATTGCCAATGTCCGTCTTGAGATTGAGCATTCGCTTCTGAATGGTGTAGATCGCCAGCTTGCCACAGTCGATGCCGACCCAGCGGCGACCCAGTTTTTCTGCAACTGCGCAGGTGGTGCCCGCACCTGCGAAAGCGTCGATAACAATGTCGCCAGCTTTGGTTGCAGACAGGATGACTCTCTGAAGTAATGCTTCTGGCTTTTGGGTAGGATAGTGGGTGTCTTCAAGAGCCTGTGAATTAACAGCGGGAAGGTTTAGCCATAATGATCCTACGACTTTGCCTGCTAGTGTGTCCAAATACCGTTTGAAGCGGGGCCGGTCATTGGCCGTCATCACAATGAGTCCTTCTTTACTCAACTCATCAATCTTCTTTTGTGCATAACGCCAGTGTGTTCCCGGTGGAGGTTCGAGTAATTTTCCAAAAAATGAGCGGGCTGGCCCACTGCCTTCTGCGGTGAGATCACCAAGAGTATAGCGACGTCCGTCTGAATCGATGTTCGAATAATATTTATCGAGATGCTCCCGTGTATGAGCATCAAACTGTGGATTCCAAACGAACGATGATGCACTTTTTCGGTAATGATAAATTGTGTCATGCACTACGCCGAACGACTGTTTCTGGGCATGGGCAGTTGCTCTCTTCCAGATGATCTCTCCAACGAAGCAGTTCTCTCCAAAAATCTCATCCCCAATTATTTTGGCATGATGACCTTTTCGCCAATCCATATGAAGGAAAAGGCTACCGTCGTCACTTAAAAGCTCTTTCAGGAGAATTAGGCGTTTGCGTAAGAACTCCAAAAATCGCGCTCCTGCAACTTTGTCTTGATATGCCTTCTGATCCTGTGTGCCGCGAAACTCTTGCCTCGTCGCAAACGGCGGGTCAATGTAAACCAGCCGAATGCCGGGCGTGCCATCGGCATTGCACAGCCTACCAGCTCTCTTTTCTTCCAGCAGCATCTTCATCGCCTGCAGGTTGTCGCCGAAGATCAGCTTGTTATGCCAATCAACACCGTTCTTGCCAAAGGTACGCTCGGCTTGCAAGGGCACTGCCATGGTGCCCGCGATGATGTCCTCCTCCCGTTCCTTGCCGTAATAAACCAGTTCGTACTCGCGCTTTTCCGGCGGGAATAGCTCGCGCGCCCATTCGTTAGGCAAGTCCTCACCGCGCTGGAGAGCTTGGATTACTCTTTGTCGAAGCTCATCGTTCATGTTTTTGTGTTTTTCCTTTTGCTGGCATGGGTGCCAGCGTCTCAAGAGCCAATTCATCCAGCAGGCCGCTATCGGCGAAACTGTAATGTCCTTCTGCGGCTACGATTACGTGTTCCAGCACTTTAATGCCGATGGGATGGCACGCTGCAAGCAGGTCACGGGTTAACAGTTTATCCACCTCGCTCGGCTCAGCCACACCTGAAGGGTGGTTGTGCGCGGCAACCAGCGCCGAAGCATTCGCCTGCAAAGCCTGCGCAACAATGGAGCGGATCGGCGGATGCACTTGATCCACGGTGCCTTTAGCAATCAGCGCATCGCCCAAGAGCCGTCCCTGACGGTTCAAATATGCCACACGAAAATGCTCTTCCGCCAGCCCGCGCAAACGGGAGGTAAAATATTCCGCCGCCTGCCGAGTACTCTTGATGATGGTCATCTCCCGGCTGCCCGGCAACGAAGCGCGCCGCCCGAGTTCCAGCGCGGCTTGCAACTGCGCCAGCTTTGCGTCTCCCAACCCTTTAATCCCCTCCCACGCCGAGATCGGCGCAGCCATCATCCCCGGCACGGAGCCAAAACGGATCAGCAACTCCCGCCCCATCTCAACCGCACTCTTGCCCTGCATGCCGACACGCAGAAGGATCGCAAGCAACTCAGCATCGGACAAAGCATGAGACCCCCGCGCAAGCAAGCGTTCGCGGGGCCGCTCATCTTCCGGCCAGCCTGAAATGCCGGATGTGACTCGTTTTGGATTAGTAGGCATCAGTCGTCCGCTAAAATGGGTTAGCTCTCGACATGCTCTACGATAAACGTTGCTCTTTGGCAAAGCTCATGCGGGTTACTTTAGCAAAGACAAGTGATAGTCAGAGCAGTCGTCAGTTCGAGAAAAACAGTTGATGATGGCGCGGAGCAAGTCAGGTTTAAGCGTCGCCTTAACCTCCGCATGGCCTGCAAATTTCGCCTTGAGAAAAGCTTGAGCATTCATCTCATAGGGCTCATACAACAGCACCCAAGTATCAAACTTGAACCAATCTTTTTTTTCAGGCAGAAAATAACAGCCTTTGGGAGCATGACACCCCTCTTTGTTTGGGCGGGATTTCTGACGTGAAGTGGTGCGAAGTACCAAGTATGGACGTTTATTTCCATCGTTCAGGACAATCAAAAACTTGTCGGCCTGTTCGCCATCATAGAAAGTGAAGTCCTTGTGGAAAATGATGGAGCCAGGAGTCAAGAAAATGCCTTTCTGATTTCCTCGCTCTCCTCCATGCGAGCTACGACTTCTTCTTTTGAAAGCTGTTGCTCATCGCTGCCATCTAAAGAAAGCAGATAATCTATCGGGGAGCCGATACCGTGCCTTGTTTTTGTAACGTGCCACGGTTGGCCTTTAAGGTGCGACACGTCAGACATCTGCTCTGCCTTTGCTTCCATGAAAATGAAAGCCAACTGCTCCATGAGGCGTAGTTCACGTTTAGTGAAAAAACGCGGATTGAATGTGCCTTTAACTTCTATTTTTGCCGGGGTATAGGCCTTGCCGGTTTCAGTTTCAATCTCGGAATATTCATGGATAGTTATTTTTCCATCCAGAACGTGTTGTGTCTTTATTTCTCTGTACAGTATTTCAGGAACAGGTCCACGCGGCAGTGCGCTATAGACAAGACCTGTTACAGACCGGGCTGTTTGGCGGAAATGGGTGAAATCCAAGAAGTATAGAAGCTTGAAGAGCTTGATGAGACCGCAGTATTTCGTCTTTTTCGAGAAATACTTGATGGCCTCAATTAACTTTTCGCGCTCACGAGAAATCAGCATAAATTCATTATCGGTCAAAACTAGGAAAACTAAAAGGACGAAAGTAGCGCCCATCTCAAACATGAAAAGACTGTTACATTTCAAACTGAGACACTTTCTAATTTTTATTCTGTTGACGACCTTGGTTTCCCTTCGACCCTTCGGCAGGGCTTCAGGGCAGGCTTGGCTCAGGACAGTCCCTTCGATACGCTCTTGGAGACTTGGCGGTTAATCGCCTTTCTTGAAACGATATTCCGCTGCCATCGCGTGCGCCTGCAAACCTTCTCCCCGAGCCAGAGTGGAAGCAATCTCGCCAAGTTTCGCCGCACCCTGTGCCGACACCTGGATGAGGCTGCTGCGTTTCTGGAAATCATACACACCCAATGGCGACGAAAAGCGGGCAGTGCGGGAAGTGGGCAGTACGTGATTGGGACCTGCACAATAATCGCCGAGGGCTTCGGAAGTGTAGCGTCCGAGGAAAATCGCACCGGCATGGCGGATTTTTTCTGCCCATTGTTCCGGCTGTTCAACGGATAGCTCCAGGTGTTCCGGTGCGATACGATTGGCGATGGCGCAGGCCTCTTCCAGATCGCGCACCCGAATCAGCGCCCCGCGGCTTTCGAGCGAGGTGCGTATCACGGCATGGCGCGACATTGTGGGCAGTTGCCGGGCGATACTGGCTGCCACTGCATCGATGAAAGCCGCATCAGGGGAAAGCAGAATGGCCTGCGCCATTTCATCGTGCTCAGCTTGCGAAAACAGATCCATTGCAATCCAGTCTGGATCGGTTCTGCCGTCGCAGATCACCAGAATTTCCGATGGCCCTGCGATCATATCAATCCCTACTGTGCCAAATACCCGGCGCTTGGCTGCCGCCACATAAGCATTGCCGGGCCCGACGATCTTGTCCACTTGCGGCACAGTCGCAGTACCGTAAGCCAGCGCCGCAACCGCCTGGGCACCGCCGATGGTGAACACGCGATCGATCTCGCAAATCGCTGCTGCTGCCAGTACCAGTTCATTTTTTTCGCCGCCTGGAGTCGGCACCACCATGATGAGTTCGCCCACTCCCGCTACCTTGGCAGGAATCGCATTCATCAATACCGACGAAGGATAAGATGCTTTGCCGCCGGGCACATACAGGCCGACCCGATCCAGCGGGGTTATTTTCTGGCCAAGCAGCGTGCCGTCAGGTTCGGTATAGTTCCAGGATTGCGCCAGTTGTTTCTCATGGTAAGCGCGTACCCGCCCAGCGGCTTGCTCCAGGGATTCCCGCTGCGCCGCTGGCAAATCCCGCAAGGCTTGCTGCAGGCGGTTTCTGGGCAATTCAAGCTGGACCACTGAAGCGACATCCAGATGGTCGAAGCGGCACGTGTATTCCAGCAGCGCTTCATCACCGCGTTTTTTAATGTCTGCGAGAATGTCGCTGACAGTCGCATCCACTGCCGCATCCTGTGTACCTTCAAAGGCCAGCAGTTTGTCCAGCGTCGCACCGAATCCGGTATCGGTGGAAGACAGTCGCTTAATCTGGATCATAAGGAGATAGAGGGGTTGGGTTTTGTGTCACTGCTGTTGATGTACTCCAGCGGTTCACTGTGTTACGACTGCTGCCGAGAATGCCTCCAGCATCGGCTGGATTGTGTTCCGTTTCAGTTTCAATGCTGCCTGATTGATGACCAGCCGGGCCGAAATCGGCATGATCTCTTCCACCGCTTTAAGATGATTGGCCTTCAAAGTGTTGCCGCTGGAAACAAGATCGACAATCGCATCTGCTAATCCTACCAGCGGCGCAAGCTCCATTGAGCCGTAAAGTTTGATCAGATCCACATGCATCCCTTTTTCGGCAAAGTGCTCGCGCGCCGTTTGTAGATACTTGGTCGCCACCCGTAGTCGTGCTCCCTGGCGCACAGCGGATTCGTAGTCGAAGTCGTCGTGCACTGCCACCATCATGCGGCAGCAGGCGATGTTCAGATCCAGCGGCTGATAAAGCCCTGCGCCACCGTGTTCCAGCAGTACGTCCTTGCCAGCGATACCCATGTCGGCTGCGCCGTATTGCACATAAGTCGGCACATCGGCGGCGCGTACGATGATCAGTCGCACATCCGCCCGATTGGTAGCGAGTATCAGCTTGCGTGAGGTTTCAGGATTGTCGAGCGCAACCACACCTGCTGCTTTCAACAGCGGTGCGGTATCGTCAAAAATGCGGCCCTTGGAAAGGGCGATGGTGATACCGGTCATGATGGGAATCCATGAAAAGTCATATTTTACCGCAGAGAGCAGGCATGTTCTAACTTACACGCCGGACTTTCGCTCCTAACCGGGTTAATTTTTCCTCAATGCACTCATAGCCGCGGTCGAGGTGGTAGATGCGTTCAATGGTGGTTTCGCCACGGGCAATCAGCCCTGCCAATACCAGGCTGGCGGAGGCGCGCAGATCAGTGGCCATGACATTGGTGCCGTCGAGACTGGCCACGCCGCGCACCACGGCAGTATTACCTTCCACTTCGATGCTGGCGCCCATGCGCTTCAATTCCTGCACATGCATGAAACGATTTTCGAATATGGTTTCGGTGATGATGGCGGTGCCCGCGGCAATGCTGTTCAGGACCATGAATTGCGCCTGCATGTCAGTGGGAAAAGCCGGGTAGGGTGCGGTCCGCAGGCTTACGGATTTCAGGGCGTTATTCATTTTCAGACTGATCCAGTCCTGTCCCGATTGGATCGCTGCACCGGCTTCTGTCAGCTTGCCGAGTACCGCATCGAGTATGTCGGCACGAGTATCTCTCAGGTGGATCTCGCCGCCGCTGGCAGCAGCAGCCACCAGGAAAGTGCCGGTTTCGATACGGTCAGGCATGACCCGATGGGTGGCGCCATGCAGCGTCCTGACGCCTTCAATGGTGATGGTATCGCTGCCGGCACCGTGGATTCTTGCGCCCATCGCGATCAGGCAGTCGGCCAGATTGGTCACTTCCGGCTCGCGCGCAGCGTTTTCCAGAACCGTGGTGCCGTTGGCCAGGGTTGCTGCCATCATCAGATTCTCGGTGCCGGTGACAGTCACCAGATCCATCACGATACGCACACCATGGAGTCGTTTTGCTTGCGCATGAATATAGCCATGTTCGATCTGAATCTCCGCCCCCATCGCCTGCAAGCCTTTGATATGCTGGTCTACCGGGCGCAAGCCGATGGCGCAGCCGCCAGGCAGCGATACTTTCGCTTCGCCCGCGCGTGCCAGCATCGGCCCCAGCACCAGGATGGCGGCACGCATGGTCTTCACCATTTCGTAAGGCGCGACCAGATGGGAGAGGTGAGCGGCGCTCAGTTCGACGCCTTGTTTGCCGTCCGGCGCAATGTCCATGCCCATTTGCCTGAGCAGAGCCAGCATGGTGGTGACGTCATTGAGATGAGGCACATTCTCGATCTTGAGGGTATCGCCAGTGAGCAGGGAAGCGCACAGAATGGGTAATGCAGCATTTTTTGCACCGGAAATGCATACTTCGCCGGTCAGGGGCGTGCCGCCTTGAATGATTAGTTTTTGCATGAGTCGAAAATATTGTCTGCGTTGTATCGATGCATTTTTCCAGATCGACGATCAGAGGGCTGGTAATGGATTTCTGGTTGAAATGTGCCGAGGTTCCCTTCATCATATCGCAAAGGTCGCTGCTATAAACCAAATTTGTGAGTATCTGCTTCGCATTTTCGACCCGGCAGTACGCGAGCACTCAAACACTTCAGGAGATCAAATGAAAAAACAGACGATACAGACGGCCGATGCACCCCAGGCTATCGGCACCTATTCCCAGGCGATACGCGTCGGCGCAGGGGAGACGGTCTATCTTTCCGGTCAGATCGGACTGGATCCTTTTACCATGCAGATGGTGGAGGGGATCGAGGCGCAAATCCAGCAGGTGTTTCTGAACCTGAAAGCGGTGGCAGTGGCGAGTGGCGGCGACCTGGGCGATATCGTCAAATTGAATGTCTATCTGACCGATCTTGTCCATTTCACCAGAGTCAACGAAATCATGGCGAGCTACTTCAGCCAGCCTTATCCGGCGCGTGCAGCGGTTGGTGTGGCGGCCCTTCCACGCGGAGCATTGGTGGAAATGGATGCGGTGATGGTGCTGCAAGGATGAAGGATGAAGGATGAAGGGTGAAGGGTGAAGGGTGAAGGGTAATAGTGCAGACAGCACCGCCGCTCCCGTTTCCGCTGGTTCTGTCGGCAAGGCAACGCAGGAAAAACTCGCGAGACTTGGCATCGCCAATGAATTCGATCTGGTGCTGCATTTGCCGTTGCGCTACGAAGACGAAACGCACCTTTACCCCATCACCGCCGCCCCTGCAGACAGAACCGTGCAGGTCGAAGGCGTCATCATTCACAGCGCAGTCATGTACCGCCCGCGGCGGCAGTTGGTATGCCAAGTAGAGGATGGTAGCGGCATCCTGTTCATGCGCTTTCTCAATTTCTATGGCAGTCAGGTAAAAGCGTACTCCGTTGGGACACGCGTGCGACTGTTGGGGGAGGTTCGCCCAGGCTTTTTCGGCGCTGAAATGGTCCACCCCAAGTGCCGTGTCGTGAGCGTGGGCACGCCGCTGGCCGATGCGTTGACGCCGGTTTATCCGACCACTGCGGGACTTTCCCAGGAGGCAATACGCAAACTGATCCGGCAGGCGCTGGCTCGCAGCGATCATGCGGGCAGTCTTGCGGAAACCTTGTCCGTTGAAATCATAAAGCATTATCAGTTGCACGATTTTCGCGACAGCGTGATGTTTCTGCATCAACCGCCGCCGGATGCATCCGCCATTTTGCTGCAGGAACGCACCCATCCCGCCTGGCGCCGGATCAAGTTCGATGAATTGCTGGCGCAGCAATTATCCATGCGCCTGAATTATCAACAGCGCCGCAGCCGCAGCGCACCTGCGCTGCCGGATAAAAATGGATTGAGCAGTGCACTGCTGCAGTTGCTTTCTTTCAAACTGACTAATGCGCAAAAGAAAGTGTTGGCTGAAATCAGTCGGGATCTCGCCGCAGTTCACCCGATGCAGCGTCTGTTGCAGGGAGATGTGGGCAGCGGCAAGACAGTGGTCGCGGCACTGGCCGCGCTGCAGGCCATCGAGAATGGTTACCAGGCAGCCATCATGGCGCCGACTGAAATCCTTGCCGAGCAGCATTATCAGAAACTCTCCGGCTGGCTTGTGCCCTTGGGAATCACCATTGCGTGGTTGTCCGGCAGCCAGAAAAAAAAGCAACGGCAAGCCGCGCTCGCCGATATCGCAGCGGGTGGAGCCATGCTTGCCATCGGCACCCATGCATTGTTTCAGGAACAGGTGGAGTTTGGCCGACTGGGGCTTGCCATCATCGACGAGCAGCACCGCTTTGGCGTGCACCAGCGACTCGCATTGCGCATGAAAGGCGCCAAAGCCGGGGCAGTCCCGCACCAGTTGATGATGAGCGCGACACCCATCCCTCGTACGCTGGCGATGAGCTATTACGCCGATCTGGACGTGTCGGTAATAGACGAGCTGCCACCAGGCAGAACCCAAGTGGTGACCAAACTGGTTGCGGATATTCGTCGCGACGAAGTGATCGTGCGTGTCCGTGAGTCATGCCAGGCCGGCAAACAGGCTTACTGGGTGTGTCCGCTGATTGAAGAATCCGAGGTTTTGCAGCTCAAGACCGCTCTCGAGACTTACGCAACACTGACACTGACTTTTCCGGATTTGAAAATCGGCCTGGTGCATGGGCGACTCCCGCCACAGGAAAAATCGGCGGTGATGGCAGCGTTCAAGCAAGGGGAAATTCAATTACTGGTTGCGACCACGGTAATCGAGGTGGGAGTGGATGTGCCCAATGCTTCGCTGATGGTGATCGAACATGCCGAACGCATGGGATTGTCACAGATGCACCAGTTGCGTGGTCGCGTCGGACGCGGTGCGGAAGCCAGCGTGTGCATCCTGCTGTACCAGAAACCGCTGTCGGCAACTGCGCGCGAACGGCTGAGAATCATTTTTGAGCATACCGACGGTTTTGAGATCGCGCGCCAGGATTTGCATCTGCGTGGCCCCGGCGAATTTCTCGGTGCACGCCAGAGCGGAGTGCCTATGTTGCGCTTTGCCGATCTGGAATTGGACACAGACCTGCTTGCCGCCGCCCGTACCGCTGCCGAGGAAATATTGCGTAATCATCCGGCAGCGGCGCAGCGCCATCTGCAGCGCTGGCTGGGGGAGAAAAGCGAATACCTGCGGGCATAGAGATCGTAATCGAAAGAACGGCCCGTCACTTTCTTGAAAATAATGCGTCGCACCATACCAGAGTCGGGGATGGATTCCGTGCGTTATCGGTGTTGCTGGCGAGCTTGATAGTTCGTATTCTTACCGCCATGGGGCTATTATCGTCACGGCTGCATCTAGAAATGATAAAGCCCGGCGGGTTTCCCCGCCGGGCGGATACAGAATCTTTCGATTCTTTATTGTAGCAACGGCTCTCACCCCGGATGAACTACTACAACGATTCCATTATCACGGAGAATGCAATGACAAGCAAGCAAGAAAATCTCGGTGTACTGACTTTCGGATTGGACATTGGCATTGCCTCCGTTGGCTGGGCAGTATTGGGTGAAACTCGCATCATCGATCTCGGTGTACGATGTTTCGACAAAGCTGAAACCGCCAAAGAGGGCGAATCGCTCAACCTTGCGCGCCGCACAGCACGGCTGCTGCGCAGACGTTTGCGGCGTAGAGCATGGCGGCTCACCAAGCTAGCGCGCTTGCTCAAGCGCGAAGGGTTGATTGCGGATGCCAACCTGTTCAAATACAAAATTGAGAAGAATGCCCCTGTTCCTAAATCAGCTTGGCAATTGCGCGTGGATGCGCTCGACCATCAACTGAACGCAGAGGAATGGGCGCGTGTGATTTATCACCTGTGCAAGCATCGCGGCTTCCATTGGATCAGCCGCGCCGAAGCAAAACCAGTCGAAGGCGATAGCAAGAGTGAAGGAGGTAGAGTAAAGCAAGGCTTGGCTGATACTGAAAAGCTGAAAAAGGAAAAGAACTATCGCACCGCCGCCGAAATGGTACTTGCCGAGTTTCCTGAATCACAACGCAACAAACAAGGCGATTACAGCAAAGCTCTTTCCCGTCTGTTACTCAATGATGAGTTTGTGTTGCTATTTCAACGCCAACGCGAATTTGGCAACTCGCACGCCGGTACAGAATTTCAAGAAAAAATCCTCGGCAACGGCGACAAAAAGAGTGGTTTGTTCTGGCAACAAAACCCTGCACTGGCTGGCAACGATTTGCTGAAGATGCTGGGACATTGCACCTTCGAGAAAACCGAATACCGCGCCCCCAAGGCCAGCTTCACCGCCGAACGCCACGTCTGGCTCACCCGCCTCAACAATCTGCGCATCGTGGTAGATGGCACAACCCGTCCGCTGAATGAAATGGAGCGGCGCATTGTACTGCTGCTGCCTTACCAGCAAGCAGGCGACTTAACCTACAAACAACTGCGCACCGCGCTAACCAAGGCGGGTTGTTTGCCTGAGTCATTCCGCTATACCGGGCTATCATATGCAAGCGGACAAAAAGCCGATGAGAAGTCAAAAGACCCGGAATCCGCGGCACTGGTGAAGATTCCCGCATGGCAGGAATTGCGTAAAATTCTGGAGAAAAAGGAACTCGCTTCCGAGTGGCAAAAGATTTCCACCGATGCGCTGGAAGGCAAGCCACAACTGCTCGATCAAATCGCCTGGGTGTTGAGCGTTTACAAAGACGATGCCGAAGTGGAAGCCGAGTTGCGCAAGTTGAACTTGCCCAATGCCGAAAAGATGATCGACGCACTCCTCGATATTCGTTTCGACAAATTCAGCAACCTCTCGCTCAAGGCACTCAGCCAAATCGTGCCACTCATGGAGCAAGGCCAGCGTTACGACGAGGCCGTCGCCAACATCCCTGAATACGGCCACCACAGCCAGTTGCACAAGGTCGGCGCGGGCGAACACAAATACCTGCCGCCGTTCTACAAGGAGCGCGACCAAACCGGGCGCATGGTGTTCAACGATGACATGGACATCCCGCGCAACCCGGTGGTGCTGCGTGCGCTCAATCAGGCGCGCAAGGTGGTGAATGCGCTCATCAAAGAATACGGTTCGCCGCATGAAGTGCATATCGAAATGGCGCGCGACTTGTCGCGTCCACTCGATGAGCGGCGCGATATAGAAAAATTGCAAAAAGAATTCCGCGATAACAACGAAAAGGGCAAAGCTCAGTTTGCCCAAGACTTCAACATCGTAGGTGCGGTCAAAGGTAAAGAGTTCGAGAAGTACCAGTTGTATCGAGAACAACAAGGCAAATGCGCTTACTCCATCGAGCCGATGGATATTCACCGCTTGTTTGAACAAGGCTACGTCGAAATCGACCACGCCCTGCCCTACTCGCGCAGCTTCGACGACAGCAAAAACAACCGGGTGCTGGTGCTTGCAAAGGAGAATCGCGACAAAGGGAACCGCACGCCCTTTGAATATCTCGGCGGCAAAGACAGCAGTGAACCCTGGCGGCAATTCGTCGCCTTCGTCGAAGGCAATAAAGCCTATCGCCTCGCCAAGCGCAGCCGCTTGTTGCGCAAGGACTTCGGCGAAAAAGAAGCGAAGGAATTCCGCGAGCGCAACCTCAACGACACGCGCTACATCTGCAAGTTCTTCAAGAACTATGTCGAGCAATATCTGCAACTGCATGAAGACAGCGAAGCCAAGCGCTGCGTGGTACTCAGCGGACAGATGACCTCATTCCTCCGCGCCCGCTGGGGCTTGGTCAAAGTGCGCGGCGACAGTGACCGTCACCACGCGCTGGATGCCGCCGTAGTCGCCGCGTGCAGTCACGGCATGGTCAAACGCTTGTCGGATTATTCGCGCCGCAAGGAACTCGACCAAGTTCGTGAGGGCTTTGTCGATGTGGACACGGGCGAGATTGTGAACCCCGCGATGTTCCAGCAAGTACAGGAACATTTCCCCAACCCGTGGCCGCATTTCCGCGACGAAGTGAAATTACGTTTGAGTATGGATGACCCCGCCCTGCTGCGCAGCGAGATAGAAAAACTTGGCACCTATCCACCAGATGTTTTAGAGGCACTGTACCCTTTGTTCGTCTCACGTGCCCCACAACGACGCAATGGCGGCGCAGCTCACATGGACACCATCTACACCAAACCACGCGATGGCCATGTGCTAATGATTGAAGACAAAAAGGCAAAAAAAATTGCGGGAGATAGTGCCGAAAAGGTATTACGGCATGCCACAACCGAAGAAAAAGCCAGTATGGCTATTGCTCGTATCGGTGTAACGGACAAGGACAGCAAGGGCAGCTACAAACTTACATTAGAGAAATTGGATGACATTATTGACCCACGCCGCAACGAACGCATGATTGAAGCCTTGCGCCATTGGATTGCGAGCCGCGACGAGCGCGAAAAAGCGGCAAAAGAAATTGAGGTAAGTTTCGGTCGTGGTAAAGAGAAGCGTAAGCCAACTGATGCTGAAAATGCAGAACTCGAACTATTGCGTGCCTTGCCACGCAAGCCTTTACAAGCCGACCCATATAGCGGCCCGTTTACCGGCCCAATCATTCGTGCTGTCAAAGTAAATGCAGGAAAAACAACCGGTCTCTCAGTGCGAAACGGCATAGCGGCCAACGACACCATGCTACGCGTGGATGTATTCAAGCATAAGAAGGACAGCAAATTCCATCTCGTACCTGTTTATGTGTATCACAGCGTAGCGAACGTGCTGCCTAATCGGGCTATTGTGGCGCATAAAGACGAGAGCGAATGGACGCTTCTGGACGAAAAATACGATTTCTGTTTTTCGCTTTATTCGAATGATTTGTTGCGAGTATCGTTGAGAAATGAAATCCACTTTGGATACTACTCAGGTTGTGATCGAAATGCCGGAGCCATCAACATTTGGGCACATGATCGCAATCAGCAAATTGGCGTAGACGGTCTGATTCGCGGCATCGGTGTTAAAACGGCATTGAACATCGAGAAATTCAACGTCGATGTCCTCGGCAATCGCTACCCTGCCCCGCCGGAGAAACGTCGTGACTTGGCGTAGCGTCGTCATCTCGCGCCCAGCCAAGTTGCGGCGCGAACAATTCCGCCTTGCCATCGAGCAGGAACAAACTGCCTTCGTGCCGTTTGAGGATATCGCGGTGATCGTGCTCAACCACCGCAAAATCATGCTCACCCATCCGGTGCTTTCGGCCTGCGGCGAATACGGCATCAGCCTTTTCGCCACTAGCGACACGCACCATCCCAGTGGCGTGTTCCTGCCTTTCTTGTCACACTCGCGCGCCACTCGCTGGCTACGCCTGCAACTCAATTTGCCGCGCCCTGCCGCCAAGCAGACTTGGGCAATTATCGTGCGCCAGAAGATCGCCAATCAAGCTGCCTGCTTGCATTTCACGGGGCGCGAAGGTGCAGATCGGCTGGACTCTTACGCACGGCGTGTGCGTTCCGGAGATGCAGGTAATCTGGAAGGCCAATCCGCCGCTTTTTATTTCGTGCAGCTTTTCGGCAAGGGTTTTCACCGCGAGCAAGCCCGCTTTGCCAATTCCGCACTCGATTACGGCTACGCGGTATTGCGCGGCACAATTGCACGAGGCTTGGTCGCACATGGCTTGCTGCCATCCCTCGGCATCTTTCACGCGAGCGAACAGAACGCTTTCAACCTGGCCGATGATGTGATCGAACCATTCCGTCCGGTGGTGGATTTGTTCGTGGCGAAGCACATGTCGCTGGCTGGCGATGAGCTGAACCCGCAAGACAAAGCGGCGTTGGTCGGGCTGCTCAATGTGGATGTAGGGATGCCGCGCGGCAAGATGTCCGTGCTATCCGCCATCGAACACAGCATAGAAAGCTTGGCACGCATCTACGACGGTGGCAGCGAATCGCTGCTGGAACTGCCCACCCTCATAGGACTGGAACAGCACCGGCTGGAGTGCTGAAATGAGCGAGGAGACACGACGGTTTATGCGACTACTTGTGCTCTTTGATCTGCCCGTTGTCACCAAGGCCGAACGCCGTGCCTACACCCTGTTCCGCCGTTTTCTGATTAACGACGGCTACGACATGATTCAATTTTCGGTATACGGCCGCATCGTGAACGGCAACGACGCGCTGGAGAAACACATGAAGCGATTGGTAAACAGCCTGCCACCAGACGGCTCAGTGCGTTGCCTGAATGTAACGGAGAAGCAGTTTGCCAGCATGAAAATGCTGGTCGGCTTGCCACTTTTTCAGGAAAAAGCGGTCAAGGTCAACCAAATGCTGCTGTTTTAAGCAAGGATTTTTCAAGCAGAACGCCCGCCCAGTTTAGGCTGGGCGGGCGTTTGCGTGGGGTCTATTGTAGTTCATCCGGGGTGAGAGAGGGAGCTACAACGTCTTCGACGGGCATGCGTTGATCGGCTGGATTGTAGTTCATCCGGGGTGAGAGAGGGAGCTACAACGCAGATGGAGGATCTGTGACTAACCACCCGATTGTAGTTCATCCGGGGTGAGAGAGGG
>CAMAPK010000022.1 GCA_945860135.1 Nitrosovibrio sp. Nv4
ATTGAGGGGTCCAAGCTGCGGGACGCACTCCACCGCGTTACTGTCGGTGAGAAGATGTAGCTCGTTGTTTCAACTTTAAAGGAGATTTTCCGCATGAAAAAGAAACTGATTGCACTGGCAGTAGCTGGTGCGCTCGCGGCCCCGGTGATTGCATCTGCACAGGGGACCAACGTCACGATTTTTGGTCGTGTACAGGCCGAATACAGCGGCGTCGATAACGGCAACAATGCCTACCAAAGTGGCATTTCGGATAATGCCCGCTCATCGCGCTGGGGTCTGCAAATCACTGAAGATCTGGGCCGTGGTTTGAAAGCCAATGCCCGTTTTGAGCAAGGCTTCAACACTGGCAGTGGCCAGGCCGCTACCCCGCGCGAGCAATGGGTCGGTTTGTCCAGCGCCCAATGGGGTGATGTGAAATTCGGTCGTGTACAATCGCCGTTCAAGGATTTTGCCGGCGGCATGACGATTGATCCGTTTGCTTACACCACTCTGCAGGCCAACGGTGCCGGTGCGACTATGACCGGCAGCGCCAACGGTATGGGTTCAGGCGCGAACGGTTTTGTCAACGGCGCGATCCGTTTTGACTCCGTCAGCACCGAAGGCTTCTCTTTTGCTGGTTTGTTGATGCCGGGCGATGCCAATCAATTTGATCCCACTGTCAATGGTAATAGTACAAACGCCTGGAACGGCGGTGGTGCGGGCAATACCGGCGGCAAGGACGGCGAGTTTGACGGCCAAGCTGCAGCCAAATACGTCACCAATTACATGGGCCATGACCTGAGCGTATTCGGTGGTTACTCGCGCGACAACGCTAACATTGCGCAGAAACTGGCTAATCCTACTGTCAGAACCGAGGAAACCTGGCGCATGGGCGGTACCTGGAAGTATGAGAACTTCACCGCAGTTGGCCAGTACGAAAGAATCTACAACGCCATCGGCGCCGCGACTTGTACCTCGGCCGCAGCTCTGGCAGCCAATCCGATAGTTGCCAGCAGCGGGCAGTGCAATTCTGCGATGAATGCAGGTGGCGACGGCGATATCTACCACGTCGGTACCAACTACAAGTGGGGCAATACCCTGCTGGTGGCGCAAGGTGGCCAAACTAATGCCGAGGCACACGGAGCGGCATTGGCGCGTAACGCTACCAGCTTCACCGTGGGCGCGATTCACAGCCTGAGCAAGCGCACCAGCCTGTTTGGTGGCTACCAGCGCGTAACCCAAGGGCTGACGGGCGGTACATCATCTTCAACAGCAGGCGAGAATAATATGGCACAAGGAAGCTACAGTCAGGGCAACCGTAACACCTGGACGATTGGTGTGCGTCACAACTTCTAATCGAGTCCTGATTAGTTGAAAATGGAGCGCTACGGCGCTCCATTTTTTTATCCATTTTTTTGTACCATGTGCCGTGATTTTCACCGCAACCCGTAGCCTGCGACCGCAGCTATAACCTTGCCGCAGCCGCGTGTTTAATTAATGCGGCATACGTGCTAGTATTTTGTCTTGGCAGGATGACACGGCAGCACGGCAGATAATGACAAGGGGTTGACATGCAAGCGCTACTCGCCAATCCCAGAGGATTCTGCGCCGGAGTCGTGCGCGCCATCGAGATCGTCGAGCAGGTACTGGTGCTTTACGGGGCGCCGATCTACGTGCTGCACCAGATCGTGCATAACCAGCGCGTGATCCATGACCTGGAAGTGCGCGGGGTGGTGTTTACCGAACAGATGGAGAGTATTCCCCGCGGTGCGGTGACCGTACTCAGCGCCCACGGCGTGTCCGATGCCGTGATGCAGGCTGCTCAGCGGCAAGGCCTGGAAGTGATCGATGCCACCTGTCCGCTGGTTACCAAGGTGCATTTGCAGGCGCAGCGCTACAGCAAAGAAGGGAACGAAGTAGTGATCATCGGCCACCGCGGTCATGTCGAGGTGGAAGGTACTTACGGGCGGGTGCGCGGGGTGGTGCAGGTAGTGGGTTCAGTGGCAGACGTGGCCACCCTGCAAGTGGCCGATCCACGACGGGTGGCTTATGTCACCCAGACCACGCTCAGTCTGGATGATACGCGCGCCATCGTGGAAGCGATGAAACAGCGCTTCCCGGATGTACGTGGCCCGGAGTTGTCGGATATCTGTTATGCGACCCAGAACCGGCAGAATGCGGTACGCACTCTGGCTGCCAGGGTGGATGTCATTCTGGTGGTAGGTGCGCGCAACAGTTCCAATTCCGCGCGCTTGCGGGAAGTAGGCGAAATGAGCGGGGTGGGTGCTCATCTGATCCAGGATGCGGACGAGATTTCCCCCGGCTGGTTTGTGCGGGATTCACGCATCGGCGTGACGGCCGGGGCTTCCACTCCCGAGGTGCTGGTGCAGGGTGTGCTGGCTCGCCTGCAGCAGTTGGGAGTGAGCCAGATCGAAGAGATAGAGGGAGTGTCCGAGGCGATCACATTCAGATTGCCGGCGGCGCTGCTGCGACGGCAGAAGTCAGCGTAGACACTGAAGAGAAATTGAAAGCAATCATTGTGCGCAGCCAGCACGGTTTAGTGAAGTTTTTTTGGAGGGTAGGCACGTGGGAGTTCCTTTACGTCAACAGCTAGCAGTCGGCAGTTACCTGCTCAAGCAAAAATTAAAAGGGATCAAGAAGTATCCCCTGGTTCTGATGCTGGAGCCTTTGTTTAAATGCAATCTGGCCTGCGCGGGCTGCGGCAAGATCGACTATCCGGACGATATTCTGGACAAGCGGCTTACGTTTGAGGAATGCATGCAGGCGGTCGATGAATGCGATGCGCCGATGGTATCGATCCCGGGCGGCGAGCCGCTGATCCACAAGGAGATGCCGCAAATCGTGGCAGGCATCATTGCCCGCAAGAAATATGTTTATCTGTGCACCAATGCGCTGTTGTTGAAAAAGAGGATAGACGACTATACACCGTCGCCTTATCTGACTTTCTCCATTCACCTCGATGGCATGCAAGAGCGGCATGATGCCTCGGTGTGTCAGGAAGGCGTTTTCGAACGCGCAGTGGAGGCGATAAAACTGGCGCTGGCAAAAGGTTTCAGGGTCACCATCAACTGCACCCTGTTTCAGGGCGAGACGCCGAAAGATGTGGCCGAATTTCTGGATTATGCCATGGAGCTGGGCGTGGAAGGCGCCACCATCGCACCCGGATTCAGCTACGAACGTGCCCCGCAGCAAGGCATTTTTATCAAGGGTGAAGATACCAAGAAATTATTCCGCGGTATTTTTGAAATCGGCAAGACGCGCAAGTGGAAGCTGAATCACTCGTCGCTGTATCTTGATTTTCTGGCGGGCAATCAGAATTATCAGTGCACGCCTTGGGGCAACCCGACACGTAATGTATTCGGCTGGCAAAAACCTTGTTATCTGCTGCCGGATGAAGGCTATGCGGCCAGTTTCCAGGAGCTGCTGGATGACACCCCTTGGGCCAAGTACGGCAACAGCAGCAATCCCAAGTGCGCACAATGCATGGCGCACTGTGGTTATGAGGCGACTGCGGTTGAAGACATGTTGCAGAACCCGCTCAAAGCGTTCAAGGTATCGTTGCGTGGCCCTGCCACGGATGGCCCCATGGCGCCGGAACTGCCGCGCGTATATGATGTTTCCCAGCCACATCACCCCGGCAGAAAAGAATTTCCCATCGCGGTAGTGGTCGAACGTAAAGCAGGTGTGACGAGTTCTGCATCCGGCGGGCCGGTTGGCACAGGCACTGACGGGTAAACGCAGCTATTCTGAACTGGGTGCATTGAGTGCGTTTAGGAAAGGTTGTCAACATGAGAATCTTGCCTGGAATCAAAGTGGTTTCATGCTGCTGGATGATGGCAGCACTGCTGCTGGGCACGTCGCCATCCTGGGCGCAGAAACCGGAGTCTGGCAGTCCGGAACAGGTCATACAGCGTTTTCATGAAACGCTGCTCGAGGCGATGCGTGAAGGCGGCAGGCTGGGCTATCGCGGCCGCCTCGAGTTGCTGACGCCCGCTGTGGATCGCTCGCACGATCTTGATTTTATCGCACGTACCAGCTTGGGGAGCCACTGGACCAAGCTGGACCCTGAGCAGCAGCGCATCTTTACCGATACCTTCCGGCAACTCAGCATCAGCAGCTACGCAGGATGGTTCAAAAGCCATGAAGGTGAGCGTTTTGAATTTGTGGAGCGGCAGCCCATGCCGCGGGAGCAAGTATTGGTGCGGAGTCAGTTGGTGCAGGCAAAAGGCGAGACTGTGCGCTTCGACTACGTCCTGCGACAAGCGAAAGACGGCTGGCGCATCATCAACATTCTGGCGGATGGTGTCAGCGATCTTGCGCTGAAACGTGTCGAGTACCGTGCTGTTCTCGAGCGGGATGGTTTCCCGGCGCTCATCGACATGCTCAAGAAAAAAATCGTCCAGAGCGAGCAGAACTAATCCTTGATCGTTCCGACTTGACTCCTGAAGGATCGCCACAATAGTGGAAGCTTCGCATAGCCACAGCTACCGCGCCTTCGCGCGCTGGGTCGCCGCTTCTTATCATTATGCCGCATGGATACTGCTCGCATCGCTGCTGATTGCAGTGGCATGCGCCGTGTATACATCGCGCAATCTGGGTATGAATAGCGATACCACAGATATGCTCTCTGAGCACCTGCCATTCCGCGCCAATTACAAGCACTACAAGAAAACGTTCCCCCAGGATCAGGACATGGATACCCTGGTGCTGGTGCTGGACGCACCTACACCCGAGCAGGCACACATTGCCACCAGACGCTTGGCAGAGCGTCTGAAACAAGACACCACAAATATTAAGGACACTTATCTTCCGAGTGGAGATGTTTTTTTCGAGCGCAATGGCCTGCTTTACGAAAGCGTCCCGGAGCTTGGACGCATCACCGATCGTCTGGCAGCGGCACAACCGCTGATTGCGCACATCGCCGGTAACCCTACCTTGCACACCTTCGCTTCGGTACTCACAGGGGCGGTGGAAGAGTTGCGTGCTGGGCGCAGTCTGGAGCTGGAACCCGTTCTGGACGGGGTGAGTGCCACTCTGGATGCAAGGCTTGCCGGCGTGCCGAGGGCACTGTCATGGCAAGCACTGTTCCGTGGCGAGGCGCAGAAAACCACTTATCGGGAGCTGATGACGGTACAGCCGAAGCTGGATTACACCCAGCTGGCTGCAGCTGAACAGTCTATTACGGCACTGCGCGCTACCGCACGGAATCTCGGTTTGACGGAGGATGGAGTGCGATTGCGTGTTACCGGCGACGTGGCGCTGGCTGACGAGGAGCTCAAGAGTGCGATGCATGGCACAGAATACGCCGGACTGCTCGCACTCGTGCTGGTGACGGTGGTACTTTATGTCGCGCTGCATACGGCTGGTCCCATCCTTACCGTGCTGCTTAGCCTAGTGCTGGGCCTGCTGCTTACGGCGGCTTTTGCCACTGCGGCAGTTGGTCAGCTGAACGTCATCTCGATTGCGTTTGCGGTGCTATATGTGGGTCTTGGGGTAGATTATGCGATCCATTTCCTGCTGCGATACCGCGAGCTGCTGGAAGAGGGTCAGCCGACGGTGCAAGCTTTGCAGGCAACTGGCGGAGACACCGGACACTCATTATTTTTATGCGCTGTCACCACCGCTATCGGTTTCTATGCATTCATGCCCACTGCCTACCGTGGGGTTGCAGAGCTGGGATTGATCGCGGGCACGGGTATGCTGATCAGTCTGGTGATTACTCTCACCCTGGCACCTGCCTTGCAGCGCTACTTGCCGACACGACCGAGAGTAGCATCTATTGGTGCAGGGAACTCACTGGGTAAGCTGCTGGAGTTGCCTTTGCGCTGGCGTAAGGTGGTGTATGCTGGTACTTTCGCCGCACTACTCGCTGCCGTGGCAGTGTTGCCGAAGATTGAGTTCGACTACAACTTGCTGAATCTGCAGGATCAGCGCGGAGAAGCCGTGCAGACTTTCCGCGAGCTGCTGGCAGAAACAGAGCACTCACCCTGGCATGCAGTTGCGCTGGCCGACAATGAGATGGAGGTGGCTCGGCTGGCACAGCGGCTGACGGGTCTGCCCGAAGTCAGCAGAGTGGTCACGATCCTCGACTTCGTGCCCGCAGCGCAGGAAGAGAAGCTCGCTCTCATCGAAGAGATGGCGCTTACGCTGGGGCCGCTCACATTCGCGCCAGTGCCGCCGGTAGCAAAACAGTACACACTGGTACAGCAGCGCGCAGCACTGGGTGCGCTGAGTACTGCGCTGGATCGGTTCATTGCTGAACGGCCCAATCATCCCGCGTTGGTGCCCGCTCGCAGCCTCAGGGCATCGTTGGGCGCGCTGCTCACCCATTTCGACGCGGCCAGCAGCGACGACAAGAACCAGTTGCTACATGCTGTTGGCAAAGATCTGCTCGCTCTGTTGCCTGATGCCATGCAGCGCCTGCACACCTCGATCGAGGCCACCCCGTTCAATCAGCAGCAGTTGCCTGAATCATTGCGCACGCGCTGGCACAGCCAGGCAGGGCAGTATCGGATTGCAATTTATCCGGCAGAGAATATCAATAACAATCAGGCGTTGCGAAGTTTCGTGCGGGCGATACAGCAGGAGGCACCGCAAGCCACCGGTGCGCCGGTGATAAGTCTGGAGGCAGGCGAAGCCGTGGTGCAGGCATTCATCCTGGCTTTCTCGCTCGCGCTGGCGGGAATTACTATAATACTTTTGGTAATGTTGCGCAGTGTGGCATCTACCCTGCTGGTGTTAATCCCCCTTCTGCTAGCCGCGCTATTCACCGGTGCTGTTACAGTATTGCTGGGTGTTCAGTTCAATTTCGCCAATATCATTGCCTTGCCGCTGCTGTTGGGTATCGGTCTCGACAGCGGACTCCACATGGTGCATCGAAGCCGTAGCGACGGGACAACCCACGAGGAACTGATGCATACCAGTACCACGCGTGCGATTTTTTACAGCGCGTTGACTACTTTGGTCGGTTTTGGCAGTCTGGCGTTCTCATCGCACCAGGGTACCGCCAGCATGGGGGTGCTGCTCACCATAGGGCTGGCGCTCACGCTGATCTGCATCCTGGTGATATTGCCAGTGTTGCTGGCGACTGTGGCCCAGGGAAAGACTCATGAGAAAGTTATGCCCTAGTTTAATGATTTTTGTTTATACTTTGCACCGCTGAAGCGGACTCCGCATTACCGGACGGAACCAGATCAATGGGAGAACAATCCAAATAATAGTTAATCATGAAGTCTAATCGCCTGACTACAACCTTGTTACTGCTATCTGCTGTGCTGTTCGCAGGTTGCGCTACCATACCCCAGAATGACCAGAGCGACCAGACTGCCCGGAATGTCAGCCCAGTCGATCCCTACGAGAATACCAACCGCACATTTTACAAGGTCACCGATGCTGTTGACCGGCACGTTCTGGAACCGGTCGCTCATGCCTACATAGTGCATGTGCCCAACCCCTTGCGGCGCTCGATCGGAAATTTCTATGATAATGTGGCTTATCCAAACGTAGCTCTGAACGCCTTTCTGCAAGGCAAGGTGCAACAGGGACTCGAGGATACTTTGCGCTTTGCCGTCAATTCAACCATAGGGCTGTTTGGACTGTTTGATATGGCAACCCCTATGGGACTGAAGCAGAACGACGAGGATTTCGGGCAGACACTGGGAGTGTGGGGGGTCGATACCGGCTCTTATTTGTTTCTTCCTTTTCTCGGCCCCAGCAGCAGCCGCGATGTATCTGGCATCCCCGTCAGCGTGGTCACCAATGCTCTTTTTTATATAACTAGCGCCGCAGTCTTTGCGCCCATAGGTGTTCTGGGGATCATAGATAAGCGTGCGCGCTTATCAGGTTCCATGCTCATTCGTGATCAGGCAGCGCTGGACGCCTATCTGTTCGTGCGTGAGGCTTCTTTGCAGCAGCGCAGGCACCAGATCTATGACGGCAACCCGCCCCCTGAAAGTTATGATGACCCTTCACAGGATGATTCCCTGGAGGACAGTTCGGTGCAGGATAATCAGTTGCAGAATAATCCTGCAAGAGATCGTCGTACCGACAGGGTGTCACGTTCGCAGAATGACCCAGTAAAAATGACGCTGGATCTCCCGCGAGCCAATCTTCAGCAGATTGATCTTGAGCATAATCCCGCAAGGGATCGGCGCACAGATAGAACGCAGCAGCAGCATTAACAGAGCGCCAGCCGCCAAGGTCAGAACCACCGCTGACGACAATGAAACGAGTTGCTCCACACCGCATGCATGGAACCAAGACGCACGACCTAAGTCTGATGTAATCATCCCGGCACCTGCTGTTGGAAGCGTATCAACGGGTTATAATGCAATATTATTTAATAAATATTTGGCACGAAAATAATTAATGAGGTTTCGATTGTATGACTAGAACATCTCTGCGGGATAGCAGCAGCGACCGCACGAGCAAGATTGCTGCTGACCAGTGGTCAGACTCAGAGCGAGACGCAACAACAGATGTTACGGCACTGGTAAATGCGCTTACCGCGGCGCGTACGGCTTTAGTGTCGTTGCAGAAGGAGGATGGGCACTGGTGCTTCCCGCTGGAGGCAGACTGCACGATCCCGTCCGAATATATCCTGATGATGCACTTCATGGATGATGTAGACGTCGATCTGGAGGTCAGGCTGGGCCGATTTATCCGTGAGCAGCAGGATCTGGAGCATGGAGGTTGGGCGCTGTACTATGGCGGGCACTTCGATCTGAGCTGCACGATCAAGGCTTACTATGCTTTGAAGATCGTCGGTGATTCACCCGACGCGCCGCATATGGTGCGCGCCCGCACAGCCATTCTGGCGCACGGCGGCGCAGCACGTGCCAACTCATTCACCCGGATACTGCTCGCCATGTGGGGCCAGCTTCCCTGGCGCGGGGTGCCATTCATGCCGGTGGAGATTATATTATTGCCGAGCTGGTTCCCTTTTCACCTGAGCAAGATTGCCTACTGGTCTCGTACTGTGACCGTGCCGCTGACCATTCTATACTCTCTGAAGGTGCAGTCTGCCAACCCGCGTAAGGTCAATGTCTCTGAGCTGTTCACCGTGCCGGCGGAAGATGAGCGCGACTACTTTCCAGTGCGCTCAACGCTCAATCGGATTCTCCTGATGGTCGAACGCACGGCTCGATTATTCGAACCACTCATCCCAGATGCCCTGCGTCGCGTTGCGCTACGCCGTGCTGAACAGTGGATAGTGGAACGGCTTAACGGCGATTGTGGTCTGGGGGGGATCTTCCCGGCCATGGTGAATGCCAGCGAGGCGCTGGCTTTGCTGGGTTATGCCTACGAACATCCTTACCGAGAGCAGTGCCGCCAGGCTCTGCGCGGACTGCTGGTGGAGGAGGGCGAGCGCGCCTGGTGTCAGCCTTGCACTTCACCGGTGTGGGATACCGTCCTCGCAACCCTTGCCCTGCAGGAAGACGTGGGTGCGGATCAGAAGCCGATCCGCAAAGCCCTTGACTGGCTAGTACCTCTGCAGATACTCGATGCGCCCGCAGACTGGCAGGAGGACCACCCCGGGCTGGCTGGCGGTGGCTGGGCTTTCCAGTATGCCAACCCTCATTACCCCGATTTGGATGATACTGCTGCAGTGGCCTGGGCAATGTACCAGGCAGATCCCCAGGCCTATCATGAAAGTCTGGAGCGGGCGGCAGATTGGCTTACCGGGATGCAGTCCAGCAATGGCGGTTTTGCGGCATTTGATGCGGACAACACTTATTACTATCTCAACGAAATTCCATTTGCTGACCACGGTGCATTGCTTGATCCGCCTAGCAGCGACGTCAGTGCCCGGTGTACAGGTTTCCTGGCGCTGTACGGCAAGGCCGAACAGCAGGACAGCATGAGGCGGGGGCTGAACTATTTATTCAGCGAGCAGGAAGCGAGCGGTGCCTGGTTTGGACGCTGGGGCAGCAATTATATTTACGGTACCTGGTCGGTGATGGAGTCCTTGCGGCTGGCCCGCGTGGATACTGACCATATTGCTATCCGCCGTGCGGTGCAATGGCTCAAATCCGTGCAGCGCGACGATGGTGGTTGGGGTGAGAGCAACGATAGCTATTTCGAGCCGCAACTGGCCGGACAATTTTTTACGAGCACCCCGTGTCAGACCGCCTGGGCGCTACTGGGCTTAATGGCAGCAGGGGAGGTTAATAGCCAAGCAGTACGGCATGGCATTGCATACTTGATACGCATACAGGGTAATGACGGTCTGTGGAGTCAGCCATGGTTTAATGCGCCGGGCTTTCCACGAGTCTTCTATTTAAGATATCACGGCTATGCGAAGTATTTCCCTTTGTGGGCCTTGGCAAGATTTCACGCGCTGACTCGGAAGACTTCCGTGTGAGGGTGGTGGGTATTGTCACTGCCATGCGGGTGGAGGCGCGCTGTCTTACCGCATTGAATCTGCCCTTTAATGCAAGGGTCAGTCTGGGAGAGGGGGCAGCGATCTGGCTGAGCGGGATGGGTGGAAAGGCGGCACGGGAAGCGGCAGAAGGATTGCAGGCAAGTGGTGCAACTACTCTGGTGAGTTTCGGACTTGCGGGTGCGCTGGATTCAAGTTTGCGTCCCGGAGACCTGGTGCTGCCAGAGTCGATTCATGCCGGGCACATACTGCCAGTCGACCTGGACTGGCGTAATCGCCTGCGCCAGCGCTTACCGGCTCATTTGAGTGTTGCGAGTGGCATACTGGCTGCGAGTCCGGGAGTGCTGACCTCGGCGGGTGCCAAACGTGAGCTGGCAGAAGCGACCGGGGCATGTGCGGTGGACATGGAAAGTGGTGCGGTGGCCGAGGTGGCTGCAAGAGCCGGCGTGCCATTCCTTGCGGTGCGAGTGATTGCAGATCCGCTCGAGTTTTCACCGCCCCCATCCCTGCTCCATGCAGTACGCCCCGATGGCAGCGCCGATCCAGCCCGCTTGCTGGCTTTGTTGTTGCGACGATCCGTGACGCTGGGCACACTGTTGCGCCTTGCGGCACAACTCCGCGCTGCGCGTTCCACTCTACTGACAGTGGTGCGGCATGCAGGCACAGAACTGGGGGCTCCTTCCGATCAAGCCCGCAGTTGAGCGTCAGACTATGTTGCAGCGGATTTACTTATGCTGGGGTGGCTGATGGGGTTCGAACCCACGACAACCGGAATCACAATCCGGGACTCTACCGCTGAGCTACAGCCACCATTTGAAAAAACAAGAATCACACAGGTTTGTGAGTTTCGACGTAATTCGTTAAAACGTTACTCCATGGCGTGCCCGACAGGAATCGAACCTGTAACCCCCAGCTTAGAAGGCTGGTGCTCTATCCGGTTGAGCTACGGGCACTACTCAAACCGGGCTTGCCCTGAATTAACAGGGCGTAAATTGGTCGGGGTGGAGAGATTTGAACTCCCGACATCCTGGTCCCAAACCAGGCGCGCTACCAGGCTACGCTACACCCCGGAAAGGGCAACACTATACCTTTCGTCTGATAAAAGGTCAATTTGCGGTCTTTTTAGGTGAATTCAAATCTGAGCAGAATGCGCCATTTGCCGCATAATCTGAGTCTGCGTGATGCACATCAAGTAGCGGCGGCGCGGCCCTCGCGCCGTTTTGCGGTGATTGCGTGGTTGCCAAGCTTCATCAATACATCCCAGGCTGGCCCGGGAAACTTGTGCAGTTTGATCATCACGTCCTCCAGCGCTGCCAGGAAATAATCAACATCCGCTTCGCTGATGTTGAGAGGCGGCAGGATTTTCACGATCGGTATGGCGTGGCCGGCTACCTGCGTAAGGATGTGGTGATCGTCCAGCAGCGGAATGACAATGGCTTGAGCAAAGAGATTCTCATCCATCTTGTTGACCATGGCCCAGGCTGCCTTCAGCGACATTGATTCGGGTTTGCCAAATTCGATGCCGATCATCAAGCCACGCTGACGTACCCCTTTCAGAAACTCATAGCGCGGCACCATTGCTTCAATGCCGCGGCGGAAGCGTGCACCGAGCTCAGTGGCGCGCTCGGCGAGATTCTCGTCATCCAGCACGGCGAGCGAAGCCAGTCCCGCTGCCATCGCGAGGTTGCCCATGCCGAAGGTGCTGGCATGGACGATGGCGCGATTCATCGAATCATAAACGCTGTTGTAGATTGCGCGGCGCGTGATGGTCGCACCCACCGGCACATATCCGCCTGAGAGCGCCTTGGATAGACAGACGACATCAGGCTGCAGGCCATCGATCCACTGACAAGCCAGGAATCGCCCGGTGCGCCCCATGCCCGACTGAACTTCATCGCAGACCATTAATGCGCCGTATTTGCGGCACAGGCTTTGTGCGGCGAGCAGATACTCGTCACTGGCGATGTTGACCCCCTTGCCCTGGATCGGCTCGAAAACGAAGGCGGCAATGTCGCCAACAGCCAGTCGCGCCTCAAGGCCGGACAGGTCGCCGAGTTTCACTTCCGTGCCGCCCGAGAGCAGCGGCTCGAATCCCCTGCGGAAGCTCGCCTCGCCATTCAGCGACAGAGATCCAGTGGTCAATCCATGGAACGCTTTCGCGAGGTGGATGATGCAAGGACGTCCAGTTGCTGCGCGGGTGAATTTGATGGCCGCTTCGATGGCTTCCGTTCCCGAGTTGCTGAAATAGACGGTGTCAAGACCTGCGGGCATGCGTTTTATAAGTTCGCGCGCGAGCACGCCGGCAAGTGGCGGACCGTCAAAACCGACCCACCCCGGGAAATCGGAGTCCAGCACCTGCTGCAGTGCGCCACGGATAGTCGGATGGCGTCGCCCAAAATTGAAGACTCCCCAGTTGCAGAGGAAATCCAGGTAGCGCGTACCATCCTCGTCCCAAAGATAAGGGCCTTCACCACGCGTCCAGGAGTGATTGAAGCCGAGTATGCGCAGCACTTTGACAAAAACCGGATTGACGTGCTCTTCAAAGATCTCGAAGTTCTTGCCGCGAGTTTCGGCAAGAATGGTGTTGATGTCGATCGGCATGGCTTAGATTCTCAATTCCAGGAGGGTGCGGCAGTGATCCGACGCGCCGTCGGTGATGCGGCTAAATTGAATCGGCGGAGTGGGTTCGGTGGCTTGCGTGAGGTTGCTGAACCGGTATGACATTGCATTATCTTTTTCCGTGTAAGTTTTGGGTTATCGCTTTTGTTCATTACTGTATGTTTTTCAGGGTAAGTCTGGCGGCATCTCGTGTGAAGCAATTTGGGTTGTATTCTGGCGAACAATTTCAATATAGAGTCCATGTATCTTGGGACAAGATGCTACCTTGCACACACAATATTAGCATGATAAAATAATTTCGAAATTGGCATTTCCATTTTCGAGGGTGGCGCAAGAGTCGAACAAGCGCCGGTACTGCTTCGATACGAGAAAACTCGGGACAGAGTGACATAAAAAATGTAATTAAGGGCTCAATAACTGGATTCCAGTATCCACAAATCCTAATAGGTCAATTTCCCCTGTGAGCAACAGGGCATTATCTGGAGCATGGCAGCTTGTTTAAGAAGTTTCGTTAGCCAAGCATTACGTCCTAAAAATTATTTGTTTGGGATCTAATAAGACGTCTTGCGAACATAGAAAATATAGCGTATCGTTGCGCCACAAAACCAATACGGACAAGACATTACTGCTATTCGAAGCAGGGTTATTCTCGATCCGCGTTAAGTTTGGAATGACTTGTATTGGGATGGCGAATTTACTAAGCTGATAGCGCTTCTTTTCCTGAATGCTTGGAATTGAATAAAGGCGCCGCGTAGCAGCAGAAAAAGAATAGGAAATAAGTGCAGCGCGGTTATCGCCACGTATACCGGGAGTGTTTCCTATAACTAATCCCGGATACTGGCTGAGAGGCGGGATGGGTATTTGTAGTAACATTTTGGGTCATACTGAATTCAGTAATCAAGTGGGGGAAATATGAGCAGTAAAGCAGTAGCAACCCTGTTGGGAACTCTGGCGATTGCCTCGTATTCAGGGATGGGCATGGCAGCAGCAGATCCCTATCAATTGAATTTTACACCGCCAGCCAGCGGCATCGCCAGCCAGATATACGATCAGCATATTATGCTGTTGTGGATATGCCTGGCGATTTTCATCGGCGTGTTCGGTGTCATGCTCTATTCCTTGCTCAATCACCGCAAGTCGAAGGGTTACAAGGCCGCAAACTTTCATCACAGCACCACAGTCGAGATCATCTGGACGGTTATTCCGTTCATCATTCTGATTGCCATGGCTTATCCTGCCACCAAGACCGTCATTGCCATGAAGGACACATCCAACCCGGACATCACGGTCAAAGTGACCGGGTACCAGTGGCAGTGGGGCTATGATTATCTGGTGGGCGAAGGTGCGGGAATCAGTTTTATCAGCAGAACAACTACCACACTGGATCAGCGCAACAACAAAGCCCCCAAGGATGAGTTTTACATGCTGAGGGCGGATAAACCGCTGGTGGTGCCGGTAGGCAAAAGAGTGCGTGTACTCATTACTGCCAACGACGTGATTCACGCATGGTGGGTGCCCGCGTTCGGCGTCAAGCAGGATGCGATCCCCGGGTTCATACGCGATGCATGGTTCCAAGCTGACAGGGTTGGCACTTTCGTTGGTCAGTGTACGGAATTGTGCGGCAAGGATCACGGCTTCATGCCGATCGTGGTGGAAGTGATGGAGCCGGCACAATATACGCAATGGGTGGCGCAGCAGAAAGCGCAATCGGCTGCAGCAGTAGTCGATGTCAACAAGGTGTTCACTTTAGATGAGCTGAAAGCCACAGGCGAGAAAGTGTATGCCGGCAACTGCGCTGCCTGCCATCAGGCTAACGGCCAGGGTATTCCCGGAACATTCGTTGCGCTGGATGGATCGAAAGTTGCCACTGGCCCTAAAGCCGAGCACATCAACATCGTGGTGAACGGCGGCAAAGCCGGTAGCGCAATGGCCGCTTTCAAGCATCTGTCGGATGTGGAAATCGCAGCGGTAGTAACGTATGAACGCAATGCCTGGAGCAATATGACAGGTGACGTAGTACAGCCATCCGAAATTAACGCATTCAGAAAATAAGTAAGTACTAAGGAGAAGAATCATGGCAGCAGTACACGACGATCACGCACACGGCCACGGCCACGGACACGAGCACGGTCACGACGATCACGCGCACGGCCCCCCCAAAGGCATGATGCGCTGGCTGACGACGACCAATCACAAGGACATCGGTACGATGTACCTGTGGTTCTCTTTTTCCATGTTCCTGGTTGGCGGGATGATGGCATTTGGTATCCGGGCCGAATTATTTCAGCCAGGTATGCAGTTAATGACCCCGGAGTTTTTTAACTCGCTCACTACCAATCACGGTCTGATAATGGTGTTCGGCGCGATCATGCCGGCCTTTGTTGGTTTTGCCAATTGGCAGGTACCGATGATGATCGGCGCTCCGGATATGGCTTTTGCTCGCATGAACAACTGGAGTTTCTGGTTGTTGCCGCCGGCGGCATTACTGCTGGTAGCGGCATTTTTTGTGCCAGGCGGTGCTGGTGCTGGCGGTTGGACCTTCTATCCGCCACTGTCGGTGCAGATGGGTATGGGCATGGACATGATGATTTTTGCAGTCCACATCCTGGGAGCCTCGTCCATCATGGGCTCAATCAACATCATCACCACTATTCTCAACATGCGCGCCCCTGGGATGACGCTGATGAAAATGCCACTGTTTGTCTGGACTTGGTTGATCACTGCTTACCTGTTGGTGCTGGTAATGCCGGTACTGGCAGGCACGGTCACCATGCTGCTGACCGACCGTCATTTCGGCACCAACTTCTTCAATGCGGCAGGCGGCGGGGACCCAATAATGTTCCAGCATATTTTCTGGTTCTTCGGGCACCCTGAAGTTTACATCATGATATTGCCGGCATTCGGCATCGTCTCAGAGATACTGCCAACCTTTTCGCGCAAGCCACTGTTTGGTTATTCGTCGATGGTTTATGCCACCGCCTCGATCGCCATTCTGTCGTGCATCGTTTGGGCGCACCACATGTTTACCGTGGGAATGCCGGTGACAGCGCAGTTGTTTTTCATGTATGCCACCATGCTGATCGCGGTACCAACCGGGGTGAAAGTATTCAACTGGACGGCTACCATGTGGCAGGGTTCGATGAGCTTTGAGACGCCGATGTTGTTTGCCATTGGCTTCATTTTCCTGTTCACCATAGGTGGGTTCAGCGGGGTGGTGTGTGCAGTGATACCGGTGGATATCCAGGTACAGGAAACCTACTATGTGATTGCACACTTCCATTATGTGCTGGTATCGGGATCGTTGTTTGCTCTGTTCGGTGGAGTCTATTACTGGCTGCCGAAATGGACCGGTCACATGTACGATGAATCACTGGGAAGGTTGCATTTCTGGCTGTCGATGGTTTTCTTCAACGTTACCTTCTTTGTACAGCACTTCCTGGGACTGGCGGGCATGCCACGTCGCGTTCCAGACTATGCTTTGCAGTTCGCCGATTTCAACATGATCTCCAGCATTGGTGCATTCGGCTTTGGTTTGAGCCAACTGGTGTTCCTCGCTGCAGTGGTGAAGTGTATCCGTGGCGGCAAGAAAGCAGAGGCCAAGCCTTGGGATGGAGCTACCACGCTGGAGTGGGATTTGCCATCACCAGCGCCGTACCACAGTTGGGTGACACCCCCGGTCGTTAAGTAACGGGCACGGGATGTCACAGCACGCAGATGACAGGAAGCGCGGGAAATACAAAACACTGTTGATTTTGCTGGCGGTCGTGATAGGAATGTTTGTTTTGGCTATAATAAAAAAAATGTAAATGAGTGTAGCCCGGGCAAATATAACGATGATGAAAAAGCTGCTGATCGTTTCAGTAGCAATGTTTGGCTTCGGTTTCGCGCTGGTACCGCTTTATGAAAAGATTTGTGAAGTTGCCGGAGTCAACAACCTGCTGAAGGCAGATGCGCTGACGGAGAATATTAAGGTAGACACCAGTCGCTGGTTAACAGTTGAATTGGACGCCAATACACGTGGCTTGCCTTGGCAATTCAAGCCCATGCAAGCGAGTGTGCGGATCCATCCGGGCGAGTTGGTAGAAGTGATGTACGAGGTCAGGAATAATTCGGATCGTGAAGTGGCGGGACAGGCGATACCGAGTTACAGCCCGCAACTGCTCGCGCAGCATTTGAAAAAACTGGAGTGTTTTTGCTTTACCAGACAGGTGCTGAAACCAAATGAGGTGCGGCAAATGCCGGTGCAATTCATGATTGAACCAAGTTTGCCGGACGATGTGAGAGTCATGACCATTTCATATACATTTTTTGAACTGAGTAGTGACTCGGTTGATACGGGTGGCAAGGCGAAACCGATTTGAAGGACGAAAGCAAAGTGCAGCGCAAGGCATCGTTCTTCCAGGCCATGAAAGCAGTATCATGGGCTTTTTTTGGTATACGCAAAAAAAGTGATCACGATCATGATGCGGCGACGTTGACACTAGGGCAGGTGATTGTTGCGGGCATCGTTGGTGCGGCGATATTTGTGACCAGCATACTAATGATGGTCAAGCTGGTAACAAGCTAGAGATTAATTAAACCATAGGCAGGAGAGAGGACATGAGCCACGAATCAAGTCAAACAGATAGCTATTACATCCCACCGCCATCGACTTACCCTATGATAGGGTCGATAGCATTGTTCTTCCTGGGGTTTGGTGCAGCATTTAGCGTCAATAGTCTGCCAATCGGGAAAGGACTGCTGGCAATTGGCTTTTCCATCCTTTTCTACATGATTTTCGTCTGGTTCCGTACGGTCGCACGGGAAAGCGAAGCCGGCATGTTCAACAAACAGGTGGATATGTCTTTCCGCTGGGGAATGAGCTGGTTTATTTTTACCGAAGTGATGTTTTTCGCCGCATTTTTTGGTGCACTGTATTACATGCGAGCACTGTCGGTTCCCTGGCTCGCCGACCTGGAGCATAAAATATTGTGGCCGGATTTTGTGGGCGGCTGGCCGACCGCCGGTCCGGGTGCAAGTGAGAAGTTTACTCCCATGGGTCCATGGGGGCTGCCGGCAATTAACACGGCACTGCTGCTGACCTCGGGGGTAACCTGCACCTGGGCGCATTGGGCACTCAAACTTAACAAGCGCGGCCAGCTGAATTTGTCATTGTTCCTGACGATAGCCTTGGGGATTACTTTCCTAGCCTGTCAAATCTATGAGTACGGTCATGCATACTCTGAACTCAACTTGAAGTTGACGAGCGGAGCCTACGGCGCGTCATTCTACATGTTGACTGGTTTCCATGGTTTCCATGTGACAGTGGGCACTATCATGCTGATAGTGATTCTGTGTCGCTGCCTATCCGGGCATTTCACACCTGAACACCATTTTGGTTTTGAAGGGGTGGCTTGGTACTGGCACTTCGTGGATGTGGTCTGGCTGGGATTGTTTATCTTCGTTTATCTAGTATAAGCCAGCTAGCCGGCGGTAGCCTGAAAATAGGTACCGTCGGTGCAGTAATAGCAGATGCCCGCTTCAAGGGTTTTTGATCTGGGATCAGGTGGCCGGGGTGTTGCTGAGATAGAACCCCAGCATCATCAGGGCGAATAGAATAACGGATAAACCGATGCGTAGCGTAAGAGCTTTGACTGCGCGTGTACTATGTCCCTTATCCTTGACTAGGTAGTACATCGCAGATGCCAGACTGGCGAGTATGAAGAGGAAAAATAGGATCGCAACGATTTTCAAAATTTGTTCTTCTTTCGGGTACGGGGTCAGGTCGGGAGTTTAGCCGAGTTCAGCGTACTATCCAATGACTATTTCAGGCTGGCGGTTCCGACCGCGATTATGGTCCACAGCCGCTACAGTATCGGTCATGGTGGTCATGCTGCTACTTGGTAACTGGCAGTTATCGCGGGCGCAGGAGAAAGAGGCGCGGCAGGAGCAGCTTGAGCGGTTATCGCAGCAATCTGCAGTTGCGATATCAACTATCTCAGCCAACTTGGAGGATCTTAAATTTCGCCGGGTTGAGGCGCGTGGCAGCTATGTTCCAGCGCACACGATTTACCTTGATAACAAGATATACCAAGGAATCGCAGGTTATCATATTATTACGCCGCTCCGGTTGGGTACAAGCTCCATGCATGTTCTGGTCAATCGGGGATGGATAGTAGCCGGTGGCGACCGCAGTAAATTGCCGGAAATCGTGACACCGACTGAGCAGGTAGTTGTTTCAGGAATTGCGATTTCGCCGACGCAAAGAACGCTGGAGCTTTCCACAGAAACGGTATCGGGACAGGTCTGGGAAAATTTGCACCTGGAACGCTATCGTGAGGCTACAGGGCTTATGTTACAACCAGTGGTGATACTGCAACAAGACGATTTAAAAGATGGTCTGGTGCGCCAGTGGGATCGTCCAGATTCAGGCGCTGCCAGAAACTTAGGTTATGCGTTTCAATGGTATGCCATGGCGCTGACGATCCTGATTATTTATTTGGTGTTGAGTGTCAAACGAGAGCGTTCCCAGAAGAAGCAAACGTAAGCTGCTGCTAATGCTAGTGCTGATGTGCGCGCCGGTCTTCATTTCCTACCTGCTGTATTTTTCCAAGGTACGGCCGGCGAGCGACAACTACGGTGAGCTGATTGAAGTCAAGCAATTGCAGGGTAGTGCACTGAATCAGGTCGATGACACGATATTCCGTATCCGTCAATTACGTGGTAAATGGGTGTTGCTGACGCTGGATTCGAGTACATGCGATGAGGGGTGTCGCAAAAAGCTGTATTACATGCGACAGGTGCGGCTGATGCAACACACTGAAAAGGATCGCATAGAACGGGTATGGCTGATAGACGATGATGGATTGCCCGAACCCGGTCTGGTAGAAGAATACAAGGGCATGTGGCTGATCAATGCGAAAGATAGCCAGTTACGCGAGGAATTTCCAGCACCAGCATCGCAACGCGATCATATTTACTTGATAGACCCGGTAGGAAACTTGATGATGCGCTTTCCCAAGGATCCCGATGCTGCAAAAATAGCCAAAGATATCAAAAAACTGCTCAAAGTCTCGCAGATCGAGCATGCATTAGGGACGAAACACTGAGATGTGGCCTGAACAATATACGTTGCGGGCTGATTTTAGGCTTAGAAATGAATTAGGAGACAATTGTCATGGCAACTAGTTTGGTTTGGCAGCATACCGCGACACGTATGCAGCAATTTTATCAATTGACCAAGCCACGGGTTGTTTCGCTCATTGTTTTCACCGCGATTATCGGCATGTTTCTTTCCGTGCCTGGCGCGGTTCCGTTGAATGCGCTGATTTTTGGTACTTTGGGAATTGCACTGGTGGCGGGTGCGGCTGCAGCCGTCAATTGTCTGGTGGAGCAGAAAATTGATGCAGTGATGGCACGTACGCGTGGCAGGCCTTTGCCTCAGGGAACGGTTACCTCACCGGAAACCTTTTTCTTCCTGGCATTGGTTGGTGGTTCGGGACTCTACATACTCCACGAGTTGGTGAATCCCCTGACCATGTGGTTGACTCTGGCGACTTTCGTCGGTTATGCCATCATTTACACGGTGATACTGAAGCCGATGACGCCGCAGAATATAGTCATCGGCGGTGCTTCTGGTGCAATGCCACCAGTGCTTGGTTGGACGGCAGTGACCGGGGAGGTCTCCGCCGACGCATTGCTGCTGTTTCTCATCATTTTTGCATGGACACCACCCCACTTCTGGGCACTGGCGCTCTATCGCAAGCTGGAGTACGCCAAAGTCGGTATGCCCATGCTACCGGTGACACATGGTGACAAATATACCCGTCTGCATGTGCTGCTGTATACGCTGATACTTATTGCTGTGACGCTAATGCCCTATGTCACCAAGATGAGCGGGCTGATTTATCTCGCTGGTGCGGTAGTGTTGGACGCTGTTTTCCTGTATTACGCAGTAAAGATTTATCGCGATTACAGTGACCAGCTTGCACGTAAAGCATTCCGTTTCTCGATCATATATCTGGCCGCTCTGTTTGTCGCACTGCTGGTAGATCATTACATCCGCTTTTGAGCGGTTCTGTGAAATCTCTTAATGCATTTCTGGTTGCTGCAGGGCTGGCGCTGATTTCTCTGGCTGGCTGCAGCGGCGAGGCCAATCGCGCCGAGCTCAAACCGACATTCCTCGCCACAGATATTACCGGCGCCGTTTTTGGCCGGGACTTCAAGCTGGCCGATCATACCGGCAAGGTGCGTTCTCTGGCGGATTTCAAGGGCAAAGTGGTGGTGCTGTTTTTCGGCTATACCCACTGTCCCGATATATGTCCTGCGACCATGGGGGAGTTGGCCGCCGCCATGAAGAGACTGGGCAAGGACGCCGAGCGGGTGCAAGTGCTGTTTGTGACGATCGACCCGGAGCGCGATACTTCCGCGCTGCTGGCGCAATACGTGTCTGCATTTGATCCGACATTTCTGGGTCTCTCCGGCGATGCGCAGGCCACGAAAGAAATCGCCCAGGAATTTAAAGTCGTTTATCAGCAGCAGGCAGGAGTGGCTCCAGATCAGCACATGGAGCATTCTACCGGAACCTATATTTTCGACACGGCAGGAAAGCTGCGGGTGTATGTGAGCAATGGCAAGGGCAGAGATATGTTTGCCCACGACATTGCTGAGTTGCTTAAGACGCGCTGACAGAAATATCGGAGCGGATACCGGGTCTAGGGAAACAGCTTGCCTGGGTTAAGAATATTGTTTGGGTCAAACACCCGCTTGATGGCCTTCATCAGAGCAAGCGTTGTCGCATCAACCTCCTTGCCAATATAAGCGCGCTTCTCGCTGCCAATGCCGTGCTCACCCGACAACGTGCCGTTAAGTTTGATCACTAAATCAAATACCTCGGCTAGGTACTTCTCTGCTCGTTCCATTTCACCCCTATTGTCCGGGTTCACCAGCAAATTGACGTGGATATTGCCGTTGCCGGCATGGCCAAAATTAACATTGGCAATCTGATATCTGCCGCTCAGTTGCTTTAGGCTATCCAGAAATTCGGGCAGTGCAGCAACCGGCACAACCACATCTTCATTGATCTTTTTTGGTGCGATATCGCGCAGTAGTGGCGACAATGCCTTGCGGGCCTGCCACAGAGCGGCAGTATCTGCTACCCGCTCTGCACGCAGCAATCCGCCGTTATGGCAAGCAGACAGAATCGCCTCAGTTGAGTCCAAGACATCCCGGGAAGATCCATCCACCTCGATCATCAGCATGGCGCAGGTGTCCGTTGGCAGCATCTCAGGGAAGCGTCCACGTATCAGGTTTAATGAACCCGCATCCAGAAACTCAAGAGCACTGGGCACTTGAGGGAGTGCCATGATTGCAACTATCGCAGCAGCGCAACTTGCAGCATCGCGGTAATGCGCAGTGAGGCCACCATGGGCTGGCGGTAGAGGAGTAAGCTTGAGCGTTGCTTCGGTGATGATAGCCAGCGTTCCCTCGGAACCAATCAGAAGTCGCGTTAGGTCATAACCCACTACCCCCTTGGTGGTATAGCAGCCGGTCTTGATAACATCACCTTTGCCCGTTACGGCTTTCAATCCCAGTACGTGATCGCGGGTGGTGCCATATTTCACCGCGTGTGGGCCACCGGCGGAGGTAGCTAGATTGCCGCCTATGCTGGAGTAAGCGGCGCTGGAAGGATCGGGTGGCCAGAAAAATCCGTGGGTTCTGGCCGCATCTTGCACCGACTGATTGAGCACGCCAGGCTCAGCTACAATAACGCGATTCGCGGCATCAACCGCAATGATGCGCAGCATGCGCTCCAGCGACAATGCCACGCCGCCCTGCTCAGGAAGGCTGCCGCCCGCTGTGCCAGTGCCGCGTCCACGCGGTGTAAGCGGAATTTTATGGATATTGCACAGCGCGACAATACTCAGCACCTCATCCGCTGTAAGTGGAAATGCGACAGCCTCTGGCGGGAAAATTTTTCGACTATTGTCATAGGCATAGGCATAGCAATCGACCGGGTCGGTATAAAGTCGGTCAGAGGGAAGCAGAGACCGGAGTTGGGCGAGGAAATCAGGAGGGAGCATAGGCATAAACGGTCAAGAAATCGGCCGGTGCGTATCTTCGTCCAATCCGGTAATCAGGAGAAATAATTGCAGCGTCATCAGAAGTGATTCTCTGGCAGAGGCATCCGGGATTTGGAAATCAATCCAGATACTCGAATACTTTTACTACTTTCAACACTCCGCTGGTGGAACTGGCAATCTCCGCTGCACTTTCGGCTTCCTGACGTTTAACCAACCCCAGCAAATAGACCACACCATTTTCCGTCACCACCTTTACATGATTTATCTGAAACCTACCGCCATCCAGGAAGCGTCCCTTGACTTTTGTTGTGATTACCATGTCATTGCTTCTGGAAATGAGCGTGCTCGCATTAGCAACGGCGACTTCGTTGGTGACATTACGCACGTTGCTTATGTCCTTGACCAGATTTTCGACTTCTTTTTTCATGGCTTCGGTAGGCGCCTCTCCGGTGAGCAGCACGTTACGGTTGAAGCTGGTGACATTGATATGCACATTGGCGCCCAGTTTTTCTCTGATAAGCTTGGCACTCTTCATTTCAATTCCTTCATCTTCAACAAAGGTGCCGCTGGTACGTCGATCTTCGGATACCGCAAGACCGGTACCAACACCGGTGATAATGCCAGTAGCAACGAATACTTCACAACCGGAGAGAACCGGCAACAACAAGGCAAGCAGTAGCCAGTTTCGATTTGTATTTTTCATGTGACCCGCTCCTGTTATTTGCAGTGATCCTTGAGTCGGTCCGACAAAGATTCTGAGAGATGGCAAATACCACTTCAAACAAATACACAGATCCGCTACTCGCCGAAAGCGTTCTTGATCCATTCTACTTCCAAGCCATCGCTACCGGACAATAACACAGCATCAAAGCGGCATGGCGGCACGGATCCTAACTTGGCAAGATAGTGCCGCGCCGTACGCAGCAGTTTTGTCTGCTTGGATAATGTGATGCTGGCTGCTGCGCCGCCAAAGACCTGACTCGTGCGCATCCTTACCTCGACGAACACTAATGTCGCGCCATCACGCATGATGAGGTCGATTTCACCAAAACGGCAGTGGTAGTTCCTGTCCAGCAAAACAAGGTGTTGCCGTTGCAGAAATTCTGCCGCATATTGTTCGGCTTCGCCACCCTTCATTTTAGCGTACCTCGCTATCGCCAGATCTCGGCGTGATTCGGTGCTACGCTATCCGCTGTACTGCCACGCAACATTGGCCGGTTTACCGGTCAGGTGGAAAATGGCCACGGGCTGCCGTATAGTGCAGTGATCAATAGCAGATAGAAAAATCGGAACGAAATGCAGCAGTGTGAAACCATGCTACCCAAAAATACATTATATGTGGTTGCCACCCCGATAGGGAATCTGCGCGATATCAGTTTGCGAGCGCTGGAGGTACTTGCAGCAGTGGAAGTGATCGCTGCCGAGGATACGCGTACCACCGGGCATTTGCTGGCGCACCACTCGATAACCGGGAAGATGATGGCACTGCATCAGCACAACGAACGCACCGCTGCGGAGAAGATTGTTGCCTTGCTCGCAGCGGGGAAATCCGTCGCCTTGGTCACCGATGCCGGCACCCCAGGGATCTCCGATCCCGGAGCAATCGTGGTTAGTCTCGTGCGCGAACGAGGCTACAGGGTAACGCCAATACCCGGTGCAAATGCCGCGGTGTGTGCGTTGTCAGCGAGTGGAATCGTCGAACCACATTTTCTGTTTTACGGGTTTCTCCCGGCCAAGACCGGGGCACGCAAACGTACCTTGGAAGGATTAAAGTCACAACCCCATACGCTGGTATTTTATGAAGCGCCCCACCGCATTCTAGAATGTGTAGCAGACTTGGCTACGGTGCTGGGAGCGAATCGCCAGATTACTCTTGCCAGAGAGCTGACGAAATTGTTCGAAACCATCCACACCTGCGCGCTAGGTGATGCCTTGGCGTGGCTGCAAGCCGATGTCAACCAGCAGAAAGGGGAGTTTGTGTTGCTGCTGTCCGGGGTAGAAGCTCAGGATGAGGCCGGAATCAGCGATCTATCCCGGCATACGCTGGAATTACTGCTGGAGAATTTGCCGCTGAAACAGGCGGTGAAGCTGGCAGCGGAAATCACCGGCGAAAGCAGAAAGATGTTGTATGCACTGGCGCTGTCACTGAAGATGGAGAATTCGGTGCAATAAATCACGACGCATAACAATGTAATTTAACAATTTATAATCAATGGGATAAGATTTATTTTGGGCTCTATCCTGATGAGCCGCTGGCGCGGGAATGCGGCTAGCGATTATAATTAGCAGGTCGCATTCACGGTTTATTGGTTTTTGCGAACGTGGGTAGCCCCCACGGACATCTAAAATTTCTGGAGATTAACTTATGAAAACACCTGCTATTTTTTATCATGCTGGTTGTCCCGTCTGTGTTGAAGCCGAGCGCCAGATTGCTGATGCTCTGGATCCCGCCCGTTACGAAGTGGAACACGTGCATCTTGGCGAGCAATCAGGGCGCATTGCAGCCGCCGAAGCGGCTGGTGTTAAATCGGTACCGGCACTTGTGATTGGTGGAGCAGCTTTCCACATCAATTTTGGTGCACCGATGTCCGCACTGAAGGGCTAATTACAAAAAATGGCGGGCATATCCGCCCGCCATTTTGAGAAATCTATCCTGTACATCAATAGCGGCCAAGGCCGTATCAGTTTCGCAGAATTTTCCCGCTCCATATTACGGTTTTCCCTCCCGGTCTGCCTTGTTGCTGCGCCGGATCGAACGTAATAACCATATTCCACCGACTGTCGCGCAGAAGGAGCCAAGCACTCCAAAGAGAGGAAACCCAAACATAGTGTGGCCACCAGTTACGGTCATAACGATGGAGGAGCCGACAATGAGCGCAGCGACAATGAGACCAGCAGCGAGCCGGTTGACAGCGCCATCAAGTTGGTCGCCAACGTGTTTGAGGTGCGTGACATCAATGTGAATATCCAGTTTGCCGCGTCGGGCAGCGCGCAGCAGTCGGGAGAGATCATGCGGCAAGTCAGCGATGATGCCAATCATTTCGCTGGTCGCCCGCCAGCCACGTTTAACCAGCGCAGAGGGAGTGTAGCGAGCAGCCACCTCGTCACGCAGCAGTGGCAGCGCTTCACCGGCCATGTCAAAGTCCGGTTCAAGTTCACATCCCATGCCTTCGAGCGTGATGAACGCCTTGGTGAGCAGCGCCAAATCGGGTGGCAGGACAAGCCGGTGTTCGCGCAAGCTGGCTACGATTTCCGAGAACATGGTGCCGAACCTGAGCTGTTTCAACGGCACGCCTTGGTATTGCTCGACGAAGGTCTGGATCGATAGTATCAGACTACTTTCATCTACCATGCCGTCACTCGTCCAGTCGAGCAGCACATCGACGACACTCGTATGGTCATGCTGCAGCAGTCCCAGCAAAAGATGGACTAACTGGTCGCGACGTGCTTCAGTAAGCCGTCCGACCATACCAAAGTCAATGAAAGCGAGGCGGTTGCCGGGCAGATAGAACACGTTGCCAGGGTGCGGGTCGGCGTGAAATAAACCATCCTTGATGACCATCTTCATCACCGCGCGCGCACCGCGGTGGGCGAGTATCTTGCGATCAAGGCCTGCATGATCGACAGCAGCAAGGTCGCGCCCGGGAATGCCATCGATATATTCCTGCACACATACCCGCTCTCCGGTCCATTGCCAATAGACACGAGGGATAACGATGAGCGCCGGTGTGATATCGCCAACAGGTGAGCTAGGTGGGGAATTTGGGTCAGAGTACCCCGCAAAATTTGCTGCGATGCGTTCGGCATTGCGGCATTCGGTGGTGAAATCGAGCTCGTGCCGCAGCGATTGGGCAAACTGTCGCACCACTTCCTGCGGGCGGAAATAGCGCAGCTCTGGGCTTTCCGTCTCGGCCCATTCTGCCAGTCGCGACAGCCAGCGCAGATCAGACTCAATGATCGGCAGGATGCCGGGTCGGCGCACCTTGACCACCACCTCGCTGCCGTCTTTGAGGCGGGCGCGGTGTACCTGGGCGATGGATGCAGCTGCCAGAGGTTGTGGATCGAACGCGGCGAATATTTCCTCGGGCGCGGCACCCAGGTCTTCGGTGAGCTGCTGATGTATCTCGGGATAGGGAACAGCAGGTACGCTGTCTTCCAGCTTACTGAACTCGGCGATCCACTCGGGTGCAAACAGATCTACGCGGGTAGCGAGGATCTGGCCGAGCTTGACGAAAGTCGGTCCCAGTTCCTCCAGTGCTCGCCGCACCCGGGCATGAGGTTCGAGGTGGGCCATTTCCTCTGCTGCATGCCAGTGTAATACTCGGCCGGCCCGCTCCAGCGCACTGGCAAGTCCCATCCTGCGCACCATGTTGCCGAAACCGTGGCGAATCAGGATCGAGGCGATCTCGTGCAGACGGCCGAGGTCGCGCGCCGCCATCAGTGCCTGCCAGAGCATTAGTTATCCTTGGGCTTGTCGCCTGGCTTGACCCGCTCTGCCAAGCCGCTGAGTACGCCAGCGGTAATTTTGCGCAGCAGATCGGTAGTGGCATGCGTCAACTTCACGCCTGCTTCCAGCTGAGCGTGGCCGACTGAGGTCATTTGCTGAGTGAAGATTGTCAGAGTATCTTTCAACTGGCTACCGACAGCAGTGCCGTTGCGCTTCGCATGGGCGACCAGATCGCGCAGGGTATCTGCCACCAGTCCCTTGGCGGCTGAGGCCGAGACTTGCAGCGTTTCCAGGAACAAGCTCTCCAGGCTTTCCAGGTCGGCGCGCGCGCGCGCGAGCTCCTCATGAGAAAATTTCTGCGCCCGCCCCGTCGCCTCCTCCACTGCCAGTTTTGAAGCTTCGGCAAGCTGCGCCAGTGCGGCATCCAGGCCGGCGACGGCATCAGTTAACTGGGTCTGCGCCGTATGCGCCTGGGCAGTCGTTTGCTGCAACTTTTGCTGCGCTCCTTCACGCGCACCCTGCATCACCGCAGTCATGATGCGGCGTAAGGACGCAAGATCATGGATTTGCGCGCTCAGCGCTGCGAGTGTCAGGTGCTGCACTGTTTCCTGAACATTGTCGCCTTGCGCGACGGCGCTGCGCACCTCGGCTTCGAGCTTGGTGGTATCGTTGCTGTTGCCAACATTGTTGCCGGTTTCATTCTGCATGATGAGAGACCTCCTGAAGTGATGAGACAAGTGATGCGTAATTCATTTTTTATCCTGTGCGGCAAGCCGGTCGAGACCGCCCATATAGGGTTGCAAGGCTTCCGGAATGGACACGCTGCCATCGGCATTCTGGCAGTTCTCCAGAATCGCCACCAGTGTACGTCCGACTGCCAATCCCGAGCCATTCAAGGTATGCAGCAGCTCCGGTTTGCCTTTTTCATTGCGAAAGCGCGCTTGCATGCGCCGCGCCTGGAATGCCTCGCAATTACTGCACGAAGAGATTTCGCGGTAGGTATTTTGTGCAGGCAGCCACACCTCGATATCGTAAGTCTTGGCAGCGGAAAACCCCATATCGCTGGTGCAAAGTGCCATCACGCGATAAGGCAATTCCAGTTTCTGCAGAATCTTCTCGGCATGGCCGGTAAGCTCCTCCAATGCCTCATAAGATTTTTGCGGATGAACGATTTGTACCAATTCCACTTTGTCAAACTGGTGTTGGCGGATCAGTCCGCGCGTGTCCCTGCCGTAGCTGCCCGCTTCGGAGCGGAAGCAGGGCGTGTGCGCGGTGAGCTTGATCGGCAGCGATTCCAGCGCAACGATTTGGTCGCGCACGGTATTGGTGAGCGGAACTTCGGCAGTGGGAATCAGATAATAATTCCCTTGCTCCCCATGCGGCACAACAAACAGATCTTCCTCAAATTTTGGCAACTGACCGGTACCGCGCAAGCTCTCCGCGTTGACCAGATACGGCACGCAAGCTTCAGTATAGCCATGTTCCTGCGTATGTGTATCCAACATGAATTGCGCCAGTGCGCGATGCAGCCGTGCAAGCCCGCCTTGCAACAGACTGAAGCGCGCCCCGCTGAGTTTTGCGGCGGTCTCGAAATCCAGCAACCCCAGATTTTCGCCGACGGTCACATGGTCTTTTGCCGAAAAATCAAATGTGCGCGGGACTCCCCAGCGACGCACTTCCCGGTTATCGGCTTCACTCCTGCCTTTTGGCACGCTGTCATGCGGCAGATTGGGAACGCCGAGCAATAACTGCCGCAAGCGAAATTGAATTTTCTCGAGTTGAGTCTCGGCCTGCTCCAGTTCATCACCAAGATCGGCTACTTTCACCAGAATGGCGCTGGCATCTTCACCTTTGCTCTTGGCGTATCCGATTTGCTTGGAAGCAGCGTTGCGCTGTGCCTGTAACTCCTGGGTACGGGTCTGGATGGTTTTACGCTCGGCTTCCAGTGAATTGAATTCCGCCACGGGAAAGACGTGACCACGCAGGGTAAGTTGCTTGGCAACATTCTCCAGATCGGTGCGTAATAGCTGAATATCTAGCATGCAAACTCCAAATCACGTGCGTTATGTCCACAGCCGGGCGGGCGAGGAACTTCTAGATTTTCTTCTCCGCCTGTTTGTCCAGTGCGCGCAGATGCGCCAGTTTTTCCGAGATCTTTCCTTCCAGTCCACGTGCTGTCGGCTGATAAAATCTTTGCTCGGGCATGCCGTCCGGAAAGTAATTTTCTCCGGCAGCATAGGCCTCCAGATCGTCGTGAGCATAACGGTATTTGCGCCCAAAACCCAGCTCCTTCATCAGTTTGGTGGGCGCATTGCGCAAGTGTTCCGGCACCCGGCGTGACTTGTCACCGGTAATGAAAGACCGGGCTTTATTATACGCCACGTAGGCAGCGTTGCTCTTGGGCGCGCAGGCCAGATACAGCGTCGCCTGTGCCAATGCCAGTTCGCCTTCCGGGCTGCCCAGGCGCTCGTAAGTTTCGCAGGCATCCAGAGCCATTTGTAGTGCGCGCGGGTTAGCCAGGCCGATATCTTCCACTGCTGCGCGGATCAGCCGACGGCCGATGTAAAGCGGATCGGCGCCGCCGTCCAGCATGCGGCACATCCAGTAAAGTGCGGCGTCCGGGTTGGAGCCGCGCACTGACTTATGCAGCGCCGAAATCTGGTCATAAAATTCATCCCCGCCCTTGTCGAAACGACGCACATTGCTGGAAAGCGCATTACGCGCATAATCCACATCGATTTCCGCGACCCCTTCGGTTTCCGCCGCAGTTTTGACCTGTTCCAGCAGATTAAGCAAGCGCCGCGCATCACCATCAGCATATCCGATCAATAAATCTTTTGCGGCATCGGTGAAGTTCAGTCCTTCTAATGCGCGGCTCCCCGCTCGCTTGAACAAGGTAGCCAGTTCGTCTTCGGACAGAGCGGTGAGTACGTAAACCTGAGCGCGTGACAACAATGCGCTGTTGATCTCAAACGAAGGGTTCTCGGTGGTGGCGCCGATCAAGGTTACCAGCCCCTGTTCGACATATGGCAGGAATGCATCCTGCTGCGACTTGTTGAAGCGGTGCACTTCGTCCACGAACAGAATGGTATGGCGCCCCGATTGCTGCAACACCATTTGCGCTCGCTCGATGGCATCGCGGATGTCTTTGACCCCCGACAACACTGCTGACAGCGCAACGAATTCAGCGTCAAACGCCAGCGCCATAAGTCGCGCCAAAGTGGTTTTGCCGGTACCGGGCGGTCCCCACAGAATCATTGAATGAGGCTTGCCCGATTCGAATGCAAGCCGCAATGGCTTGCCTGCTCCCAGCAGATGTGCCTGGCCGATGACATCTTCCAGTTTCTCGGGGCGCAGCCGTTCCGCCAGTGGTGCGGCTGGCTGATGTTTTCCGAACAGATCAGTCACTGATCACGTCCGCGTTCCCGGGTGGAACAAACTTGAACAAGCCAGGTGCGAGCTTGGGATTTTTCTCCAGCCCGGAAAATATGAGCACCGTAGTCTGACCAAAATTATCGCGCAACTCCATTGCCGTCAGCACCCCCTCCGGGGTAAATCCCAAGCGCACCAGCTCAAATGTGCCCTCCTTGGTCTTGGGTCTGGCTTCCAGCCACTCCAGCTCGCCCATCATGCCGCTTTCGTCGAGATCGAAATTGGATTCGATGGCGCTGCTGCCGGCGAGCAGCGCAGCCGGACTGCTCCCGATGGCAAGATCCAGCTTGCGTACCGTGACCTGGTTAAGATCACGGTCGTAAAACCATACCTTGGCGCCATCGCCGACGATCAGTTGCTCATAAGGTATTTCATACGTCCATCGAAACTTGCCAGGGCGCTCGAATTGCATGGTGCCACTTGCTTTTTGCAGCACACGCATATTTCTGTCGAGCAAGGTCTGTGAGAACGTCGCCCGAACGGTGCGCGTACCGTGAATAAAGGCCTTGAGGCTGTCTATGGCAGCAGACTGTGCTGTGGCAGGCAGCAGGCAGAACAGCAGGAGAAAATGGAAGCGGACTGGAAAGTTCATGGCGGTTTTCGATAGGAATCTGCAAAGTATTTAGCTGCGGCTGACCAGACTCAGTCACTTTTAAGCGTCATATAGCCCCAAAATCGCGATTCACCCGACTGTGAGGCATTGTTGGTAATGCACAATGTAACTGTGGTGCCAATTCTACCGATTTCTGCTGTCAGTAGGAGAACAGAAAGAGGCCTGGCCATACGCCATAAGCACGGACGACGATTGTCGTTATTGATAGTCACCACCATGATCGGACTTGTTCTCAGTAACCGTCAGGCATAAATAAATTGGAACTATATTGAAATAAGACAGTCAAAAAAAAGCAAGCGGTGAATTACTTTTATCCGTTGTAATGGGATTAATAGTTATTTTCAATCAATGAGATAGGAGGTAACGACAATGGCAACAACATTAGGAACATCAAGCCATGCAGGGTCGGGTGGCGGTAGTTACGACATGTCGCTGTGGTACGACTCGAAGTGGTACAAGTTTGGCATGGGACTCATGCTGTTGGTAGCGTGTTTCTGGATTT
>CAMAPK010000023.1 GCA_945860135.1 Nitrosovibrio sp. Nv4
TGATGCGCAAGGATGCCGTGCTGCTGGGACTGCTGGTGCCACATCAGGCAGACGGCATAGCGGCCCTCGCCACGCATGGTTTGACTGCATTCGCAATGGAAAAGCTGCCACGCATTTCCCGCGCGCAGAGCATGGATGTGTTGTCGTCACAGGCCAATATCGCCGGCTACAAAGCGGTGCTGATGGCAGCCAACGTTTACCAGAAATTTTTCCCGATGCTGATGACGGCAGCAGGTACTGTGAAAGCTGCGCGGGTGCTGATACTGGGTGCAGGAGTAGCGGGCCTGCAGGCAATTGCCACTGCTAAGCGGCTGGGTGCGGTGATCGAAGCTTCAGACGTGCGTCCGGCGGTGAAGGAGCAAATCGAGTCACTAGGTGCAAAATTTCTCGACGTGCCTTACCTCACTGATGAGGAGCGCGAGATCGCGCAAGGCGTAGGGGGTTATGCCCGGCCGATGCCGGCGGACTGGATGCGGCGCCAGGCCGAACTGGTACATGAGCGTGCGCTGCAGGCCGATGTCGTGATCACCACCGCGCTGATTCCCGGGCGCCCGGCACCGGTTCTGCTCAAGGAAGAAACCGTCCGCGCCATGAAACCGGGATCGGTGATCGTGGACATGGCGGTGGAAGCGGGCGGCAACTGTCCGCTGTCGGAATTGGACAAGATTGTGGTCAAGCACGGCGTGCACCTCATCGGCATCGCCAACCTGCCGGGGCTAGTGGCGACCGACGCCAGCGCGCTGTATGCGCGCAACCTGATGAATTTTCTCAACCTGATGCTTGATGCCAAGAGCGGTGAATTCAAGCTGGACATGGAAGATGAGATCATTGCCGGGACACTGGCTTGCACAAACGGGGAAGTGATCAAGAAAGCATAAAGAACGTGCGTGGCTGAATCCAGCGCCGCACGGGTTTACGGTTTGTCACAGCATACGTTATAAGAATTCAGAAGGAGCAATCATGATCGGCGAAGTTGATCCAACCATCATCAATCTCACGGTGTTCGTGCTGGCGATATTCGTCGGTTACCACGTAGTATGGAATGTAACCCCGGCGCTGCATACACCGTTGATGTCGGTGACCAACGCGATTTCCGGCATCATTCTGGTGGGCGCGATGCTGGCTGCCGGACCGGCTGAAAGTGACTGGGGTGTCTGGCTGGGGGCGGTAGCGGTAACACTGGCCTCGATCAATGTATTCGGCGGATTTCTTGTCACCCAGCGGATGCTGGAAATGTTCAGAAAAAAAGATAAAAAAGGAAGCGCGTAAATGTCCGCAAATTCGGTCGCACTCGCGTATCTGATCGCGTCAGTCTTTTTCATTCTGGCGCTGAAAGGCTTAAGCTCGCCGTTAACATCCCGGCGCGGCAATCTGTTCGGCATGGTGGGGATGACCATCGCGGTCATCACCACGCTGACTGTCACCAAGAACTGGGCGCTGATACTCGGCTGCATCGCAGTGGGCGGCACTATCGGCGCAGTGGTGGCACGGCGCGTGGAAATGACAGCAATGCCGGAACTGGTTGCGTTCATGCACTCACTGGTAGGTCTGGCGGCGGTGTTCATCGCCATCGCCGCAGTCAATAATCCGGTCTCGTTCGGTCTGCCCGCAGTACTGCCGATGGGCAGCAAACTGGAGTTGTTCCTTGGCACGTTCATCGGCGCCATGACCTGGTCAGGTTCGGTGATCGCATTCCTGAAACTGTCCGGCCGCATGAGCGGCGCGCCCATCACTTTTGGCGGGCAGCATATGGTCAATCTGGTGCTGGCAATTGTCATGCTCGGTTTCGGTCTGTGGTTCTTCTTCAGCGAGAGCACCAACTGGACAGCTTTTGCAGGTATGGCTGCAATTGCTTTCGTGCTCGGCTTTCTCATCATCATCCCCATCGGCGGCGCGGATATGCCGGTGGTGATTTCCATGCTCAACTCGTACTCCGGCTGGGCGGCGGCAGGTATCGGTTTCTCGCTTGGCAACCCGATGCTGATCATTGCCGGTTCGCTGGTCGGCAGCTCCGGCGCGATTCTGTCCTACATCATGTGCAAGGCCATGAACCGGCCATTTCTGTCGGTCATACTCGGCGGCTTTGGCAGCGAAGGTGGAACTGCGGCAGCCGGTGACGGTATACAGAAAACCTATCGCAGCGGCAGCGCGGATGATGCCGCATTCTTGATGGGTAACGCAGACAGTGTGATCATCGTACCGGGGTATGGGCTGGCGGTGGCACGCGCGCAGCATTCAGTCAAGGAGCTGGCGGAAAAGCTGCACGCAAAAGGCGTCAACGTGCGGTTTGCGATTCATCCGGTGGCAGGGCGCATGCCGGGACACATGAACGTGCTGTTGGCGGAAGCAGAAATTCCCTACGAGCAAGTGTTGGAAATGGATGAGATCAACAGCGATTTTTCCAATACCGATGTGGTACTGGTACTGGGGGCGAACGATGTGGTCAATCCGGCAGCGAATGTTCCCGGTAGCCCCATCTATGGCATGCCCATCCTGGATGCCTACAAAGCGCGCACGGTGATGGTGGTGAAACGCAGCATGGCGGCGGGTTACGCCGGTCTCGACAATGACCTGTTCTACATGGACAAGACCATGATGGTATTCGGTGACGCCAAGAAAGTAGTCGAGGGCATGGTCAAGGCGCTGTAATTCCAATTCCATTTCATGGGGCATACCTGAATTCAATTTTGCGTATTTTTTTCAAGTCTACCGTTTGCTTGGCTTGCCATAAATCGTAATTGCCTTGCATCGTCAACCAGCTTTCCGGTGAGCGCCCTAAAACTTTTGAGAGACGAAGAGCCATTTCCGGACTAATGCCACTGGCTTCATTCAAAACGCGGTTAAGGGTCGATGCGGCAACGCCCAATTTAAGGGCAAGTTCCCTGCAACTGATTTCATTGGGCGCAAGGTAAACCTCTTGAATAAACGCCCCGGGGTGCGGTGGATTGTGCATAGCCATTAGTGATAATCCTCGTAATCTAAAACAAGTGCGTTGCCGTTTTCAAACTCGAACGTGATACGCCAGTTGCCATTTACCCATATCGACCAGCGTCTATAACTGCTTCCCTTTAGCGAGTGGAGATGGAAGCCTGGGATGTCCATGTCTTCGATGGTTTGAGCGGTATCAAGTGCGGCTAACTGCATTTTGAGACGATTCGCGTGTGCAGGCTGGATTCCAGCCAAACTACCAGACTCAAAGTACTTTCGCAGCCCTTTGTGTCGAAACGAAATAATCATAACGGAATGATAGCGTGTTGCGCGGCACGCAACAAGAGCCTAACATTTGATTATTTGTGGGGAAACCTCAGAGCTTTGACCCTTTGATTTCCGTCTGACATAACCAGCGCAAACGGCTTTATCGCTTGCGTCCGTGTTGATGAATAGGCTGGGGTTTGGTCAGACGTGAGCTGCTTCAGCATGCAGCTTAAGGCCTAGTGCACTGACCACTTTCAGGATGGTGTCGAAGCTCGGTGCGCGATCACCTGAGAGTGCTTTGTAAAGGCTTTCGCGTGACAGCCCGGCATCTCGCGCAACTTGGGTCATGCCTTTGGCGCGCGCGAGGTCACCCAATGCTTTCGCGATGAATGTTGCATCACCATTTGCTTCTTCCAGACAGGCTTCCAGATAGGCAGCCATTTCTTCTGGTGTGCGCAAATGCTCTGCGACATCGTAGCGAGTGGTTGTCGTTTTTACCATCATGCGCTCCTATAGATTGCGTGCAAGACGCAAGGCGATCTTGATATCTGCAGCTTGGGTGGTTTTATCTCCACCCGCCAGCAAAATCACAACCTCACGCCCACGTTTCGTAAAGTACACCCTGTAACCGGGGCCGTAATCAATCCGCAGTTCAGAAACCCCTGCTCCAACAGCCTTGACGTCTCCCGAATTGCCAGCCGCGAGGCGCTCGATTCGGACTTGGACGCGCGCACGAGCCTGTAGATCACGCAGGTTGTCGATCCACTGAGCATAGGTTTCAGTTTTACGGATTTCCAGCATGACGAACTGTAGCCCTGTGGCTACGCATTGTCAACGTTGAGATTGCTTCGGTGAGATGGCCTTGGGCTAGATGACCAATGTTTGGATTAACTAGCTGGCTAGGCTTTATCGGCAAGTCCGGGTTGAATGATTAGCCAGTTTTTAATTTGAGCCAGGCCCCTTTTATTTCGATACTTTTTGTGAATATCTTGAATGTCGGCCAGTGAAGTTTTCTCGCTAATTGCTTTCATCACGAGACACGTATGGTGAACAGAATCCAAATAGTTTGCAAAGGTATCTGCTAGTTCACGGAAACCAGCGGCCTCGATCCAAAGCCGGAACTCTTCTTTGAAGTGCTTAAGCGTTTCTTCTGGCACATTGTCCGGAACAAGTTGGATGTTTGTGAGCGACGTCAATTGATATTTACGGAAGCCATCGTCAATCGCTGCATTCACGCCCAAACTCATGAAGACCGAAGCCCGCCGAACACCATTCAGGGCGACTTCGAGCAACTTGTCGAGATCAATGTTGATCACTTCAGGTGCCATAGCCAGGAGGACCGTCGCGTGGAACCGCTTGTTGGGCCTCCGACCTTTCACTTTTGCTTCTCGGCAGCGGACTTCTTCAGATGCTCTGCGATTTCTGCTTCGGAAAAGCCGGCCTCGCGCAATTTGCGAATGTCAGCGGCCTGAGAGTTCTCGGAGCTGATGCGGCTCATCTCTTCAACCGAGCAGGCGAGCCTGTTTTCTAGCACTAGGGACGTGACACAGACTCTATGCAGCCAGCGGTCCCAGACTGTTACGAATTCCAGCCCAGCGCCACCGACCGGCACATAACGGACCATGTGGGCCAGCAGCAGAAGGCTGAGAGCCACTCCAGCTGCAATCAGCAGACGACCATTCATTCGGAGGCCCAACGTAATATATACGACATCAATTGTCCAATAATCCACTGCATGTGTCGCATAATCTTGGCGGACAGCTTCAGTCTGTTGATTTCTAAAGGAGCAATATTCATGAACGCTCCATCCCCACCAGAAAAAACGACGTTGTCACATCTTCCAAAACTTCTTGACTTGGTTGTCGCCAAAATCCGCTTCAAACATTACAGTCGTGCAGGTAGTAAAGGGTCCAAGCTCTAATGTTTCGCTACTCCAGATTTCATTATGTCTCATTAGGGCTGGCTATATGTCAACTCAATCACATGTTAGTTTGTGCAAACAGTAGCAGTGCTGTGTCTTATTCCGTGAATACTTTTCTATCTTTGATTTCGTTCCCCAATCGCCACGAATTCCCGGTTGTCCGGTCCGATGTAATTGGCAGAAGGGCGGATGATCTTGTTGTCCAGGCGCTGCTCGATGATATGTGCGGCCCAGCCGCTGGTGCGGGAGAGCGCGAACAGCGGGGTGAACATGGCAGTCGGCACCCCCAGCATGTGATAGCTCACGGCAGAGAACCAGTCGAGATTGGGGAACATTTTTTTGCTGTCCCACATGACCGTTTCCAGCCTGGCGGCGATGTCGAACATTTGCATGTCACCGGCGTCTGCCGACAGCTTTCTGGCTACTTCCCTGATGACCTTGTTACGCGGATCGGCGATGGTGTAAACCGGATGACCGAAACCGATGATGATTTCCCGGTTCGCGACACGGCGGCGAATATCAATCTCGGCTTCATCGGGGCTGCGGTAGCGTTGCTGGATGTCGAATGCGGCTTCGTTGGCTCCGCCATGCTTGGGACCGCGCAGTGCACCGATGGCGCCGGTGATGGCGGAGTAGAAATCCGCGCCGGTGCCGGCGATCACGCGCGCAGCGAAAGTGGAAGCGTTGAACTCATGCTCGGCGTACAGCACCAGCGAGGTATGCATGGCCTTTACCCACGGTTGCGGCGGCGGTTGGCCGTGCAGCAGGTGCAGGAAATGTCCGCCAATGGAATCATCGTCGGTTGCCAGTTCGATGCGGCGGTTATGGTGCGCATAGTGGTACCAGTACAGCAGCATTGAGCCAAGGCAGGCCAGCAGCCGGTCAGCCAGATCGCGCGCAGCGGCACTGGTATGGTCTGCCGCTTCCGGCAACACGGTGCCCAGCGCAGATACGCCGGTACGCAGGACATCCATCGGGTGTGCTGTTGCCGGAATCGCCTCCAGCACGGTTTTGATGCTGGCGGGCAGGTCGCGCAGGTTTTTCAGTTTTGTCTTGTACGCGGCCAGTTCCGCGAGCGTAGGCAACTTCTCGTGCACCAGCAGATAGGCGATTTCCTCGAATTCGCAGGCGGCGGCCAGGTCGAGAATGTCATAGCCACGGTAATGCAGATCGTTGCCGCTTCTGCCGACGGTGCAGATGGCGGTATTGCCCGCCACCACGCCTGACAGCAGCACGGATTTCTTGCTTCCGGGAACGGAGGTTTCGGCAGTCTCACTCATTTTTGTTTTCGGCGGAAGGCGGAGCATCCGGCTTTTGTTCGTATGCAGGGTAATCAAGAAAATCGTACAGTTCAGCGCGGGTCTGCATGGCGTCGATCATGTTTTTTTGCGTGCCTTCGGTGCGTATCGCCTGGTATACCTTGAGCGCAGCGGCATTCATGGCACGGAATGCCGACAGCGGATAGAGCACCAGCGAGACATCTGCAGCAGCCAGTTCCTGGGTGGTGTAGAGCGGGGTTGCGCCAAACTCGGTGATGTTGGCCAGGATCGGCACTTTCACCGCAGCGGCGAACTGCCGGTACATGTTCAGTTCGGTTATCGCTTCGGGAAATATCATGTCCGCACCTGCTTCGACACAGGCACAAGCCCGGTCGATGGCGGATTGCAATCCTTCCACCGCCAGCGCATCGGTGCGCGCCATGATGACAAAATCAGCATCGGTTCTGGCATCCACTGCAGCCTTGATCCGATCCACCATTTCATTCTTGCTGACGATGGCTTTGCCGGGGAGGTGGCCGCAACGCTTGGCCTGCACCTGGTCTTCGATATGCATTGCCCCCGCCCCCGATTTAATCAACGATTTCACCGTGTGGGCGATGCTGCGCGCAGCCCCTGTATCGCCGAAGCCGGTATCCGCGTCTACCAGCAACGGCAGATGGGTGATGTTGGTGATGCGGCGCACATCGGTCAGCACATCATCCAGCGTGGAAATGCCGCGATCGGGCACGCCCAGCGAACCCGCCGCCACGCCGCCGCCGGAAAGATAAATTGCCTTGAAGCTGGTGCGCTCCGCCATGCGCGCGCAGTAGGCATTGATACAACCCGCCACCTGCAGGGGTTTCTCAGCGGCAAGCGCAGCACGGAAACGGGAGCCAGCGGAGGATGTGGTCATAGGCGTTCAAGGAGATGCTGAATTTTCAATTGCGCGAGAAAAGATACGTTGAAAACGGAAGTTCAACGAAATGTGGAAATACCCTTACCCCAGCAGATGCCTTACCGAGTCACGCTCTTCCAGCAAATCCTGGTAGCTCGCCTGCATTCTTACTTTACCGGAATCGCTTATTTGCAGTCCCTGAACGATTTTGTAGACACCGTCTCGACAGGTAACGGGATGGCCATAAATCACGCCTGCAGGAATACCGTAGCTGCCGTCTGACGGAATGCCCATCGATACCCAGTTGTTTTCCGGGGTGCCGGAAACCCAGTCATGCATATGACAGACGGCTGCGTTGGCAGCGCTGGCAGCACTTGACAGGCCGCGCGCTTCGATCACCGTCGCGCCGCGCTTCTGTACGGTGGGGATGAAATAATTTTCCACCCATGCCGGGTCGTTGATGAGGTCGATCACTTTCTTGCCATCCGCTTCAGCGTGATTCAGATCCGGGTATTGAGTGGTGGAGTGATTGCCCCACACCACCATTTTAAGGATGCTGGAAACCGGTTGAGCAAGTTTTACAGCTACTTGCGACAGAGCGCGGTTGTGGTCCAGCCGCAGCATTGCCGAGAAATTGTCTGGCTTCAGGCTGGGCGCATTTTTCATCGCAATGTAAGCGTTGGTGTTAGCAGGATTGCCCACCACCAGGATCTTGACATCACGGCGCACGACTTCATCCAGCGCCTTGCCCTGGGCAGCAAATATTATCCCGTTGGATTCCAGCAGATCCTTGCGTTCCATGCCCTTGCTGCGGGGGCGCGCGCCCACCAGCATGGCAATGCTGGCATCACAGAAAGCAATTCTGGGGTCGTCGGTCGCAATCACATCAGCCAGCAGGGGAAATGCGCAATCGTACAGTTCCATCACCACGCCCTTGAGCATGGGTTGTGATTGGGGGATGTCGAGCAGTTGCAGGATAATCGGTTGATCCTCGCCGAGCATGTCGCCGGCGGCGATGCGAAATAGCAGGCTGTAACCAATCTGACCCGCAGCGCCGGTGACCGCGACGCGAATGGGAGGTTTCATTTTTGCGCTCCTGGGAGAGATGGCCTATGCATGGGATTTGCAACGTATTCGACTATAGAAACATTCCACGCGGCTGTCAATTCAAGGAATAAGCCGCGCGGGGATAATTTCCCCCTAGAGCTTGCTTGGTTGTATCGCCTGGCATAACGGGCTAAACTCACCACTGGCTCCGGAACCCGATTGCATGGAAGCGAAAATTGCAAAGAAAACGCCCCAAGCATCTTAATCTCATAGAAATCAAGCAGCCCTTGCCGGCAGTGGTTTCAATTCTGCACCGCATCAATGGAGTGCTGCTGTTTTTCCCCGGTATCCCTGTTTTACTCTGCGGCCTGCAGATGGCGCTGGCTTCACCACAAAGCTATGCCGAACTCCAGTCCTCTCTGGCCAGTCCCTTGATCAAGGGCGCATCAATGCTGGCACTGTGGTTCTTGCTGCATCATTTCTGCGCGGGCATTCGTCACCTGATGCTGGATATGCATTATGGCATCGGGCTGGAACAGGCGCGCATGAGCAGCAAGCTGGTGCTGGTGGCAGGGGCCATCCTCACGCTATTGATCGGAGCGGCAATATGGTGAAACCAGTAGTCACTGGTGCTCATTACGGTCTGCGCGACTGGTTGGTGCAGCGTGTCACCGCAGTGGTGATGGCAGTCTACTTCCTGCTGCTGGCAGCGGTGTTGCTGATTTCGCCGCCGCATGATCATGCTGCCTGGAAAGCGCTATTCAGTGAGCAGTGGCTGCGCATTGCTTCTTTCCTGTTTTTTGTGAGTCTATGCTGGCATGCCTGGATCGGGATGCGCAACATTCTGATGGATTATGTGCATGCCACTGGCGCCCGCCTGATGCTGCAAATACTGGTTATTTTGTCGCTGCTGTTTTATGCCGTATGGTCGGCAGATATCCTGTGGAGCTGATGTGGCGATAGCCAGAAGAAAATTCGATGCAGTCATTATCGGTGCTGGTGGTGCCGGGATGCGTGCCGCACTGCAACTGTCGGAAGCCGGACTCAAGGTGGCAGTGCTGTCCAAGGTGTTTCCCACGCGTTCGCATACAGTGGCGGCACAGGGCGGCATTGCTGCTGCGCTAGGTAACGTTACCGAGGACAACTGGCACTGGCACATGTACGACACGGTGAAAGGTTCCGACTATCTGGGCGACCAGGATGCCATCGAATTCATGTGTCGTCAGGCTAATGAAGTGGTGTATGAGCTGGAGCATTTCGGTATGCCATTCGATCGTCTGGAGAACGGGAAGATTTACCAGCGTCCTTTCGGCGGCCAGTCGCAGAATTTCGGCGGTGCGCAGGCAACGCGTTCCTGTGCGGCGGCGGATCGCACCGGCCACGCCATGCTGCATACGCTGTATCAGCGCAACGTGCGCGCCAATACCCAGTTTTTCATCGAATGGATGGGACTGGATCTGATTCGCGACGAGCAGGGGGATGTGCTGGGCGTGACGGCGCTGGAAATGGAAACCGGCGAAGTCATGGTGCTGCAGGCCAAAGCCACATTGTTTGCCACCGGCGGGGCGGGGCGCATCTTCCATGCCAGCACCAATGCTTTCATCAATACTGGCGACGGTCTCGGCATGGCAGCACGCGCCGGCATTCCGCTGGAAGACATGGAATTCTGGCAATTTCACCCGACCGGGGTGTATGGAGTGGGGGTGCTCATCAGCGAAGCCGTGCGCGGTGAAGGCGGTTACCTGCTCAACAAGGATGGCGAGCGGTTCATGCAGCGCTATGCGCCGCATGCCAAAGATCTTGCCAGCCGCGATGTGGTGTCACGCGCCCTGACTACGGAAATCAAGGAAGGGCGCGGCTGCGGCAAGGATGCGGATCATTTGTTGCTGAAGCTTGATCACCTTGGTGCGGATGTGATCAACATGCGGTTGCCGGGTATTCGTGAGATCGCCATCAAATTTGCCCAGGTGGACCCGATCAATGAACCGATTCCGGTGGCGCCCACCGCGCATTACATGATGGGCGGCATTCCCACCAATTTTCATGGCCAGGTGGTTGCACCCTATAAAACCGGGCCGGAGGAAGTGGTGCCGGGTTTTTATGCAGTGGGCGAATGTGCTTGTGTTTCTGTGCATGGCGCGAATCGCCTGGGGACCAACTCATTGCTCGATATCATTGTGTTTGGGCGAGCTGCCGGCAATCGGATTATCGAGGATTTGAAAAAGAATCCCCATCACAAACCATTGCCGGCAGATGCCACCGACAAAGTACTGGCACGGCTTGCCCGGCTGGAGAATCAGAAAGGCGGCGAGAATGTGGCACAAGTGGGCACTGCGCTGCGCAAAACCATGCAGGCACATTGCGGCGTGTTCCGTTTCGCTGATATGCTGAAGCAGGGTGTGAGCAGAATCGGTGAAGTGGCGGAACGCGTTGCGCAGACTGAAATCGGGGACAAGAGCAGGGTATTCAACACTGCGCGGATAGAAGCACTTGAACTTGACAATCTGGTAGAGGTGGCGCTGGCTACCATGGTTTCAGCAGAAGCCCGCAACGAGAGCCGTGGCGCCCATGCGCGCGATGACTTCCCCCAGCGCGATGATGACAAGTGGCTCAAGCACACTTTGTATTTCAGTGCAGGCCGGCGGCTGGACTACAAGCCGGTCCGATTGAAACCGCTGACGGTGGAATCGTTCCCGCCGAAACCCAGAGTTTATTAGGAGCAGGTATGCGTTTCTCGATCTACCGCTACGATCCCGACAAGGACGACAAGCCGTACATGCAGGACTATGACGTCGCGCTGGAGCCATCCGACAGAATGCTGCTGGATGCGCTGGTGCGAATCAAGTCGGTGGATGACAGCCTGAGTCTGCGCCGTTCCTGCCGGGAAGGGGTGTGCGGGTCAGATGCAATGAATATCAACGGCCGCAACGGACTGGCCTGCATCACACCGGTTGCCGGACTGAGAGAACCGGTGGAATTGCGTCCGTTGCCGGGGCTGCCGGTAATCCGCGATCTGATCGTGGACATGACCCAGTTCTTCCAGCAGTACCATTCGATCAAGCCTTATCTGATCAACAATGATCCGCCGCCGGAAACCGAGCGGTTGCAATCGCCCGCAGAAAGGGCAGAACTGGATGGTGTATATGAATGCATCCTGTGCGCATGTTGCACTACTGCATGCCCTTCGTTCTGGTGGAACCCGGATAAGTTCGTCGGCCCTGCGGGATTGCTGCAAGCCTATCGTTTTCTCGCCGACAGCCGCGACCAGGCCGGCGCCGAGCGGCTGGACAATCTGGAAGACCCGTACCGGCTGTTTCGCTGCCATTCCATCATGAATTGCGTGGACGCATGTCCCAAGGGATTGAATCCAACCAGCGCCATTGGCAAGATCAAGGACATGATGGTGAAAAGAACGGTATGAAGGAACTGGAGCGCGCCCGCTGGCGCTGCCGGCGTGGATTGCTGGAACTGGATATCGTGCTGCAACGGTTCATGGACAAGCATTACCAGCAGATGAGTGAAACGGAATTGCAGCAACTTGCTACATTGCTGGACCTTTCCGACAATGACTTGTGGGATATGATTACAACGAGGAAAGAGCCGGAGGATACCAGCCTGCGGCCGGTACTGCGGCTTCTGCAAGCAGCTTGATCGCGCCGCGATTGTTTTGCCGACAACGATGAAACCAGTGGAGAATGATATGGAGCAGAAACGTACAGCGACCCTTGATCTTGGCAACGGCAGTCAGCCGCTTGAGTTTCCGGTCATGGCCGGCAGCATGGGGCCGGAGGTGGTGGATATCCGTAGTTTGCATGCCAGGAGCGGCGTGTTTACTTACGATCCCGGTTATTTTTCCACTGCCAGTTGCAGCTCCAAAATAACTTTCATCGATGGTGATGCGGGCATCCTGCTTTATCGCGGCTACCCGATCGAACAGTTGGCCAGGCAATGCGATTTCATGGAAGTGTGTTATCTGCTGATGAATGGCGAGTTACCTACCAGCGAGCAGAAGGCTTCATTCGACTACACCATCAAGGAGCACACGATGGTGCACGAGCAACTGGCACGGTTCTATACCGGCTTCCGCCGTGACGCTCACCCGATGGCGGTGATGGTAGGCGTGGTCGGGGCACTGTCGGCGTTTTATCACGATGCGATGGATATTTCCGATGCCGCGCAGCGCGAACTGTCAGCCTTCCGGCTGGTTGCGAAACTGCCGACCATTACCGCGATGGCTTACAAGTATAACATCGGTCAGCCTTTCATTTATCCGCGCAACAACCTCAACTACGCAGAAAATTTCCTGCATATGATGTTTGCCACTCCCGCCGAGGAATACAAGTCCAACCCGGTATTGGCGCGAGCGCTGGATCGCATACTGATTCTGCATGCTGACCACGAGCAGAATGCTTCCACTTCCACCGTGCGTTTGTCCGGTTCCAGCGGCGCCAATCCATTTGCCTGCATCTCCGCCGGTATCGCCTGCCTGTGGGGGCCGGCGCATGGCGGAGCGAACGAGGCCTGCCTCAACATGCTGGAAGAAATCGGTGATGTTTCACGCATCGGTGAATATATCAAACGTGCCAAGGACAAGAACGACAGTTTCAAGCTGATGGGTTTCGGTCACCGGGTATACAAGAATTTTGATCCGCGTGCGAAGCTGATGCGCGAGACCTGTCACGAAGTACTAAATGAACTGGGATTGCAGAATGACCCATTGTTCAAGCTGGCGCTGGAACTGGAGAAAATTGCACTGGAAGATGAATATTTCATTTCCAAGAAACTTTATCCTAATGTCGATTTCTATTCCGGCATCGTGCAACGCGCTTTGGGTATTCCGGTTTCCATGTTTACTGCCATATTCGCCATGGCGCGCACAGTCGGCTGGATCGCTCAATGGAGCGAAATGATTTCCGATCCAGAATACAAGATAGGGCGCCCACGCCAGCTTTATACCGGTGCAGCCACACGCGATGTGGCGGCGCTTGCGTTACGCAAATAATTTGGTTCCGTAAAAGATGCCCGCAACGAGTATGAAGCAGTTGTTCGAGAACTCCATGCTGTTTGGCACGAATGCGCCATTCATTGAGGAGCTTTACGAAGATTATCTGCAAAACCCCACCCTGGTTTTGCCAGAGTGGCGCAGTTATTTTGACGAACTGCAGAAGATAGCAGGGAAAACCACGCGCGATGTGTCACACAGCCCGGTGCTCGCAGCATTCATTCGTCCAGCAGCAGAACATGCACGCGACGGTCAGGCTAGCACTCAGGGCGCTGAACAGGCAGTGGCGGCAGAACGCAAGCAGGTATCGGTGCTGCAGATTATCAATGCCCATCGTTTTCTGGGCGTGCGCCTAGCCAGTCTCGACCCGCTCAAGCATCAGGAAAAGCCGTATATTCCGGAACTCGATCCGTCCCACTACGGCTTGACCGAAGCGGACATGGATACCGTGTTCGATACTGGTTCGCTGGTTGGTCCCGGCCGTGCAACGCTGCGAGAAATTCTGCAGGCGCTGCGTCAAATCTACTGCAGCAGTATCGGCATCGAGTACATGTACATTGCCGACACTGAGCAGAAACGCTGGATACAGAAGCGCTTCGAAGGTCCGCGCTCCCAGCCCGCCTATTCTGCAGAGTACAAGCGGCATATTCTGGAGCGGCTCAATGCGGCGGAAGGACTGGAAAAATATTTGCACACGCGCTATGTCGGACAGAAACGTTTTTCTGGTGAAGGCGGCGAGAGCCTGATCCCGCTTCTGGATAACCTGTTGCAGCGTGCCGGTCAGATGGGTGTGCAGGAGGTAGTTATCGGCATGGCGCATCGCGGACGGCTCAATGTGCTGGTGAACACGCTGGGCAAAATGCCGGCTGAATTATTCCAGGAATTCGAAGGCAAGCATGTGCAGGAATTGACTGCCGGTGATGTTAAATATCATCAGGGTTTTTCTTCGGCGATGTCGACTCCTGGCGGCGGAGTCATGCGCCTGACACTGGCGTTCAATCCGTCGCATCTGGAAATCGTTGATCCGGTAGTGGAGGGCTCGGTGCGAGCCCGTCAGCATCGTTTGCGCGACCGGCAGGGCAAGCTGGTGCTGCCGGTGCTGCTGCATGGCGATGCGGCGTATGCCGGTCAGGGAGTGGTGATGGAGACCCTGAATCTGTCGCAGACTCGCGGCTATGGCACCGGCGGCACGGTGCATGTCGTTATCAACAACCAGATCGGTTTTACTACCTCCGATCCGCGCGACGCCCGTTCCACGCTGTATTGCACGGACGTGTCGAAAATGATTGAAGCACCGATTTTTCATGTCAACGGCGACGACCCCGAAGCGGTGGTGATGGTGACGGAAATCGCGCTTGATTACCGCATGCAGTTTCAGAAGGATGTGGTCATAGACATGGTCTGTTTCCGCCGCCTCGGCCACAATGAACAAGACGAACCGATGGTGACGCAGCCGCAGATGTACAAGGTGATCAGCCGTCATCCCGGTACGCGCAAACTCTACGCTGACAGGCTGCAAAGCGAGGGCGTCATCCAGGCGGGCGTAGCCGAGCAGATGGTGCAAGCCTATCGCGATGATATGGATGCAGGCCGCAACCCCAACAAAACCATCCTCTATGACTACAGGCCGCAGCGCGCGGTGGATTGGGCGCCTTTCCTGAAGGACAGCCGCTGGGAGCAGAAGGTGCAGACCGGTTTGCCCATGGCGGAACTGAAGCATCTGGCGGGACGGCTTACCGCTATTCCCGCCAATTTCAAGTTGCATCCGCGAGTGGAGAAAATCATTGCCGATCGGCGATTGATGAGTGAAGGCAAGCTGCCGCTGGATTGGGGGATGGCGGAAAATCTGGCCTATGCGGCGTTATTAAAAGACGGCTATCCGGTACGGATTTCCGGGCAGGATTCCGGGCGTGGAACTTTCTTTCACCGTCATGCGGTGCTGCATGATCAGGAGCGGGAACGATGGGATGAGGGCACCTACGTTCCGCTAAGCCACATTACGCCGGAGCAGCCGGATTTCGTGGTTATCGATTCAGTGTTGTCAGAAGAAGCGGTACTGGGTTTTGAATATGGTTATGCAACCGCTGAACCGAATGAACTGGTGGTGTGGGAGGCGCAATTCGGCGATTTTGCCAATGGCGCACAAGTGGTGATCGATCAGTTTATTGCTTCCGGCGAGGCCAAATGGGGGCGATTGTGCAGTCTGGTGATGATGCTGCCGCATGGCTATGAGGGACAGGGGCCGGAGCATTCTTCCGCGCGCCTGGAGCGCTACCTGCAACTGTGCGCAGAATACAATATTCAGGTATGCGTTCCGTCCACACCGGCGCAAATGTTTCATCTGCTGCGGCGGCAGATGATACGCCCGTTGCGCAAGCCACTGATCATCATGAGTCCGAAAAGCATGTTGCGCCGCAAGGAGTCAGTATCGAGCCTGGAAGATCTGGCTGCTGGCAGTTTCATGAGCGTGATCCCGGAAGCAGAACAGCTTGATCCGAAAAATGTACGGCGCATCATCGCTTGTTGCGGCAAAATCTACTATGACTTGCTGGCTTACCGGCGGGAACACAAGATTGTGGATATGGCGATCATTCGCATCGAGCAGTTGTACCCATTTCCACATGATGATTTCCAGGCCGAGATTGAGCGCTACGCCAATGCCAGGGATATACTCTGGTGCCAGGAGGAGTCCGGCAATCAGGGAGCCTGGCACCGCATTCAGCATTATCTGCTGCGGCACAAACGGCCTGATCAGGTTCTGGGTTATGCGTTGCGCCCATCATCGGCATCACCGGCGGTGGGGTATCTGGCAAAGCACAACTTGCAGCAGAGTGAACTGGTAGCGGCAGCGTTTTGCGAGAAAATTTAACCAAAAGGAAGGCTCATGCTAGTCGAAGTCAAAGTTCCGGTATTGTCCGAATCGGTGGCAGAGGCCACGCTGCTTTCCTGGCACAAGAAGCAGGGTGAATATGTCGAGCGCAATGAAAATCTGATCGATATCGAGACCGACAAGGTCGTGCTGGAATTGCCGGCACCGGTGGCGGGCGTACTGGCTAAAATCATCAAGGGCGATGGGACGACGGTGGTAAGTAGCGAAATCATCGCGACTATAGATACCGAGGCGACTGCCACAACTACAGCGGCTGTGACTGTTACTACGGAATCTGCTGCAGCGGTTACGGTGGCTCCGGCCATGATGCCTGCAGCCAGGAAAATGGCAGCCGAAGAGAATCTCAAGGCCGAGGCAATCAGCGGAACCGGGCGCGGCGGACGCATCACCAAGGAGGATGTGGCAGCCCACGCAGGAACCAAGTCGCCGCCAGCCACGGCAGCCCCTGCCGTGGCTATGCCTGGTGGTGATCGGTCCGAGCAGCGGGTCGCCATGTCACGGTTGCGGCTGCGCATTGCCGAGCGGCTGGTGCAGTCCCAATCGACCGCAGCGATACTGACCACGTTCAACGAAGTCAACATGCAGGCGCTCATTGATTTGCGCGCCCGCCACAAGCAAAGCTTTGAAAAGGAACATGGCGTCAAACTCGGTTTCACCTCGTTTTTCGTCAAGGCAGTAGTGGCGGCGCTGAAAAAATTCCCCATTGTTAACGCTTCAGTCGATGGCAACGACATCGTGTATCACGGTTACTATGATATCGGCATCGCGGTGGGCAGTCCGCGCGGCCTGGTAGTGCCGATCATCCGCGACGCCGACCGCTTGTCGCTGGCTGAAATCGAAAAACAGATTGCCGGTTTCAGCAAGCGTGCCCAGGAAGGCAAACTCACGATCGAAGAATTGACGGGCGGCACCTTTTCCATCACCAATGGCGGCGTATATGGCTCGATGCTTTCCACTCCCATCATCAACCCGCCGCAAAGTGCGATCCTCGGCATTCATGCTACCAAGGATCGACCCGTGGCCGAGAATGGCCAGGTGGTCATTCGTCCGATGAATTATCTTGCGCTATCTTATGATCACCGCATCATCGACGGGCGCGAGGCGGTGCTTTCCCTGGTGGCGATAAAAGAAGCGCTGGAGAACGAAATGGGTTCGCTGCTGGAAGGCTGAGTGACCGATCCCCGTATTTCACTTTTCATAAGGTACCCACATGGCTCAATCTTTTGACGTGGCAGTGATAGGCGCTGGCCCTGGCGGTTATGTGGCAGCGATTCGCTGCGCCCAATTGGGACTTAGTACCGTTTGCATAGATGAATGGCAAAATCCGCAGGGCAAAGCCAGTCTGGGCGGCACCTGCCTCAATGTCGGCTGCATTCCTTCCAAGGCGCTGCTGGAGTCTTCCGAGAATTACGAACGCGCCGCGCATAAATTTTCGGCTCACGGCATCAAGCTGCAGGATCTGTCGATGGATGTTCCGGTGATGATTGCGCGCAAGGATAAAATTGTTGCCGCCTTTACCGGCGGCATTGCCATGCTGTTCCGGAAAAACAAGATTACTGCAATGCATGGACGCGGAACATTACTCAAAGGTGGCAAGGGTGCGGAGGCTTGGCAAATAGAAGTAAAGAACGGCGACAAGACAGAGGCTGTCGAGGCAAAGCACGTCATCATTGCTACCGGCTCGACGCCGCGGCAGTTATCGTTCGCGCCGGTGGATAATGAGCGCATCCTGGACAATGTAGGCGCGCTGGCGCTGACCGAAACGCCCCAGCGTCTGGGCGTGATCGGCGCAGGCGTGATCGGCCTGGAAATGGGCAGTGTGTGGCGCAGGTTGGGTTCTGAAGTCACCATACTCGAAGCGCTGCCGGGTTTTCTCATGGCCGCCGATGAGCAGGTGGCAAAAGAGGCGCAGAAGATCTTCACCAAGGAATTGGGGCTGATAATACAGACCGGCGTCAAAATCAGCGCGATCAAAACCAGCAAGAAAAACATCACCGTGGAATATGCCGATGCGCAAGGCGAGGCACAGAAACTGGAAGTGGACAAGCTGATCATTGCGGTTGGGCGCATTCCCAATACCACCGGTTTGGGTGCGGAAAATATTGGACTGCAACTGGATGACCGCGGTCGCATCGAAGTGGACAGCCACTGCCGTACCAATCTGCCGAATGTGTATGCCGTCGGTGACGTGGTGCGCGGACCGATGCTGGCACACAAGGCCTCCGAGGAAGGTGTCGCCGTGGCCGAAATCATCGCGGGACAAGCGGGGCATGTGAATCTCGACACCATTCCGTGGGTGATTTACACCTCGCCGGAAATCGCCTGGGTGGGCAAGACCGAGCAGGAACTGAAAGCGGCGGGAATTGAATATAAAGCGGGGCAGTTTCCGTTCATGGCCAACGGGCGCGCGCGTGCGCTGGGTGAGACCGGTGGTTTCGTCAAGGTGCTGGCAGATGCCACCACTGATCGCATCCTTGGTGTTCACATGATCGGCCCCTATGTTTCAGAGATGATTGCCGAAGCAGTAGTAGCGATGGAATTTTCTGCCAGCAGTGAAGATATCGCCCGTATCGTACATGCTCACCCTTCATTGTCGGAAGTGCTGCACGAGGCAGCGCTGGGCGTGGACAAGCGGGCGCTGCATATTTAATCTTGGGGGTATTCTGGCTTGACTGGCAGAGGCAGGGGATTGAATATAGCTACGATCTGTCGTGATCACCTCTTTCCTGCCAGGTGAGAAACATGACGGCGATCACAATGATCGCGACCGGCAGGATGACGTACAAACCAAGCGCATAAGCCATCCCCTCATCGTGGCCATCAGGTGGGGAACTGCTGATTATCTTGTAGCCGTGCAGCATGCTGACCAGGAATACGGCGCCCAGTCCGGCGATGCGGCGATTGCGGATCAAGGTCCGGCCGCTTAGCAGGTTGAGCAGGTGCGCGGCGTAATAACCAAGAAAATAGATCGCGGTGTAGAAGATCAAAGCACCCATCAGAGTCCTCGGATTTTCCTGTTCATTGTTGGCGACGGTGACTGGCGGAGAGAGAGGGATTCGAACCCTCGGTACGGTTGAAGCCGTACGCACGCTTTCCAGGCGTGTACCTTAAACCACTCGGCCATCTCTCCGATCAAAGGAATCCGGCTGACCGGAACCGATAAGGCCGCAAAGGATAAACCAGAATGGGTTTGCGGGCAAATTTTCCGGGCACTATCAATACCTGGTGCAGGCTCTGGTTTGTGGTGGATTGATCCGGCGGCGTTGTATCAAGTATCACCCGCTTGCCACCGAATGATCCAGCCAGTTTTCCAGGCCCAGGGCATTGAGGTCGATGTCCATGCGCAGCAGTTCATGAATCTGTTCCTGTGGCAGTTTGCAGCCATGTGCTGCCAGTCGCTGTAACAGCAGTGTGCCAAGTTCCTCCACCAGTGCCGCATGTCTACCGGAGATATGATCGCGCATCTTGCTGGCGATTGCTACATGCGCATCGATCAAATCGTGCATCTCCCCGGCATGGCGCGGCAAATGGCTGATGCGGCCGTAATGGGTGAGGAAGGCATGCTCTGGTTCGTAGCTCATCAACCGATCCAGAGAGGCATGGGCTGCAACCGGATCGAACTGCACTGGCGTAGTGGTTGGAAACACGAATTCCATTCCACTCACGTCGAACTCGCGATAGGAAACGCCGAATGTATCACCGGTGAAGAAGGAGCGGCTGTGCTCATCGAAGATGCAATAGTGATGACGTGCATGGCCCGGCGTATCGAGAAACAGCAAGGGCCTGCCGTTAAGATCGACGCGAAATCCATCCGGTGCCTCGATGATGCGGTTTGCGTCAATTGGGCGAATCTCGCCGTACATGCGGCTGAATTCCGCTGCGCCATAAACTGCCGTGGCACCCGCGATGAGCCTGGAGGGATCAGCCATATGCCGTGCACCACGCGGATGCACCACCAGTTTCGCATTGGGCAGGCAACGCATGAATTCGCTCGCGCCACCGGCATGGTCGAGATGGATGTGAGTAAGAAACACATAGGCTACATTCTCAGGTGCGATATTCTGCTGCTGCAATGTTTCGATGACGCCGGGAACGGAAAATGCCGTTCCGGTGTCCACCAGCGCGGCGGTGTCATCTTCGACGAGAAGGTGGATCGCAACGAGTCCTGGACGGTGGAACTGTGCATCGATAGCGCTGATGCCGTGGCCGTAGTCAGTAACGTGGGGTAGGGCCATGAATGCCTTGCTTGCTGGATTATGTTATCGGCTGCTGCAACTGTTCAAGTATTGCCGGGTTCTCCAGGGTGGAAACATCCTGGGTGATTTCTTCTCCTCTGGCAATGGCGCGTAGCAAACGACGCATGATTTTGCCGGAGCGGGTTTTGGGCAGGTTGTCGCCGAAGCGGATCTCGTCAGGTTTTGCAATCGGGCCAATTTCTTTGGCTACCCAGTCGCGCAACGCCACGGAGATATTGTGCGCGTCTTCACCCTGAGGGCGCACGCCTTTGAGCACCACGAACGCAACTACCGCTTCACCCTTGATATCGTGAGGCTTGCCCACCACGGCGGCTTCCGCTACCAGGGGATTGGCCACCAGTGCCGATTCAATTTCCATGGTGCCCAAGCGATGTCCGGAAACATTCAGTACATCGTCGATACGCCCCATGATCCAGAAATAGCCGTCCAGATCACGGTTGGCAGAATCGCCCGCCAGATAATATTTTCCGCCCAGATCTTGCGGGAAATAGGTTTTCCGGAAACGCTCCGGGTCGCCCCACAGGGTGCGTGCCAGTGATGGAAATGGGCGCTTGATGACCAGGAACCCACCCTTGCCATTTTCCACTTCATGACCGGCCTCATCCACGATGGTCGCCATGATGCCGGGCAACGGAAAAGTGCAGGAACCGGGTTTGAGCGGCACTGCGCCGGGCATGGGAGCAAGCATGTGCGAGCCCGTTTCGGTTTGCCACCAGGTATCCACGATGGGGCAGCGCGACTGGCCCACGACGGTGTAATACCACATCCATGCCTCTGGGTTGATGGGCTCACCTACCGATCCCAGCAGGCGCAAGGAGGACAGATCATATTGCCTGGGCAAGTCCGGGCCTGATTTGATAAGTGAACGGATGGCGGTGGGGGCAGTATAGAAAGTAGTAACCTTGTGATCCTGGATAATTTTCCAGAAACGGCCCGCATCGGGATAAGTGGGAACACCCTCGAACATGATCTGGGTGGCGCCTATTGCCAAGGGGCCATAGGCGACATAGCTGTGGCCGGTAACCCAGCCCACGTCAGCCGTACACCAGAAGATGTCGGTAGGTTTGTAATCGAAAATCCATTTCATGCTCACCATCGTACCCAGCAGGTAGCCGGCGGAAGAATGCTGCACCCCCTTGGGCTTGCCGGTGGAACCGGAGGTATAGAGGGTAAACAGCGGATGCTCGGCACTGACCCATTCCAGTTCGCAGCTGTCGGCCTGATCCTGGATGAGATCGTGCCACCAGACATCACGCGGAACATGCCATGACACATCTTTGCCAGAGCGTTGGTAAACCACCACCGATTTCACCGAACTGGTGCCATCCATGGCAAGTGCCTCGTCTACCGCGGGTTTCAGAGGAATGGCCCTGCCGCCACGGATTTGTTCATCAGCAGAAATAACGGCTACTGCACCGGCATCAATGATGCGTTCGTGCAGGCTTTTGGCGGAGAAGCCGCCGAACACTACCGAATGGATTGCACCGATACGGGCGCAAGCCTGCATTGCCACCACTGCCTCAATGCTCATCGGCATGTAGATGATGACGCGATCACCTTTCCTGATATTGAGCGACTTGAGACCGTTGGCAAACTGGCATACGCGGCGGTGAAGATCGCGGTAAGTGGAGCGAGTGACTTTGCCATCATCTGCCTCGAAAATGATGGCGACCTTATCCGGTTGGGTAGCGAGATGCCGGTCAAGGCAGTTGAATGAAATATTCAGTTCGCCATCGTCGAACCATTTGAAGAACGGATGATTGCTTTCATCCAGCACTCGGGTGAAGGCCTTGTGCCATAGAATGTGTTCCCGTGCCAGTTTGCCCCAGAAACCCTGATAATCCCTTGCAGCCTCGGTGCATAATGCATGGTAGGCAGTCATGCCGGCCAGATTGGCCTGGTTCACAAATGTCGCGTCAGGAGGAAAAATACGGGTTTCATGCAAAACGGATTTAATTGCGGACATGACGCTTCTCCAGTGGTTCCCACGGTTTGTAACTGGCAGAATTGTATCATCCGCATCATCTGAATACGGCCGATCCTACATTCCGGCTTTGCTTGCGACTTTGTCGGCATGACAGGACTCGGCTGGAGCGAGATATCGCTGCCAGCCAAGGCTTCTTTATGAAGTATCTATTTCATTAATTATAAATTTTTGCTAAAATACACACGTAATTTTTATGGGCTTGTTCGGCCCATTTTTTGTTTGTAGCGAGGCTATGGAGCTACACGAATTGCTGGAATTGACCCTGTCCGGAATGGGTTATGAGCTGGTTGAGGTGGAACGGTCGCCACGTGGCAAGCTGTTACGGGTATTTATTGACAAGCCCGACGGCATCACTGTGGAAGACTGTGTCGCTGTCAGCGACCATCTGGGACGGTTGTTTGCGGTCGAAAATATTGATTATGACCGGTTGGAAATATCTTCTCCCGGGATGGACAGGCCGTTGAAGAGGGTGTCCGATTTTGCCCGTTTTACGGGAGAATTGGCTAAACTGAAGTTACGTGTGGCGTTGCAGGGCCAGAGAAATTTCGTCGGTATTTTGCGTGGAGTGAGCGACGAGGTGTTAAAGCTGGAAGTGGATGGAAAAATACTTGATCTTGAATTGAATAACCTTGAAAAAGCCCGTTTGGTTCCAAAATTGTAGCCATCTGAGAATTTGGCCGGAGGTAGCATGAGTCGCGAAGTTTTGTTGTTGGTGGATGCGCTGGCGCGCGAGAAGAATGTTGAAAAGGACATTGTTTTTGCAGCACTCGAATCAGCGCTGGCATCTGCTACTAAAAAGCGTTTTCACGAAGACGCCGAGGTGCGCGTATCAATCGATCGTGAGACGGGGGACTACCAAGCTTTCCGTCGCTGGCAGATAGTGGCTGACGATACCGTCGAGGAGCCTGCACGTCAAATTTCCCTGAGCGAAGCATTGCAACACGATGCTGGAATCCAGTTGGGAGAATTTGTCGAGGAACCGCTGGAAGCGGTGGAAGTCGGCCGTATCGGGGCTCAGGCAGCCAAACAGGTCATATATCAAAAAATCCGTGATGCCGAACGTGAACAGATTCTGAACGATTTTCTCGAGCGCAAGGAATACATGGTTAGCGGCACCATCAAGCGCATGGAACGCGGCAATGCCATCATCGAATCTGGCAAAGTCGAGGCTGTGTTGCCGCGTGACCAGACGATCCCCAAGGAGAACCTGCGAGTTGGTGACCGTGTGCGTGCTTATCTGTCCAAAGTCGACCGTACTGCCAGAGGACCGCAGCTGGTTTTGTCACGGATTGCGCCAGAATTTCTGATGAAGTTGTTTGAACTGGAGGTGCCGGAGATTGAGGAAGGCTTGCTGGAGATTAAAGCCGCAGCGAGAGATCCAGGTTCTCGCGCCAAGATTGCAGTAAAGTCCAATGATCAGCGCGTTGATCCGATCGGTACTTGTGTCGGCATGCGCGGCTCCAGAGTGCAGGCAGTAACCGGTGAGCTAGCCGGAGAACGGGTGGACATCATTTTGTGGTCGGATGATCCGGCTACCTTTGTTATTAACGCGCTGGCACCTGCCGAAATCAGCAGCATTATGGTGGACGAAGAAAAACACAGCATGGACATCGTGGTGGATGAGGACAATCTTGCCCAAGCAATCGGCCGTGGCGGTCAGAATGTGCGGCTGGCATCTGAATTGACCGGTTGGGAGCTCAATATCATGAGCATGGAAGAGTCGCAGGCGAAAAATGAAGAGGAATCTTCAGTCACTCGCCAACTCTTTATGGATAAGCTTGACGTTGACGAAGAAGTGGCGGATATCCTGGCGCAGGAAGGTTTTACCAGTTTGGAAGAAGTGGCTTACGTGCCGCTCAATGAGATGCTGGAAATCGAGTCATTTGACGAGCAAACTGTTAACGAGCTCCGCAATCGGGCCCGGAATGCGCTTCTGACCGAGGCCATTGTCAGTGAGGAAAAAGTAGAGCATATGGCGGAAGATCTGCTGGCGCTGGAAGGGATGGACGGTCAAACTGCACGCGAATTGGCGGCCAAGGGTGTGAAAACTCAGGAAGATCTTGCCGACTTGGCGGTGGATGACTTGGTGGAAATGATCGGAATAGATGCCGAACGAGCCAAGCAGTTGATCATGGCAGCACGCGCTCCGTGGTTTGCCTGATCTTGGTGGATCGAGCATAGGTTATTAAAGGCTACTAATTAATGGCGCAAATGAGTGTGGAACAATTTGCCACTGAACTGGGGCTGTTGCCAGCAGTATTGCTGGAGCAGCTCCAGGCTGCTGGTGTCAGTAAGCAGATGGCCAAAGATGGTCTGACCGAGCAGGATAAAACCCAGCTTCTGGATTATCTGCGCAAGGTTCATGGTGCCAAGGAGGACAAGGGCAAGATTACTCTGACCCGTCGGCAGACATCAGAAATCAAGAAATCGGATAGCACTGGAAAGGCTCGTACCATCCAGGTGGAAGTACGCAAGAAGCGCGTATTTGTGAAGCGTGATCTGGCTGATGATATGGCAGGCAAGGATGAGGCCGTCGAGCCCATTGTGCCAGTGGCTGCTCCTTTACCTGCGCCAACTCCTGTATCGGTGGTGGATGCTGCACAACAGGCGTTGCGTCAGGAAGAAGCAAAAAAACAGGCTGAACTGATTGCGCGCCAAGTTGCTGAAATTAAGGAAAAGAGAGAGCGCAAGAAGCCTGTTGTAGACGAGATCAAAGAAGCTCAGCCGGTTGCTGCGCCTGCCCCAATTCCAGTTCCGGTTCCAGCCGAGGTGGAGGCGCTTCAGCCTGCTCCAACGGAAGGTACCTTGCATAAACCGGTAGTTAAGCCGGAAGACAAGGCGGCTAAAGCCGAGAAGAAGAAGAAACAGACCAAACAAGTCATCTGGAAAGACGAGAGCACTGAAAAACGTGGACTCAAGACGCGCGGTGACTTATCCGCTGGCAAAGGATGGCGTACGCGCAGAGATAAACACAGCAGAGTTTCCTCCAGTGAAGACCAGGGAGCCCATGGCTTCTCGGCACCAACTGAGCCTGTGGTACATGAGGTAATGGTGCCTGAAACCATCTCTGTCGGGGCGCTGGCGCAGAAAATGACGGTCAAGGCCGCCGAAGTCATTAAGACCCTGATGAAAATGGGTAACATGGTGACTATCAATCAGATCCTGGATCAGGAAACCGCCATGATCGTGGTGGAAGAGATGGGTCACATTGCCAAATATGCGGCTCTGGATAGCCCCGAAGCCTTCCTGACGGATACCGAGTTGCCCGCAACGGAGTATAAAACGGAGCCACGCGCGCCAGTAGTCACGGTAATGGGTCACGTTGATCATGGCAAAACCTCCTTGCTGGATTACATCCGCCGCACACGCGTAGCAAGTGGCGAAGCTGGCGGTATCACGCAACATATCGGCGCTTATCACGTTGAAACCGAACGGGGTATGATCACTTTCCTCGACACTCCCGGTCATGAAGCATTTACCGCCATGCGTGCCCGTGGCGCCAAGGTCACCGATCTGGTCGTACTGGTGGTGGCAGCGGATGATGGTGTAATGCCCCAGACCATAGAAGCGATACATCATGCCAAGGCTGCCAAGGTGCCGATTGTGGTGGCAGTCAATAAAATTGACAAACCAGAGGCTAATCCAGAACGTATCAGGCAGGAACTGGTGGCGCAAGGTGTGGTGCCAGAGGACTGGGGTGGCGATACCATGTTTATCGAGGTTTCGGCCAAGACTGGTCAAGGCATTGACGCATTGCTGGAAAGTGTGCTGCTCCAGGCTGAAGTACTGGAACTCAAGGCGGCAAAGGAAGCTCCTGCCAGAGGCATCGTCATCGAATCACGTCTGGACAAGGGGCGCGGCCCGGTAGCAACGATCCTGGTGCAGTCCGGAACCTTGAAGCGAGGAGATGTTCTACTAGCAGGCGCGGTGTTTGGCCGGGTCCGGGCAATGCTGGACGAGAATGGCAAACCGGTGGAACAGGCAGGCCCTTCCATTCCGGTGGAAATTCATGGTTTGTCGGAAGTGCCAGTGGCAGGGGAAGTAGTGGTGGCTTTGGCTGATGAACGTAAAGCGCGTGAAATTGCGCTGTTCCGCCAAGGCAAGTTCCGCGACGTGAAACTTGCCAGACAGCAGGCAACCAAGCTGGAAAACCTGTTCGAGCAGAAGGGCGAGGTCAAGATACTTGCATTGATCATCAAGGCAGACGTGCAGGGTTCCTACGAGGCACTGACCCATGCACTGGAAAAGCTATCCACTGACGAGGTCAAAGTCAACATCATCCACAGCGGCGTGGGCGCGATCACCGAATCCGACATTAACTTGGCGCTGGCTTCCAAGGCCGTGGTGATCGGCTTCAATAGTCGCGCGGATACGGTTGCACGCAAGTTGATCAGTGCAACCGGGGTGGATGTACGTTACTACAGCATCATTTATGAGGCAGTGGACGAAATCAAAGCAGCCTTGTCCGGCATGATGGCACCGGAACGCAAGGAAAGCATTATCGGGCTGGTAGAAATTCGTCAAGTATTCCGTATCTCAAAAGTGGGCGCTGTGGCTGGCTGTTATGTGCTCGATGGTGTTATCAGACGCGGCTCATCGGTGCGCTTAATCCGTAACGGCGAGGTGATTCATACTGGTGAGCTGGATTCGCTGAAGCGCTTCAAAGACGATGTGAAAGAGGTTAAGGCAAATTTTGAATGTGGCCTGTCGTTGAAAAACTTTAATGACATTCAGACGGGTGATCAGCTGGAAGTCTACGAAATCGTCGAGGTCGCGCGCAGCCTGTAAACCAGGGCGAAGCCAGCCTTGGTGTCGTCTCATTCTGCAAAGCGCTATCCACGGCCCCGTGAAGTATTTTGATGGCTCGTCTTGCCCGTAAACATCATGCCCAAAGACTATTCCCGCACCCTGCGTATTGCTGACCAGATCCAGCGCGAACTGGCTGACCTGATCCACAATGAACTTAAAGATCCACGTATTGGTTTGATCACTCTGACCGGGGTCGAAGTGAGCCATGATTATGCCCATGCCAAGGTTTTCTATACTACGCTTGGCAGTGCCGGTGACAATTTCCTGACTGACAAAGGACTGGAACACTCAGCGGGATTCCTGCGCAGTCAATTGTCACACCGACTAAAATTACGCGTGGTGCCACAACTGCATTTTATCTACGATGAATCGGTTGAACGCGGCATGCGGCTATCACAACTGATAGACGAAGCGGTGGCACAGGAAGGTCCGGCAGAGTAGGCGCGAATAGCGCCGGATGTATCTAAATTCCCTGCATGTTGTGAACCCTAAACTTTTACCGCCAAAATACATCAAACGTAATATCAGTGGCGTCCTGCTGCTTGATAAGCCATGCGGAATCTCATCCAACCGGGCATTACAAATTATCAAACGTATCTTTGCTGCAAGTAAAGCTGGGCATACCGGCACACTTGACCCGCTGGCAACCGGATTATTGCCAATCTGCCTCGGCGAGGCTACCAAATTCTCTTCAGCGTTACTGGGTGCTGATAAAACCTATCAAGCGGTGCTGAAACTGGGTTATATCAGTACTACCGGAGATGCCGAGGGAGAAATTTCGATAGCGGGTGATGTGAAACTGACGCTGCAATATGCTGAAGAAGTAGTGCAAAGTTTTATCGGTAGCATTACACAGATCCCTCCTATGTATAGTGCATTGAAGCATCAGGGGAAACCCCTGTATGCCTACGCCAGAGAAGGTGTGGAAATCGAGCGGCAACCGCGCAAGGTAACTATTTACGATTTGCGTGTTGCAACCCTTGCAGGGGATGAGATGTGCATTATGGTCAGGTGCAGTACGGGCACCTATGTCCGTACCCTGGCGGAGGATATCGGCAGAGCACTGGGATGCGGCGGAGCATATCTGACGGCTTTGCGCCGTAGTACGGTCGATGATTTTGACTTGTCGCAATCTTATACGCTGGATCAGCTTGAGACCATGCCGCTATCGCAGCGAGATAACTGTCTACATCCGGCAGACAGTCTCTTGCATAATTTTTCTGCGGTGATACTGGATAGTGCATTAGTGACATCACTACTGCAGGGGCAGATGGTGGCTGGCCCTCTCTCCATAAATGCTTTAATGGAAGGAGAAAGGGTCCGACTGTATGACCGGGAAGAAAATTTCCTGGGGCTGGGAGAAGTTACGGCACAGGGTGAGATAGCTCCCAAACGGCTAATGGCAGAGGAGATGTCGGCGCCAGGGATTCATCAATCGTAAGGTCCCCAGCCGGGAACTGGCCATTGCTGCAGGGAAATACTCGAGCATGCCAACGCCACCAGATGACCGCAGGTCGCCATACTTGTAGTGTGACGTGAACACATAAATGCGCTATGCTGATTAAATGATTTGCCGTGCAGGGCATTCTGATAAGTGGGCATATTCCTCGGATCACTGAGGGTATCTGCATCAACTTCAGTTAGAATAGTAAACAGCCATGACCATCATCGCCGTTTTCAATCAGAAGGGTGGCGTAGGAAAAACCACTACCGCGCTTAATCTGGCCGCAGCACTCGCGCCCATGGGCGTACCCCTTACGGCATAGATCTTGACCCGCAAGCACAGTTCGGCGCTACTGCCGGCATCACTGCCAAAACAGGTGATGAAACCGTACTGAGTCTGTTTCAGCATAACCGCCCGTTGCATGAGCTAGTTCATGCATCCGCCAGCGGCATCAACATCATCCCATCACATATCGAACTATCCAAAGTGGATGCTTTGTACGGCAAGGGCTACAACGTGGTTAACCGGCTTAACACCGGTCTGCAAGCAGAAAAATTTGGCGACAAGGAAAGTCCCTTGGTAATCGATTGCAGCCCGTTGTTGAGTGTACTCTCGCTAAACGCACTATTCGCCTGCAACTGCCTGATCGTACCGATGTCGGCCGATTATCTTTCCATCAAGGGGGCGATGCAGATTGAGAAGACTCTTAAAGCACTGGAACAGGTACTCAAGCGTCGGGTCAACCGCCGTTACCTGCTGACCCGCTTTGACGCCAGACGACGTATGGCGCGGGATGTGCTGCAAATGGCGGAAGAAAAATTTGGCGAGGAAGTTTGCCGCACACAAATCTCGGAAAATGTCAGTCTGGCAGAGAGTCCTGTTGTCAATAAGACGATTTTTGAGTACGCGCCCAGTAGCCGCGGTGCACAAGACTACGAAGCATTGCTGGTAGAACTTCTGGCCGAGGGATTCATCGAGTAACCCATGCTACTTGGCGATTAAAGATAAAATATCCTCAAGAGATGCGGTCTGGCCGGGCTTTACCTCTTCCTGTTTTATTTCGCAGCGTGTCACTTCGCAATGGTAGTACATCTGGCGTAGTTTACGTTCTGCATCTTCCTGATCTTTTCCTGCGATGAGAATATTTTCAACTTTCTGTCCGCTCTGCGTCTGTACTGAAAAGTAAAATTTCAACATTGCTGCCCCCGAACAATATCCATAATTATGCCCCAATAGTTGTTCATCATAACATGACGATAATTTTCTCAGCCAAGACGATAATAAGCCGGACTCAAGGGGACGCGGCAGTACCACGAGCCATTGTTGTCGAAAGGGAGGAATCTGCCGGCAGGCCCGCAAGTGCGTCGGCGATGCGTTGGATGCCTGCCCGAATCTGATATTCATTGACCGAGGAGAAGCCCAGTATCAGAGTACGTGCGCTATAGTTACACTTTCCATAATCATAAGCGGTACCGGAACCGATGGAGTAGATTCCTACGCCGTGCCGGAGTGCAAGTGCTTGTAGCCTGCGCGCATCCGGAAAGTCTTCTGGCAGATGCCAGGCCAGGTGCAGTCCGCTTTCCAGTCCCGAAAGCCGCACTGAACCAAAATGATGGCGCAAGGCCTCAATAAGACAATCACGGCGCTTGGAATAAAGGTGACGCATACGCCGCAGGTGATTGCCATAGGCGCCGCTGCGAATAAATTCCGCCATCGTAGCCTGATCGAGCCATGCGTGCCCATTATTGAGTAGTGCCTTGGCTGAGCGTGCTGCCTGTATCAGCACTCGGGGCACGACGAGATAACCAATACGGAGTCCGGCACCCATGGATTTGGAGAAGGTACCCAAATACATGACGCAACCATAATCGTCGAGTCCCATCAGTGCGGTTAGCGGCGAGCCGCGATACTGGAAATCCGAGTCATAATCATCTTCGATAATGTAGGCGCCACAGCGTCGTGCCCAGTCAAGGAGTTTCAGCCGCCGTTCGATTGGCAGAGTGAAGCCAAGAGGATACTGATGCGAAGGCGTGACATATAGCAGCGTTACACCGCTTTCCGGTAGTTGTTCAACGTCCAATCCGGCTTCATCCACCGGCACCGGAATCAGCTTTGCATAATAACTCTCAAATAGAAATGCTGCTCCTTGGTAACAGGGATTCTCGGTGGCGACTAATGTCGCATTCTTCACCAGCAGCCGTGCTGCCAGATTCAATCCTTCCTGGGAGCCTGCGGTGATAATGACCTGATCCGGCGAAACGCTGATTCCGCGTGCCATCCCTAAGTGGTCGGCAATCATTTCCCGTAGATTGAGCAACCCACCTGGGTCACAATATTCGCTAAATTGTGTGTTGGTGGCGGTGGACACCTTATTGATATAGCGTAGCCATATCTTGTGTGGAAACAGATCAGGATCGAGCCGGTCGGGGAAGAAATCAAAGTCCAGGTGCCGTGTATTTCTCTCCGACGGCGGCTGCCCGATAAAGGGAATTGCGGGGCGTTTGACTATCTCGGTCGGGACCGGCACCAAGGTGGCAACCCGTCGCGCCGCAGCGAGGCTGGTCTCGGGTAATTCAAGATTTACGTAGGTTCCAATTGCTCTTCGAGATTGAAGATAGCCTTCCGCAATCAGGCGATCATAAACGAGTAGAACGGTGTTGCGGGAGATGGCGAGCTGCTCGGCAAGCACCCGGCTGGCTGGGATGGGCGCACCTGGTTTTAGTTTTCCGCCAAGGATAAGGTGCCGCAATTGATCAAAGATCTGACTTTGCAGTGATTGGCGGCTACTGTGGTCAAGCACGATAGGAATTGCCATGTTTTCTTCTGCCGGCACACCTGTACGCAGGGTTCTGGCTCTAAATAAATGCTTGATTCTGGCATATTCACGGTGGTTACGTAAACCAGTGTAGCAATACTACGCTAAGGTAGTTGCCATCGTCTGACATGTGAGCAGTAGAAAGACCGAGCCGATGCTGCGCCTTACTCTTCCTCTTCCTCTTCCTCATCCTCGTCCTTCTTGACTTCCTTGAGCACCAGCTTCTTTTGCGTGCGGCTGGCATTGAGATCGGTCTCGGCCACCGCCTTGTGCACCAGGTTCTGGTGGCAGTCGATACAGGTCGCACCCTCGGTCTCCATCTTCTTGTGTGC
>CAMAPK010000024.1 GCA_945860135.1 Nitrosovibrio sp. Nv4
TCACACCATGCTACATATCGTTCCGGTCCGCGCATTTACTGACAATTATATCTGGGTCATCCACGATCATTGCCACGCCGCTGTGGTCGATCCAGGCGATGCCGCGCCAGTGCTGGATTTTTTGCGCCGCAAAAATCTGCAGCTCGTCGCCATCCTCAACACCCATCATCATAACGACCACGTCGGCGGCAACGCTGCGCTGCTGCGGGAATTTCCGGTACCGGTTTACGGTCCCGCGCATGAGTCTATCCCTACGCTTACCCATCGCCTGCGGGAAGGAGATAATGTGCAGTTGGCGGAATTCCCGCTCAGTTTCGACGTGCTCGACATCCCCGGTCATACTGCAGGGCACATTGCCTATTATGGCGCAAACCTGCTGTTTTGTGGCGATACCCTGTTTGCCTGTGGCTGTGGGCGGTTATTCGAAGGCACGCCGCAACAGATGCATGCTTCGCTGCAGAAGCTGGCAGGACTGCCCGATGAAACTCAGGTCTATTGCGGTCACGAATATACGCTGGCCAATATTCATTTCGCCAGGGTAGTCGAGCCCGGCAATCAGGCGTTGCTCGAACTCGAAGCCGCGATGAAGAAGCTGCGTGAACAGGATATTCCCACCCTGCCGTCAACGCTGATGAGGGAAAAAGCCACCAATCCGTTCCTGCGCTGCAATCAATTGGAAGTCATCCAGAGTGCCGGCAACTATCTTGGCGCGTCATTGCCTGATTCTGTCAGCGTGTTTGCTGCGATCCGTAGCTGGAAGAATGAATTTGTAGCTCCGCAACGGGAGCAATGACGACTTATAAAAACTGCTTGATTCTGTAATCAATATCATTACAATGTATTCTTGTTAAGAGCATATAGCCATGATACGCACATTCAAGCACAAAGGTCTTGAACGGTTCTTCAAGAAGGGCGACCACCGGGGTGTCATCGCCAAGACCGAGGTACGCACTGAGCGGATGCTTGACCGCCTTGATGCCGTCGTTAGACCGGAAGATATGAATATTCCTGGATATAAATTTCACCCGCTATCGGGCGACCGCAAGGGAACCTATGCCGTGACGGTAACCGATAACTGGCGCATCACTTTTCGATTCGACGGCATGGATGCCATCGATGTTAACCTGGAGAACTATCACTGATGAAGACCCTACGAGACCCGAAGCGCCGGCCGACGCACCCCGGCGCTATCCTGCGAGAAGACGTACTCCCAGCTCTTGAAATGACTCAGACTGAGTTTGCGCAGAGGATTGGTGTATCGCGCCTTTCGGTTTCCGAGTTACTGCACGAAAAACGCAGCATGACTCCAGAGATGGCAGCACGAGTTGCCAAACTGCTCAACACCACGCCCGAAAGCTGGCTACGCATGCAACAGGCGCTAGACCTGTGGGAAGTCGAGCAGCAACCAGAGAAGCTGGCAGGCATAAAGCCGATTAAGGCCGAATTAATGGCTGTATAGAGAAATGATTTATATCCATCACAGAGCGCTGTCTGTGACCATGTGGCTGGCATTATGCGAGAGGGAAAAATATTTGGTACGTATGGCAAACTGCTAGAGCCAAGTTACATAAAGTGGAATGCAATCTCAGGAAAGTGGTGGTAGACGAACAGGCCGTGATGTAAACATGCGTGAAAAATGTGGGAAACGTGGGAAATGAATAGAGATAGCCCGGTGATTTTTGTCTGTGGGTGGGTGTATACGTGATACGGAGATTGGCGAAAGAATCCTATATAATCCCTACATGACGGACCGCAAAGAAAAAAGGTTTGCAAGCAATAGCCTGCAAACCGTTGTCTTTGTTGGTTGCGGGGGCAGGATTTGAACCTACGACCTTCGGGTTATGAGCCCGACGAGCTGCCAGACTGCTCCACCCCGCGCCAGTGAATCCGGAGTATAACAAAACGGACTTCCCAGGGTCAAATTTCATTCCGGCACATGGGATTATACCGGAGCGGGTAATCCGGGAATGCTATCGGGCTGAGAGTTTGTCGCCAAGGAACATGCAATGGGCTAACAGGCTTGTCGCAAACGATCCAGATACTTGTAACAGATTCAAATAGATAATCAAATATCTGCAAGAAGAGCTGGAGGATTGCTCTTGAGTTTGAGCGCGCGTGTCACGAGACTGTAACATTTCCATCGTAGTATTCGGCTTGGCCGAGAGATTCCCTCTCTCCTCAAAAGGCGTTTGTCCGTGACAGCAAAGTCTCCCGCTGAAATCAGCCAACCCAGAAGACTCGGGTACAGTTTTCGTCGCAATTTGCGCGAACGCTTCATTGAGGCGCTGCTGTTTTTGACGGCATTCGCCTCGGTTGCAATCACGCTGGCCATTGTGGTGATGCTGGTGAAAGAGTCGTATGAATTCTTCCAGCATGTCTCCATTTGGGATTTTCTTACCGACACCCAATGGACGCCGCTGTTTGATGATGCGCACTATGGCATATTGCCGCTGGTCTCGGGTACTTTGGTAAGCTCTGCGGTGGCGCTACTGGTAGCGATTCCACTGGGCACCATCATCGCAATCTACCTTTCCGAATTCGCACCTTTCACCGTACGTGAAATAGCCAAACCGTTCCTCGAGTTGCTGGGTGGTGTACCCACGATCGTGTACGGGTATTTTGCGCTGCTGTTTGTCACGCCGCTGCTGCAGCAAATCTTTCCTGAGCTGCCAGGTTTCAGTCTGCTCTCCGCCGGACTGGTGATGGGCATCATGATCATCCCCTATGTGAGTTCCTTGTCCGAGGACGCGATGCGCGCAGTACCCATGAGTATGCGCGAAGGCTCCTATGCAATGGGTGCCACGCGCTTCCAGACCGCCATCCGGGTAGTGATGCCGGCGGCTTACTCCGGCATTGCCGCAGCATATATTCTCGGTATTTCCCGTGCCGTGGGGGAAACCATGGTAGTAGCAGTAGCCGCCGGCATGCAGCCCAATCTCACGTGGAATCCGATGGAGCCAGCGGCAACCATCACCGCTTATATTGTACAAGTGAGTCTGGGTGATCTGCCTCACGGCAGCATCGGCTACCAGACCATTTTCGCTGCCGGTCTTACATTACTGTTAATGACGCTCTCGTTCAACATCATCGGCCATATTTTGCGTAAACGTTATCGTGAAATCTATTGAGTCTGAATCCATCTGATGAGTAACACTGACAAACTGCACGAAATCCGTGCCATCATCGTACGCCACAAGCGTTGGGATCTGATGTTCATGGCTGTGGGCATGTTTGCGTTGATGATCGCTGTACTCACGTTCACGGTGTTATTCGCGCAGATGATCATCGATGGGATGCCACGCCTGTCGTGGGACTTTTTCACTTCCTTTCCATCGCGGCGTCCAGGATCGGCCGGCATACTTTCGGCATGGGTCGGTACTTCCCTGGTGATGCTGGTGACCATTGTAGCGGCGGTGCCGATGGGTATAGGGGCGGGCGTTTATCTGGAAGAGTACGCGCCGAAGAATCTCGTGACCGAGATCATTGAGGTCAATGTCACCAATCTTGCCGGGGTGCCGTCCATTATTTACGGATTACTGGCATTGGGTTTGTTCGTGTATCAACTGGGTTTCGGTCAGAGCATTCTATCGGCGGGTTTGGCGCTGGCATTACTGATCCTGCCGGTAGTGATCGTCACCACCCGTGAGGCTATCCGTGCCATTCCTGTGGCCATTCGTGAGGGTGCTTATGCGCTCGGCGCGACCAAGTGGCAAACCGTCTCTGATCATCTGATCCCCTATGCCGCAGCTGGTATTTTGACCGGCATCATTATCGGCCTGGCGCGTGCGATTGGCGAAACCGCACCTATTATCACCATCGGTGCGATGACCTTTATTGCTTTTCTGCCGCCGTCACTGGTCCAGACCGAATTTCCTTTTCTGTCTTTCGAATGGTTGACTTCGCCGTTTACCGTGATGCCGATTCAGATGTTCAACTGGGTATCGCGGCCGGAAGAGGCGTTTCAGTTGAACGCGGCGGCAGCAGGACTGGTGCTGGTAGTGATGACCCTTGCCATGAACGGTTTGGCCATCTATTTGCGCTATCACATGCGTAAGAAAATCAAATGGTAGGGGATCGCATGCACGAGAGCACTGATGTACACGCCACGTCAACCCAGTACAAATCTGAGGTCAGGGATCTGAGTTTTTACTATGGCGAGTTCAATGCGCTTAAAAACATCAATATGGTATTGCATGAGAAGCAGGTGACGGCGTTGATAGGACCGTCCGGCTGCGGCAAATCCACTTTTCTGCGCTGCTTTAACCGCATGCATGACCTTTATCCCGGCAACCGCTACATGGGCGAGATTATTCTGCATCCGGACGACGTCAATATTCTTGCAAGCAACGTGGACCCGATTGAAGTACGCATGCGCATCAGCATGGTGTTCCAGAAACCGAACCCTTTCCCCAAGTCGATTTATGAAAATGTTGCTTACGGTTTGCGGGTGCGGGGCGTAAGGCAGCGTGCCGTGCTAGATGAGAAAGTGGAAGAGGCCCTGCGCGACGCAGCGCTGTGGGATGAAGTGAAAGACCGTCTGAATCAACTGGCTTTTAATCTCTCCGGCGGTCAGCAACAGCGTTTGTGCATTGCGCGCGCGCTTGCCACCGATCCTGAAATTCTGCTGTTCGATGAACCCACTTCGGCGCTTGATCCGATTGCGACTGCCAGCATCGAAGAGCTCATCACTGACCTGAAAGACAAGGTTACCATACTCATCGTTACTCATAACATGCAGCAGGCGGCACGCGTGTCGGACTACACCGCCTATATGTATCTGGGCGAACTCATTGAGTTCGGTATCACCGACACTATTTTCATCAAACCCAAGAACAAGCAAACGGAAGACTACATCACCGGACGCTTCGGTTAGGAAGCCCCAGCCTGAATTGCCTTATGCTACATGAGGTTATGGCTGTATCCGATGATGGCTTCATGCTCCAGCCAGGCCGTAAACGGGAAGGCTGCATTCTGCATCGTCTCCTGTGTGCGAAGCTCGTCAGTTTCGCGTCCATTTTTTAGTTTCTGCAATACCCATAAAGTTCTCTACATTTGCTTCCCGCGATTGACCGGGTACCCGTGAACGGGTAACATTCGCACCTTTTAGGGACAAAGACGGCTATGCGCTCGAAGCTGGTTGCTGGCAACTGGAAAATGCATGGCGGAATAGCACAGAATCGAGTCCTGCTGGACTTGATCGTTACCGGGACAACCGGGCTACGCGGAGCGGACTGTGCCGTGTGTGTGCCTTACCCTTACCTGCCGCAGGTGCAGTCATTGCTGCAGCCTACCCATATCTTCTGGGGTGCGCAGAATGTGAGTCAACATGAGAAGGGCGCCTATACCGGTGAGGTGTCTGCGGCAATGCTGGCGGACTTTGCTTGTCGCTATGTGATTGTTGGCCATTCGGAACGGCGCGCCTTGTATGCTGAGGATAGCCACACCGTGGCGCTGAAATTCAGGGCCACGCAGACTGCTGGATTAACGCCTATTCTGTGTGTTGGCGAAACCCTGGAGCAGCGTGAAGCCGCCGTCACCGAGCAAGTGATCGCGGAGCAGCTGGACGCGGTAATCGAATTGCTGGGTGTAAGTGCATTGGCCAAATCGGTACTGGCCTACGAGCCGGTATGGGCCATCGGCACCGGCAAAACCGCCACGCCGCAGCAGGCCCAGGACGTGCATGCCTTCATCCGCAATCGAATCGCTGCGCATGATATTAAAGTGGCGACAGAGTTACAGGTTCTTTATGGCGGCAGCGTCAAAGCGAATAATGCTGCGGAGCTGTTTGCCATGCCAGATATTGATGGAGGGTTGATCGGCGGCGCTTCACTCGTTGCCGATGAATTCATCACAATCTGTCGAGCAGCACAGAGTTAATCTTTTTGGAGTAAACATTGGAAACATTCATCTGGATAATCCATGTGGTAGCGGCCATTGCGGTAATTGTTCTGGTTTTGCTGCAACACGGCAAGGGTGCCGACATGGGCGCCGCCTTTGGTAGTGGCGCATCAGGTAGTTTGTTTGGCGCCAGCGGCTCGGCAAATTTTCTGAGCAGGGCTACGGGTGTACTGGCAGCGTTGTTTTTCATTACCAGTCTCGGGCTTACGTATTTTTCCGGGAACAAGACCGAGAGCAAGGGTGTGATGGATCGGGCGATACCGACTCAATCATCCAAGCCGGCAGGATCCGCCCCGGCGATGCCAGCAGTTGACGATACCTCCAAAGCCAGAGAAATACCGGAATAATTAATTTATCAATTGATTGAACAATTGATTGAGGCTGCGTTCCAATTCAAGGTAGTTTTTAAACTCAGAACTCAAATTAAGCCGCCGACGTGGTGAAACTGGTAGACACGCCGTCTTGAGGGGGCGGTGGCGAAAGCTGTGCGAGTTCGAGTCTCGCCGTCGGCACCAATTCTAGAAACAGGAGCAGGAGCTAGCAGTTAGGCGCAAGCAGGACCAATTGAGCATTTGCGACACCCTTGCCCGTTAATTCTCGGTTTCCAGTTACAACGATGCTCGAAAATTATTTCCCCATTCTGCTGTTTATCCTGGTCGGTCTTGCCGTCGGTGGCGGAGCCATGGCGTGCGGCTGGTTGCTGGCGCCCAATCGCCCCGACAGCGAGAAGCTCTCACCCTATGAATGCGGTTTCGAGGCATTCGAGGATGCGCGCATGAAATTCGACGTGCGTTACTACCTGGTTGCCATTCTTTTCATTTTGTTTGATCTGGAAATTGCATTCCTGTTTCCCTGGGCGGTAGTGCTGAACGAGATCGGTTCGTTCGGTTTTATCGCCATGATGATTTTTCTCGGCATTCTCGTCGTCGGCTTTATCTACGAGTGGATGAAGGGTGCCCTGGAGTGGGACTGATCCTATGAGTATCGAAGGTGTACTGGAAAAAGGATTTGTCACCACCAGCCTGGATTCGGTCATTAACTGGGGGCGAACCGGGTCCATGTGGCCGATGACCTTCGGTCTTGCCTGTTGTGCAGTGGAAATGATGCAGGCCGGCGCATCACGCTATGATCTCGACCGTTTTGGCATCGTCTTCCGCCCCAGTCCGCGTCAATCAGACGTGATGATCGTGGCCGGCACGCTGTGCAACAAGATGGCACCCGCGCTGCGTAAAGTTTATGACCAGATGGCCGAGCCCCGCTGGGTGATTTCCATGGGTTCCTGCGCCAATGGCGGCGGCTATTACCACTATTCCTACTCGGTAGTGCGTGGTTGTGACCGCATCGTACCGGTGGATATCTATGTGCCAGGCTGTCCACCGACGGCGGAAGCGCTGCTTTATGGCCTGATTCAGCTGCAGAACAAGATTCAACGTACCAACACCATCGCCCGCTGAGTCATATATGCCTTCCCCCCGTCTGGAAACGCTCTCCCTTTGCCTGCAGAACGTGCTGGCCAACAAGCTTGTCAGCGTCAACGAACAACTGGGTGAGTTGACCATCGTGCTGCACCCTGCCGACACGTTATCGGCGATGGAAACTCTGCGTGATCATTCCGAACTGGATTTCGACACTCTCATCGATGTGTGCGGGGTGGATTATTCAGCCTATGGTGCGGAGGCTATCGCCGAGGCCAACTGGCAAGGCAAGCGCTTTGCTGCGGTCTATCATCTGCTTTCCATCAGTCATAACTGCAGATTGCGCGTCAAAGTCTTCGCCGATGAAGACGAATTCCCGGTGCTGGATTCGGTGGTGGGGATATGGCCGGTCGCCAATTGGTTTGAACGTGAGGCATTTGATCTGTTCGGCATTGTTTTTACCGGCCACCCGGATTTGCGCCGTATCCTCACCGACTATGGCTTTATTGGCAACCCATTCCGCAAGGACTTCCCGTTGACCGGCAACGTGGAAATGCGCTACGACCCTGACCAGCAGCGGGTAATTTACCAGCCGGTCAGCATAGAGCCGCGTGAAATCACGCCGCGTGTGATCCGCGAACAGCATTACGGAGATAGCGAATGAAGTCGCCGCAGCGGGGAATCGTCGGCCATGGCTGAGATCCGTAACTACACCATGAATTTCGGCCCGCAGCATCCGGCAGCGCATGGCGTGCTGCGCCTGGTGCTGGAACTGGATGGTGAGGTGATTCAACGCGCCGACCCGCACATCGGGTTGCTGCATCGCGCCACCGAGAAACTGGCCGAGAACAAGACCTACATCCAGTCGGTTCCCTACATGGACCGGCTGGATTACGTTTCGATGATGGTCAATGAGCATGCTTATGTGATGGCCATCGAGAAGCTGCTGCAAATTGAGGTGCCACTGCGGGCACAGTACATCCGGGTTATGTTCGACGAGATCACGCGCATCCTCAACCACCTGCTGTGGATAGGTGCACATGCGCTGGACGTAGGTGCAATGACCATGTTCCTCTACGCTTTTCGTGAGCGTGAAGATCTGATGGACTGCTATGAGGCGGTATCCGGCGCCAGATTGCACGCTGCTTATTATCGTCCCGGTGGAGTCTACCGGGATTTGCCGGATTCAATGCCGCAATACCAGGCTTCGCGTATCCATAACGAGAAGGATACCAAAGTACTCAACGAAAACCGCCGGGGTTCACTGCTAGATTTTATCGATGACTTCACCAACCGCTTTCCCACTTATGTGGACGAGTATGAAACCCTGCTGACCGATAACCGTATCTGGAAGCAGCGGCTGGTAGGGATCGGCGTGGTGTCGCCCGAGCGTGCCAAGGCACTGGGTTTCACCGGGCCGATGCTGCGCGGTTCCGGCGTGGAATGGGATCTGCGCAAGAAACAGCCCTATGAGGTTTATGACCGGGTTGATTTCGACATACCGGTGGGAGTCAACGGCGATTGCTATGATCGTTACCTGGTGCGGATGGAAGAGTTTCGTCAGTCCAACCGCATCATCAAGCAATGTGTTGAATGGTTGCGCAAGAATCCCGGCCCGGTAATAACCAGCAATCACAAGGTCGCACCACCTGCGCGTCTCGGCATGAAGCAGAACATGGAAGAACTGATCCATCACTTCAAGCTTTTTACCGAAGGCATTCATGTACCACCGGGGGAGGTTTACGCGGCGGTCGAGCACCCCAAGGGTGAGTTCGGCATTTACCTGATATCGGACGGCGCCAACAAGCCCTATCGCCTGAAAATCCGCGCTCCGGGCTTTGCCCATCTGGCGGCAATGGATGAGATGGCGCGGGGCCATATGATCGCCGATGTGGTAACCATCATCGGTACGCAGGATATTGTGTTTGGTGAGATAGACAGATAGTGCCGCTACGAATTTAAATTTCCAGTTCAAGATGCTAAGCGCCGAAACCATTAAGAAAATCGACCATGAGGTCGCCAAGTATCCTGCCGACCAGAAACAATCGGCAGTGATGTCGGCGCTCGCCTTTGCTCAGGATGAGAAAGGCTGGCTGGCCAATGAGACCATGGACTTCATCGCCCATTATCTGGGCATGCCCGCGATCGCGGTATATGAAGTGGCGACGTTCTACAATATGTATAACCTGCAACCGGTGGGCAAATACAAGCTTACCGTCTGCACCAATTTGCCATGCGCGCTGTCAGGCGGCAATGATGCAGCCTCCCGTCTCAAGCAGAAGCTCGGTATCGGTTTCAACCAGACTACCGCCGATGGAAAATTCACCTTGAAGGAAGGCGAATGCATGGGTGCCTGCGGCGATGCGCCTGTGCTGCTGGTAAATAACAAGCGCATGTGCAGTTTCATGTCCGACGCCAAGATCGATCAACTGCTGGAGGAGTTAAGCAAGTGACACAGCTCACCCAGATACTGCTGGCCGGATTGAACCCATCTGACCCCGGCGACTGGCGCCTCAAGAATTATGTGCAGCGCGATGGCTATGCCGCGCTCAGAAAAATTCTGAGTGAGAACATTCCGCCGGCAAAAATCATTGAGGAAGTGAAGAAATCCGCGCTGCGCGGGCGTGGCGGCGCGGGTTTTCCGACCGGATTGAAATGGAGCTTCATGCCCAAGCAATATGAGGGCGCCAAATATCTGGTATGCAATTCTGACGAAGGCGAGCCGGGCACTTTCAAGGATCGCGACATCATGCAGCACAACCCGCACAGCCTGATTGAGGGGATGGCCATCGGTGCTTACGCGATGGGTATCAGAACCGGCTACAACTACATTCATGGCGAGATCTGGGATACCTACGAGCGCATGGAAGAGGCTGTAGATGAAGCGCGCGCCGCAGGCCTGTTGGGCGACAACATACTGGGTTCCGATTTCAGTTTTCAGTTGTACAACCATCACGGCTACGGCGCATACATCTGTGGCGAGGAAACCGCCTTGCTGGAATCGCTCGAAGGCAAGAAAGGCCAGCCACGCTTCAAGCCGCCATTCCCGGCGAGTTTCGGTCTCTATGGCAAACCTACCACCATCAATAATACCGAGACGCTTGCTTCCGTACCCTGGATCATTCGCAACGGTGGCGAGAAGTTTCTGCAGATCGGTAAGCCCAACAATGGGGGTACCAAGATTTTCTCGGTGTCAGGCCATGTCAACAAGCCGGGCAACTATGAAGTGCCGATGGGCACGCCTTTTGCGAAACTGCTGGAAATGGCGGGTGGCATGCGCGGTGGCAGGAAACTGAAAGGGTGCATTCCCGGCGGATCATCCATGCCGGTATTGCCCGGCGATATCATGATGCAGACTGACATGGATTATGACTCTCTCGCCAAGGCCGGCTCCTTTCTTGGTTCTGGCGCGGTCATCATCATGGACGACACCACCTGCATGGTAAGAGCGCTGGAGCGATTGTCATATTTTTATTATGAGGAATCCTGCGGCCAGTGTACGCCTTGCCGCGAGGGCACCGGCTGGCTCTATCGCGTGGTGCACCGGATTGAAACCGGCAAGGGCCGGATGGAAGACCTGGATCTGCTCAACAACGTGGCTGACAACATTCAGGGGCGCACCATTTGCGCACTGGGTGATGCGGCAGCGATGCCGGTGCGCGCCATGATTCAGCATTTTCGCGACGAGTTTGTATACCACATAGAGCACAAGAAATGCCTGGTGTAGTCCGGGTGTTCATGGATAAAACGGATGACCAATCCAAGAGTTTATAGCCGATGACCAATATTGAGATTGATGGCAAACAGGTATCTGTGCCCCCAGGCGGCACCGTCATGGACGGTGCCAGACAACTGGGCATCTACATTCCATATTTCTGCTATCACAAGAAACTGTCGATCGCGGCCAACTGCCGTATGTGCCTGGTACAGGTAGAAAAAGCACCCAAGCCCATGCCTGCCTGTTCTACGCCTGCGGTGGAGGGCATGAAAGTGTCCACCCATTCCCCAATGGCGGTAGCCTCACAAAAGGGCCAGATGGAGTTTCTGCTCATCAACCATCCACTGGATTGTCCCATTTGCGACCAAGGCGGCGAATGCCAGTTGCAGGATCTGGCGGTAGGTTACGGCGCAAGTGCATCACGCTATACGGAACCCAAGCGGGTGGTGGTGAACAAGAATCTGGGACCGCTGATTTCCACCGACATGACCCGCTGCATTCTCTGCACCCGCTGCGTACGCTTCGGCCAGGAAATCGCCGGCATCATGGAACTGGGCGTGGCGGGGCGCGGCGAACATTCCGAGATTCTGACGTTTGTCGGCAACACAGTGGATTCGGAGTTATCCGGCAACATGATAGACCTGTGTCCGGTGGGTGCGCTGGTCAGCAAACCGTTCCGCTATTCAGCCCGCACCTGGGAATTGTCGCGCCGCAGATCCGTGAGTCCGCATTGCGGTCTCGGTTCCAATTTGGTGGTGCAGATAAAGCAGAATCGGGTAATGCGCGTGCTACCGCGCGAGAATGAAGAGATCAACGAGTGCTGGCTGTCGGATAAGGACCGTTTCTCCTATGAGGGGCTCAATTCGGAGGAGCGTCTGACTACGCCAATGATAAAGCGCGATGGGCAGTGGCAGACATGCGACTGGCAGAGCGCACTGGAATTCGTCGCCACGGGATTGACAGCGGCCAAGGAAAAACACGGCGCACAGAGCATAGGCGCGTTGGCTTCGCCCCACAGCACCGTGGAAGAGCTTTATCTGCTGCAGAAACTGGTACGGGCCATGGGCAGCGGGAATGTGGATCACCGCCTGCGCCAGTCCGATTTCCGTGCCGACAGCCAGTTACAAGGCGCACCCTGGCTGGGGATGAAAATCACTGAGATTACGCAATTGAAATCGGCGCTGGTTATCGGCAGTACCCTGCGCAAGGACCACCCGCTCATCGCGCAGCGTTTGCGCCAGGCGGTGAAGCAGGGGGCTCAACTGAACCTGATCAACCCGGTCGATGATGATCTGCTGACCAAAGTGACTAACCAGGCCATGGTCGCTCCGGCCATGATGGCTGCGATGCTGGCGCAGGTGCTGCAGGCTGCCGCCGAATTGAAAGCGGTGGAGATTCCGGCTGCGGCAAAGAATGCAGTAAACGCCATCAGCGTGACCGATGGCGCGCGCGCGATCGCCGCCAGCCTCATCAACAATAAGCCGGCCGCGATTTTCCTCGGCAACCTGGCACAGCATCATCCGCACTATGCAGATATTCATGTACTGGCGCAGCATATCGCGCAAATTACAGAAGCCAGTTTCGGTGTGCTGGGAGAGGCCGCCAACAGCGTGGGCGCATATCTTGCCGGGGCAGTGCCAAGTGCTTCCAGTCAGACGGGTGGCAGCAATGCTGCACAAATGCTGGGGATGAGCGCTGCGGCTGCGCCATGCCAGGCTTACGTGCTGCTGAATCTGGAAGCGGAATTCGACAGCCATGACCCGCAGCGGGCGCTGAAAACATTGGCGGCAGCGGAACTGGTGGTGATGCTGAGCGCCTACAAGAGGCATGCCGCCAGTGTCGATTACGCCGACGTGCTACTGCCGATTGCGCCTTTCACCGAAACTTCCGGCACTTTTATCAACACCGAAGGCCGGGTGCAGAGCTTCAACGGGGTGGTGGCACCCCTGGGCGAGGCGCGCCCGGCGTGGAAGGTGCTGCGGGTGCTGGGCAACCTGCTGCAGCTCGATGGTTTCGATTACGAGACACCGGAGCAGGTGCGGGCGGAGATTTTCCCCGCTGACAGCGATGTCAGTGCGCGACTGGATAACCGGCTAGACGGTTTTGCCGTTGGTGAAATCAGGCAGACGAGCGTGGGACTTCAACGTATTGGTGAGGTTCCGATCTACCAGGCCGATCCCATCGTACGCCGTGCCGAATCACTGCAGCATACGCATGATGCAGCGGCACCACTGGCATCGATGCCGGGCGCATTACTGGATAGACTCGGTGTGCAGGCGGGTGACACAGTCAAAGTAAAACAAGGTGACGGCGAAGTGCTGCTGCCGGCGGCGCGCGACGACAAGCTGCCCGCCAATTGCGTGCGCGTGGCGTCCGCTCATCCGCTGACCATGGCGCTGGGTGCGATGTTCGGTGACATCACGGTAGAAAAATTGTGACAGTGGGATCCAGGATTTATTGATGGAATACGCGCAACAACTATTTGGACAGTTCTTTGGTACCGAGTGGGGGCCGGTTCTGTTCAGCCTGACGAAAAATCTGGTGCTGATCGTCGCCATTGTGCTGCCGTTGCTGCTGGGAGTGGCTTATCTCACGCTGGCGGAGCGCAAGATCATCGCCTTCATGCAGATTCGCGTCGGGCCTAACCGGGTGACATTCTTCGGTATTCCATGGCTGGCTGGCTGGGGGCAACCCATCGCCGACGCGGTCAAGGCGCTGATGAAGGAAATCATCATCCCCAACGGCGCCAATAAAACTCTATTCATAATGGCGCCGATACTGACCATCGCACCCGCACTGGCGGCATGGGCAGTCGTGCCGTTTTCCCCGGAAATGGTGCTGGCCGACATCAACGCCGGCCTGCTCTATATTCTGGCCATGACCTCCATGGGTGTCTACGGTGTCATCATTGCGGGCTGGGCATCCAACTCCAAGTATGCATTCCTCGGCGCGATGCGCTCTGCCGCGCAGGTGGTTTCGTACGAACTGGCGATGGGCTTTGCGCTGGTGTGTGTGCTGATGCTGTCGCACAGCCTCAACCTGGGCGACATCGTCAAGGGTCAGGAGGGTGGTAGTTTCATCAACTGGTATCTGATCCCGCTGTTCCCGATGTTTCTGGTGTATTTCATTTCCGGCGTGGCGGAAACCAACCGCGCCCCGTTCGATGTGGCTGAAGGTGAATCGGAAATCGTTGCCGGGTTCCATGTGGAATATTCCGGCATGGCTTTTACGGTATTTTTCCTGGCGGAATACGCCAACATGATATTGGTGGCAACGCTGGCCAGTCTCATATTCCTGGGGGGCTGGCTGCCGCCGTTCGATATCGCGCCATTCACCCTGATTCCCGGTTTCATCTGGCTGCTGCTGAAGATAGCGTTTCTGCTGTTCTTTTTTCTCTGGTTCCGCGCCACTTTTCCGCGCTACCGCTACGACCAGATCATGCGTCTTGGCTGGAAAGTATTCATTCCGCTCACGCTGGTGTGGATCGTGCTGCTGGGTGCGGTGATGCAACTGCCGCCAGCGTTCCTGAACGCGTTCCCACTTAACTTGTGGTTTCACTGAGACAGGAGAAAACCATGAATCGTATCAAGGATTTTTTCCGTACCTTCCTGCTGTTTGAGCTGCTCAAGGGCATGATGCTCACCGGGCGCTACATGTTCGCGCGCAAGATCACGATCCATTTTCCCGAAGAGAAGACCCCGCAATCTCCGCGTTTTCGCGGGCTGCATGCGTTGCGCCGCTATCCCAACGGGGAAGAGCGCTGCATTGCCTGCAAGCTGTGCGAGGCGGTATGTCCGGCGCTGGCGATTACCATCGAATCCGAGCAGCGGGACGACGGCACCCGGCGCACCACGCGCTATGACATTGATCTGACCAAGTGCATATTCTGCGGTTTCTGCGAGGAATCCTGCCCGGTGGATTCGATAGTCGAGACCCGGATTCTGGAATACCACGGCGAGAAGCGCGGCGATCTGGTTTATACCAAGCAGATGCTGCTGGCAGTGGGTGATCGGCATGAAGAACAGATAGCGAAAGACAGAGAAGCGGATGCGAGCTACCGATAAGTGCATATGAGTTTTCAGGACATAACTTTCTATTTTTTTGCGACCGTGCTGGTGGCGTCTGCGCTGGGCGTTATTACCGCGCGCAACCCGGTGCATGCGGTGCTGTTGCTGGTACTGGCATTTTTTACCTGTGCCGGACTGTGGCTGCTGCTGCAGGCGGAATTTCTCGCGATCACGCTGGTGCTGGTGTATGTGGGCGCGGTGATGGTGCTGTTCCTGTTCGTGGTGATGATGCTGGACATCAATCTCGACCGGTTGCGTGAAGGTTTCTGGAAATGGTTCCCGTTCGGCGCATTGCTGGCGCTGGTGATGGCGGCCGAGATGGCCATGGTGCTGATGGGCCGCAAGTTCAGCATTGACCAGATGCCTGCACCGCCAGCGCGCGCCGCCGATTACAGCAACACCAAGGAACTGGGTCGCTTGATTTACACCGAATATGTTTACGCATTCGAACTGGCGGCAGTGATTCTGCTGGTGGCGATCGTTGCCGCGATCGCGCTGACGCTGCGCCGCCGTACCGGCCCCCGTTTCCTTGATCCGTCGCAACAGGTGAAAGTAAAGCGCGCCGACCGGGTGCGGATGGTGTCGATGCCGTCCGAGAAGAAGGAGTAAGAGCGATGATTGTGTCGAATGTAATTCTGAGAAGGGGTAGTTAACTTGGTGTCGTTATCCCATTACCTGGTACTCGGTGCGATTCTGTTCGCCATCAGTATTGTCGGCATTTTCCTCAACCGGAAGAATGTGATCATCCTGTTGATGGCGATCGAACTGATGTTGCTGGCGGTCAACATGAATTTCATCGCGTTCTCGCATTACCTGCAGGACGTGTCAGGGCAGATTTTTGTATTTTTCATTCTTACCGTGGCGGCAGCGGAGTCTGCCATTGGTCTGGCGATACTGGTGGTGCTGTTCCGCAACTTGCGCACCATCAATGTGGATGACCTGAATAAACTCAAAGGATAATTTAGGGGTTGTAAAACGGTAACGGTATTGACAGCCAACAACTAAAAAAAGAATTTCATGACCGAGATGCAGAAACTTTATTTACTGGTTCCGCTGGCACCGCTGGCAGGGGCGCTGATCGCCGGCCTGTTCGGCCGCGTGATCGGCCCGACCTGGAGTCACCGCGCCACCATTGCGCTGATGCTGGTATGCGTGGCCGCGTCAATCACGGTTTTCATGGACGTGCTGCAAGGCAATACCTATAACGGCAGCGTTTATACCTGGATGACTTCCGGCGATACCCGTTTTGAGATCGGCTTTCTGATCGACCAGCTTTCGGCCACGATGATGGTGGTGGTGAGCTTCGTTTCGCTGATGGTACATATCTACACCATCGGCTACATGCACAACGATCCCGGTTACCAGCGGTTCTTCAGCTACATCTCGCTGTTTACCTTCTCGATGCTGATGCTGGTGATGGCCAACAACTTCCTGCAACTGTTCTTTGGCTGGGAAGCGGTGGGACTGGTTTCCTATTTGCTGATCGGTTTCTGGTTTACCCGCCCGACAGCGGTCTATGCCAACATGAAAGCCTTCCTGGTCAACCGGGTCGGCGATTTCGGCTTTCTCCTCGGCATAGGCCTGGTGCTGATGTATTTCGGCACGCTGGATTATGCGGCGGTATTCGCGCAAGCGCCGCAGATCGCAACCCAGACCATCGAAGTCATTCCCGGATCGCCGTGGCTGCTGCTGTCGGTGACGTGCATTCTGCTGTTCGTCGGCGCCATGGGCAAATCCGCGCAGTTCCCGCTGCATGTGTGGCTGCCGGATTCGATGGAAGGTCCGACACCGATCTCCGCACTGATCCATGCCGCCACCATGGTGACCGCAGGCATTTTCATGGTGGCGCGCATGTCGCCGCTGTTTGAGTTATCCGATACCGCGCTGACGGTGATACTGGTGATAGGTGGCATTACCACGCTGTCCATGGCGCTGGTGGCTATCGTGCAGAACGACATCAAGCGCGTGGTGGCATATTCCACCTTGTCGCAACTGGGCTACATGACGGTGGCACTGGGCGCCTCAGCCTATTCGGTGGCGGTATTCCACCTGATGACGCACGCGTTCTTCAAGGCGGTGCTGTTCCTGGGTGCGGGCTCGGTCATCATCGCCATGCACCATGAGCAGGACATGCGGAAAATGGGCGGACTCAAGAAATACATGCCCATTACTTACTGGACCATGTTCATGGCGGCAGTGGCAAGCGCCGGGGTGCCCGGTTTCTCCGGATTCTTTTCCAAGGATGCGATCATTGAAGCGGTGCATTTCGCCGATATTCCCGGTGCCGGTTTCGCCTATTTCTGCGTGCTGTCCACCGTATTCATCACGGCGTTCTATACCTTCCGTTTGATATTCATGACCTTCCATGGCAAGCCGCGCATGGACCATCACACCGAGGAGCATTTGCACGAATCACCCTGGGTGGTGACGCTGCCGCTCATCATTCTGGCAATCCCCACCGTCGGTGCAGGCTGGCTGATCGGGCCGATGCTGTTTGGCGGCTATTTCGGTGATGCCATCCAGATTGCGCCGCAGCATGGGGCGGTGGCACAAATGGCCGAAGGATTTCACGGCATCGTGGAGATGATGACCCACGCGCTCTCTACCGCGCCGTTCTGGCTTTCCATCGGCGGGATTTTCACCGCCTGGTACCTGTACATGGTGAAAACCGATCTGCCAGAGAAACTAAAGCAAATCGCCGGGCCGCTTTACACCTTGCTGGACCGCAAATATTACATCGACGAATTCTACTCGTGGCTGTTCGCCGGTGGCGCGCGCGCACTAGGCGGCGGACTGTGGAAAATCGGCGATGTGAAAGTGATCGACGGCTTCTTCGTCAACGGCGCAGCGCGGGTAGTAGGCTGGACCGCCCTGCTGGTGCGCCGCTTTCAGTCAGGTTATATCTACCATTACGCATTCACCATGATCGTCGGTGTATTCGTGTTGATGAGCTTGTGGTTGTGATAGTCATGAGAGAACAGACCATAGGATGCTGCATTTCCCCGGCGCGTCTGCCGGATACGCGAATATAACGGAATAAACATGTCGTCTGGTTTTCCCTTGTTAAGTCTGATCATCTGGCTGCCCATTCTTGCCGGTGTCGCGGTGCTCGCCACGGGCGGCGACCGCAATGCCCAGATGGCAAGATACCTGGCGCTTGCCGGATCGCTGGCTGGCCTGCTGGTGGCGCTGCCGCTGTATAGCGGTTTCGACCCGTTGCTGGGAAGCATGCAGTTTGTCGAGCATCACCCCTGGATCGAGCGCTTCAACATCCATTACCACCTGGGGGTGGACGGCATCGCCATGCCGCTGATCCTGCTTAACTGCTTCACCACGCCGCTGGTGGTCCTGGCTGGCTGGCAGGTAATCAGCAACCGGGTGTCACAGTACATGGGCGCGTTCCTGATCATGTCCGGCATCGTCAACGGCGTATTTTCCTCGCTTGATGCGATTCTGTTCTACGTGTTCTGGGAAGCCTCGCTGATTCCGATGTTCCTGATCGTCGGCATTTGGGGCGGCCCCAATCGCGTGTATGCGGCAATCAAATTCTTTCTGTACACGCTGCTGGGATCGCTGCTGATGCTGGTGGCATTCATTTACCTGTATACGACTTCCGGCGGCAGTTTCGCGATACTGGACTATCACAAGCTGCCATTGCCGCTGGCGCCGCAGATTCTGATATTCATCGCTTTTCTGCTGGCATTCGCGGTGAAAGTGCCGATGTGGCCGGTGCATACCTGGCTGCCGGACGCGCACGTGGAGGCACCCACCGGCGGTTCGGTGGTGCTGGCGGCAATCCTGCTGAAACTGGGCGGTTACGGCTTCCTGCGTTTTTCCCTGCCGATCGTGCCGGATGCCAGCCAGTATCTCTCCGGCATGATGATCACGTTGTCGCTGGTCGCGGTGGTGTACATCGGGCTGGTTGCGCTGGTGCAGGCGGACATGAAGAAACTCATCGCCTACTCGTCGGTATCGCACATGGGATTTGTCACCCTGGGTTTCTTCCTGTTCAATGCCTACGGGGTCGAAGGCGCAATGGTGCAAATGGTTTCACACGGCTTCATCTCCGCTGCCATGTTCCTGTGCGTGGGCGTGATGTACGACCGGCTGCATTCGCGCCAGATCGCCGATTACGGCGGGGTGGCCAACAAGATGCCGGTATTCGCCGCATTCTTCATGCTGTTTGCCATGGCCAACTCCGGACTGCCAGGCACCAGCGGTTTCGTCGGCGAATTCATGGTGATCATGGGCGCAATGCAGGTGAATTTCTGGTATGCGTTCCTCGCCGCCACCACGCTGATTTTTGGTGCGGCCTACACCCTGTGGATGTACAAGCGGGTGGTATTCGGCGCGGTGGCGAACCCCGCTGTGGAAGCGCTGCAGGATATCAATCGCCGTGAAATTCTGATCCTGGCGATCCTGGCAGCGGCAGTGCTGTGGATGGGAGTTTATCCGCTGCCGTTGACGGAAGTGATGCATACCACAGTGGATGAGCTGCTGGCCCATGTGGCCCGTGGCAAGTTATAACCGGAATGATGAAATGCAGTCTGCTCTGTTCAAGGATGATAAATGAATTTTCTGCCGCCTGATCTCGCCCCCGCCTATCCGGAGATATTTCTCCTGGTGATGGTGTGCGTGGTGTTGCTGGCTGACCTGGTGGCGGGCGAAAAGAGGCGTTACCTCGCTTATCTGCTGGCGCAGGCTGCGCTGTTGGGCTGCGCGCTGATTACCTTCTTTACCTTGGCTCCTGGCACGACCTACACCTTCTCCGGCATGTTTGTAGACGATGCCATGGCCGACACCCTGAAGCTGCTGACCTATGTCACGGTGTCGATGGTGCTGGTGTATTCGCGTGACTATATCGCGGTGCGCGGCATGTTCAATGGCGAATTTTTCAGCCTGACCTTGTTCGCCACCCTGGGCATGATGGTGATGATTTCCGCCAGCCATTTCCTGACGCTCTATCTGGGGTTGGAGCTGCTGTCATTGTCGCTCTATGCCATGGTCGCATTGCGGCGCGATTCGGTGGCGGCCACCGAGGCGGCAATGAAATATTTCGTGCTGGGAGCGCTGGCTTCGGGTTTTCTGCTATATGGCATGTCCATGGTCTACGGCGCCACTGGCGTGCTTAATATCGCACAGGTCGCCGAAATGATCCAGAAAGTGATCCAGGGCGGCGTAATTGATGATTACGCGATACTGGTAGTAGGGCTGGTATTCATCGTTGCCGGCATCAGCTTCAAGTTGAGCGCAGCACCGTTCCACATGTGGGCGCCGGATGTCTATCAGGGCGCACCCACGGCGGTGGTGCTGTTTATCGGTTCCGCCCCCAAACTGGCGGCATTCGGTTTTGTCATGCGCCTGCTGGTGGAGGGCATGGGTTCGATGGCGGCGGACTGGCAGGGGATGCTCATCATCCTGGCAGTGATGTCCATGATCATCGGCAACCTTGCCGCCATTGCCCAGACCAATATCAAGCGCATGCTGGCGTATTCCACCATCTCGCACATGGGTTTCATGCTGCTGGGGATCGTCAGCGCGGATGGCAACGGCTACAGCTCGTCCATGTTCTACATGGTGGTTTATGTGTTGATGACCCTGGGTATCTTCGGCATGATCATGCTGTTGTCACGCGAGGGATTTGAAGCCGAGAAGATTGACGATTTCAAGGGGCTCAACCGGCGCAATCCCTGGTATGCGTTTATCACCTTGCTGCTGATGTTCTCGCTGGCCGGCGTGCCGCCGCTGGTGGGTTTTTACGCGAAGCTGGCGGTGTTGCAGGCGGTATTGAATGCGGGTTACGTATGGCTGGCGGTAGTGGCAGTGCTGTTCTCGCTGGTCGGCGCGTTCTATTACCTGCGCATCATCAAGCTGATGTATTTCGACGAGCCTGAAAGTGATGCGCCGATTCTGCCATCGGGTGATGTCAAACTGCTGATAAGCGCAAATGGTCTGGCGGTACTCGCCTTCGGCCTCTTCCCGCAGGCGCTGATGGCGCTGTGCGCTTACGCGATTCAACAGTCCACCTAGCGCACTCCGGTGATTGCATCCTAGCCATCGGAGTTAGGGCGCAATATCGAACAAAGTTAGGTGTCTTGCGGAGTCACATCGATGGCATCTGAAACAACACCGATCATCTTCACTCCTGACAACGACCTTACCTCGGGCGAGAACTGTTATTCCATTTAGATCAAATTATCAGTTCCGCCTTAGAGCAAAACGCGATCATGGCACCAACCTCCCATGGTCGCGAGCTTACCGATCATCAGCACATGGCATGTCAGGTCATAGCTCAATCGCTCAGTATCGGGTTGTCAATTCGTGAGCTTATTCGGCAAGGCTATCTCTTTGGTGGGCACGTTCTTCTTCGTGCACTGGTAGAGAGACAAACGATCCTTTTTTACCTGCATTTGTACCCAGATGAAATAGCGAAGTGGAACCGCGGTTGGCATCAAGGCGATGCGCCCGGCCTTTCAAAAATGCTGGAAGAAATTCAAAATAAGCTACAACGCGAAACGATTGTTCGTGGGAAGGAATTGACGGCGGCGATGAACAGTCTCATGCACGCAAAACCAGACTCAGCTCCGTGGAATTTGGTGTCACTTGGTGAAAACTCCGTAGGTCATGCGGTTTCAAAAATCCTAAACCGACCGGAGTTATGTGACGAGCTTTGTGCTGATGTAATCCCAGCGCTTTTCGTCATTCAAGCAATGATGAACGCCTACTTCCCGGCTGAGTGCAGTAGGCTGGGGTGAGCTTGTGAACCCCAGCATTTCGAGATTACATGCTGATGGGGTTCGTACCTCACCCCAGCCTACGATTCTAAGGTTTCTTGTAGCTGATGCGGTAAATTGCGCCGGCGTGATCATCCGAAACCAGCAGCGCGCCGTCGGGCATCACCAGCATGTCGGCCGGCTTGCCCCATGCTTTCTCTTCCTGCAGCCAGCCTTCGGCAAATACTTGCTGTTTCACCACCTTGTTGTTCTTTAGCTGGATCAGCTTGAGCCGGTAGCCGACCTTTTCACGGCGATTCCACGAGCCATTCTCGGCCACCAGAATCTGGTTATGATATTCTGCTGGAAACATCTTGCCGGTGTAGAAGCGCATCCCCAATGGCACGGCATGCGCATCGAATTTGGCGGCGGGTGCAGCGAGCTTGCTGCAATCACGCTTGGCGCCGAATTTAGGATCGGGAACATCGCCGCCATAACAATAGGGAAAGCCGAAATGCAGGCCTTTTCTGGGGGCATGATTGAGCTCGTCGGGCGGTGTATTGTCGCCCAGCCAGTCGTTTCCGGTATCGGTAAACCACAGTTCCTTCGTTTCCGGATGCCAGTCGAAACCGCTTGAATTTCTTACGCCTTGTGCGTAAATTTCACGGCCGCTGCCATCGGGCTTGATGTGCGCAATCATGGCGAAGCTGGCCGGATCGACCTCGCAGCTATTGCACGGCGCGCCGACCGCTGCATACAGCAGGCCATCGGGGCCGAAGGCGATGAATCTCCCGCCATGGTGTTTTTCCGAGGGGAAAGTGTCGGTCACTATCACCGGCTTGCCGGGGTGATCAAGTTTTTGCTCGATGTCATCAAAGCGCAGAATGCGGTTGATGGCGGAGACATACAGCGCCCCCTCACGGAAGGCGACACCCACCGGCAGATTGAGCCCCTGGGTAATGATCCTGACCTGGCGCGCGCCATTGCTTTCGCTAATCGCATAAACCTTGCCTTCTGCCATGGAGCCGGCGAATACCGTGCCGTTCTTTCCCAGCGCCAGGCCGCGCGCATTGGGCGCTTCCGCCCATAGAGCGATGCTGAACCCGGGTGGCAGCTTGATTTTATCCAGGGGTAAAACACGGTTCTGGGCAGCGGCGGGCAGGGCACAGCAGAACAGAAGAACAATTGCGAAACGACCGAGAATTTTCATGGTGGGCAAAATTTAAATGTGAATTCGATACATGGGCAGCTTGAAAATTTCCAATTTGCCCTCATAATCCTACTGCATTTTTCCAAGGAGAGAACCATGCAAGACACTGTCGAACATCTGAGTTTCCAGACCGAAGTCAAACAACTGCTCAAGCTGATGATTCATTCCTTGTACAGCAACAAGGAAATATTTCTGCGCGAATTGATCTCCAATGCATCGGATGCCGCCGACAAGCTGCGCTTCGAGGGTCTGGCTGACGGTGCTTTATACGAAACCGACCCCGATCTTAAAATCCGCATCAGCTACGACGCTGCAGCCCGCACCCTGACCATCGCCGACAATGGCATCGGCATGTCGCGGCAGGAAGTGATCGAGCATATCGGCACCATCGCCAAGTCCGGCACACGCGAATTCTTCAGTGCCCTGACCGGCGATCAGGCCAAGGACGCGCATCTGATCGGCCAGTTCGGCGTCGGTTTCTATTCTGCCTTCATCGTCGCCGACAAAGTGACGCTGATTACGCGTCGCGCCGGCTTGACCGCGGAACACGGTGTGCGCTGGGAATCCGCGGGTGAGGGGGATTATACGCTGGAGACCGTGGAGAAAACAGGGCGTGGCACCGAAGTCATCCTGCATCTGCGTGCCGGAGAGGACGATTTTCTCAATGGCTGGCAGTTGCGCACCATCATCCGCAAGTATTCCGACCACATCACCTTGCCGATCGTGATGAAGAAGGAAGAGTGGTCCAAGGAGAAGAGCGCAAACACCATCAGCGATGAAGACGAGACCGTCAATCAGGCCAGTGCCTTGTGGGCGCGCCCCAAGAGCGAGATCACCCCGGAACAGTACGAGGAATTCTACAAACACGTGGCGCATGATTTCGAACCGCCGCTGGCCTATGTGCACGCCAAAGTGGAAGGCAAGCAGGAATATACCCAGTTGCTCTATATTCCGTCGCGCGCGCCGTTTGACATGTTCGAGCGCGAGCGTCGCCATGGCATCAAGTTGTATGTGCGGCGGGTGTTCATCATGGATGATGCCGACAAGTTGCTGCCGAATTACCTGCGGTTCGTACGCGGGGTGATCGATTCCAACGACTTGCCGTTGAATGTTTCGCGCGAGATTCTGCAGGAATCGAAAGATATCGAGGCCATCCGTGCGGGTGCAGTGAAGAAGGTGCTGGGGCTGATCGAAGACCTCGCTCAGAGTGAGCAGGACAGCGACAGGGAAAAATTCAAGACCTTCTGGCAGGAATTTGGTCAGGTGCTGAAAGAAGGCGTGGGGGAAGATTACGCCAACCGCGAACGCATTGCCAAGCTGCTGCGCTTTGTTTCCACCCATGCCGAGAACGATGAGCAGAGCGTGTCCTTGAGCGATTATGTCGGGCGCATGCAAGAAGGGCAGGAGAAGATCTACTATGTGACTGCCGACAATCTCAAGGCAGCCAGAAACAGTCCGCACCTGGAAGTTTTTCGCAAGAAAGGCATTGAAGTGCTGCTGCTGGCCGAGCGCGTGGACGAGTGGTTGGCCGCAAACCTGACCGAGTTCGAAGGTAAGTCACTGCAATCGGTGGCCAAGGGCAGCCTGGATCTGGGCAAGCTGGAAGACGAGGCGGAAAAGAAAGAGCAGGAAAAGGAAGCGGGTGAATACAAGGAGCTTACCGAGAAGATCAAGGGCGTCCTCGGCGAGCAGGTGAAGGATGTGCGCGTCACCCTGCGCCTGACCGAGTCTCCTGCCTGCCTGGTGGCAGACAGTCACGACATGGGCGGTCATCTGGAACGCCTGCTCAAATCAGCCGGACAGAAAGTGAACCACACCAAGCCCATTCTCGAAATCAACCCGCACCATCCGATGGTGCAGCGCTTGAAATACGAGGAAGCGCGCTTTGCCGACTGGAGCCATATCCTGTTCGACCAGGCGCTGCTGGCCGAAGGCGGTCAGCTCGAAGACCCGGCCGGATTCGTCAAGCGGCTCAACGAACTATTGCTGCTGACCAGCCTGAGCGGGAAATAGCAGCAGGCGCATCCTGTCTGCAAGCGGACGGCTTTCGATCCATTTGTAGAATAAAGCGCCGCCGAGGATGCTGATGCACAAAGCCAGAACCAGTCCGAACAGGCTGGTGACCGCTTCATGCGGGAGGAAGCGGAAGAAGCTGGCATTGACCACCAGACACAACGGGAAGTGGACCAGGAAGATGGAATAAGAGATGCGCCCGAGATAGGTCAGGAAATTGGGTACGGGGCAGCTTCCCAGGATTCCATATTGTCGGGCACATCCCAGCAGCAGCATTACGGCCGTTGCAACCGCTATCCGGTCACGGAAATCCACCAGCAAGGCCGCTATCGCCAGCGCACCCAGTAATGCGAGCCAGAGGGCAGGGCGCTGGCTGCCCGAAGCCCAGTAAGCCAGAATCCCGAGACCATACGAGCCGAAGAAATAGAGGGCGGTTTCATCCCAGAAAGCATTCCTGTTGAACGCGAATAGCGAGACCATGGTCAAGCCCGCAATCAAAACCAGCGCGGTTGATTTCAGGTGTGGATGGCGCTGCTCGATCTTTCCGGATAGCCAGAACAGGAACGCTGCCAGAGTGAATAGCTGAAAATCGATGGCTACGTACCAGACGCCTGCTGACAGGGCTTCCTGATCGAGCAGGTCTTGCAGCAGAAACACATGCGCCAGAAATTGGAAGAGGTTGGGTGCGGCGGGGATGGAGTCGTGTGTCATCCAGTGTCTGGCCAGCGCCGCACAGCCGATCGCCAGGATCAGGGCAGCGAAATACGGGATGACCAGGCGAACATAACGGCGCTTGATGGCTGGGATCGGGTTGGTGGCGAGCGGCACTCCGAGTGGTGCAAGTTTCCCGGCCAGCAGAAAACCCGCTACCACAAAAAAAATCTGCACCGCCATTCTGCCGTATTCACGCAGCCAATCGAGCAGGCCGGGAATCAGTGGGTATGCCAGATCCGACATGGGGCCGTAGATGGACAGGTGATGCGCTACGATGAGCAGACAGGCAATGGCCTTGAGTGCATCCACCAAGGGCATTCTTGAAACATCGATGCGCATGTGGTCGGGCTGTCAGCCTGCTACTACTCGCCTGCTAATGTGTCTGAGCGCTGCTTCGACTTGGTCGACGAGAATAAGACAGAGTTCGCCGGCTTTGAGGCTGGCGAAAGCCGCATCGATGGCGACAAATTCACCCCGGATTTCCTTGACCTCGCGGGTACGCTTGGCATTTTCCAGTCCTTGCCGCAGCAGGCCCAGCACCTCTCCGTCAGCGCGGCCGCGCTGACATTTATCCTGATACAGCACGACCTCGTCGAAAGCGTCACCGAGAATTTCGGTTTGTTGGCGGATGTCTTCGTCGCGCCGGTCACCAGCACCGCTGATGACTACCGAGCGGCGATTGGCCGGCATGTTATCGATGGCGCATACCAGCGCCCGGATCGCATCAGCATTGTGGCCGTAATCGGCGATCAAGGTGGCGCCACGGTGACTGAAGAGATTGAAGCGACCGGGTGCAGTTTGCACATCACTGACAAAGCTGGCCAAACCGGCGCGAATGACCGCCCAATCAAGCGCAAGCGCCCAGCTGGCGCCGATGGCTGCCATGGCATTCTCGATCTGGAAACCGATGCTGCCGTTTTGCGTGATCGGGATTCCGCTCAGCGAAATGCGGTGCTCAAGCCTGGCTTCCGCAGCGACTATCGAATCGCCGTCGAGATAGATGACACGCTTGCCCTGTGCACGATGCCTGACTATCACCGGATGATGGCGGTTGTGGGTAAAGAAGGTGACTGAGCCGGGGCAGCCGTCGGCCATGCTGGCCACCAGTGGATCAGCAGCGTTGAGCACGGCGACGCCAGTGCCGGGCGTAACATTCTGTACGACGACACGTTTGACCAGAGCCAGATCTTCGGCCGTATGCACGTGCGCGAGACCAAGGTGATCGCCCATGCCGATGTTGGTTACCACTGCAACCTGGCAGTGGTCGAAACCCAGTCCTTCGCGCAGCATGCCGCCGCGCGCCGTCTCGAATACGGCGGCATCGACATCGGGGTGGAGCAAGACGTTTTTCGCGCTCTTCGGACCGCTGCAATCGCCGGTGTCGATGCGTTGCCCCGCAACATAGACACCGTCGGTATTGGTCATGCCGACACGCAGGTTCTGGCAGCTGAGAATGTTGGCGATCAGGCGCACGGTGGTGGTCTTGCCGTTGGTGCCTGTCACTGCAACCACGGGAATGCGCCCATCGTCGCCATCGGCAAACATGTTGGCGATGACGGCTTCACCAACCGCACGTCCTTTGCCGGATGAAGGTTGCAGGTGCATGCGCAGACCTGGCGCAGCATTCACTTCGACGATGCCGCCGTTCTGCTGTTCCAGCGGATTGCGCACGTTGTCGCAGATGACATCAACACCGCAGATGTCGAGACCGATCATTTGCGCAGCGGCCACCACGCGTGCGGCAAGCTCGGGGTGAACTTCGTCGGTCACATCGGTGGCCGTGCCGCCGGTGGAAAGGTTGGCATTATTGCGCAGGATCACGCGCACATCTTTGGCCGGGATGGATTCGGCAGTCAGGCTCTGGGTTGCGAGATGGGCAAGCGCAATTTCATCAAAATCTATTCTGGTCAGCGCAGTGACGTGATCTTTACCACGTCGTGGGTCACTGTTGACCTGATCCACCAACTGGCGCACGCTGTGTACGCCGTCGCCGAGCACTTGCGGTGGCTCGCGCCGCGCGGCAGCGACCAGCTTGTTGCCGATCACCAGCATGCGGTAATCATGACCGGAGATGTAACGTTCAACCAGGACTTCATCGCTGATTTCAGCCGCTACCGCGTAGGCGGCTTCCACCTGCTCACGGTTTGCCAGATTTACCGCTACTCCCTTACCCTGGTTGCCATCCTGTGGTTTTACGACGACCGCCCCGCCAATTTCGCAGGCGGCGGCCCAGGCATCTGCCGCATTCGCCACTGGTCGACCCGCCGGAACGGGAATGCCGGCAGCATGCAGCAGCATCTTGGTCAATTCCTTGTCCTGTGCGATGGACTCGGCGACGGCACTGGTCAGATCGGTTTCGCTGGCCTGGATGCGGCGCTGCCGGCTGCCCCAGCCAAACTGCACCATGCTGCCTTCAGTCAGACGGCGATACGGAATGCCACGCGCTACAGCGGCATGGACGATGGCGCCTGTGCTGGGTCCGAGGCGCATGTCCTCATCCAGTTCGCGCAGACGCTGCAATGCTGTGGCCAGATCAAAGGGAGTGGCATCAATTGCAGCAAGGCATAAAGTTTGTGCGAGTTCAAAAGCAAGTCGTCCGACTGCTTCCTCGCTGTATTCAACAATGACCCGGTAAGTGCCGGTTTCCGCTGTTGGCACGGTGTGGCTGAAGCTGACCGGGCAACCAGCCTGTGCTTGCAGGCTGAGTGTGACAAATTCCAGCACATGCGCCATGGTCATGGCTTCGTGGCGTTCTACTGGCTGGGGCAGGGCAGTTTCCGGGAGATGTTCGTTCAATCGAGCCATGAACCCCGGTATTTTGTCCAGGGAACACTCGGCGCTGTTGCAGGAGACAACAGCCTCTATGGCGGTGCGTTGACTCCATAAATTGGGGCCGCGCAGTGCGCGGATACGCGATACGTTCATGAATAGTTTCCTTGGGTTTCCGGTTCGATCCGGGGAGAGCTACATTTTTCCTGGCTTGATTCGGTTGTTGCGATTCCGCTGCGAATGAGATCGGGTGCGATGCCGAGTGCCCATGCGGCAGCCACTGCGGCCAGAACGTTCTCGATCTGTGCAATTGCACGTCCGCCATCAGTTAGAGGGACATTGGTCAGTTTGATCAAAGGCACTTCATCGGAACCGGTGGCAAGCATGATTTCCCCATCGCGAACGATTACCGCACGCCTGCCTTGCGCTTCCTGCGCGCGATGCGCGGTGACAGCTGGCAGCTCGGGGTCAAGGCTGAAGTAGATGACTTCACCGTTGCACAGTTTGGACATCTCGACGAGCATCGCTACCCTGGCGTTGAGCACCGCGGCGCCCGTCGGTAATACCATGTCGATCACATCATCCACTGCCGCCGCGGTCGGTGTTACTACGTCCACCTGGGTGCGCAGGATAGTGTAAACCTGCTCGGGGGTTGCAATATCGTAGCGGCCGTAGTGCCGGGTTGGCTCGACGTTGGTGATGATGCCGACCTGGCAGCAATCGTAGACCAGTCCCTCGCCGAGGATGGTATCGCTGCCGTTCTCGAACACGGCGGCTTCGACCGAGCGGTTTATCAGAATACGGTTGGCCGCATCCCATTTGGCGCAATCGCTTTTGTCAATTTGCCTGGAATCGAGGTACAGCCCATCACTGCATGCCAGCCCGGTATGCTTGCCGGAGAGGGTGAGCAGCCGGGCGACGAGGTGTGCCACGGTAGTTTTGCCGTAGCTGCCGCTGATGCCCACAATCGGAATGCGGCCGTCATCGCCATCGGGAAAAAGGTGATCGACGATGGCTTTGCCAACCGGACGGGGTGTGCCCACAGCGGGCTTGATATGCATCAGCAGACTGGGGCCGGCGTTGACCTCGACAATGGCGCCGCCTTGCTCGCTGAGCGGGCGCGAAATGTCAGCAGTGACAAGATCGATGCCGGCGATATCCAGACCAACAATGCGGGCGGCGAGTGAGGCGGCTGCGGCAATGCTGGGGTGCACTTCATCGGTAACGTCGAAAGCGTGGTTGCCGTTACGCTGGATCAGAACTTCAAGGCCGGCTGTCGGTACCGAGTCGCCGCTAAAACCTTGATGGGCGATTTCCATGCGGGCTGCTTTATCCAAGCGAATCATGTTGAGCGGGAAATCCTCGGTCGTCCCGCGGCGCGGATCGGAATTGATCTGCTGCTCGATCAACTCGGCGATGGTCGAAGTCCCGTCACCGGTAACGGATACCGAGTCACCCCGATTGGCGGCAACGAGCTGTCCACCCACGATCAGCAGACGGTGTTCGGTACCTGGGATATAACGTTCGACCAGTACGCCACTACCTTCTTTCAGTGCTGCGTAATAGGCTGATTCAACCTCTTCACGCCGGGTCAATTCAATAAAGACACCGCGTCCATGATTGCCGTCACAGGGTTTGATCACGACTGGCAAACCGATGTCTTCAGCGGCTTCCCAGGCATCTTCAGCGCTGGTGACGATACGCCCCTCGGGAACAGGGACGCCGCAGGATCGGAGTAGTGACTTGGTCAGATCCTTGTCACGCGAGATGCTTTCGGCAATTGCCGGAGTACGGTCAGTTTCGGCCGTCCAGATGTGCCGGCTGCGGGCGCCATGGCCGAGCTGCACCAGATTTCCCCTGGCAAGCAGACGAATGGCGGGAATATTGCGGGTAGCGGCGGCATCAACGATGCATGCAGTTGACGGGCCCAACCAGAGCGAATCTACCATGGTGCGCAGACGCTCGAGCGTGGCTTCGACGTCGTAGGGTTGGTGGCCCCGCATTGCTGCCAGCACCAGTTCACGCGCTGCAAACAGGGCGCTACGCGTAATTTCTGCGTGCCAGGCGCTGACGATTACCTTGTAGATGCCGCGCACCGAAGTTTCACGGGCCCTGCCAAAGCCGCCGCGCATGCCGGCCAGATTCTGCAATTCAAGCGTAACGTGTTCGAGGATATGGCATGGCCAGGTGCCTTCCTCAACCCGGCGCAGGAAACCGCCGCGTTCTTCGTAGCTGCAGCGGTGCTCAATCAGCGAAGGCAGCGAGGAAGACAGACGTTCATAAAAGCCGGGGATGGTGTTGGACGGAAAATCTTCGAGTTCGCCGATGTCGACGAGCGCTTCAAGAACCGGGTAGTAGGTCCAGATATTGGGGCCATTCAGATGGCGGATCTCGAGAAACTTGATGTCCTTCTTGTCAATGTGGCTGTTAGTGATGCAATCTGGCATGAAATGGCGCCGTACTGAGTGGACGAAGCCGAACTAACGCGGTTGGCATGGATCGGTTTACAGCCATATTAAATAAGGGTCTTAGGAAGTTAAAGCGGGTTTAATCTCAATAATCGAAGTAACTCAAGATACAGATTATCACGGCGATGGTTAAAGCGGAATTCAGTTTCTTTCAAATGCAGGTAGAAGGTGATGACGGATATTCCGTTGAACTTCTGCAACC
>CAMAPK010000025.1 GCA_945860135.1 Nitrosovibrio sp. Nv4
ATACAGATTGAAATCGAGTAACGTAAAGTTAAGGGGCGCTATTGCGGCGGAAGTTTAGTAACGCGCATTGGCAAATCACGACCCCCTTCCAGTAACTCCAATGTCATTGCATGCATGTGGGTAAAGGGTGTCGGGGCGGATTGCGGTCAACTGCTGGCCAGTTTGAGCCAGAACTCGATGGCAGAGCAGCATCCCGAAAGCAAAAACCTTGTTGCTTTTCACACAACAGTACCAATACAACCTTCGGAAAATATTGCACAAATTTTTAATTATGTGTATTCTTCTGAGAATATAGTTTAACGCGAAACTATAAACAGACCTGTACCCAATGCGAAAAAAATCTCCGCACGATGCGAATGAATGGTTTACCGCCACTCAAGCCGCAAAGCTGTCCAATCTTTCTCTGGCGATGTTAAACTACCTGTGTCGCGAAAAGGTCGTTGAGCCAACTTGTAATTGTTCTCGTGGTCGCGGGACCCAAAGGCATTACTCATTCGGCGATGTTGTTGCATTACGTTTAATTGCTATGTTGTCTAAAATGGGTATATCTGTGGGTCGCCTCAAGAAAGCAATGCGACAGCTCCGGTTGCTGCATCCACAGATTACATTGACATCACTTCCGGCAAGTCATGTTGTAACAGATGGGAAAGACATTTATTTGTGTAAGCCAGGAGAGCCACTAGAGCGAGTGCTTGATGGACAATTTACTTTTGCTTTTGTGATCGAATTGTCCAGGCTACAACAAGAAGTCGCCAAAAAAATTCGTACTACTTCTGCTACTAAGTCAGCATCTCTAGCGGTGGCGTAGTAGTCAATTTTGTTTTTTGTGACATTTATATCGGGAGAATATAATGAGCACGCCAGGCAATGAATTTCGTGATGCCGAGTATCTTGGACTCAGTTTCCTCGCAGTAAGCAGCAGTGAATTGCTTGAACGGTTACTTGCAAGCCAGCAAATCGACGAAGATGATAAATACACGCTGCGACGTGCAGAGATTTTCTTGAAAGATGTATCCAGCGGTGCTCGCTTGGTTACTTCTGGAGTAAGTTCTAATGCTTGTGCAGTGGAAACTGTTCGTAAACTTGCATTTTCTGTTGAGCCATTAAAATTCATGCAAGATAAAATTAAGGCGGATGATGTGGGAGAAGAGTTCGAAAAAATGGCCAGTGCAATTGAAACGGCTTTATCCCCTAGCAATAGCCAGATTAAAGTTGAAGAGCTGAACAATGCAAAAGAATTCTTCCGACAACTCTCCGCGTTTCTAGTTGGTTTAGTCGAATCCGGTCAACGCCGCATAGGTGGTGACATCAGTTTCGGTTCAAGCTTGCTAAGTCATACTTAAGTCATGTCTGTGCCTTTGGAGTATTGGAGGCGTCATACGCATTTGCTTAGGGAAGGTTTATTAAAGCGCGTTGAAGAACTTTCCGTTTCAGATTACCCAGCCGCAACTCCAAACCAAATAATCCGTTTTTTACAGGATTTCCTCTTTCATTTGACTGAGGTAATCGACAAGACCAGTTCGGAAGAACATCTTCGAATATTGAGCTCACAGATTTGCCAATTGGGCATCTTCTTGGATTGGCTGGACAATGCGCACACTGAGCAAACTCCACGTGGCCTTGTGCAGTTACTTAAAGACATCATTGAACGAATGGCGCCTAACTCACGAGTTGTTGCGCGGCCCCAAGCTCAATATAACTATTCGATTCTTGATTTGGGTGTATACCTTAGGGTCTTAGGAAGTTAAGCACTTATTAAAGTGTGCTAACTTCTTGAGATGAATGTTAAAAATAGATACTACCGCCGTTCCCGAATTAGCGAGAAGAAATTCCGGCAGTTTCTGCGCTGTTTTGCCATGGATTTTACGGCCACAGATACGGCGACATTGACCGGCATCTCGGTGCGCTCGGTCAACAGCATTTACCTGAAACTGAGGTCTCGGATAGCGACCGTGTGTGAGCAACAGTCGCCGCTGCAGGGGGCGGTTGAGGTCGATGAATCGTACTTTGGTCCGCGCCGTGTCAGAGGTAAACGTGGCCGCGGCGCCTATGGCAAGACGATTGTGTTTGGTCTGCTGAAACGCGACGGGAGAGTCTATACCGAGATTGTGCCAGATTGCACCAAAGCCACGCTGCAAGGGGTGATCCGAGGACACATCGCACCCGATACGGTGATTCACTCGGACGGCTGGCGCGGCTATGATGGCCTGGTAGATATTGGTTTTGATAAGCACTTTAGAGTGAACCACAGTGCCAATGAATTTGCGCGGGGCGAGCATCATATCAACGGCATTGAATCGTTCTGGAGTTATGCCAAACGCAGGTTGCAGAAGTTCAACGGAATATCCGTCGTCACCTTCTACCTGCATTTGAAAGAAACCGAATTCCGCTTTAACCATCGCCGTGATAATCTGTACCTTGAGTTACTTCGATTATTGAGATTAAACCCGCTTTAACTTCCTAAGACCCTTGTATATTGTGCATATTGGCTCGCTTGTTTTCTAATTAAAAAGATCTGGTTATCGCTGTTGCCGCAGCGTGCTGGCAGCTACTGTTCGATCCACTTGGTGATTTTATTTTGCAGCGACCCGCTCGAATGACACAATGCGCAGACCTTCTGCTGCGGTATTCCATACCACCAGCACTTGCTTGCCATTGATCAGCGGTACGGGATAATCCGCCGCCCCGGTGGTATCCATCAGACGCTGCGGCTCACCCCAGGAACTACCGCCATCTTTCGAGTGCATCATCTGCACGGAATAAGCGCTTCCATCAAATTCGCGCCAGGTGAGGATAATCGTGTCGCCCGCCGCCACTACCGCCGCATGATTTGCCTGGATCGCGGGATTGCCGATGGCAAGAGGTTGCGACTCCCAGTCGCCGTCGATGCGTTTGTAGAACAACCCCTGGTGCTTGTTGCCATTGGTGAACCAGGTCAGATGCAGCCGGCCTTGGCCATCGGCTGCAATGCTGCCGCCGTTATGCGGACAGGCATCGATTTGCCATTCATCATCCGTGGCGCGGCGTACTCCGCCCTGATCCAGATGCGCGATGGCGAAATCGCGTGTGTTGACACCGAAAATATTGCGCCAGAACACTACCGGGCCTGTTTTCGTCCAGGTAAGTGCAATCCGGCAGCACTCGCAGATATGTTGCTGAAATTTGCGGTTGGCGCTGAAACTTGCGCCGTTGTCAGCGGATTGCGCGGTATAAATCGATACTCCGGAAAACTTGCCGCCTTGTTCCCTTGTAGCATCGCGGTCACGCGCATCCAGCCATGCCACCACCACCCTGCCGGTACCGTCAATCGCCAGCGCATCGAAGCGATGGCTGGTGATACGGCCGTCGTTGTTCAGCGTGATCGGTGCGGAGAAGCTCCGGCCTGAATCCGTGGAACGGGCGAAGCGGATGTTGCCGGAATGTCTCTGCGGCAGCGTTTTTGTCCAGCTCAGGAGTACCGTGCCATCGCGGGCCACGGCAATCTTGGGACGATTCTCGCCGTCAGCCGATATATCTTCCGTTTCGGGAGTAACCACCACCGGACTGGAAAAACTTTCCCCGCCGTCATCCGAGCGGGAGACCAGCAGTCGTTGATTCTCCACCTTGGCCAGCCATAAGCGACCGTCACCATCGAGCGTCACGCCCACCGCTAATGTCGTCTTGGATGGCCGCGGTTTTGCGCTGCGCTGATTTTCCGCAGCCGGGTCTTCGTGGTCTGCGAGCACCGTTGCCGGAATGCTTAGCAGCAAAATAACTGCAACACGATGAGTCCACATATCCCCCCCTCACAAAACAAAATTGGAGCATGAGATTAACTTGGTTTATGCAGCGCGGGAATGTGGCAAATTGTCGCACCCCCGGCTATTTGCTACCTATGCGCTGTCATGCTGCCTCTCCCTCTGACTTCTGGACCAGCCTCATTTGCTGCCTGTGCCGCTGCCATGCTGCCTCTCGTTTGAGCACGATATGCACTGCCCGCATGACGCTGCCCACATCTGCCGGTTTCTCGCTGTACTCAAAGCGCCCCGTCAGTTCAGTCTCTGGGTATAGCCTGCCGCGCTGGTAGAGCGACCATATCTCCGAGCCATAATCAGTATGCCGGAGTTCGGGAGCAAAACGGCTGAAATAGGCGGTCAGGTTGTCGACATCCCGCTTGAGCATGCTGCGGGCGTTGTTGTTGCCTGCAGCATTGACAGCCTGGGGCAAGTCTATGATGACCAGTCCTTCACTGCCGACGAGCACGTTATATTGCGACAGATCACCATGAATGACGCCAACGCAGAGCATCTGCACCACCTGCTGCATCAGGCTGCGGTGATACTCGCGTGCCTGCTCCGCCGTCAGTACCAGATCATGCAGCTTCGGGGCGACAGCGCCAGTGCTGTCAGTGATCAGTTCCATCAGCAGCACGCCCTCAAAAAAGTTGTACGGCTGCGGCACACGCACACCGGTGGCAGCGAGACGGTACAGGGCATCGACTTCCGCGCTTTGCCACGCATCCTCCTGCGCTTTGCGGCCATAGCGGCTGCCTTTCTCCATGGCGCGGGCACGACGGCTGTTTCTGATTCTGCGTCCTTCGGTGTATTCACTGCTTTGGTGAAAGCTGCGCTGGTTGGTTTCTTTGTAAACCTTTGCACAGCGGAGGTTTGCTCCGCAGCGCACCACATAGACCATGGCCTCTTTGCCGCTTATGAGTTGGCAGATGACGGCATCGACGAGACCTTCTTCAATCAGTGCTTCAATTCTTTTCGGGATTTTCATGGGCGTTTATGTGAGCAGGTAATTCTGCTGCCAGCTGCTCATTTCTCCTTGTCAAAGTTGGGTTGATAGAATTTAATTGCCGCATTTTCTGGTATATCTGGTATCTGGTAGCAAACGAAAGTGAACGGACTGCTTTATCGCTACTCATGGGTTCCTCAGTTTTCTTTGTTTCCAGCCGGCTTGCTGCGGCCGTTTTCTTTGCAATTTCTTTACGGTTGGAACGAAATGCCGCCGACAGCGACTTGAATAACCCACTCTCGTTAAGTTTGGTAAACATGATTTCTCCTTTGACAATTGTTGTCAGAATTAACCACGTGGATTGAATTGTAAGGACGAAAAACCATCTTGGGAATGTGGCAAATTGTCGCGCGACAATATGTCGCACCCCGGTCGATCAGCATGGCTGCCGAAGGCAGGAATCCCTACAGGGACGATTGGTTAATTCCTCACGCATGAATGCATTCCTACCAAATGATGAGGTTGGAATGTAGATGCGGAAACTTCTTCAGGCGCGATGTTCAGTCGTTTCCTAGGGAACCCCGGGAAGCAAATGCGGTGTGAATACCATGGCCGGGCGCAGTATCCTGCCGGACAGATGCAGCGCCTGCTAAGGAGAGAGTAGAGTAAGAGTTCTTTTACTTTGAGCTGGTAGCGGGATCCAAGGGAAATCTTAAGCACGCGGCACGAAAGCCCGGTAGAGGGCAAGCGGGCGGGTTTACGAGGGTACATTCAAACAGGAAGGCGGTGCAGCCAGAAACAGCATCCTCTGCGGTTCGATTCATTCCGCAATTAACCGAACAGGTTGAGCACCCCGTCCAGGCCGACATGATTGAGTGCGTAAGTGGCCTTTTGCTGCACGATGGGTTTGGCGTGATAGGCAATGCTGACGCCGGCTTCTGCCAGCATCTGCAGGTCGTTGGCGCCGTCGCCGATGGCGATCACCTGTTCCCGCTTCAATCCCAGTTCGTCGCGCACACGTTTCAGCACATCGGCTTTTCCCTGCGCGCCGATGATTTCTCCCAGCACCTTGCCGGTGAGCTTGCCGTCCACGATTTCAAGCGTATTGGCGGCAGCGTAATCCAGCCCCAGTCTTTCCTTTAGCCTGTCGGTGAAAAATGTGAAGCCGCCCGAAACAAGCAATATTCTGATGCCTGCTGCCTGCAGCCGTTGCAACATTTTTTCCGCGCCGGGACTAAATTGCAGCCGCTCAGTGTAGACCCGATGCAGCGCGTCCTGATCCAGACCTTGCAATAGCGCCGTGCGGCGCGTAAGGCTCTCGGCAAAATCAATTTCACCGCGCATGGTGCTGGCAGTAATTTCCGCCACCTGCGGCTTGACCCCTTGCATATCGGCGATTTCATCGATGGACTCGATGGCAACGAGGGTTGAATCCATATCCATCGCCACCAGGCCGAAATCGACAAGCCGCGTAGTCTGTACCACGAAAGCGTAATCCAGTCCTGCAGCAGCGCAGTATTCCGCTACCTTCTCCTGCCGGCTCGCATCTTTCAGCCGAAAGGCCTGGCCGGTGATGCGCTCGATCTGGCCGGCGCCGGAGAGCTTCGCCAGCTCCCGCAAGTCGCTGTTTCCGATTTCGATGCCCTGGATGATGAGGTTCATAAGCCATTCCGATTTATTATCGATTCCTATCTGGCCGTAATGCCGGCTTCTGCCGGATGCATTTCAGCAACAGACCATATCTTGTATTATCCCGTAAACGACGATTGAACGCTAAAAACCGCTTGATCCCCTTATTGAGGAAACATGAAATCTTCTGCAATTATTCTTCGTGATGAGTCATGCATAAACAATTGATCATTGGCACGCCACTCACCCCTTCCGCCACCAAAGTCATGCTGCTGGGCAGCGGTGAACTCGGCAAGGAAGTCATCATTGCGTTGCAACGCCTGGGGGTGGAGACCATTGCCGTGGATCGCTACCCCAATGCGCCGGGGCATCAGGTGGCGCACCGCGCGCATGTGATCAATATGGCCGACGGCACAGCACTGCGTGAACTGATCGAACGGGAACAGCCGCACATCATCGTGCCGGAGATCGAAGCGATCGCTACCGGCATGCTGGTGGAGATAGAACAGACGGGATTGGCGCGCGTCATCCCCACTGCGCGCGCCGCACAGCTCACTATGCATCGCGAGGGCATCCGCTGCCTTGCGGCGGAAACGCTGGGTTTGCCGACTTCGCCGTATGCTTTTGCCGATAGTCTGGAGGAATTGCGTGCGGCGATTGACAGCGGCATCGGCTACCCTTGCGTGGTAAAGCCAGTGATGTCCTCCTCCGGCAAAGGGCAATCGAAAATTGACAGCGCGATGGAAGTGGCAGCGGCGTGGGACTATGCCGCCAGCGGCAGCCGGGTAAATCAGGGGCGGGTGATCGTCGAGGGCTTCATTCGTTTCGATTATGAAATCACCCAGCTTACCGTGCGCGCAATGGGTGAGCAGGGCGAAGTGGAAACGCATTTCTGCGAACCCATCGGCCATATCCAGATTCACGGTGACTACGTGGAAAGCTGGCAACCGCAACCGATGTCGCCGCTGGCGCTGCAACGTACACGTGACATTGCCCAGAGGATTACCGACAACCTCGATGGTTTAGGCATCTTCGGCGTAGAGTTATTCGTCAAAGGTGATGAAGTATGGTTCAGCGAAGTCAGCCCGCGCCCGCACGATACCGGCATGGTGACGATGTGCAGTCAGGTGCAGAACGAATTCGAGCTGCATGCCCGCGCCATACTCGGCTTGCCGGTGAACACCGCCTTGCGCGCGCCGGGAGCAAGTGCGGTAATCTACGGGCAACTGGAACAACAGGGTATTGCTTACGCGGGAGTAGACACAGCACTGCGCGTGCCGCAAAGTGATTTGCGTCTGTTCGGCAAACCGGAGGCGTTTGTGCGCCGTCGCATGGGTGTAGCGCTGGCGAACGGCACAGATGTCGCTGAGGCGAGGGAGCGCGCCAAACTTGTGGCAAGCCGGGTAGTGCCAACCAAGCTTTAGCAGTAAAACGAAAGTTGACCTGCATGCACATTGTGGTACGGTAATGGCAGCAGGATCGGGAGGTGACAAATGATGGGATTGCCGAAACAGTCAGACAAGCCATGTGGTTTGCTTAGAGCGGCATGGACAGTTGCGATGCTATTGGGCGTTAGCATGACAGGCTGCAGCCTGTTGAAGTCGACCCCGCGCCCGGTCCCAGCAACTTCAACCCCAGCGGCCCCAGCCCCGGTTGCCTCAGTCCCGACTGTCGCAACTCCGGCAGTTACGACTACAATCGACCCCTGCGCTGCGCAGCAACGTGAAATCGAACGTCTGCAGCAGTTGCTGGCGGAGAAAGAAGCGCTGATCCGCAGCCAGCAGATTCGTCAGCGGGAGCCGGCCAAGACATCACAGGAATCTGCCACGCAGCCTAGCCGTGTCCGGATGGAGTTGCGCCGACTGCCCGCGCAGTGATGCGGCCAGAACTGGGTATGCTGAAAAAAGGTTCTACATTGCCTGCACAGACGGACAACAGGTCTCAGGAAATCTCTGCGCAAGCCCTTCGTAAAAAACCAGTATTTTTTACCTGCTCAACTCGTTGAGCAAATTCCTTATCCGCACCACCCGTTGCACCACACCCGCAATCTGTACCTGAATTTTCAGGCGATCTGGGCCGGAGAGTTTGTATTCACGGCTGCTCTGGATGAGGGCAATAATTTTGGTCGCATCCACTGACGGATTAGGAATAAATTGCACCTGAATGCTGTCGGCACTGGCGTCTATGCGCATGATTCCCAGAGGCCTGGCGGCGGTACGCAGACGGTGGCAGTCCAGCAACGCCCGGGCAGGATCGGGCAGGAGGCCGAAACGGTCAATCAATTCCCGCTGCATCTCATCCAGTTGCTCATCATTTTCACAACTGGCCATGCGTTTGTACAGCACCAGACGCTCGTGTATGTCATTGCAATAGTCGGCCGGCAACAGCGTGGGTACGTGCAGATTGATCTCGGTGGCAATGCCCAGAGGATGCTGCATATCCGGCTCGCGACCTTCTTTCAGCGACTTGACGGCGGCATCCAGCATGGAACTGTAGAGATTGAAACCGATCTCCTGCATCTCACCGCTTTGTGACTCGCCCAGCACTTCTCCCGCACCGCGGATTTCCAGATCGTGCATGGCCAGATAAAATCCCGCGCCCAACTCTTCCATCGTCTGAATGGCATCGAGACGTTTTCTTGCCTGCGCGCCCAGAGCCTCCTCCTCCGGTATCAACAGATAAGCGTAAGCCTGGTGATGGGAGCGGCCTACCCGCCCGCGCAACTGGTGCAATTGGGCAAGGCCGAATTTGTCCGCACGGTTGATAATGATGGTGTTGGCGCTGGGAACATCAATGCCGGTCTCGATGATGGTGGTGCATAGCAGCAGATTGAAGCGCTGCTGGTAGAAATCCCGCATCACGTGTTCCAGCTCGCGCTCGCGCATTTGCCCGTGAGCGATATGAATACGCGCTTCCGGCAATAACCGCGTGAGCTTGTCGCACATCGACTGAATGGTGTCCACTTCGTTGTGCAGGAAATATATCTGCCCGCCGCGTTTCAATTCGCGCAGACACGCTTCGCGAATAACTCCCTCGGAGAAACGGCTGACGAAAGTTTTGATGGCAAGCCGCCGCTGCGGTGCGGTAGCAATTACCGAGAAGTCGCGCAGGCCCTCCAGCGACATGGCAAGCGTGCGTGGAATCGGCGTGGCGGTAAGCGTCAGCACATCCACTTCGGCGCGAAGATTCTTCAGTTGTTCTTTTTGGCGTACACCGAAACGGTGTTCCTCGTCTATGATGACCAGTCCCAGGTTTTTGAATTTGATGCCTTTCTGGATCAGCTTGTGGGTACCGATGACGATATCTATCTCACCCCTGGCCAACCCCGCCAGCGCCTGAGTCTGTTCCTTGGCCGAGCGGAAGCGTGACAGCTCGGCGATTTTTACCGGCCATTGCTCGGCAACCAGACTAAAGCGATCGGAAAAATTCTGGAAATGCTGTTCCGCCAGTAGCGTGGTAGGCACCAGCACCGCCACCTGTTTGCCATCGGCGACAGCGACGAAGGCCGCCCGCAATGCCACTTCGGTTTTGCCGAAACCCACATCGCCACAAATCAACCGGTCCATTGGTTTGCCCGAAGTCAGATCTTCGATCACCGCACGGATAGCAGCAGCCTGGTCGGGCGTTTCCTCGAAACCGAAGCCTTCGGCAAAAGCCTCATAATCGTGTTGCCTGAGGCCAAATGCATGGCCCTGCCGCGTAGCCCGCTGGGCATAAAGATTCAGCAGCTCTGCAGCGGTGTCGCGCACTTGCTGCATCGCCTTGCGCTTGGCTTTGTCCCACTGGCCGCTGCCGAGTTTGTGCAGCGGCGCGGCTTCGGGTGAAGCGCCGCTGTAGCGTCCGATCAGATGCAGTTGCGACACCGGCACGTAAAGCTTGTCACCGCCGGCGTATTCCAGTGCCATGAACTCTGCTGCGCCCTCTCCCAGATCCATGCTCACCAGGCCCAGGTAGCGGCCAATGCCATGCTGCTCGTGCACCACCGGGTCGCCCGGTTTGATTTCAGACAGATCGCGCAACATTGCGTCCACCGACATGGCTTTGCGTGAATCACGCTCATGCTGCCGGTGACGTCCATGTAAATGGGTGGCATAGAGTTCGCTCTCGGTGATGAAAGCGGATTTTTCTCCGGGCAGGATAAAGCCGTTATAGAGCGGGGCCACGCCCAGCATGAATGGCTGACTGCTTGCCAGAAATTGTGCGTAATCATCGCAGGCAATGGGGTGCAAATCGTATTGCCGCAAATAATCAAAGATCAGCTCGCGCCTGCCGAGACTTTCTGCCAGCAGCAACGCTCGCCCACCGGATGATGTGAACGTCGCAATGAATGCGGCAAGCTTTTCCGCCGGATTGACGGCGCGGCGATCCACCTGAATAAAAGGCAGCGGGGTGGTAAAACTCTGGCCCTCAGGTTTTGCATCCGTGGCTTCAGGCCGAATCTCGATGCGCGGATAAGATTTGAGTGCGCCGTAGAAGGCTTCCGCCGTGAGAAAGAGTTCCTGTGGTTGCAACAACGGCCGGTCGCTGTCGCCACGCAGCAACTGGTAACGCGCCTGCGTGTCATGCCAGAAACCCTCTATTGCCGAAGAGAGGTCGTGATGCAGGCATAGCGGCATGGTTTGCGGTAAGTAATCGAACAGCGTTGCAGTCTGCTCAAAAAACAGCGGCAGATAGTATTCGATGCCCGCGGGTGCAACGCCTTTGCTTACGCCCTTGTATATGCTGCTGCGCGATGGGTCGCCCTCGAATTTTTCACGGAAATTACCACGGAAGCGAGTACGGCCCTCTTCGTCGAGAGGAAATTCGCGTGCCGGCAGCAACCGTATTTCACTGACTGGATAAACGCTGCGCTGCGTATCCACATCAAAAGTGCGGATGGTTTCGATTTCGTTGTCCAGCAGATCGATACGGTAGGGTAACGGGCTACCCATCGGGAACAGATCAATCAAGCCACCACGCACGCTGTATTCTCCGGGTGCCAGCACCTGGGTTACATGCGTGTAACCCGCCAGGGTCATCTGGCCGCGGAACGCATTCAAGTTGAGCACTTCTCGCTGTTTAAGAAAGAAAGTATGCGCCGCCAGATATTCCCTTGGCGGCAGGCGATAGAGCGCGGTGGTGACTGGAACGATCAATGCATCGCAGGTGCCGCTCATGACCTGGTAAAGCGTGGCGAGACGTTCGGAAATCAGGTCTTGATGGGGCGAGAAGTTATCATAAGGCAGCGTCTCCCAATCCGGCAGCAAATTGATTTTGAGTTCGGGCGCAAAAAAAGGAATTTCCTCCAGCAATCTCTGCGCGGCCAGTGCGCTGGCTGCGATGATAGCAACAGGTCTTGCCTGCTGCGCCAGTCGGGCGAGAGCGAGTGTATCGCCGGAGCCGGCAAAATGCGGATGCCGGATTACGGAGCCGGGCGGGGGGAGAGTAAGCTTGAATTGCATCTGGGGCGTTATCGTCGATGGATAGGAAAACAATGAAGACCCATCGTTCCACATAAAAGGCGGACATTATATGTCAGTTAGCAGGCCGCATTCTTCCGTTAAATGGAAATCAGGATACCCGGTTTACAGACAAGCCTTACGCCTGCACCCAGTGATCCAGGACGAGTTGCAGGGCAGTGTCGCCGTTATATTCATTCACTTGCAGACGGTAAACAACATCTATCACTTCTGGCAGCGGGTCATTGTGAAAAAACAGCATGGCATCATGAGCACCGCCCGGTTCCCCTGACCCCTGTTTTTTCAGTTTCAATTTGAGATGCTTCTCGCCAACCACCCGCTGCCGCTCTACACGGAAACGCGCGTTGAATGCAGGCTGGGGGAAACCCTGCCCCCATACCTGCTCCATCAGGTGTTGCGCCAGTTCCAGATTCATTTCGGACTCATCCAGATCACCGTCGGTTTCGATGATGCGCGTTAGATCAGCGGGGGTAAGAAGTGTCTGGGCAGCTTGTTCGAAGGCCTCACGAAATGGCTCAAAATCGCTGACACGCAGAGTCAGCCCTGCTGCTGCTGCGTGGCCACCAAATTTGAGCAGCAGCGCAGGATGGCGCTTGGAGACGAGATCCAGTGCGTCGCGCAGATGAAACCCCGGAATGGACCGCCCCGACCCCTTTAATTCGCCATCACTACCGGGCGCGAAGGCAATCACCGGGCGATGAAATTTATCTTTCATGCGTGATGCAAGTATGCCAATTACGCCCTGGTGCCAGCCTGGATCAAACAGACTAAGACTGTAACCCTCTTCGGGCTTCACAGCATCGAGCGCAGTCAGCGCCTGGTCTTGCATGTCCGTTTCGATTTCCCGGCGCTGACGATTGAGTGCATCGAGCTGAAGGGCTATTTGTGCGGCGCGGGATTCGTCATCCGTAATCAGGCATTCGATGCCCAATGTCATATCATCCAGCCGTCCCGCAGCATTCAACCTCGGTCCCAGCATGAAACCCAGCTCATAGGTGAAGGTCTTGCGAAAATCTCGCCGCGCCACCTGCAGCAGAGCATTTATGCCCGCACAGCCGCGTCCCGCACGGATGCGCTGCAAGCCCTGCTGTACCAGAATGCGGTTGTTATCATCCAGCTTCACCACGTCGGCAACAGTGCCCAGCGCCACCAGATCAAGCAGACTGGCGAGGTTGGGTTCTTTTCCGCTGCGGCCGAATGCCCCGCGGGCGCGCAACTCCGCCCGCAACGCCAGCATCAGGTAAAACATCACGCCCACTCCGGCAAGATTCTTGCTGGGAAAATCGCAGCCGCGTTGATTGGGATTCACAATGGCGATGGCATCGGGCAATTCAGCCCCCGGCAGGTGATGATCGGTGATCAGCACCTGCATGCCTAGACGGTTGGCTTCGGCCACGCCCTCCACACTGGCGATGCCGTTGTCTACCGTGATAAGTATGTCGGGCAACTGCGCGCTAGTGGCAGCCAGACGCACGATTTCTGGCGTCAGGCCATAGCCGTATTCAAAACGATTGGGGACGAGATAATCCACTGTCGCGCCGAATTTTCTCAGGGCACGCACCCCCACGGCGCAGGCAGTAGCGCCATCAGAATCATAATCCGCTACGATCAGCAAGCGCTTCCCTGCAGCGATGGCATCGGCGAGAAATACTGCCATCATGGAAATATTTTTTAGGCATTCGAACGGAATTAACTGGGACAGCTCGGCCTCGAGCTGGTCTGGCTTCCCGATGCCTCTGGCAGCGTAGACACGCGCCAGAACAGGGTGGAGGCCATGCTGGATCAGCACTTCAAAGGCATGCGGGGAGTAACTGCGAACAACAATGTTGGACATGCGCTAGATATTGGGATTTCTGGCCCTTCAGTATAACGCCAACCATCCCAATTAGCCGCTGACACCAGTCGGTACTGGCGTCAGTGCCAGGAATTATTCAATTTCTTTAAGGGCGCGCGGCCGGCCGATACCAAAACCCTGCGCGAAATCCACCTCAAGTTCACGCAGCCTGGCGATCACCTCATCAGTCTCAGCCAGTTCTGCAATGGTCTGAATACCTATGGTGTGTGCAACCCGGTTAATTGATGCAACCTTGGCGAGATTGATCGGATCATGCAGCATGGTGCAGACCAAACCGCCATCAATTTTCAGGAAATTGACCTTGATGTTTCTGAGTAAATCGAATGAAGCACGCTCCCTGCCAAAGCCGCACAATGCGACCTGGCAGCCGTACTGCCTGATCTTCTGCACGAATGCCGCAGTATCTGCAAGGCGCAAAGCCGCATCCGCTTCTTCGATCTCAAAACAGAGCACTCCAGCCGGCACACCGGTTTTCTGCAACTGACTCAGAACGAAATCGGCAAAGCCAGCGTCGCTCAGCGTATCTCTGGTTAAATTAATAAAAAATATCGTCCCAAGTGCAGGCTGGTGAACGGACAGCCATTGCAGCATCTGGCTCACGACCCAGCGATCCAGGCGCGTCATCATGTCGTGTCTTTCGACAACGGGCAGGAATGCGCCAGGCGGCAAAAGATTGTCTTCTTCTTCGGCCATGCGCAGCAGAATTTCGTGGTGAATACACAAACCTTTATCTGTCTTGATGGGGGTGATGGTCTGACAATACAGACGGAACTCATCTTCCTCGATAGCTTGAGTAACACTGGCAGCCGAGACCCCCCATCCCGAGGCCTGCTCACCAAAACTCTCATCAAATAGGCTTTTCTCTCGCGATTCGGCACGCGCGGCAGGTCTGTCAGACTCAAGTGCATTCCGTTCTGCACTCTTCGGTAGCACCTTCTCCTCCGCCATGGGGGTATATAGCAAACAGAAACCCGTTACCTTCCCCTCATTGTCAGAGTCCGGAATGTACTGTCCAGACAGGCGACGGCTCACCCCGGAGGCCAACTCTTGCACATACTCATGCTGCATTGTTTTTCCTGCCATGACGCCGGCAAGGAGGCTCTCGATCTCTGCATAAAGTTTGCTGCCCAATACTTCACGCAAAGCCTGACCATCGATCTGATCCGGATTCAACCCGAGCCATTGTCTGAACATGGCATTGTGATAACAGCAGCGCTGTTCGGCATCAACGTAGGCGAGCATTGCGGGAAATTTCTCACCCACGAATTGCAATCGTGCCTTGCTTGCCGTAGCCGTCTTTTCGGCCCAGAGATGCAGCTTGATTTCCTGCGCCAGCTTTTCCTCGGTTCCCAACAACTGCGTTGTGTGACGTGAAGCAACCAGTTCCGCATGCGAGGTCCGGACTGCCATGGCGACTATCGCTGCCACCAGGACTCCACTCAAGAACGCAATCCATTGCAGATCGCTGTCCGTGAAGTAGATGACGGTCACAAGCAATACAACCGTTGCGATGGAAACAATCGCCGTTAAATATGGTTGGACTGTACGGAAGATAGGAAGGTCGCGCACTTTTATGTATTGGGTGTTGATCCAGTCTGCAGTTTTTAAGCAGACTGGATATTTAGTGCCCGACAGTATAGCCCGCAACTCCGGGCCTAAACGGACTGTTTTTATTTCTCCATTGATAGCATTTTCTGCTCCATTACCCTTAACTTGCTACAACACTAGCCATGCGCGGTCTTTTTCTCCATCAGGAATGCTTCGATTTGTTCTGCAGAAACCGCCGGGCTGAACAGGTCACCTTGAAACTCGTCACACTTTAACAGCCTCAGCAGGTCGGCCTGCTCTTTTATTTCCACCCCCTCTGCAACGATCTTCAAGCGCAGAGAATGCCCTAGGGAGATGATTGTGGACACGATGTTGAGATCATCCCGGTTGGTCGTCATGTTCATTATGAACGCCCGATCAATCTTCAACACGTGGATCGGCAGCCTGGCGATATAAGTTAGCGAAGAGTAGCCAGTACCGAAGTCATCCACCGCTATTTTCACTCCCATTTCCCTGATAGCCTGGAGCTTGCGGATGTTAGCCTCGACATCCTGCATGATCAGACTCTCGGTAATCTCGATCTCCAGAGCGTCGGCCACGTCCTTGCTGCTGTTCAGCGTGTGCTCCACGGTGGCAACGAAATCCTTCTGCCGCAACTGCAATGCCGAGACGTTAACCGCGATCCTCGGTACCTGCAACCCACTGCTCTTCCATCGCCTGAAATCTGCCATCGCCTGCTCCAGCGCCCAACGCCCCGCTTCAAGGATGAGCCCGGTTTCCTCAAGTATGGGGATAAATTTCTGCGGCAACACGAGACCCATATCGGGATCATTCCAGCGCATCAACGCTTCCAATCCGCTAACTTGCTGTTTTCTGAGATTGATTTTCGGCTGATAATGCAGCGTCATCTGACCACGCTCCAGTGCGCGGCGCAACTTGTTCTCCAGTGTCAGTTTCTCTGCAACCCGGGCATTTAACTCTCGCGTATAAAAAAGATACCTGTCTCCGGAGAGCTTGGCTTTCCCGAGCGCCGCTTCAGCGTTCTGACACAGCGCATCGGCATCCCCACCGTCGATGGGATAAATGGCCGCCCCGGCCTGCATCGCGATGCGCAACTCGTTGCCGTCAATTTCAAACGCTTGCTCATGAATGCATGACAGAGCTCGCTCCAGGATATGCCCCACACTACTGTCGTCATCGCAATAACCTGTAACAATTGCGAATGAATCGGCATCTAGCCGGGATAGAATGTCGGTTTCATCAAGCACAGCTTGCAGACGCCGCGCGACCTGACGCAACAGATCGTCTCCGGCGCGCTGCCCCAATGTCTCGTTGACGTTTCTGAACCTCTCAAGATTCAGCATGATGACTGCAAACATCTTCTGGTCGTGCCGTGCCGTAACTATCCGCTGGTCCAGGCGATCGCGAAGCAGGGTGCGGTTGGGAAGCCCGGTCAGAACATCGTGGTAAGCGAGATAGTTAATCTGTTTCTCTTTTTCTAGGTGATCAAGCGCACACGACACATTCTCAGCAACCCCGGCGAGCAGCCTTATTTCTTCAGTGTCGAAAAAATTCGCCTCCGTCGCGTAAAGCAGGAATAACCCCACCACCTTGTTTCCCGCTTGCAGCGGAAACACCGCCATTGAATGATAACCACGCAGCAGCGCATCATCTCGCCATTGTGTCATCCACGGATCGGTGAAGATATCGTTACAGACTACTGTCGCTTTTTCTCGCAATACCAGTGATACCAATTTACTGCTGTCCGGCGAATCATCCCGTACAAAAAACTGCGTGGCATCGAGATAGCCTTCATCGAAACCTGCCTTAGCCACGGCGGTGACGCCCACCCCGTTTGAATCGAATAACCCAATCCCGGCCATTCTGAACTTGCCCTGTTCCACTGCGATGCGACAAGCATCCTCGAACAATCCTTGCTGGCTGCTGGCGCGGATAATGGTCGTGTTGATGCCACTCAGAACAGCATACACACGACTCAGATGCGCCACTCTCATCTCTTGCTCCTTTCTTTCCGCGATCTCTGCAGTCAGTGCGGCGGTGCGCTGCTCCACCAGTTGTTCCAGATTGCCGTGAAGCTGGGCCCGCTCTAATGCCACAGCCACTTGATTCCCGACACCATGCAGGACTTTTAGTGCGACAGTGTCGAACAGCCCATCTTGTGTCCCGGTCAGATTCATCAATCCCAGCGTGCGGTCGCCGAGCCACAGCGGAACGCTGGCGTGGAAGCATGGCCCAGGGGGGCCGTCTTTGGCTTTGCCAAGACGTTCGCATTCCATGATGTTAGTCACATAGTTGATCCCTTCCGATTGGAGCCTGCGCTGGCACATGCAATCAGCCTCCAGCGCGCCGGGAACCTCGAGTGCCGGTGGCAAATTCTGAGCAGCAATGAGGCGAAAACAGGATTCACCTTCCTGCAAAAAAATCCAGCCGGCCTGGATTCCAGGCAGCTCCAGAACTCGTTTTAGCGCAGTCTCCGCTACCTGTTGCTGGCTGACCGCCTGATTAAGTCCATCGACAATGTGACATAGCCCATTGAGCATATCGTTGGAATCCAATAGATCTTTCACCCGCTTCTTGAACTCGTCATTAAGGGAGTTTGCCTGGGCTAGATCACATTCCAATATCTTGAGATTGTCGTTGCCGCGAGCGAGCCGTTCATGGGTCGAAATCAGAAGGTCCAGAATTTTTTGTCGATCTGAAGTAACGAAATGTCTCTGACCACCGAAACTGATTTCTGCGTCTGTCTGCATTTTCCTGTGCAGATTGAGGTTCATGAGAGCATAGTCGATGCGCGATAACAGGGACAACAGGAATTCCGCATCATAGGGTCTATGGATAAAATTATCCGCCTTGCTCTCCAGGCCGAGCAGAATGTCCTGCGTAGCGGCAAGCGCGGTGAGCAGGATGACCGGGATATCCCTTAATTGATTGTCTGATTTGATCGCCTGGCACAGCCCGTAGCCGTCCAGTTCTGGCATCACGATATCGCTGATTATCAGAGTAGGCTTGTGCTGCCTGGCCGCTGCGAGCGCCTCTTTGCCGTTGGCCACAGCCACAACCGAGAAACCGTGCCCCTCAAGCAGGAGTCGCAACGGCTCCATTTGAGCCGGACTACTCCCGGCGAGGAGGATTTTGATACTGTCGTGTTTGTTATCTTTGGGTTCCATGGGTTGCGCCGTACTTCTGCCTTGGTGACCCGCCTGATTCATTAATTATGGTCGCGTGATTTTTGAATTTCCGCACAGCGCTCAGGGTTTCCAGCCATAATTTATTCCCGTCCTGAATATTCAAAAACTACCGGCTCCAGTGGCGGTCGTTCGCACACGTCACGCATCAGAGCAGCGGTCTCACTCAGGGCAAGTTCCTGCAGACGGCAGCGCATGCTCCATGCGCCATCGGCCGATTCTGAAACACCGCAGCTGTGCAAGACTTGACCGCCCGCTCTTCGATTTTCGGAGGGTATCTGCGACCCCACACAGTTCATCACTGCCACCGGCAGGTGCGGATAACGTCGCTTGGTTTCCCGAATCCAGCCCAGCAGATTCGCCTGCTGAGTGCAATCACATACATTGCCATCTACCAGCACCATGTCGTAATCATCGAGATAAATCTCCAAGGCCCCGTCGTCAAGCTTGCGACGGGTTAAATGATGTTCCGTTTTTACCAACAACTTGTTAAGAAGCTGCCGCATATCCGGCTCATCGGCCAGCATGAGAATATTCATACCGCCTCCCTGTGTGCGTGTTCGGGCAGAGTGCCGAACAATGCAAATTCGGTGATTTCGTCAATTTCCAGGGTGCAGGCAACGGTCAATACCCGGCCGATTTTAATGGGGGCACCCAGGCGGGTGACACTCACTCCCAGTTTCTTGAACATCCTTTCTACCGCTACGCTGGTCACTGCAACATAGCGACGGATTCCATTCTCTTTGGCGAATCGCACGGCCAAGCGAATCATTTCGACAGGTAATTTGCTCAAGCCAAATCCAGCTTCTTCAGTCGCATCGGCGGCAGCGGCAAACCGGCTCAATTCCCACACATCGTGGCGTTGTGGCGCAGCCTCCCCATGCAATAACTGCGGAAAGACATCTTTAAGCATATAAGAACCAGTGGTCGGTAGCAGACGTGAACAGCCCCTTACTTCCAGATCCCTCTTGGCCAGCACATAAACCGGATCAAGCTCGTCAAACTCATCGTGTTCCATGCCGTTGTCGCTCACGACATCCCAACCCAACCGGTCATGAAAAACATCGTGCCGCAGCCGGTACATGGCTGCGGTGGTCTGATGATTGAGCGACCCGTCCCGGTGTTGCGCCAGCATGATCTGTTCCATTTCAGCCCCCTGTTGATTGACGATGGGGCTATGAAACGACATAGTGAAACGTTGGTCTAGCTGTCAAATCTTACAGGGCAATCTGCCTGAGATTGACCGAGAGTCTTGTCGAATAAGGCTTGACAGATTTTTGTGAAGCTTGAATTACAGGGGATTTTTAGTGAATTACGGGGTGAGGATGGTCTGCTTTTGTTTCACTCGCCCGCCTTTGGTGCCATCTTCCGGCCGGGGATGGGCAGGAAAGAACGGAGATGGCGATAAAAAATTCAGGGTGAGATCAAGCCTTGGGACATTGCCCGCGAGATTGCATGGTGACGATTCTTTACCCCCATTTTGTTCGCTGCATTCTGCAGGTGAAACACCGCAGTGCGCTCGGAAGTATTGATGATGGCGCCAATCTCCCAGGCGGTTTTGCCCTCGGCTGCCCATAACAGGCATTCTTTCTCGCGCGGTGTCAGGTTGACTTTCTGAATCTTTAATGGCCCCTGATTCAGCACGATGCGCTGCACGGCTTCATGTATATAACATGCCAGCAGCTGGCCCTGCGCCATGCTGGCAGCAATAGCGCTTTCAGTCTCGCGTGCTGCTCTGCAAGTGGCCAGACTTAGCATCGCCGTCTCTCCACGCCCGCCGTGTACGGCAAAACTGGCTCCATGTCTTAAACCAGCTTCTTTCGCTTCGCCTAGAAGTTTGGCGCCGGTAGGCTCCTTAAAGACCTTGCTGCTCCAAGTAATGGGAATAACACTTTTGTTCGTGATGCAATGACGGAATGTTGGGTCAATTTCCTGGTAATTCATCTCAACATAGCGCTCCCACCATTGCTTTGAGTAGCCATTTAGAATAAATCGATAAGGCCGAGTGAGTGAAGTATTCACCTGCACGCCATAAAGGAAGTACTCAAACCCCATCTGCTTGCTGATAGCAGTGGCGGTAGTATGAAGTTCTTCAACTGTGTTGCAGCCTAGCAACGATTCAAATGAATCTGAATCAATCATGCCTCTCTCCTTTCACGATTCAAGCTCTTGATTTCTTCTTCCCGGTCCCCTTACAAGCAACTGAAGAAACAAGCAGGACTCAATCAGGATATTGCTTGATCAACATGTCGCCCATTGTTAGGGCGCTGCCGGATGGCTTAATCCGGCTTCTTGTAGAACTCGACCAAAAACCGCACCATACCCAAAGGCTCCACGCTGTGCAGAACTTCCGGCACCACAATTCCGAGTTTGTCCTGGGATAACTCCATGTCTGTTCCCAAAGCAGCTACGCGATAACGAAGCCTGCCTTGTATAACAATAATTTTTGCCCAAACACCAGTTTTTGTCGAGTGATCTTTTTTCAAGCCGGCAGGAATTGTTTCCTCGGTAAAAACAGGTGTTTGCTTGTACGAAACAAACCCATCCGGCAGCTCGAATCCATCGCACCTGACGCAATTCAGAGCTGTTCCCAGCATGCTGCTGCGGCCCTGTTCAGTCGTGACCCAGGGCCGATTGATGAATGGCGGATTATGCCGCACATGCTGTGGATGCCCGCAACTGAGAATCGCGATCGGATCTCCCTGCTCATCATGCCCAAATCCTGTTATCGGTCGTTGCATCTGTTGCTATGGTACTCTCAAATTGGCGTAATGCTCGTGTACAGGACTCACTCCATCACTGGCGGCAACTGTGGGGTAAGTGCGTTCTTCTCCTTGGTCGCAGCGCCCAGCAATGTATAACCCAGCAGATTGCCTTCCACGTCTTGGAACAGTGCTTTGACTCCGTCTGTGTCTTCTTCAGTTTTCCACTCGCCTTTCGCGCCAGCGTCAGGTGGTGACACGATGGCCGGGCAAGCCGGGGTCTTCACTAACACCGGCATGGCAGGGTAGCGTGCCAGCGTCGGGGTACCCGCAAGGGTCGCTGCAAGAGCACGGGCAGCATGCATGATCGGCATGACGAATGGCAGCACTCTGCCTGCCACCTCCGCACAGTCGCCCAACGCATAAATATTCGCGTCCTGGGTTTGTAGTGCCCGATCCACCACGATGCCACGATTGACCTTGATACCGGCTGCTTCAGCCAGCGCGATGCGTGGACGCAGTCCTACTGCCGACAGCACAACGTCTGTCTCCATGATCCCGCCGTTGGCAAGAGTCAGATGTAAACGTCCATCCACTCGTTCCACACGCTGGACAGAAATGCCCAAATGGAAAACCACACCGGCAGCTTCCAGCCTGCTCTGCAGGAAAGCGCCGCCAGCCTGCGGCAGGAGCCGACCCAAAGGCCAGGCGCTGATGTCGATCAAGTGCACCCGATAACCCGCTATCGCAAGGTCATTGGCAAATTCACAGCCGATCAACCCGGCGCCGAGAATGACCACCTCGTTTTTCCCTTTCAGCGCATCACGGAAACGGTGGTAATCATCGAGATCGTTCACCGACAATATTGCCTCCACCCCGCTTCCTTCAAGCGGCAGACGAATCTGATCAGCACCCAGGGCCAGAACAAGCTGGCCGTAGGAGAGTTTCTCTCCATCCTGCAAGACCAGGGCGTTACTCGACCGCTCGATAGCTGTTACCCGGCTATGCGGGCGTATCGTCACTTTCAGCTGTTCGGCCATCTTCGCCGCATCGGCATTCAGTATCGATTCGGGCGATTTGCCTGCGGCCAGCGCGTTCGACAACATCGGCTTGGAGTAGAATCCGCCATGATCTGCGGAAAGAATCAGGACAGGTGCTTCAGTGTCCAGTTTACGCAGCTCGCGCGCCACGGTGTAACCCGCAAGCCCGCTGCCGACAATAACCACAGGCTGTCGGCTCATGCTCAAACCTCTACCATTTCAAAATCCGCTTTGGCCACAGCGCACTCAGGGCAGACCCAGTCCTCCGGAATATCCTCCCAGAGAGTGCCAGCTGCAATGCCATGCTCCGGATCGCCGACCGCTTCGTCATAGATGTGGCCACACACGCCGCATTGAAATTTCCTCATTTCGATTCCCTCATTGACATTGACCCGATGAATGATAAATTATTTCGATTCATTTTGGCCGAAATTGCATAACAGCTTATCCCGCATGGTTTCCGGCACTTCATGCATGAGAGACCGACCAAGGTTTTCGCCCCTGCGACTAGGGCTTGCCGTTAAAATGCCACTATACTGGGCTGCATCAATGTAATGCAGATGAAATGGTCGGCGTAGTGTTTTTCGGGAGAATGCGGGCATGGCGAAAATCGGTTTCATCGGTCTTGGCATCATGGGCAGACCCATGGCTCTGAATCTTATCAAGGGCGGACATACGCTGTTCCTGCATTCCCGCAGCGGCGTGCCGGCAGAGTTGATCAAGCAGGGCGGCAAGGCTTGCTCCTCACCCAAGGAAGTGGCGCAAAATGCCGATATCATCATCACCATGCTGCCAGATACCCCGGATGTGGAAAGCGTGCTGTTTGGTAAGAACGGCGTAGCGCAAGGATTAAGTGCGGGCAAGGCCGTGGTGGACATGAGCTCCATCTCTCCCATCGAAACCAGGAGATTTGCTGTCGACGTCAACCAACTCGGCTGTGATTATGCGGATGCACCGGTATCGGGGGGCGAAGTAGGTGCTAACAATGCAACGCTGACCATTATGGTAGGTGCCACGAAAATGGTGTTCGAGAAATTGAAACCCATTTTCGAGCTGATGGGCAAGAGCGTTACCTTGATAGGGAGCAACGGCGCCGGTCAGACCTGCAAGATCGCCAATCAGATCATCGTCGCGCTCACTATCGAAGCAGTGGGGGAGGCTTTGCTGTTTGCCTCCAAAGCCGGGGTTGATCCGGTCAGGGTACGCCAAGCTTTGCTGGGCGGGTTTGCCTCATCACGCGTGCTGGAGATCCACGGCGAACGCATGCTCAAGCGCGCATTCGATCCGGGGTTCCGGATCGAACTGCACCAGAAAGATTTGAATCTTGCACTCTCCGGCGCGCAAGCGCTGGGAATAAGTCTGCCCAACACCGCCGCCACCCAGGAACTGCTTAACACTTGCATCGCTCACGGCGGCGCCAAATGGGATAGTTCAGCAATGGTGCGCGCATTGGAAATGCTGGCGAATCACGAAATTCAATAAACCCCACCATGCACCCACTCGAACTCGTCAAGAATCTGCGCACCTTCCTGCCACCTGAAGCGGTGCTGTATGAAAGCGAAGACCTGAAACCCTATGAGTGCGACGGGTTGTCGGCTTATCGGCAAATGCCGATGATCGTGGTGCTGCCGCAAAGCGAAGCTGAAGTCATCAGGATTCTGCGCATCTGCCATATGTCGGAAACTCCAGTAGTTGCGCGGGGAGCAGGCACCGGCCTGTCCGGCGGCGCATTGCCCCATGCAGCCGGTGTCTTGCTGTCACTTGCCAAACTGAAACGGATACTTGAAGTTGATCCGCTAGCGCGCACCGCACGGGTGCAACCCGGTGTGCGCAACCTCGCCATCAGTGAAGCGGCGGCACCCTATGGCCTGTATTACGCACCCGACCCTTCCTCGCAAATCGCCTGTTCGATCGGCGGCAACGTGGCAGAAAACTCGGGGGGAGTGCATTGTCTGAAATATGGACTCACCGTGCACAATATCCTCCAATTGCGGGTGGTGACCATGGCCGGCGAGAGTCTCGAAATTGGCGGCGCCGGCCTGGATGCCCCGGGCTATGATCTGCTGGCGCTCATGACTGGCAGTGAAGGCATGCTGGGCATCGTCACCGAAATCATGGTGAAACTCACCCCCAGCGCGGAAAAGGCCCAAGTGGTGATGGCCGCTTTCGATGACATCCGCAAGGCTGGTGATGCAGTGGCCAATGTAATCAGCGCCGGCATCATTCCTGCCGGGATGGAGATGATGGACAAAGTCGCCACCCATGCAGTGGAAGAGTACATCCATGCCGGCTACAACCTCGAGGCGGCGGCGATCCTGTTGTGCGAAGCCGATGGCACGGCAGAGGAAGTGGCGGATGAAATCCGGCACATTGATGAAATCATGCGGCAGAGCGGCGCCATTGAGATCAGGACCTCCCGCGATGAAACCGAGCGGCTCAGATTCTGGGCTGGGCGTAAAGCCGCATTTCCAGCGGCAGGACGCGTTTCACCGGATTATTACTGCATGGATGGCACCATTCCACGCAAGAATCTGGCGCGCGTGCTGGATGGCATTGAAAGGCTCTCTGCAGAATACGGCCTGCGCTGCATGAATGTATTTCACGCCGGCGACGGCAATCTGCATCCATTGATTCTGTACGATGCCAACCGGCCCGGCGAGCTGGAAAAGACCGAAGAGTTTGGCGCAAAAATACTGGAAATGTGCATCGCAGCCGGCGGAACCATTACCGGCGAGCATGGTGTCGGCATCGAGAAACTCAACCAGATGTGTTCACAGTTCGGCAGCAGGGAACTGAAAATATTTCATGCGGTAAAAATGGCTTTCGATCCTGCGGGTTTACTGAATCCTGGCAAGGCTGTGCCAACGCTGCGCCGCTGCGCGGAACACGGCGCGATGCACGTGCATCGCGGCGAGGAAAAATTTCCGGAGTTGCCGAGGTTCTGAACGGTTGATTGAACTGCAGCCCTCACGAGTCCATAAAATTCATGCAAAACATCATCGACCAGTTTGCCGACACCATTCGTATTGCCGCCGAACGTAAAGCACCGCTACATATATGCGGTGGGGGCAGCAAGGAGTTTTATGGCAATCGTATTGTCGGGCAAAACATCAGTATGCTTGATGTCACGGCTTACAGCGGCATCGTCGCTTACGAACCGACTGAATTGGTGGTGACTGCTCGCACAGGTACCCGCCTGGCTGATCTGGAAGCGCAATTACACAAACATCGCCAGATGCTGGCTTTTGAACCGCCGCATTTTGGTGCCGCTGCCACGCTCGGCGGCTGTATTGCCGCCGGATTGTCTGGTCCACGCCGGGCATCGGTCGGCGCAGTCCGCGACTTTGTGCTGGGCGTACGCATGCTTGACGGCAGGGGAGATGACTTGCGTTTTGGCGGGCAAGTAATGAAAAATGTCGCGGGTTACGACATTTCGCGTTTGATGACGGGCTCGATGGGAACTCTGGGTCTGTTGTTGGAGATTTCACTCAAAGTGCTACCGCTGCCGCCAATGGAAATGACGCTGAGCCTGCAGATGAAACAAGCCGTAGCAATCGAAAAGATGAATCTATGGGCAGGCAAACCACTGCCGATTTCCGCAACCTGTTTTTGCAATGACGCGCTCACCCTGCGCCTTTCCGGTGCTGAAGCCGCGGTGCATGCGGCGCATATGAAACTGGGCGGTGAAGAGGTAGCTGAAGCTGCAGCCTTCTGGCAATCGGTGCGTGAACAGACCCACCTGTTTTTTCAGCCGGGCAAGTCGCTATGGCGCTTGTCCATGAAATCGACCACGCCACCGCTATCGTTGCCGGGACAGCAATTGATTGAGTGGGGCGGGGCGTTACGCTGGCTGATAAGCGATGCAGCGATGGATGCTGAAACTGTGCGTGCAGCGGCAAAGACTGCAGGCGGTCATGCCACACTGTTTCGCAGTGGTGAATCATCTGCAGCCGCATTTCATCCGCTCACAGCGGAGATGATGAGTATCCACCGGCGTCTGAAGGAAAAGTTTGATCCCATGGGAATACTCAATCCTGGCCGGATGTATCCGGAGTTATAAACCCAGATAATCCGTTAGGACGTGAGATGATGGTGAGGCAGGTTGTGAGACAGTTTTGTCGGTTGAGAGAAGGCCATAGCCTGATCTATGGACGCCGAGCAAGCGGCGAAAACGGCCACAAACTGGCCGCCAGCACTCACGTAGGCTCGAAGAGCCGCCTAATGGATTATCTGGGTTAAATGCAAACCAATCTCGCCGATTTCATCAAGAATTCCCCCGAAGGACAGGAAGCCGAGGCGATATTGCGTGCCTGCGTGCACTGCGGCTTCTGCCTGGCTACCTGTCCAACCTATCAATTGCTGGGTGACGAACTGGATAGCCCGCGCGGCCGCATTTATCTGATCAAGCAGGTACTGGAAGGCCAGCCGGTCACACAAAAAACTCAGTTGCATCTGGATCGCTGTCTCACTTGCCGTGCCTGTGAGACGGTTTGCCCATCCGGGGTGCGTTATGGTCGTCTGGTGGATATCGGCCGTGGCATTGTCGAAAAACAAGTGGGGCGCACGGTGACAGCCAGCGTCATGCGATACGCATTGCGCCAAACATTACCTGATTCCGATGTATTCGCCTCGCTGCTCAAGCTAGGAAGGCTTGTCCGTCCATTGCTGCCGGAGAAACTTAAACTCTCAATACCGCCAGCAGCGCTCACTCCTGGAACGTGGCCTGCGCCGCGGCACCCACGCACAATGCTGATGCTGGATGGCTGCGTACAGCCGGCGCTGGCGCCGAATATCAACAGCTCTGCTGCACGCGTGCTGGACAAGCTCGGCATCTCGCTGATCAAGGCGGAAAATGCAGGCTGCTGTGGCGCAGTCTCGTATCATCTCAATGCCCAGCAGGAAGGATTGGATCATATGCGTCGCAATGTGGATGCCTGGTGGCCGTTCCTGGAAAATAAAACAGGCAATGCTGCCGGGCATGGGGTGGAAGCCATCGTCATGACTGCCAGCGGGTGCGGCGTGACGGTGAAGGAATACGGACATCTACTGCGGCATGATCCAAAATATGCGGAAAAAGCAGCGCGCATTTCTGAACTGACCCGAGATATCAGTGAAATACTTGCTGCCGAGATGGGCAAGGGAGTCCCTCTCTTTAGCAACTCGGCACCCGATACTGAAAAATCAAAATTGTCTTTCCATTCCCCTTGTACCCTGCAACATGGCATGCAAATTCGCGATGTCGTGGAAAAAATTTTGATCACGGCAGGCTTTGAATTGACTGCTGTTCCAGACGCCCATCTGTGCTGCGGATCAGCAGGCACCTATTCCATCCTGCAGCCGGAACTATCACAGCAACTACTGAAAAATAAGCTGGCAGCGCTGGAATCCGGCAATCCGGTCCAGATTGTTACCGCCAACATCGGCTGTCTGATGCATTTGCAAAGCGGCACTCCGCTGCCGGTCAGGCACTGGATCGAAGTCCTGGACGAGAAAATTGAGAAGCTTGAGAGGGTATGAAAAAAAACATATGCCAGGCGCCACTATGGAACCAATCTCCATAGTGGCACTGCACCAACCCGGCTCTTGACGAGCCAGGCATTGCCTTTTGCCTATATAATCAGACCTTTTCCCCTGATCTAATGTCTCAATACCATTCATGAGTTTCGTCAATAAGACGATGGCGAAAAAGCCGGACCCCAACCCCTTGCCGCCCAGGATCGTCAGACTACTGCGCGAATCCAGCGGACTCGCCTTGCTCGGTGTCGCGCTTTATCTGGTACTCATATTTTATGGCTATGACCGCACTGATCCTGCTTGGTCGCACAGTGGCAGCGGCGGCCAAGTGCATAACGCCGGTGGACGCATGGGCGCATGGCTGGTGGATTTGTTGCTGTCTCTCTTCGGAGTTTCGGCATGGTGGTGGGTATTGTTTTTTCTCTATCTGGCATCATGGAATTACCGCCGTATTGATGTCGCCGGAATATTTGATCGGCGCCCGTTATTTGTTTCAGCCGCTGGCTTTATCGCGCTACTGGTTGCCAGCAGTGGCTTTGAAGCGCTGCGACTCTATACGCTCAAAGCGCTGCTACCGCAGGCACCAGGCGGAATGCTGGGAGAGATAGTTGGCAGCAATCTGTCACAAGCGCTTGGTTTTACCGGCGCAACCTTGGCGTTATTGATATCAATTGCAATTGGTTTCAGTCTGTTCACTGGTTTATCGTGGCTGCGCTTCATCGAGAAACTGGGTGGCGCGATCGAGGGTAGTTTTCTCTTCATCAGGCACCGTTGGCAGGACCGGCAAGATCGTCGCGCAGGGATGGTCTCTGCAAGCAAGCGTGAGGAATTGGTCGGGGTCGGAAAAAAACGCTTTGAGGAATACCCGCCACTGCATATCGAGCCGGCCACCACCGTAATCCCCAAATCGCAGCGTGTCAGCAAAGAAAAACAGACGCCATTGTTTGGTGATTTGCCCGACTCACCCTTGCCACCGCTGCATCTGCTGGATGAACCGGCCAAAGATGTGGAAATACTATCAACGGACACGCTCGAGTTCACTTCACGGCTGATCGAACGCAAACTGATTGATTTTGGCGTGGAAGTCAAAGTAGTGGCAGCCTATCCCGGCCCGGTCATTACCCGCTACGAGATTGAACCTGCCATAGGCGTAAAGGGCAACCAGATCATCAACCTGGTGAAAGACCTGGCACGAGCGCTGTCAGTGGTGAGCATACGCGTGGTCGAGACCATACCCGGCAAGACCACCATGGGGCTGGAAATCCCCAACCCCAAGCGACAGGTAGTGCGCCTGCTGGAAATTCTCAGTTCGCAGGCTTATGCCGATATGACATCGCCGTTGACTATTGCACTGGGCAAAGACATCGGCGGGCATCCGGTGGTGGCTGATCTGGGAAGAATGCCACATGTGCTGGTGGCGGGAACGACCGGTTCTGGTAAGTCGGTAGCAATCAATGCCATGATCCTGAGCCTCATCTATAAAGCGACTCCTGAACAGGTACGCCTGATCCTGGTAGACCCGAAAATGCTGGAACTGTCAGTATATGAAGGCATTCCACATCTGCTGGCGCCGGTGGTGACCGACATGCGGCAGGCGGCAAGTGCCCTACGCTGGTGTGTGGCCGAGATGGACCGGCGTTACAAGCTGATGTCGGCGCTGGGCGTGCGCAATCTCGGCGGCTATAACCAGAAAATTCGTGATGCTCTCAAGAACGGGGAGCCTCTCACCAACCCTTTCAGCCTGACACCCGACGCCCCGGAGCCGTTGGAGGAAATGCCGCTGATTGTGGTGGTGATCGATGAATTGGCGGATTTGATGATGGTGGTGGGGAAGAAAGTCGAACAACTGATCGCCAGACTTGCGCAGAAGGCTCGCGCTGCAGGTGTACACTTATTGCTTGCCACTCAACGGCCTTCGGTAGATATCATTACCGGCCTCATTAAAGCCAACATTCCGACACGGGTGGCATTTCAGGTGTCAAGCAAGGTGGACTCGCGCACCATACTCGATCAGATGGGTGCCGAAGCCCTGCTGGGCCAAGGTGACATGCTTTATCTGCCGCCCGGCAGCGGTTACCCACAACGAGTGCATGGCGCTTTTGTCGCCGACCAGGAAGTACACCGGGTCGTGCAATATCTCAAGGAACACGGCGAGCCGCGTTACGTAGATGGCGTGCTTGACTCAGTCGAAGAAGAAAACGATGCAAGTGACAGCGGCAGTTCAATCATAGCGGAGGGCGGCGAAGCTGATCCACTCTACGATGAAGCGGTTGCACTGGTGCTCAAATCACGCCGTGCCTCGATCTCGCTGGTACAACGGCACCTGCGCATCGGTTATAACCGCGCAGCACGGCTAATCGAGGAAATGGAACGGGCCGGCCTGGTTTCCACCATGCAAAGCAACGGCAACCGCGACGTACTGGCGCCGGCACGCAACGACTAGACAAGCTGAAACATTCAACAATAAAAAAGCCCCGCTCAGATGAGCGGGGCTTTTTTATTGTAAGGTGCCTGGCGGTGACCTACTTTCACATGGGTAATCCACACTATCATCGGCGCAACTTCGTTTCACGACCCTGTTCGGGATGGGAAGGGGTGGGTCCAAAGCGCTATAGCCGCCAAGCGTAACTTTTATCATGGCTGGTGACGGAGACCAAGGACTGTTAGATCCTCGCTGTCCTGCCGCAAGCCACAATCTGGAAGAAGTAAATTAGGGTGAGATTATATCAGGGCAAACACCATATACCTTGCTCAAGGTTATGGGATCAAGCCTCACGGTCAATTAGTATCAGTTAGCTTAACGCATTACTGCGCTTCCACACCTGACCTATCAACGTCGTGGTCTTCGACGAACCTTTAGGAGGGTTTAACCCCCGGGAAGTCTCATCTTGAGGCGAGTTTCCCGCTTAGATGCTTTCAGCGGTTATCTCTTCCGCACTTAGCTACCCGGCGATACGACTGGCGTCATAACCGGTACACCAGAGGTGCGTCCACTCCGGTCCTCTCGTACTAGGAGCAG
>CAMAPK010000026.1 GCA_945860135.1 Nitrosovibrio sp. Nv4
GCGCGGTGTGGATGTGATCAAAAATGATCTCCGTGTTAAATCGTTCCGCGTGCTTCTGGAAGCGCTCCATTAACTCTGGGCCCTGCACACCCATGGCATCAGCTGGCCAGTTATCGACATCAGTGGTGGTCATGAGCTGTCCCCCCTGAGCCAGGCCTGTGATAACTACAGGCTTCAGATTGGCGCGTGCAGCGTATACCGCAGCAGTGTACCCGGCCGGGCCGGAACCGAGAATAAGAAGGCGGGAGTGTCTACTTGTCATGTCTAGTGGATTTAAAAAGTTGAAATTATTACAGCTGCCGCTCCACCCAACCCAGCACACTCTCTAATGCTGAGGGAAGATTCTCTGGCTGGGTACCTCCCGCTTGCGCCATGTCGGCCCGTCCACCACCCTTTCCGCCGACCTGTTGCGCGACCATGTTCACCAGTTCACCCGCTTTAACTCTCGCAGTGAGGTCTGGCGTCACACCGGCGATCAGCGTAACCCTGCCATCCACCACCGCTCCCAGTACAATGACCACCGAATTGAGTTTATCCTTAAGATTATCTAAGGTTTCACGCAAGGCTCGCGCGTCCACTCCTTCCAAGCTAGCCGCCAGTACCTGTATGCCTTTCACTGTCTTGACCTGAGAGGTGAGATCCCCGCTCTGAGAGTTGGCAAGTTTCGACTTCATCTGGGCCAATTCTTTTTCCAGATGCCGCACGCTGTCCTGGATCTGCACAATGCGCGCAGCAGCCTCCTGAGGTTGCACCTTCACCGCATCTGCTACTCTCTTCAATTGTGATTCCTGTTGTTGAGTATGGGCCAAGGCTCCCTCGCCTGTTACTGCCTCCACTCTCCTTACCCCTGCAGCGACACCGCTCTCTGCAATAATCTTGAAAAAGCCAATATCGCCGGTACGCTTAACATGAGTGCCTCCACACAACTCGCGCGAGGTACCAATATCTAAGACCCGCACCTCCTCACCGTATTTTTCACCAAAAAGCATCATTGCGCCCGTTTTTTGTGCATCTGCGATCGTCATCACGTTTGCTGCGGTTTCCGTATTAGTAAGAATTTCATTATTCACCAAGACTTCCACTCTGCGAATTTCTGTTTCCGTCATTGGCTGATTGTGCACGAAGTCAAAGCGGGTCTTATCAGCATCGACCAACGAACCTTTTTGCTGAACGTGAACACCCAGTACTTCTCGCAATGACTTGTGCATCAGATGCGTGACAGAGTGATTGCGCTGGACGCGTGCCCGCGCTACAGGATCAACTTCCGCCAGTACCTTATCCCCGGTGACCAGTCTTCCGCTACGTATCAAGCCCTTGTGACCAAACACTTTAGCCTGAATTTTTAACGTATCTACCACATTGAATGTACCATTTGCAGTGAGCAGTTCTCCGCAGTCTCCCACCTGCCCACCGGACTCGGCATAAAAGGATGTCTGATCGAGCACCACCACCGCTTCATCGCCAGCCTCAATAAAGTCGACCCGATTTCCTTCCTTATAGATGGCAATCACCTGTCCCTCATGCTGCAAGCTCTCATACCCATGGAATTGAGTCGAGCCACCGCTGTAATCCATCCCGTCCTGGATACTGAACTTACTCGCCGCTCGTGCCCTCTCACGCTGAGAGTCCATAGCCCGCTCAAATCCAGCATGGTCTACCGCAATTCCGCGCTCTCGCGCGATATCGGCTGTCAGATCGACCGGAAAGCCAAATGTGTCATACAGACGGAAAACAGTCTCGCCATCCAGCACTCGGTTCTGATGCAGTAACGCAGCCTCCAACAACTGCATCCCATTCTCCAAGGTCTCCGCGAAGCGCTCCTCTTCCTGTTTTAGCGTCGCAACTACCCGCTCTTGTGCTGTAATTAGCTCCGGGTAGGCCTCCCCCATCACCTTTGCCAGATCCTCCACCAACAAATAAAAAAATGGCTGCTTCTGATTTAGCTGATACCCATGACGGATAGCGCGCCGAATGATGCGCCTCAATACATATCCGCGCCCTTCATTACCCGGAATTACGCCATCGGTGATGAGGAATGAGCAAGCCCTGATGTGGTCGGCAATGACCTTAAGTGAATTGCTGTTTAAGTCGGTCGTACTGGTAACCCTTGCCGCCGCTTTAACCAGACTCTGGAATAAGTCGATCTCGTAATTACTGTGCACCTTCTGCATCACCGCAGATATGCGCTCTAGTCCCATCCCGGTATCTACTGATGGCTTGGGCAGGGGGTGAAGCGTGCCCGCGCTGTCTCGGTTATATTGCATAAACACCAAATTCCAGATCTCAATATACCGATCTCCCTCAGCCTCTGCTGTCCCCGGCGGGCCCCCTGTAACTTCCGCGCCATGGTCATAAAAAATTTCTGAGCAGGGCCCACAGGGACCGGTCTCCCCCATCTGCCAGAAATTGTCGTTAGTGGCAATGCGGGTCAGACGCCCGGGCTCAATCCCGACTTCATTAAGCCAGATGTCAGCCGCTTCATCGTCCTCAGCATAAACCGTCACCCATAATTTTTCCTGCGGAATCTGCAATGTAACAGTGAGGAATTCCCACGCGAACTGAATCGCATTTCGTTTGAAGTAATCTCCGAAGCTAAAGTTACCCAGCATCTCGAAAAATGTATGATGCCGGGCTGTATAACCAACATTTTCCAAGTCATTATGTTTGCCGCCCGCACGCACACAGCGCTGCGAACTCACTGCGCGAACATAAGGGCGCTTGTCCTGTCCAAGAAATACGTCCTTAAATTGCACCATTCCTGCATTGGTGAAAAGGAGGGTAGGGTCATTCCCGGGAACGAGCGGACTTGATGCCACGATCGTGTGGCCATGAGACTCGAAGAACTCGAGAAACTTCTGTCTTATTTCGCTGCTTTTCATATCGGCTTCACTTTACTCAAGGATGCCCTATCTACTCATCGCTCGGCAGCAGCACCTGATGTATCACCTCAGTCGCAAAGCCGCGACCCCGTAAAAAACGCATCTGCTTTCCATGATCTTGGGCATCCGCCGGCTGTCTGGCAAATCTTTTTCGCCACACTTCTTGTGCGGCTTCCAGTTCGGTCTTCTTGAGATCAGGCACCGCGGCCGAGATCAAGTGCTCGTCAATCCCTTTTTCGCGCAACTCATACACAATGCGCTGAATACCAAATCTCTTCCTACGGACTCGCACCACCTGTTCGATCACCCGACTTTCTGACAAGAGACCCTGCTGCTCCATTGTATCTAACAAAGCAGAAATCTCTGAAGGACCCTGGGCATGCGGCAAGAGCTTTCTTTCTAACTCCAGTCGGGAGTGTTCCCGGCGAGCTAGGTAACCCAGCGCTCGGTCTTTTAGGTTGGCCCTACTCACAACATTTATTCCGAATCAACGGCCTCAGCTTGACCAACAACGCCCACTGCAGCACGAATTTTGGCCTCGATCTCTTTTGCTATCTCTGGATGCTCTTTCAGATATTCGCGCGCGTTATCCTTGCCCTGACCGATCTTTTCACCATTGTAGGCATACCATGCACCCGACTTATCGACAAGTTTATGCGCCACCCCCAACTCAACAATTTCACCCTCGCGAGATATTCCGATCCCATAGAGAATATCGAATTCTGCTTGCTTAAATGGAGGCGCCACCTTGTTCTTGACTACCTTGACCCGGGTCTCGCTGCCAATCACCTCGTCGCCCTTCTTGATGGCACCGGTGCGGCGTATATCAAGACGTACCGACGCGTAAAATTTAAGCGCATTGCCACCGGTAGTAGTCTCAGGATTACCAAACATGACCCCGATCTTCATCCGTATCTGATTAATGAAAATCACCATCGTGTTGCTGCGCTTGATATTGGCCGTGAGTTTACGTAACGCTTGAGACATTAATCTCGCCTGCAAACCCATTTGCGGCTCGCCCATTTCGCCCTCAATTTCCGCTCTCGGCGTCAATGCCGCCACTGAATCTATTACGACGACATCCACCGAACCAGAGCGTACTAGCATGTCTGCTATTTCGAGAGCCTGCTCTCCATTATCGGGCTGAGAGATCAGCAACTCCTCTACATTAACCCCAATCTTTTGTGCATATTGTGGGTCCAGTGCATGTTCAGCATCTATGAATGCCGCTGTACCACCCACCTTCTGCATCTCGGCAATTACTTGCAGTGTGAGAGTGGTCTTTCCCGATGACTCGGGGCCATAGATTTCTATCACCCTGCCTCTCGGTAGTCCGCCCACACCGAGTGCGATATCGAGACCCAACGAACCGGTGGAGACCACCTCGATATCCTTGGCCACATCGCTTGCGCCGAGTCGCATAATCGAGCCCTTGCCAAACTGCTTCTCGATCTGAGAGAGTGCTGCCGCTAATGCCTTACTTCTGTTCTCGTCCATGTCCTTTTCCTTTTAAGAGTCTCTCGAATTATCGCACATGCGACTATGCTCGGGAAGGCGAGGTCGGGACTGATTCGCCGCAAAATAACCTATCATTTTCAACAAACCAGTCGATCGTAAAGTGCCCCCAGAATGTTCATGTGATGATATGCGGGGCATCGTGCACTAGATCTATCACCCCCTGAAGGGCGACGGACACCGCTTGCCTTCTTACAGACTCACGATCGCCATCAAAATGATAAGTTGAACTACGGGCTAGGCCGTCTTTCATTTTCCAAGCAAAACAGACCATGCCAACAGGTTTTCCCTCAGTACCGCCGTTAGGTCCGGCAACCCCGCTAATTGCTACCGACACCTGAGCACAGCTGTGCGTCAGCGCACCAGCCACCATTTCCTTCACGGTCTGTTCTGATACTGTTCCGTACTGTTCCAGAGTTGTAGTGCTCACCCCCAACATCTCCTGCTTAGACGCGATACTGTAAGTGATGAATCCTCGTTCATACCAAGCCGAACTGCCCGATTTTGCGGTGATCACCTGACCCAGCCATCCACCGGTACAGGACTCTGCACTGGTGAGCATCAGTCCCCGCTGGATCAAGTCGCTACCAACATGGCCAGCAAGCATTATTAGTGCGTGGTCATCGGTGTTGATCATGGTTCCTCATCGGATGGTTCGTTTAAAATGGTGAAAATGCCTTCCAAGCCGCCAAGCATAGAAGGGTAAAGGCAGCGGCCAGCAGATCATCGAACATTACCCCGAAACCACCTCTCAACTTCCTATCATAATAACGAATCGGTTGTGGCTTGAAGATATCAAACAGTCGGAACAATAAGAATGCAAAGACCTGCCATATAAGATTGTTTGGGGTGAATAGCAATACCAACAAAAATGCAACAATCTCATCCCAAACCATACCTCCATGGTCATGGCTACCAAGCGCTTTCCCGGTGACACTACAGGCCCAAATGCCTATGAGGAAAAAGAGTCCAATACATAGCAGAAAGTTAATCGGTCCAAGATACTGGCTCATCAACCCGAACAGTGGAATAGCGGCTATTGTTCCCATGGTCCCGGGTGCAACTCGACTCAAGCCTGCTCCGCCTCCGAATGCGATGAAGTGTGCTGGTCGCCTCGTCACAAACTCCCAGTTAGGGAGCCGATTCACAGGTGCGGCAATCGAAATAGATTCGCTTCCGGAACTGGGTTGGTTGTCAGGTCCGGAAGTGGTCATAGCCCCTTACTGCCATCTCAACCAACTTACCGGACTCGTCCAGCACTAACAATCCCTCTCCCTCATTAATACAACCGATACGAGTTAACGGAATCCCAACTTCACCTGAGAGAGACTCGACGTCTCCGCGCCTTGCGCTAGGTACAGTAAAACAGAGTTCATAATCATCCCCGCCTGCCATTAAACAATTAATCGCCGATGGGTGGGGAAGATGCCTCTTCATCACCGCCGAGCACTTAATTGCGCTCATCTCAATAGTGGCTGAAACCTTGGACCGCTCCAGAATATGACCTAGGTCTGCCATCAGGCCATCAGAAATATCAATTGCACTATGTGCAAGACCGACCAACCGTTTTCCTAGGTCAACCCGGGCTACGGGCATATTCAATGCTGGCAAACAGTGCAGAACCTCTTCTTGGTCGAGCTCAATCTGTCGGCGGGTGTGAGCAATCACTAGCGCCGCATCTCCTAACTGGCCAGATATCCAGATATCATCTCCTACCTTGGCCCCGCTTCGCCTCAAGGCCTTCCCTATTGCAGCCTCACCAATGATTGTCACACAGATGTTTAGTGGCCCCCGAGTGGTATCTCCCCCGATAAGGTCCACCCGATGCTCGCCCGCCAATCCAAAAAACCCTTCTGCAAACATTTTAAGCCAGCCGTCACCAGCATTCACTAGGGGCTCAGGAAGCGCCAGCGCCAGCGTCGCCCACCGCGGGGCAGCTCCCATCGCAGCCATATCGGACAGGTTCACAGCAAGAGATTTATATCCCAACAACCGGGGATCGGCGTCGGCTTCAAAGTGCTGGCCGGATACCAGCATGTCGGTGGAAATTACCAGCTCCATCTCTGCAGATGGCTTGACTAAGGCCGCATCGTCCCCCACACCGAGTACAGCACCAGGGGGAGTGCGTGTAAAGTAGCGCTGAATGATATCAAATTCGGAGAGCACTTCTTTGCAACCCCAGATGTCAGTTAGGTGTGTTTACCTCGGAAGACCGCATCCTGGCCGCCAACTTATCCAGCACCCCATTCACGTACTTATGCCCATCGCTGCCGCCATAAGTCTTGGCCAGTTCCACTGCCTCATTGATTACTACTCGGTATGGCGTCTCCGGGTGATCTGAAAGCTCATAGGCCCCTAACAGTAAAATAGCAAACTCTACTGGGCTAAGTTCTTTAAGGGGGCGGTCGAGACATGTCTGGATCTGTTGTTCCAATTCTGCAGATTTAGCCAGACCACCACGCAATAAATCTGAAAAAAAATCTTGGTCGGTCTTGGCAAACTCCTCTCCATCTCGCAGTTGAGCCTCGATTACTTCAACAGCCCCACCCGCAACTCGCCATTGGTAGAAGCCCTGCATCGCCAGCTTACGCGAACATCGGCGAGTTGATCGTCCTGGTTTTTTGTTAGCCTTAGTTGCTGGATTGTTCTGTGTCATTGACTTATTTCGTCGAGCTGCCTAAGAAGGTTCGCCATTTCAATGGCGGCCTGTGCGGTCTCAATACCTTTTGTCCTCATTCGCGACAGTGCATCATCCTCATTTTGAGTCGTAAGTATGCCGTTCGCGACAGGGATACCAGTATCCAGCTGAACCGCTGCCAACCCACTGGCCGACTCATTCGCTACCACTTCAAAGTGATAGGTATCCCCACGTATGACCGCACCCAGCGCTATCAGTGCATCAAACTGATCAGTCAGCGCCATCTTTTGCAGCGTCAGAGGAATTTCCAGTGCGCCCGGAACTGTTACCAACAGCATGGCCGACTCCTCAACTCCGCATTTGGTCAGTTCCGCTGTACAAGCTCCCAGCAGACCCTCGCTCACATCAAGATTAAAACGGCTCATGACGATGCCGATCCGTAACCCGCTTCCGCCCAACTCGGGCTCAAGCTCAAGGATGTTGTCGTACCGCGCCATAGGTGCTCCCAATAAAATTAACTTTAAAAATGTTTAGTCGACTTGAGCTGGAATTGGCTGACTATTTAGATTTCTTGTTTTTAGGTGTCAAGTATCCCGCCACTTCAAGTCCAAAACCCGTCATGCTTGGCATTTTCCGAGGAACAGCGAGCAGCCTCATCCTTCCCACATTGAGGTCTTTCAGTATCTGAGCTCCGATCCCATAACCTCGCAAATCTGTCCTAACAATCACTGGCGGACTAGACTCTGTTCGTGATGCCCGTTCTAGCAAGTCTTCCGGATTTTCCCGTTTATAAAGCAGCACTATCACGCCGCAACCTTCATCGGCAATGACACTCATGGCCTCGTCGATACTCCAAGAGTGAGTGTCATCACTTATATCCAACAGATCAATCACGGAAAGCGGTTCATGTACCCGGACCAGCGTTTCTATCTCTGGATTGATTTGCCCCTTGACCAGAACTAGGTGGGTTGCATTGATCGTCTTATCGAGGTATGCGAATAGACGGAACTCTCCATGAGTCGTCTGAATAGTACGTTCTGACATGCGATTCACCAAGCTCTCGGTACGACTGCGGTGCTGAATTAGATCGGCGATCGTTCCTATCTTGAGCTGATGCTTTTCGGCAAACTGGATTAAGTCTGGCAGGCGCGCCATATTGCCATCTTCCTTCAGAATTTCACAGATCACGGTCGCGGGTGTGAGGCCTGCCAGGCCTGCCAGATCGCAGCCCGCCTCTGTATGGCCTGCCCTTGCCAAGACTCCTCCATTTTGCGCCATCAGCGGAAAGATGTGTCCGGGCTGAATGATGTCCTCTGGTTTAGCATCAATCCTTGTCGCCTCCCGCACTGTACGAGCCCGGTCCCCCGCCGAAATTCCGGTCGTCACCCCACTTGCGGCCTCTATCGAGAGCGTAAAGTTTGTCCCCATTGGGGATCGGTTGGTGGTCACCATCAGCGGCAGGTTAAGCTGACGACAATGACCTTCAGTCAATGTTAAGCAGATCAATCCTCGGCCATGTGTGGCCATGAAGTTGATTGCTTCGGCCGTAATAAACTCTGCCGCCATGACGAGATCACCCTCATTCTCTCGGTCCTCTTCATCGACCAGAATGACCATTCTGCCGGCCTTAATGTCCGCAACAATATCTAGGATGGGGCTGATTATCATGTCAACCCGCATCCGTAGTTAGTCTGCTGCTCATTATCTGTTCTACATATCTGGCCAGCATATCAATCTCCAGATTCACCTTGGAACCGTCTTCAAGGTCGCATAACGTCGTCACCGACTGTGTATGGGGAATAAGGTTCACTCCAAACTCCCCGGCACTTACCCAGTTCACTGTTAGACTCACCCCGTTCATCGTAACTGAACCCTTTTTAGCTATATATTTTAATAATGACTCCGGCGCCCTAATCACTATCAGGCAGCTCTCCCCCGCCCGCTCAATCTTTGTCACAACTCCGATACCATCCACATGGCCGCTTACTAGATGCCCACCCAGCCTGTCCGACAGCCGTAGGGCCTTTTCTAGATTGACACTCGCCAGACGGTCTAGTCCATAGGTACATCTCAACGTCTCGCGAGACAGGTCTACTGTAAACCTTCCTTTCGTCAGCGTAGTCACGGTGACACATACACCATTCACCGCAATGCTGTCCCCAATCTTAACGTCCGATAAGTCCATCCTCCCCGACTCTACGGTCAGCCGTATGCCCCCTGCCGCGCCCCCCCCCAACTTGGCGTCGTTTAGGGGCATGACTTGTTTTATCTCGCCCACAGCTTCAACAATTCCTGTAAACATTAGATCCTAATTGTTTTTAAGATGCCGCCATCTCTAGCCGTATTTAACAATACAGTTGCTGCAAATTTCGATCACTACGGCACCAAATAGGAGCTGATTTTAAGTTTTATTCCTGATATAAACTACTAATCAAGACGAGCTAGACTGCGGGTTTCGCTTGCCGCCATTGTAGCGACTTCACGAAGTTAACATGCAAAGTTTTGAATCCCAGTTAGAATTCATAACGACTCATGCTTACCCTAGCGACACCATGTGAGGCAATTCGCCACATGGTTGTAATTTGAAATATCAGGTATTGTATGGTTTAAATGCAGATATTAGGCTCTTCTACATGATAGATTTTGATGCTCGGTAATCTCGGACTATCCCCGCTCGGCAAGAATCTGCAGCGACTATTTCTTCTAAGGAATATCGCTCTTGCGGCCCAATGCCTGACCTTTGCATTGGCTCATTGGGTTCTTGAAATGCAGTTGCCCTGGTCGGAAATGCTGTCTGTTGTGTTCTTTCTCTCCCTAGTCAATCTCGCAACATGGGTTCGTCTGCACCGTAATTGGCCAGTATCAAGTATAGAATTTTTTGCTCAATTATTGACTGATGTCCTCGCGCTTAGTGCCTTGTTGTATTTTAGTGGCGGCTCAACCAATCCATTTATCTCGCTCTACCTGTTACCACTGACGATTGCAGCCGCGATCTTGCCATGGGCCTATACCTGGATTATGGCGGCTATTACGATCGGTCTTTATACGTTACTTTTGTTTTATTATGTGCCGCTACCGCATGATCATAGCGAACACACCAATGAATTTAATCTGCATGTTTCGGGGATGTGGTTTGCATTTGTTTTAAGCACCGTTTTAATTGCCTGGTTCGTAGTGAAGATGGGGATATCGATCCGTGAGCGTGACAAGGACCTGGCTCTGGCACGTGAGCAAGCCCTTCGCAACGAGCAAATCATTGCACTTGGAACCCTCGCAGCTGGTGCCGCCCATGAGCTCGGCACACCACTCGCTACGATGGCGATCGTTATTGGTGAATTACAAAAGGATCAACTTGAAAACGCTGAGTTCCAGCACGATATAAAAATACTTCGAAATCAGATCATCCAGTGCAAGCGAACCCTGACTCAATTGTTAGCAGATGTTGGTCAAACGCGGTCGGAAGATAGCAGCGGTCAGGCTGTAGATCTTTTTTTACAACAGGTTTTGGATAAATGGCAACTGATGCGGCCCATGGTTAAATTTTCTTACCGCAGCAGCGGGGTACAGCCTGCCCCGCAAATTCTCGGCGCTCATTTGCTGAGCCAGTCCATTTTGAATCTGCTGAACAATGCGGCTGATGCGTCGCTCGACCGTGTCGAGATTGAGAGCCGCTGGGATCAGCAGGAACTGCTGCTCGAGATCCTCGATTACGGCAAGGGACTCAGCGAAGAAGCAGTGCAGCGGGCTGGACAGGCTTTCTTTACCAGCAAACCAGGGCAGGGATTTGGCATCGGTCTGTTTCTTGCCAATGCTAATATAGAACGATTTGGCGGCAGCGTCAGCCTGACCAATCGCGAAGGGGGCGGTGCTCGCACTCAGGTTAGATTACCTCTGATAAAACCATCGCTATGACCACGTTGCCCATGACCGAAACCGATGATGATCGGCCGAGTTTACTGATTGTTGACGATGACGTGACTTTTTGTGAGGTGCTCGCAAAAGCCATGACCAAGCGCGGGTTTGACGTACATTGTGCGCATACGGTCGAGCAGGCGCTGGCGCTTGCCGAGACCTGCATGCCCGAGTATGCGACCATCGACTTGCGGCTTCCGGGCGCCTCCGGTCTGGTTTTGGTCGAGAAACTGAAGGCGCTCGATTCCGGCACGCGCATTGTCATGCTGACCGGTTACGCCAGCATCACCACTGCGGTGGAAGCAATCAAGCTGGGTGCGACGCATTATCTGGCAAAACCCGTCGATGCCGAAGAGATCATGGCTGCATTCGAGCGCACTGTCGGCGATGCCGAGGTGCCGATCAGCACCCACCCGCTGTCGGTCGGCCGTCTTGAATGGGAATATATCCAGCGGGTGTTAAATGAGAACAAGGGGAATATTTCCGTAACCGCGCGCATACTTAACATGCACCGCCGCACGCTGCAACGCAAACTCACCAAAAACCCGCGCTAAGGAAGCCCCGCTTAAGGCCTCCCCGGAGCGCGCTCCGCAAGCCACTACCCAAGCCGGGCAACGATGCGGATATCTGCTCCCAACATGCGCAAATCCTCAATCTTGAGCGCGCGCTTCCCCGTAAGATCGGTCAATTCCGGCAAATTCAACATGCTTTGAGCTGCGTCGCCAAGCAAACATGGCGCGAGATAGATCACCAGTTCATCCACCAAGCCCGCACTGATGAGCGCACCGTTCAGTCTGGCGCCGGCTTCTACCAGCACCTCGTTGATCTCATGATCGGCGAGGGCCTGCATCATTCTGACCAGATCTACCTTACCATTTTCATCTGACAGTACGATGGTATGCGCACCGGCATCGCTTAGCGCCATAATTTTCCCCTCGCTGGCGGTCGCGGTAAAAATCAATTCACCTTCGCCGCGCAGTATCCTGGCATCCAGCGGGATCTCCAGGCGGCTATCCACGATCACCCGCAGCGGCTGTCTGGATGTCTCCACTTGCCGCACGGTGAGCTGCGGGTCATCTGCCAGCACCGTACCAATACCGGTTAGCACCGCGCAGGAGCGCGCACGCCACCGGTGCCCGTCACGCCGTGCCGGCTCAGCGGTAATCCAGTGACTGGCAGTATTGTTGAGCGCGGTCTTGCCGTCGAGGCTCGCGGCTATTTTCATCCGCACCCATGGGCGCTTGTGCGTCATGCGCGTGATAAAGCCGATGTTGAGTACGCTCGCTTCCGCTTCCAGCAAACCGGTTTGCACTTCGATTCCGGCTTGTTGCAGCAAGGCACGACCACTGCCTGCCACCAGGGGATTCGGGTCCTGCATGGCCATTACCACCTTGGCGACACCGGCTTTGATTAACGCTTCGGCACATGGCGGGGTGCGGCCATGGTGGCTGCAGGGTTCCAATGTCAGATAAACGGTCGCGCCGCGTGCCGCTGCTCCGGCCACATTGAGGGCATTGATCTCGGCATGCGCCTGGCCTGCGCGTTCATGCCAACCGCTGCCAACCACCTTGTTGTCTCGCACAATTACACAACCCACGCGTGGGTTGGGGCTGGTGCCATACAGCCCCTTCTCTGCAAGCTGCAGCGCTTGCGACATGTGGGTGTGATCAGATGAAGAAAACATATGGATGCTTCTAGGGAAACATGTTCCTTCCAGAGACGGGAAGATCGAAAAGGGGTTCGCTTCCGTTGTTCAGGATTTTTTTTCCGGCTTCTTGCGCTGCGGTCCTTGCACTTCCATGATTGCATCCTGAAAATCATCCGCGTCCTGGAAGCTTTTGTACACCGAAGAGAACCGGATGTATGCCACTTTGTCGAGCTTATAGAGCTCCCGCATCACCATTTCGCCAATTTTGCGCGACGGAATCTCGCGCTCACCCAGGCTTAGAATTTTTTGCACGATGCGGTCAATCGCCGCATCCACATATTCAGTAGGCACCGGGCGTTTATGCAGCGCGCGCATGAAACCGGTAAGCAATTTATTGCGATTGAACTCGGAGCGATTGCCGTCCTGCTTCACCACCTGCGGCAAACGTAATTCCACGGTTTCATAGGTAGTAAAGCGCTTGTCGCAAGTGAGACAGCGGCGGCGGCGGCGCACTCTGCTGCCTTCCTCGCTGACGCGAGAATCGACTACGCTGGTGTCATCGGCATTGCAGAATGGACATTTCATGATTCAGCATTCAAGGGATGAAGCGAGATACATCTGTCATCTCGCATGAGCGTGACCGGCAGAACCAATTTTGGTTCTATAATTTGATTAGCTGCCGTAAACCGGGAATCTCGCACACAGTGCTTTTGCTTCCTGTGCTACGCGTGACAATACGTTAACATCGGTAGGTGCATCCAACACGTCGGCGATTAGATTTGCCAATTGCTCTGCTTCAATTTCTCTGAAGCCCCGCGTTGTTATCGCTGGCGAACCGATGCGAATACCGCTGGTGACAAATGGTTTCTGTGGATCATTGGGTATCGCATTCTTGTTGACCGTGATGTGTGCCAGTCCCAATGATTCCTCGGCCTGCTTGCCGGTAAGATTTTTGGCGCGAAGATCCAGCAGAAACATATGGCAGTCGGTGCGCCCGGAAACGATGCGCAGACCTCGCTCCTGCAATACTTTTGCCATCACACGCGCATTGTCGATCACCTGCTCCTGGTAATCCTTGAATTCCTTGGTGGCAGCCTCCTTGAAAGCTACCGCCTTGGCAGCAATTACGTGCATCAGTGGTCCGCCTTGGGTTTGCGGAAAAATAGCCGAGTTGAGTGCTTTCTCATGTTCTGGCTTGGCCATGATGATGCCGCCGCGCGGTCCACGTAGCGTTTTGTGCGTGGTGCTAGTGACAAAATCGGCGATACCGACAGGATTAGGATAAAACCCTGCCGCCACCAGTCCCGCATAATGCGCCATATCCACGAACAGATAAGCGCCCACGCTGTCAGCAATCTTGCGAAACCGTTTCCAGTCTATCACCAGCGCATAGGCCGATGCCCCGGCAACGATCATTTTCGGTTTGTGTTCGTGTGCCAGTCGCTCCACTGCATCGTAATCCAGCTCTTCTTCCGAATTGAGGCCGTAAGATACCGAGTTGAAAATTTTGCCGCTGAAGTTGACTGAAGCGCCATGCGTCAAATGCCCGCCGTGCGCAAGCGACATGCCCAGCAGCGTATCGCCGGGCTTCAGCGCCGACAGGTAAACCGCTGCATTGGCCTGTGAACCGGAATGTGGCTGGACATTGACATACTCGGCATTAAACAGCGTTCTCACCCGGTCTATTGCCAGTTGCTCCACGATATCCACGTACTCACAGCCGCCGTAATAGCGTTTACCGGGATAACCTTCTGCATACTTGTTGGTTAACACTGATCCTTGCGCCTGCATTACCGCCGGACTGGCGTAATTTTCCGAAGCGATCAGTTCGATGTGATCTTCCTGCCGCTGCATTTCTCCTTTGATTGCCTGCCACAAATCCGGATCTGTGTTTTCTATGGTTTGTTTTGCGGACAACATGGCGGTATCAATCCTTCGGGAATGTTAGAAATGGGTGGGGAAATTTTACCACCATCAGCAGAGGTTGGCGAAACGATCCGGTCGGCGCAATTGGTCTACACGTCCAGATTGCGCACTCCCAGCGCATTGTTCTCGATGAATGCCCTGCGCGGCTCGACCGCATCGCCCATCAAGGTGGTGAAGATTTCGTCAGCGGCGATACTGTCTTCGATCTGGGCGCGCAGCAGGCGGCGGCTTTTGGGGTCCATGGTGGTTTCCCACAGCTGGGTTGGATTCATTTCTCCCAGCCCCTTGTAGCGCTGCATGCCGATGCTTTTTTTCACTTCCTGCAACAACCAATCGAGCGCCTGTTTAAATTCGCCGACAGACTGCTTTTGTTCGCCGCGTTTGACATACGCGCCCGGCCCCAGTAATCCGTCGAGCACCTGGGCAGTTTGCTTGATCTGGACATAATCGCCGCTACGCAGAAAATCCTGATCCAGGTAACTGGTGCGGATGTTGCCATGATGCATGCGGGTTATTTTCAGCCTGAATTCTTCTGTGGCGGCATCATATTCGGGTGTGATTTCAACCCCGGCAACATGTGCCGCCAGCTTGGCCGCGCTTTTGGCAGCTTCGATTTCGCTATTCAAGCTTATGTTGGGATGACGAAACAGGGCGTGCATCGCTTCGCTGTCAATCAAGCGACTCATGCGCTCAATCACCGCTTCGGCCAGCAAATATTCGTTGGCAATTTTCGCCAAAGTTTCGCCGGTAAGCGGCGGTTTACCCGCATGCGTATGCAATTCGGCGTCGGTCAATGCCAATCCCAGCAGGTATTGCTTGAGTTCGTGATCATCCTTGACATAGCGCTCTTGCTTGCCATGTTTGACCTTGTAGAGCGGTGGTTGAGCAATGTAGATGTGACCCCGCTCTATCAATTCTGGCATTTGTCGATAAAAGAAAGTGAGCAGCAGGGTGCGGATATGTGAGCCATCCACGTCCGCATCGGTCATGATGATGATGCGGTGATAGCGCAATTTGTCAGGATTGTATTCGTCTTTGCCGATGCCGGTCCCGAGCGCAGTAATGAGAGAGATGATTTCCTGTGAAGAAATCAGTTTGTCGAAACGAGCTTTTTCCACATTAAGGATTTTGCCTTTCAACGGCATAATTGCCTGGAATTTGCGATCACGCCCTTGTTTGGCAGAGCCGCCGGCGGAATCGCCTTCGACCAGATACAGTTCACATTGTGCGGGATCCTTTTCCTGACAGTCGGCGAGCTTTCCAGGCAACCCCATGCCGTCCAGCACGCCTTTTCGCCGCGTCAGTTCGCGTGCTTTGCGCGCAGCTTCCCGCGCTCTGGCCGCATCTATAATTTTACCGCATATGGTTTTGGCATCAAGCGGATGTTCCAGCAAAAATTCCGACAGTTTTTGCGCTACGACTTCTTCCACTGCTGGGCGAACTTCGGAAGACACGAGCTTTTCCTTGGTCTGCGAAGAAAATTTCGGTTCAAACAGCTTTACCGACAAAACACAGGATAATCCTTCGCGCATGTCATCGCCGGCGGTTTCGATTTTGGCTTTTTTTGCCAGCTCGTTTTTTTCGATATAGCTATTCAGCGTGCGTGTCATCGCGGCGCGCAAACCAGTGAGGTGCGTTCCACCATCTTTTTGTGGAATATTGTTGGTAAAACATAAAACCTGTTCAACATAGCTGTCGTTCCATTGCATCGACACTTCTACCGTAATGTTATCTTTTTCTCCGGTGGCGTAAAAAATATCGGGGTGCAGAACCGATTTGGTGCGATTGATGTATTCGACAAAACTTTTTACCCCGCCAACAAAAGCAAACGTTTCCTCTTTGCCGTTGCGTTGATCAACCAAATGTATTTTTACGCCGTTGTTGAGGAACGAAAGCTCACGCAAGCGTTTTGCAAAAATGTCATAGTGATACTCAATGTCACCAAATATTTCCTTGCTGGCAAGAAAATGTACCTCGGTCCCGCGCCGCTCGGTCTTGCCGGTTATTGCTAGCGGCACGACTGGAACCCCTTTGCGGAATTCCATTTGGTGCGTTTGCCCGTCGCGGCGTATGGTAAGACGCAACCACTCAGACAAAGCGTTGACGACCGACACACCCACACCATGCAGGCCGCCCGACACCTTGTAAGAGTTGTCGTCAAACTTTCCGCCCGCATGCAATTCCGTCATGACGATTTCGGCCGCAGAGCGCTTTAATTCGTCGTCGTGCTTGATGCCGGTGGGAATTCCGCGACCATTATCCTGAACCGATACGGAATTATCCGGGTGGATGATGACGGTGATTTCGTCACAGTGGCCAGCCAGCGCTTCATCAATCGCATTATCCACAACTTCGAACACCATGTGGTGCAACCCGGTGCCGTCACTGGTGTCGCCAATGTACATCCCGGGACGTTTACGGACCGCGTCCAGTCCCTTAAGAATCTTGATGCTGTCTGAGCCGTAGGCTTCTGGGTTATCTGTTGTTTTGGGGGAAAGTTTTTCGCTCATTGCCTGGCTGCTTTAGCTTCGCTTATTTATCGGGAGAGTCTAGTGTTTTTATAGTTGAAGCTTATATGCGCATCGGCATTACGACATATTTGAAATTATCGTTGCCGGGAACGGTGATCAGCGCGCTGCTGCTGGCGTCGCCGAACGAACACTGCACTGTTTCACAGGTTAAATTGGTCAATACATCCAGCAGGTAAGTGATATTGAAACCGATGTCCAGCGCTTCGCCGTCATATTGAACCTCCAGTTCCTCCTGTGCTTCTTCCTGTTCGCTATTGTTGCAGACTATGCGCAGATTACCTGTCGTTAAAATCAGGCGTACCCCGCGGAATTTTTCGTTTGACAGGATCGCGGCGCGCTGTAGTGTCTGCAGAAATAACAAGCGGTTCACTTCAAAATGTTTTTGGTACCCGATCGGGATAACGCGGTTGTAATCGGGAAACTTCCCGTCCACAACCTTGGAAACCAGCACAATATTTGAAAATGTAAAACGGATTTGGTTTTGTAGAATTTCTACTGTTACCGGCTCTTCGCTGTCGTTTAATTGCTTGGCCAGTTCCAATACAGCCTTGCGTGGAAGAATGACTTCTCTTTTCTCTTGTGGCGCTTGCAACGCAATCAATGCAAAACCCAAGCGATGACCATCAGTAGCGACCACCTTCAGACAACTTTCTTCCAGCAATAACAAAAGTCCGTTCAGATAATACCGGATGTCTTGTTGTGCCATGGCATATTGCACCAAAAACAGAAGGTTTTTCAATTCCTTTTGTTGCAGGATTATTTTTGCTTGGGGTTCGGTGCTTTCCGGCAGCTTGGGAAAATCTTCTACTGGCAGCGTCTGTAGATTAAACCGGCTTTTTCCGGCTTTCACCTGCAAACGGTTTTCTTCTGCCTCCAGTGTAATCTGCGTTTTATCGGGTAGCGCACGTAGAATGTCTTGTAACTTTTTGGCTGCGACTGTAACTGAAAACCCTTGTTTGATAACTTCGCTGTCTTGCGTCAGAGTAGTTATTTGAATTTCCAGATCCGTTGCCATGAAAGATAACGACTCATCTTTTCTTTCTATCAATACATTTGAAAGTATCGGCAAGGTGTGACGACGTTCGACTATCCCAGTCACCGCTTGCAATGGTTTGAGTAAAGTATCCTTATCGGTTTGTATTAGTTTCATTTATTTAAACCTTGATAATCGTTAATAGATGAAGGCGTAGTCCGGTATGAATTTATATAATGATTTATAATCAATTAGTTGTTTATGTTTTCTTATCTGTATGGATGCCGTATTTTTTGTGGGCAATATGTGGATGAAACTCCGCTTCTGGTTCAAAAGCGAGTTATCCCAAAACTATTCAATTGTTATCAACCCCGCAAAATATGTAACAAAGCATTAAAGTCCCGGTTAGTTGTTGGGTCAGAAGCACGTAGTTCGGCAATTTTTCGGTAACCGTGCAGTACGGTTGTATGATCTCTTCCACCAAAAGCTTCGCCAATATTGGGCAGACTAAGGGGCGTTAATTCCTTGGCTATGGCCATGGCCATTTGTCTTGGTCTGGCAACGATGCGCGCACGATTTTTGGAATACATTTCAGCAACCTTGATCTTATAGTAATCTGCCACGGTTTTTTGAATATTTTCTACCGAAATCTGCCGGTTTTGTACCGCCAGCAAGTCTTTGAGCGCCTCCCTTGCCAGATCCAGCGACAGTGAATGACCCGTAAAGCGGGAATAAGCCAGCACCCGTTTCAACGCGCCCTCCAATTCGCGCACGTTAGAACGAATATGTTTGGCGATAAAAAAGGCGATATTTTCATCCAGCATTATTTTTTCCAGCAGCGCCTTTTTAAGTAGAATGGCGACGCGCATTTCCAGTTCGGGTGGTTCAACTGCAACGGTCAAGCCCCATCCAAACCGGGAAATTAACCGCTCCTCCATGCCGGAAATTTCCTTAGGATATGAGTCACAAGTAATAATCACCTGTTTGTGTGCTTCGATTAGCGCATTAAAGGCATAAAAAAACTCTTCCTGCGTGCGATTCTTGCCGCCAAAAAACTGGATATCGTCCACCAGAAGCAGATCAAGCGAATGATAGTAGCGTTTGAACTCATCAAAAGCTTTATGTTGGTAAGCGCGCACTACGTCGGAAACATATTGCTCTGCGTGAATGTACCGAATCTTGGCTTGGTTATTGTGCTTTAGTACCAGATTGCCGATGGCTTGTATCAGATGGGTTTTGCCCAAACCAACCCCGCCGTATATAAAAAGCGGGTTATATGCGACCCCAGGACACTCTGCAACCTGAATTGCCGCCGCGCGTGCCAGTTGGTTGGCTTTTCCGGTGACAAAGTTATCAAAAGTAAAAGAAGGGTTTAGTCGGCTTGCATTCAGCCGGCTCAGGCTTTTTTCCTTGGGGGCGGGCTGGACTACGGAGTTTTTTGCGCTGGAACTCGCAAAAAGGGTTGTATCGTTTTTTGCTGTTAGGTCGGCCGTCTTTGCGCCAGTCGGATCGGCCAGGGTTAATTGGAATTGTATAATTCTGGAAAAGTGGCTTTCCGCCATTTGTTCGATCCGGGAGAGAAAGTTTTCCTTGACCCACTGCAGAACAAAACGATTGGGGGCAACCAGTATTAGCTTGTCGGGGGCGCTATCTGAAAAATCCAGCCGCAACGGCTTGATCCAGGTGTTGAATTGTTGGATGCTCAGTTCTTTTGCAAAGTGCTCAAGACAGGAGCGCCAAAATGTATCTGTGGCCGGCATGGTTATTTTATTAAATGCATGTCAGAAAAATCGAGAGATTCGGCAGCGCTAAGCGGTACACATTCTAGACCCTTTCAACATTCTTATCCACAGGCCCCAAAAATAAAAGTTGACATCGCCCGTGTCCGGCGGTGTAATGCGACGTTTATTTACCAGCCCTTAGAGGAAAAATGAAGCGCACTTATCAACCATCCGTCACTCGGAGGAAGCGCACCCACGGCTTTTTGGTTCGAATGAAAACCCGCGGAGGGGCTGCCGTTATTCGGGCCCGTCGCGCCAAAGGCCGTACTCGCTTGGGGGTTTAGGCTTAACCGCCCCCCAATTTTAATATTCTTGTGGATCTGTATTATTCGTTTTCTGTCGAAAAGTTGCCGGCTGCATAACGCGGAAGAGTTTTCTTCTGTCCTCCGGTTCAGATGTTCCACTAGCGGCGAATTTTTCCAGGTTTTTGCCAAACCCAACAATCTTGCATATCCACGATTGGGGTTGATAGTCGCGGGAAAAGTTGAGCATCTTGCGGTCAATCGCAACCGGGTTAAGCGCTTGTTGCGCGAACTGTTTCGCACCCAACAGCAACAGTTGGCCGGTCTGGACTTGGTGGTGCGTTTGCGTCGCCACTTTCCCCGCGAGGACTCTTCCCTGGTAAGGGTAGAGGCGGAAATGCTTATGATTCAATTGCAGCGATGTCGCGAATAATCATCGGCCTTATCAAGCTCTATCAATATTGTCTGAGTCCATTTCTTGGACCCTCGTGTCGGTTCAGCCCCACTTGCTCGCACTATGCTTGTGAGGCGCTGACCAAGCATGGCTTGGTGCGGGGAACGATGCTGAGCATGTGGCGGATACTGCGGTGTAATCCCTGGTGTCAAGGTGGACACGATCCCGTTCCCTAGGGGATCCCTGGGCGTGAAATATTTACGGTGCGGTTTGTAGTCGTAATCGTTAAAACCAAAATTGCGAAGCAAGATGGACACAAAAAAACTTATACTTTTCATGATCTTCTCTACGTCGCTACTATTCCTGTGGGATGCGTGGCAAAGAGAGCAGCTTCCTCCTTCTTCAGGCACACCTGCGACCAAGCCATCCACAAACGGGCCATCTGCCCGCACCCAAGATGAGACGCCGGTTCCGGGGGAGGGGCTTGTTTCAGCGCAGCCCGGCAAGGGCGCCAGTTCGGCAAATGGCACTGCCCCCGAGGCGGAGATGGGCGGCAAGCTTGAATCAGGAGAGAAGATCCTGGTCAAGACCAACATGATCACAGCAGAAATCGACACGGCGGGCGGCGATCTGCGCCGCGTAGAATTGCTGTTTCACCCGGAAAGAGGAGATAAGAATAAGCCGTACGCATTGTTACAAAATCAGCCAGAACGCATCAATGTGGCGCAATCTGGGATGATCGGCGAGGGGCTGCCAAGTCACAAAACTCGTTATACGGCAGCTTCAAACACTTATGAGTTGGCTGCCGATCAGGACCAGATTAAAGTGCGGCTTCTTGCGCCAGAATCCAATGGGGTGCAGGTAGCCAAGATTTATACTTTCCATCGCGATAGTTACATCATTGACATCGGTTTTGAGGTTGTCAATCAAGGCGCTGCAGCAATCCAGCCATTCTCCTATTTCCAGATTTTACATGACAGCCCGCCGCCGGACAGTTCGCTCTTCATGGTGCCTACCTATACGGGTGCGGCGATGTATACCGAGCAGGAAAAGTTTAAGAAAATCGAGTTTTCGGCTCTGGACAAAAACAATGCAAGCTATCCCAAGAATGCTGACAATGGCTGGATTGCGATGCTGGAGCATTATTTCGTCACCGCCTGGCTGCCGAAAGACAAGACCCCGCGTGAATATTATGCAAAGCGGCAAAGTGAGAACAGGTACTCCGCTGGGGTGATTGTACCGGTAGGCCTGATTGAGTCGGGTCAGACCGCTATTGTTGACGTCCCGCTCTATGTTGGTCCACAGGAACAGAGCAAACTCGCGGCGCTGGCTCCTGGACTTGATCTTACGGTGGATTATGGCTGGCTGACCGTAATTGGTGCGCCATTGTTCTGGTTGCTCTCCGTATATCATTCTTTGACTGGAAACTGGGGGGTAGCAATTATCCTTCTGACGTTGTCAGTCAAGCTGGTGTTTTTCCCCTTGTCCGCAGCGGGCTATCGTTCCATGGCAAAAATGCGGGTTGTCACGCCCAAGCTGCAGAAATTGCGCGAACAGCACGGGAACGACCGGCAGCGCATGCACCAGGCAATGATGGAATTTTATAAAGCGGAAAAAATCAACCCCCTGGGTGGTTGCTTGCCCATCTTGGTGCAGATCCCGGTGTTTATCTCGCTTTTTTGGGTATTGCTTGCCAGCGTGGAGTTGCGATACGCACCGTTTGTCTTGTGGATAGAGGATATGTCATCACCGGACCCGTACTACGTGATGCCGATCATCATGGGGGTTTCCATGTATATCCAGTCCAAGCTCAGCCCGGCTCCCACAGACCCGATCCAGGCTAAGGTAATGCAAATAATGCCATTTGCTTTCAGTATCTTCTTTTTCTTTTTCCCCGCAGGCTTAGTGTTGTATTCCTTGACGAACAATATACTTTCGATTGCACAGCAATGGCAAATTACACGCATGATTGAACGTGCTGCCGCTACCGCCGCTGTCACCACAAATAAGAAGAAATAAGCGGGGAGCACGGCCTGTGCTCTCCGCTAAACCCGGTTTTCGTGTCATGCGCGTTAATTCGTGACAGAACCGCTGGTTTCAGCTTCAATTTAATCCTAATGTCAAACACCGACATCATTGCCGCCATTGCTACCCCACCAGGACGAGGTGGCATCGGTGTGGTAAGAATTTCTGGCCCAAACCTGCAATCTTTAGCCCTAGAGATTCTGGGTTATATTCCTGAACAACGTTATGCCCGCTTAAGTAAGTTTCACGCTGAAAATGGGTTGATCATAGATCAGGGCATCGCCCTTTATTTTCCTGCGCCACATTCGTATACCGGCGAAGATGTGCTGGAGCTGCAGGGTCATGGCGGCCAGGCGATAATGAACCTGCTGCTCTCCCGCTGTCTTACTGCTGGCGCGCGGCTGGCGCAGCCGGGGGAATTTACCCTGCGCGCGTTTCTTAATAATAAGCTGGATCTGGCCCAAGCGGAAAGTGTGGCTGATGTCATTGATGCCAGTACCAGCGAAGCCGCGCTCTGCGCCATGCGCTCATTGCAGGGGGAGTTTTCTACCGCTGTTCATGCTCTGGTGCAGGCAGTTACCGACTTGCGCATGTTGGTTGAAGCAGCCCTAGACTTTCCCGAAGAAGAAACGAATTTCCTGCAGCACGGTGACGTGCATAGCAAGCTTAATACCATTCGCACACAGCTGGAGTGTGTGCTTACATCCGCGCGACGGGGTAGTCTGTTGCGAGAGGGGTTATGCGTAGTGTTGGTGGGACGGCCCAACGTAGGTAAGTCCAGCCTGATGAATCGGTTGGCCGGAGAGGAAGTGGCCATCGTCACCGAGATCCCTGGCACCACCCGAGATGCGGTTCGTCAAGCGATCAATCTAGAAGGGGTGCCGCTGCATCTGATAGATACCGCCGGTTTACGGGAAACGAACGACACCGTAGAAAAAATCGGCATTGCACGCACCCGCGCCGCCATCGAGAAAGCCGATCTGGCACTGTTGTTAATAGACGGTTGCGTAGGTGCCGCGCCTGAAGATTGGGCGATACTTAGTAGTTTTCCTGCGGGCTTGCCAGTAATCCAGGTATTTAACAAAATAGATCTGCTGAACGAAGCCCCGCGAATCAGAACCGCGGAAGGCGGATCAGCGATTTATCTTTCCGCTAAAACCGGCGTGGGGATAGAATTGCTTCGACAGAAGTTGCAGGAAATCATTGGCTGGCAGCCGCCGCCGGTGGGCGAGGGCCTGTTCATGGCGCGCCACCGCCATCTGCAGGCACTGGCAGAAGCCAAGGGATGCTTGGAGAAAGCGGGCGAGGCAACCAGCGACGAGAGTCAATGGGAGTTGCTGGCGGAAGAGTTGCGGCTTGCCCAACTAGCGCTGTCAACCATTACTGGCGAATTCAGTGCCGATGCCTTGCTAGGCGAGATATTTTCCCATTTTTGCATCGGCAAGTAATTTCGGACTCGCTGTGCTGATCGCCCGCATTGATCCTACCAAGTTGGTGGGCAGCGTTCCGCAAGGGATGTTTCACGTGAAACACTTGCCCTTTCCCGAGGAAAGCATGTTGGTTTTCCCTTAATGGCGGCGGCGTGCTTACGCCATTCTTTATTTTGCCGTAGAATGTTTTCCTTCAAGACTTTCAATAATCGTTAATGCCGATGGTTTTCTCTGAAAATTTCGATGTGATTGTGGTGGGTGGCGGTCATGCCGGCACCGAAGCGGCGCTTGCCGCCGCACGCATGGGGCGAAAAACGCTGTTGCTTTCACATAATATCGAAACACTGGGACAAATGTCGTGCAACCCCTCCATCGGCGGTATCGGCAAGGGACACCTGGTCAAGGAAGTGGATGCGTTGGGCGGCGCCATGGCCGCTGCCGCCGATGAGGCTGGCATTCAGTTTCGGATACTCAATTCCAGCAAGGGGCCGGCGGTGCGCGCGACGCGCGCACAAGCTGACCGGGTACTCTATCGCCAGGCGATCCGGCATCGCTTGGAAAACCAGCCTAATCTTTGCCTGTTCCAGCAAGCGGTGGACGATCTTATGCTTGAAGGCGAACGGGTCACGGGAGTCGTCACTCAGTTGGGAGTAAGGTTTTCTGCGCGTGCCGTGATACTTACTGCTGGTACATTTCTTGGTGGTCTGGCACACATTGGTGCGAGTAATTTTCAGGCGGGGCGGGCCGGTGACCCGCCGTCTATCAGCCTTGCACTTCGTTTGCGGGAGATGAGGCTGCCAGTGGGGCGGTTAAAAACAGGTACGCCGCCGCGTATAGACGGGCGCAGCATAGATTATTCGGCAATGCTGGAACAGGCGGGCGACAACCCTGCGCCGGTATTTTCGTTCCTGGGCAGTGTTGCCCAGCATCCGCGCCAATTATCCTGCTGGATTACGCACACCAACACCAGGACCCACGATATCATTCGCGCCGGTTTGGATCGCTCGCCTTTATTCGCTGGCACAATCGAGGGCACGGGACCGCGTTATTGTCCTTCCATTGAGGACAAGGTGGTACGGTTTTCCACCAAGGAATCGCACCAGATTTTTCTTGAACCGGAAGGACTCAACACGCATGAGGTATACCCGAACGGAATCTCAACCAGCCTGCCGTTCGACATGCAGGTTAATCTGGTGCGCTCGATCAAAGGGCTGGAAAATGCGCATATCACACGCCCCGGCTACGCCATCGAATACGATTACTTTGATCCGCGCGGACTCAAAAGTTCTCTTGAAACCAAGCAGATAGAGGGATTGTTTTTTGCCGGACAAATCAACGGTACTACCGGCTATGAAGAGGCTGCCGCACAAGGACTATTGGCCGGCATCAATGCGGGACTCAAAACACAAGGTCTCAATGCATGGTGTCCGCGACGTGATGAAGCTTATCTGGGTGTGCTGGTGGATGATCTCATTACCCGCGGCGTTACTGAGCCCTATCGTATGTTCACCAGTCGTGCCGAATATCGCCTGCAGTTGCGTGAAGATAACGCCGATCTGCGTTTAACAGAAGTCGGACGCAGACTGGGAGTGGTGGATGATACGCGCTGGGCCATGTTCGACACCAAGCGTACAGCCATTGTCCGCGAGCAGGAAAGGCTGAAAGCTGTCTGGCTCAACCCAAAAATGAATGCGAATGCTTTATTTGAAGCAGATATCCTGCGGGTATTGGGCAAACCCCTTGAGCGCGAATACTCTCTGCATGAGCTGCTGCGCCGTCCAGAGGTGACCTATGCGGGCCTGATGACACTGCCGCAGGGCGACGAAATCGTCGCCGATACCCTGGTTGCGGAACAAGTCGAAATTCAGGCGAAATATCAGGGTTATATCGAGCGCCAGAAAGCTGAAGTGGCGCGCCACCTGCACCACGAAGAGACCTGCCTACCGCAAGACCTGGATTACCGGTCTGTCCGCGGGCTTTCCAGCGAGGTACAACAAAAACTGAACCAGCACAAACCTGAAACAGTGGGGCAGGCAGCGCGCATATCCGGCATGACGCCCGCTGCGGTTTCGTTGTTGTTGGTGCATATCAAACGCGGTTTTTCCGGCTTGGACAAAAAGAAAAGCGCATGAATCTGGCAGAATCACTGGCTGACGGGACTGCGGCCCTGGGATTCACGTTTCCCCAGGCAACCCAGGCCCGCTTGCTGCAATATCTAGCGCTAATCAGAAAATGGAACCAGGTGCATAATCTGACAGCGGTGCGTGAACCGGAAATAATGCTGACCCGGCATCTGCTGGATAGCTTGGCTATTCTGCCGCATATTACCGGGCCACGCATCGTTGACGTGGGTAGTGGCGCGGGTTTACCGGGAATTCCTCTGGCTTTGGTGCAACCGGATTGGCAGGTAGTGTTGCTTGAGAGCAATCACAAGAAGGCTGTGTTCTTGCGGCAGGCGCATATCGAATTGCAGCTGGAAAACGTCGAGGTGGCGGCTGAACGAGCAGAAAATTTCCATCCAGAGACCAAGTTTAATACAGTGATTTCACGAGCTTTTTCTGACCTGACGGACTTTATTCAACTGGCAGGGCATCTATGTGCAGCGGAGGACAGCAGCAGGCTGGTAGCGATGAAAGGGGTTTATCCCCACGAGGAGTTGGCGCAAATACCGCCGCAATTTGTGGTTGAAAAAACATTGTCTGTTGCAGTTCCCGGTCTTGAAGCGGAGCGGCATCTGGTCATGCTTAGACGGGCGTAGTTGAGGCGGCGTCCTTTTGTGTTTTGATTGTTTGGTATCCGGCTGTGCCGGTTCGGGGGCAAACGTAGTGGCGAAAATTCTGGCAATAACCAATCAAAAAGGGGGGGTGGGAAAGACCACAACCAGCGTTAATCTGGCCGCAAGTTTAATGGCTGCCAAGAGGCGCGTGCTGTTGGTTGATCTGGACCCGCAGGGCAACGCGACCATGGGTAGCGGTGTGGACAAGCATGCTCTGCAACACACGATTTACCATATATTGCTCGGTAATCAACGTATTATGGATATACGTGCAATTTCCCCCAGTGGCAAGTATGACCTAATTCCCGCCAATCGCGATCTGGCTGGCGCCGAAGTGGAGATGGTGGACTTGCCGCAACGCGAAGCACGCCTGAAAGCGGCATTGCAAGAAGTGGAAAGCGAATACGATTTTATCCTCATTGATTGCCCGCCGGCACTCAACCTGCTTACGCTCAACGGCCTCTGCGCGGCACATGCGGTGATGATCCCGATGCAGTGCGAATATTACGCGCTGGAGGGGCTAAGCGATTTAGTCAACACTATCAAGAAGGTACGTGCCAACTTTAACCCGATACTGGAAATCGAAGGCTTGTTGCGCACCATGTTTGACCCGCGCAGCATACTGGCGCAACAAGTATCGCAACAATTGCAGCAACATTTTGGCGATAAAGTCTATCGCACCGTGATCCCGCGAAACGTGCGACTGGCCGAAGCTCCCAGCTTCGGTATGCCAGTGCTGTATCACGACAAGTTATCGAAAGGTACGCAGGCCTATTTAGCGTTGGCGGGAGAAATACTTGAAAAATACCCTATCAGCGCGGCACAGAGCTGACAGGATACGGAGATAGAGGAAAAATGGCGAAATTAAAGGGACTGGGAAGAGGGCTAGACGCGCTGCTGTCAGGCAATAGCGACAGTAATGCATCAGGGGAGTCGTTGCAGAATCTTAAAACTGCGCTATTACAGCCAGGCAAATATCAGCCACGTACCCACATGGATAAGGAATCCCTAGCTGAGCTTGCCGATTCCATCAAAGTGCGAGGGGTGATGCAGCCAGTGCTGGTGCGACTGGTTTCCGCTGGGCGTTATGAAATCATAGCTGGAGAGCGGCGCTGGCGAGCGGCGCAAATGGCGGGACTTGAGGAGATTCCGGCGCTGATCCGCGATGTGCCGGATGAGGCGGCGCTGGCCATGTCGCTGATTGAAAACATTCAGCGCGAGAACCTAAACCCGCTGGAAGAGGCGCAGGGCATTCAGCGGCTCATCAATGAATTCGGTATGACCCACCAAGCGGCCAGCCAAGCGCTAGGTAGTTCTCGTAGCGCCGTTTCTAATCTGCTGCGGCTCCTCAATTTGTCCGCACCGGTGCAGGAATTGATGATGCAGGGAAAGATCGACATGGGGCATGGCCGCGCTTTGCTCACATTATCTGCAGCCAAGCAAATTGAAATAGCTCATCAGGTGGCACATAAACAACTTTCGGTCCGCGAGACTGAAAAGTTGGTATATCGGATCGAGAATTCAGAATTAAAACAGCCGGTTAAACGTGATCGCGACTTGCTGCGTCTGCAGGAAAGCGTTTCAGCGAAGCTTGGCGCACAAGTAATCATCAAGCCCGGGAAAAAGGGTGCAGGCAATGTAGTGATCCACTATGCTAGCCTGGAGCAACTGGATGGAATATTAGCTAAGTTTTAGGATCATGATCAAGCTTAAAGCGGAGCAAGCGGGTTTTTGTGCCACAAGCCATATAAATCCAAGTCAAGCCTTTCAAAGATATCGATTTCCGGAAATCACCTTTTTTGATCCAGCAGAAAATGGCTTCAGCTTGATATCGAAGGACATTTTGAAGACATCCTCTTGCGGATGAATGCGTGTTGGTAAAGACAGCATAGATATCGGTGTAGGAATTGCCTGACAAATTGCTTGACGAGCAGCGCTTTTATCGGCTAGGCTTACCGCTGTAATGGGTATGAGTATATTCGTAGCATATCCATAACTATAAATATAACTATAAGTACGGCGAGAGTATTGCGCCGGGGTAGAGTAGAAGTGGAAGGGGCAGTAGTTTTTCGATTAACGGAATAGGAGGTAACGACAATGGCAACAACATTAGGAACATCAAGCCATGCAGGGTCGGGTGGCGGTAGTTACGACATGTCGCTGTGGTACGACTCGAAGTGGTACAAGTTTGG
>CAMAPK010000027.1 GCA_945860135.1 Nitrosovibrio sp. Nv4
AAACTGGCAGATGCGCTGGACAGCTACATTCCCGATCCGGTACGCGCCATAGACGGCACCTTCCTGATGCCGGTGGAAGACGTTTTCTCCATCTCCGGACGCGGCACCGTGGTGACGGGCCGGATTGAACGCGGCATCGTCAAAGTGGGCGAGGAAATCGAGATTGTCGGTCTGAAGCCCACGCTCAAGACGGTTTGCACCGGCGTGGAGATGTTCCGCAAATTGCTGGATCAGGGCCAGGCGGGCGACAACGTCGGCGTACTGTTACGCGGCACCAAACGTGAAGAAGTCGAGCGTGGCCAGGTGTTGGCCAAGCCAGGTTCCATTACCCCGCACACCAAATTCACTGCCGAGATCTACGTTCTGAGCAAGGAAGAGGGTGGGCGTCATACCCCGTTCTTCCAGGGCTACCGTCCGCAGTTCTACTTCCGTACCACCGACGTAACCGGTGCGGTTGAATTGCCGGCGGGCACGGAAATGGTCATGCCGGGCGATAACGTCTCGGTGACGGTGAACCTGATTGCGCCGATTGCGATGGAAGAAGGTCTGCGCTTTGCCATTCGCGAGGGTGGCAGAACCGTTGGTGCCGGCGTGGTAGCGAAAGTTATTGAGTAATAACTGTAGGAGTTATGCATCAAAGTCATGGAATCAAGTGATTCCATGCGCTACGAGCAGCATTAGCCCTCAGTCCATGAAGAAAATAGGCCAGTAGCTCAATTGGCAGAGCGTCGGTCTCCAAAACCGAAGGTTGGGGGTTCGATGCCCTCCTGGCCTGCCAAGATAAGGATTCTCATGGAACCATCAACTGTGTTACCGCGCATTCACGATGAATGCAGGTCTCATAGGGTCACAAATGTACAGATTTACGGCAACGTTTCGGGCCGGAGCTGTGGTTTGCATAAAAGCTCCCGCAGGGCTTTATTTACGCATCAAGGGCAGAGTGGGGTAGAGTGGATAAGATCAAGTTAGGATTTGCCTTTCTGTTACTGGCGGCGGGTATCGCCGGGTTTTATTACCTGCGCGACAGCGCTATGGTGATTCGTGTGATTTCAGTGTTGGCGGGTTTCGTTCTGGCGGGCGTGACAATATGGTTTACCACTCAAGGTAAACAGTTTTATGCATACAGCAGGGAGTCCTCAGAGGAAACCAAGAAGGTAATATGGCCGAATCGTAAGGAAACGGTTCAGACCACCGCTATTGTATTTGCCTTTGTCGTGGTGATGGCCATATTTTTATGGCTGGTAGATGCCAGTTTGATGCTGGCGATGAAATATCTGATGGGCCAGGGGGATTGATGGGTAAGAAATGGTTTGTGGTTCACGCCTACTCTGGTTTTGAGAAAAGCGTACAGCGCGCGTTGCAGGAACGGATCAAACGAGCAGGCATGGAGGACAAGTTTGGACAGATATTGGTGCCGGTGGAAGAAGTGGTCGAAATGAAGGGTGGCCAGAAGAACCTCAGCGAGCGGAAATTTTTTCCTGGCTACGTGTTGGTAGAGATGGAGATGACCGACGAAACTTGGCATCTGGTCAAGAACACCGCCAAGGTTACCGGCTTTATCGGTGGTTCGGCCATGAAGCCGACGCCGATCAGCGAAAAGGAAGTGCAGAACATCCTCCATCAGATTCAGGAAGGGGTGGAGAAACCGAAGCCCAAGATTCTTTTCGAAATAGGCGAGGCAGTGCGGGTCAAGGAAGGTCCCTTCACCGATTTTCACGGCAACGTGGAAGATGTCAATTATGACAAAAGCAAAATCAGGGTGTCGGTTTCCATTTTTGGCCGTCCCACTCCGGTGGAGCTGGATTTCAGCCAGATCGAGAAGGCCTGAAATATAAAATGGGGGCAAATCCCATTTAGCTTCAAAAGCAGCACTTGGATTATTTGTTAACCGGGGAGAGTGCAGCAGCATTCGTTTGTACCCAACAGGAGAATTAGTGTGGCGAAGAAAATAATTGGTTATATCAAGTTGCAAGTGCCGGCGGGCAAAGCTAACCCCAGTCCGCCCATCGGTCCTGCGCTCGGCCAGCGCGGCCTCAATATCATGGAGTTCTGCAAGGCATTCAACGCCGCTACCCAGAAAATGGAAGTCGGATTGCCAGTACCAGTGGTGATTACCGCCTACGCTGACAAGAGTTTCACTTTCATCATGAAGACCACGCCCGCAACGGTGCTGATCAAGAAAGCAGCGGGCATAAGCAAGGGGAGTCCCAAGCCGCACGCCGATAAGGTGGGCAAGCTGACCCGCAGTCAGGCAGAAGAAATCGCCAAGGTGAAGATGCCGGACTTGACTGCAGCGGATATGGATGCGGCAGTTCGCACTATTGCCGGCAGTGCGCGCAGCATGGGCGTAGAAGTGGAGGGCGTATAAACATGGCACATATATCCAAACGTTTCAAAGCGATTGCCGGGAAAGTGGATCGGAGCAAGGTCTATCCGCTGCCGGATGCACTCGGGATTGTGAAGGAAGCAGCCACCGCAAAATTCGATGAATCAATTGACGTGGCCGTCAATCTCGGCATAGATGCAAGAAAATCAGACCAGACGGTGCGTGGTTCGGTGGTACTACCGGCGGGTACTGGCAAAACCGTGCGCGTGGCGGTATTTGCCCAGGGTGACAAAGCCAAGGAAGCGCTTGCTGCTGGCGCTGACATTGTCGGGTTTGAAGACCTGGCAGAACAGATCAAAGCGGGCAATATCAATTTCGACGTAGCCATTGCCAGTCCGGATGCCATGCGTATCGTTGGGCAACTGGGACAGATACTTGGCCCGCGCGGTCTGATGCCCAATCCGAAAGTGGGCACGGTAACGCCGGATGTTGCGGGCGCGGTCAGGAACGCCAAGGCAGGTCAGGTGCAATATCGTGCGGACAAAGCCGGTATTGTTCAATGCACTATCGGCCGTGCATCGTTTAGCGCGGATGCGTTAAAACAAAACATGCTGGCGCTGGTGGATGCGCTCAACAAATCCAAACCTGCCACCTCCAAGGGTGTTTATCTGCGGAAGATTTCGGTTTCCAGCACGATGGGGATTGGCGTTCGGGTGGATCAGGCCAGTTTGACACAGTAGAGAATTTGTAAGGCTTTGGGCTGCTGGAGAGGGTTAACAGGCCGATCCAGCAGGTTGTCAAAGACCGTTGGGGTTTTCTGGATGTATGGCAGGCAGTGAACTGTAACACCGGTTCTGCTGAGTTTGCGCCGTCGCTGGAAGACTTAATCGCGGAATGGGAAGGGAGTGGGATGGATGTGATTGGCATCCGTCGCCTGCTCCCGAATTCCCAGGTTTTTTAGCGCCCAGCGTAGATGGCGTGCCCGGAAACAGGAACAAATTTATCTCCTGATTTAAGGTCGCCGGTTCGTGGTGTTGAGACCAGGTAGCGGGTTCTGTCAGAGCCCGGCACCAAAACTCAATACTCTATTCAACTGATGGAGAAGGTATCTTGAGTCTAAATCTTGAAGAGAAAAAAGCGGTAGTCAGCGAGGTCAGCGCGCAGTTGGCGAAGGCTCAGGCTGTTATCGTTGCGGAGTATCGCGGTCTCGGAGTCGGGCATATGACCCAGTTGCGTGCGAAGGCACGTCAGTCGGGGATATATTTCCGGGTGTTGAAGAATTCGCTGGCGCGGCGTGCGGTTGCAGATACGCCGTTTGCCGGTCTTTCTTCGCACATGGTGGGACCGCTTGTCTATGGTATCGGCAGTGATCCAGTAGCCGCGGCAAAAGTGTTGCACGACTTTGCCAAGGGTAATGAGAAGTTCGTGATCAAGGCTGGTGCAATGGCTAATTTCGTGATGTCGAGCAAAGATATTGCGAACCTGGCCACCATGCCGAGCCGCGAAGAACTGCTTTCGAAACTGCTGGGCACGATGCAAGCACCTATTACCAACTTTGTGCGGACACTCAACGAAGTGCCAACCAAATTTGTGCGTGGTCTCGCAGCTGTCCGCGATCAGAAACAAGCCGCTTAATCCGGTTTCGAGATAGTCGAAACTGTAATCAAATCAGAAATTAATTTTATCAGGAGAAAATCATGGCAGTAGCCAAAGCAGAAATTCTAGATGCAATCGCCAATATGACCGTGCTGGAACTTTCCCAGCTGATCAAAGAGATGGAAGAAAAGTTTGGTGTCTCAGCCGCTGCAGCAGCAGTGGTAGCAGCAGCTCCCGTAGCCGGTGCTGCTGCCGCCCCAGCGGAAGAGCAAACTGAGTTTTCCGTAATACTGACCGCTGCTGGTGATAGCAAAGTTAACGTGATCAAGGTCGTGCGCGCAGTTACCGGCCTGGGCCTGAAAGAAGCCAAAGATCTGGTCGATGGAGCACCCAAAGCGGTCAAGGAAGGCGTTTCCAAAGCCGACGCAGATGCCATTCAGAAGCAACTGACTGAAGCTGGCGCAGCTTGCGAGATCAAGTAAAGAAGTAGTAGCAGGAGGCGGGCTGGCAGCACGAAATGTGCCGCCAGCCTTTGGCCTCTCTAGTGTGTTGATTTTTGCATTATTTGTGACGCAGAACGCATAACACAGCAGGCAGAAATTGTACTTTGCCTGTTGTTTTCTGACCCCCCGGAGAGATTCCATGAGCTATTCGTTTACCGAGAAAAAACGCATCCGTAAAAGTTTCGCCAAGCGCGCCAGCGTGCTGCCGATCCCTTTTCTTCTCGCCACCCAGCTCGAATCATATGTAGCCTTCCTGCAAGCGCGAATTGAGCCTGGCCAGCGCGCCAATCAGGGGCTGCAGGCGGCATTTACCTCGATCTTCCCGATCGAAAGCCATTCCAAGAATGCACGTCTCGATTTTGTCAGCTACGATCTCGGCACTCCTCCGTTCGATGTCAAGGAATGCCAGCAGCGCGGACTCACTTATGCTTCTCCGCTGCGCGCCAAAGTGCGGCTGACGCTCATGGACAAAGAAGCTTCCAAGCCGACAATTAAGGAGGTGAAGGAGCAGGAAGTTTACATGGGAGAGATTCCTCTCATGACCAACACGGGCTCGTTCGTCATCAACGGTACCGAACGCGTGATCGTGTCGCAACTGCATCGCTCACCCGGCGTATTCTTCGAGCATGACCGCGGCAAGACACACTCGTCCGGCAAGTTGCTGTTTTCCGCAAGAATTATTCCGTATCGCGGCTCATGGCTCGATTTCGAGTTCGACCCCAAAGATTACCTCTATTTTCGTGTTGATCGCCGCCGCAAAATGCCGGTCACCACGCTGCTGAAAGCAATAGGCTATACGCCGGAACAGATTCTGGCAGGTTTCTTTTCTTTCGACGTTTTCCATCTGTCGAAAAAGGGCATCCAGTTTGAACTGGTGCCGGAGCGGTTGCGTGGTGACATGGCGCGTTTTGACATTACCACCAAGAGCGGCAAGGTAATCGTGCAGAAAGACAAGCGCATCACCGTCAAGCATGTGCGTGAACTGCAACAGGCAGGCATAGAAAGGCTTGCCGTGCCGGAAGATTTTCTGCTGGGACGGGTATTGGGTCACAATGTGGTGGATAAGGAAACAGGCGAAGTCGTGGCGCTGGCCAACGACGAAATCACCGAGGTGCTGCTCGCCAAGTTGCACGAAGCCAATACAGAAAAGATTTACACTATTTATACCAACGACCTTGATCAGGGTGCTTACATATCACAGACCTTGCGGATAGACGAGACTGCCGACCAGATGGCTGCGCAAGTAGCCATTTACCGGATGATGCGTCCCGGCGAACCGCCTACCGAAGATGCAGTCAAGTCGCTGTTCAATGGCTTGTTCTATGCGCCGGAACGCTATGACCTGTCCGTAGTGGGACGGATGAAATTCAATCGCCGCGTGGGCAAGACTGAATTGACTGGTGCTAACACCCTGTCGAATGAGGACATCATCGCGGTCATCATGATACTGGTTGAGCTGCGCAACGGCCGTGGCGAGATCGACGACATCGATCATCTCGGCAACCGCCGGGTACGTTCCGTTGGCGAATTGGCTGAAAATCAGTTCCGTTCCGGACTGGTACGAGTGGAGCGCGCAGTGAAAGAGCGTTTGAGTCAGGCTGAGTCGGATAACCTGATGCCACATGATCTGATCAACGCCAAACCGGTATCGGCAGCGGTACGCGAATTCTTCGGCTCCAGTCAACTGTCGCAGTTTATGGATCAGACCAATCCGCTTTCCGAGATCACCCATAAACGGCGTGTATCCGCATTGGGACCGGGTGGCCTGACACGCGAGCGCGCAGGGTTTGAGGTGCGCGACGTGCATCCCACCCATTATGGCCGGGTGTGTCCGATCGAAACGCCGGAAGGCCCCAACATCGGCCTGATCAATTCACTGGCGCTGTACGCCCGCACCAATGAATATGGTTTCATGGAAACGCCGTACCGCAAAGTGAAGAGTGGCAAGGTCACCGATGAAATTGACTATCTGTCAGCCATCGAGGAAGGTCAGTATGTGATTGCCCAGGCGAATGCGGAACTGGATCGTCATGGCAAGTTTTCCAGTGACATTGTCTCCTGCCGGCACAAAAATGAATTTGCCCTGGCGACACCGGACCGGATTGAGTATATGGACGTGGCACCAGCGCAGATTGTATCGGTGGCAGCCTCACTGATTCCATTCCTGGAACATGATGATGCCAACCGCGCCTTGATGGGTTCCAACATGCAGCGCCAGGCAGTGCCTTGCCTGCGCGCCGAGAAATCATTGGTGGGCACCGGGATCGAGCGTGTAGTCGCAGTGGATTCCGGCACTGCAGTGCAAGCGGTGCGCGGCGGTGTGGTGGACTATGTGGACGCAGGCCGGATCGTGGTGCGGGTGCATGATACTGAGACACGTGCAGGTGAAGTGGGTGTGGATATTTACAACTTGATCAAATATACCCGTTCCAACCAGAACACCAATATCAATCAGCGCCCGCTGGTGAAAGTAGGGGATGTGATTGCGCGTGGCGATGTGGTGGCAGATGGCGCTTCCACCGACCTGGGCGAGCTGGCATTGGGACAGAATATGCTGGTTGCATTCATGCCATGGAACGGCTACAACTTCGAGGACTCGATCCTCATTTCCGAGCGTGTCGTTGCCGAAGACCGTTTCACCTCGATTCATATCGAGGAGTTGTCGGTGGTGAGTCGCGACACCAAACTGGGAACGGAAGAAATTACCGGTGATATTTCCAATCTGTCGGAAGTGCAACTCGGGCGTCTGGATGAATCCGGCATTGTCCATATCGGTGCCGAAGTGGAAGCGGGTGATGTGCTGGTGGGCAAAGTTACGCCCAAGGGTGAGACTCAGTTGACTCCGGAAGAGAAGCTGTTGCGGGCGATTTTTGGAGAGAAGGCTTCCGACGTAAAGGATACGTCGCTGCGTGTACCCTCAGGCATTTCCGGCACAGTGATCGATGTGCAGGTGTTTACCCGCGAGGGCATTGAGCGTGACAAGCGTGCCCAGCAAATCATCGATGACGAACTGAAGCGTTACAAGAAAGACCTGGCTGATCAGATGCGGATCGTGGAGGCTGATGCGTTTGAGCGGATCGAACGTCTGCTCAAGGGCAAGGCAGCAACTGGCGGACCGAAAAAACTCGCCAAGGGTGCGCGCATTACCAAGGAATATCTGGACAGTATTGACCCGCACCACTGGTTCGACATACGCCTGTCCAACGAAGCGGTGAGCCTGCAATTGGAACAGATCAAGGAAGGTCTGGCGCAGAAGCGCAAGGCATTTGACGCCGCTTTTGACGAGAAGAAAAAGAAACTGACCCAGGGGGATGAGCTGCCACCAGGTGTGCAGAAAATGGTTAAGGTTTACGTGGCGGTGAAGCGGCGCTTGCAGCCTGGCGACAAAATGGCAGGGCGCCACGGCAACAAGGGCGTAATTTCCAAAATCGTGCCGGTGGAAGATATGCCCTACATGGCTGACGGTACTCCAGTGGACGTCGTGCTGAATCCGCTGGGTGTGCCTTCACGCATGAACGTGGGACAGATACTGGAAACCCATCTGGGGTGGGCAGCGAAAGGTTTGGGCAGAAAGATTGGCGACATGCTGCAGGCCCACAACAAGCCTGCGGAAATCAGGAAGTTTCTTAATAAAATTTACAACAGCAGCGGCAAACCGGAGGATATTGCTTCGCTCACCGATGGAGAAATCCTGGATTTGGCGGAGAATCTCAAGGATGGTGTCCCTTTTGCAACCCCGGTGTTCGATGGTGCCACCGAGCATGAAATCAAGGACATGCTGGAGCTTGCCGGCCTGCCGCGCTCCGGCCAGATCGCGCTTTATGACGGCAGAACCGGTGAAGCTTTCGATCGCCTTGTCACGGTGGGCTACATGCATGTACTGAAGCTGCATCATTTGGTGGACGACAAGATGCACGCGCGCTCTACCGGTCCCTACAGCTTGGTGACCCAGCAGCCGCTAGGTGGCAAGGCCCAGTTTGGCGGCCAGCGTTTCGGCGAGATGGAGGTTTGGGCATTGGAAGCCTACGGTGCTGCCTATACCTTGCAGGAAATGTTGACAGTCAAATCCGACGATGTGAATGGACGCACCAAAGTGTATGAGAGCATCGTCAAGGGTGAACACAAGATTGATGCCGGCATGCCGGAATCATTCAATGTACTGGTAAAGGAAATCCGTTCGCTGGCGCTGGACATCGATTTGGATCGGCATTAGCAATTTTTGCTGCAGCGGTATAAAAAGCTGAAGGCTTTTTATTTCCGCGCATCTTCGCCGATAAATTTTATATCGATCCCTGATTAACAGGAGTGACAAATGAAAGCACTGCTCGATTTATTTAAACAGGTTACCCAGAAGGAAGAGTTCGATTCGATCAAGGTCGGCCTCGCTTCCCCGGAGAAAATACGTTCCTGGTCTTATGGCGAGGTGAAGAAACCTGAAACCATCAACTACCGTACTTTCAAGCCGGAGCGGGACGGGTTGTTCTGCGCCAAGATTTTTGGTCCGGTAAAGGACTATGAGTGTCTATGTGGGAAATACAAGCGCTTGAAGCACCGCGGGGTGATCTGCGAGAAATGCGGTGTTGAAGTGACGCTGTCCAAGGTGCGGCGCGAGCGCATGGGGCACATCGAATTGGCTTCCCCGGTAGCACACATCTGGTTCCTGAAATCGTTGCCGTCGCGTCTGGGCATCGTGCTGGATATGACCCTGCGCGATATCGAGCGGGTGCTTTATTTTGAAGCCTTTGTGGTGACCGATCCCGGCATGACGCCGCTGGCACGCTGCCAATTGCTGACAGATGACGACTATCGCGCCAAGATGGAAGAATATGGCGATGATTTCCGCGCCAGCATGGGTGCAGAGGGTATTCGCGATTTGTTGAGCAACATCAACATCCGTGCGGAAATCGAAAATTTGCGGCGCGAGATGGCAACCACCGGTTCAGAAACCAAGATGAAGAAAATCTCCAAGCGCTTGAAAGTGCTGGAGGCCTTCAACAAATCCGGCATCAAGCCGGAGTGGATGGTGCTGGCGGTGTTGCCGGTGCTGCCGCCGGAATTACGTCCGCTGGTGCCGCTGGACGGCGGGCGTTTCGCCACTTCTGATCTGAATGATTTGTATCGTCGCGTCATCAACCGCAACAACCGGCTAAAGCGCTTGCTGGAGTTGAAAGCACCGGAAATCATCGTGCGCAACGAAAAACGCATGCTGCAGGAAGCGGTGGATTCGCTGCTGGACAATGGCCGTCGCGGTAAAGCTATGACAGGTGCCAACAAACGCCCGCTGAAATCTCTCGCCGACATGATCAAAGGCAAGGGCGGACGTTTCCGGCAGAATTTGCTGGGCAAGCGCGTGGACTATTCCGGGCGCTCGGTGATTGTGGTCGGTCCGCAACTCAAGCTGCATCAGTGCGGTCTACCGAAGAAAATGGCGCTGGAACTGTTCAAGCCTTTCATTTTCAATAAACTGGAAATAATGGGCATCGCCAGTACCATCAAGGCAGCCAAGCGGGAAGTGGAGAATGAAACTCCTGTCGTGTGGGACATCCTGGAAGATGTCATTCGTGAGCACCCGGTGATGCTGAACCGCGCACCGACGTTGCATCGTTTGGGTATCCAGGCATTTGAGCCGGTGCTGATCGAGGGCAAGGCGATACAGCTGCATCCGCTGGTATGTGCCGCATTCAATGCCGACTTTGACGGTGACCAGATGGCAGTACACGTGCCGCTGTCGCTGGAAGCACAAATGGAATGTCGCACATTGATGATGTCAACCAATAACATTCTGTCACCCGCTAATGGTGAGCCGATTATCGTGCCGTCGCAGGATATCGTGCTGGGTTTGTATTACACCACCCGTGAGAGGGTCAATGCGCTTGGTGAGGGCATGATGTTCGCCAACATCAGTGAACTGTCGCGTGCCTATGAGAGCCGGGTAGTAGAACTGAATGCCAAAATTCTGGTGCGCATCAAGGAATATGAGGTGGACGCCGAGGGTGGGCGCCGCGAAATAACCACGCGCTATGACACCACTGTGGGACGTGCGCTGCTATCCGTGATCCTGCCCGCTGGGCTGCCTTTCCCCCTGATTAACAAGGCGCTCAAGAAGAAGGAAATATCCAAGCTTATCAATGCCAGTTTCCGTCGTTGTGGCTTGCGCGAGACAGTGATTTTCGCCGATAAACTGATGTATTCAGGCTTTACCTACGCTACCCGTGCTGGCATTTCGATTTGTGTGGACGACATGCTTACGCCGCCACAGAAGAGCGATATTATTGGCGCGGCCGAGAAGGAAGTGCAGGAGATCGAAGCCCAGTACACCTCCGGCTTGGTGACCCAAGGTGAACGCTATAATAAAGTGGTGGATATCTGGGGCCGTGCTGGTGATCAGGTAGCCAAGGCCATGATGGATCAACTCGGGGTTGAACCGGTATATGACCGGTTAACCGGTGAGGCAAAGAAAGACAAGAAAGGCAAACCGTTAACGCAAGAATCATTTAATTCCATCTATATGATGGCCGACTCGGGCGCGCGCGGCTCTGCTGCTCAGATCCGTCAGTTGGCAGGTATGCGCGGGCTGATGGCCAAGCCCGATGGATCTATCATCGAGACACCCATTACCGCTAATTTCCGTGAGGGGTTGAATGTGTTGCAGTACTTCATTTCCACTCATGGCGCACGGAAGGGACTGGCAGATACGGCATTGAAGACCGCCAACTCCGGTTATCTTACCCGTCGTTTGGTGGATGTGACCCAGGATCTGGTGGTAACTGAAGACGATTGCGGTACCAGTAACGGTGCAGTGCTGAAGGCGCTGGTCGAAGGTGGTGAAGTGATCGAAGCGTTGCGTGAGCGCGTACTCGGGCGAGTGGCGGCGAACGATGTGGTCAATCCGGAAGACCAGACGGTAGTTTATCCGGCCGGAGCCCTGCTGGACGAGGATGCAGTCGATACGATTGAGTCACTGGGCATAGATGAAGTGAAAGTGCGCACCCCACTTACCTGCGAAACTCGTTATGGCCTGTGCGCCAAGTGTTACGGGCGTGATCTGGGACGTGGCACGCCGGTAAACGTGGGCGAAGCCGTCGGAGTGATTGCCGCTCAATCCATTGGTGAGCCGGGTACACAGCTCACCATGCGCACATTCCACATTGGCGGCGCCGCATCCAGAACTGCTGTGGCGAGTCAGGTGGAGAGCAAGTCCAATGGCACGGTACGCTATTCGCCCACGATGCGTCACGTGATCAATTCCCGCAACGAGCTGATAGCGATTTCTCGTAGCGGTGAAGTGGTGATACAAGATGATGTCGGCCGCGAACGCGAACGCCATAGAACACCCTATGGGGCCACATTGCTGGTGCGTGATGGCGAAGTAGTGAAAGCGGGAAAAGTATTGGCAGCGTGGGATCCGCATACCCGTCCCATCATTACCGAGTACGCCGGCAAAGTACGCTTTGAGAATGTCGAGGAAGGCGTGACGGTAGCCAAGCAGATTGATGAGGTGACGGGCTTATCTACCCTGGTGGTAATCGATCCGAAACGCCGTGGGGTAACCCAGGCCAAGGGCCTGCGCCCATTGGTGAAACTGCTGGACGAGAAAGGCAATGAAGTGAAGATCGCCGGAGGCAACTTGTCCGTCAGCATCACGTTTCAGGTCGGCTGTATCATTACTGTGCGCGATGGACAGCAAGTCAGCGTGGGTGAAGTGCTGGCACGGATTCCGCAAGAGAGTTCGAAAACCCGCGATATTACCGGTGGTCTGCCGCGTGTGGCGGAACTGTTCGAAGCTCGTTCGCCCAAGGATGCGGGCGTGCTTGCCGAAGTCACCGGCATCGTGTCGTTCGGCAAGGATACCAAGGGCAAGCAGCGTCTGGTGATTACCGATCTCGATGGCATTTCTCATGAGTACCTGATTTCCAAAGAGAAGCACGTTACAGCACACGATGGTCAAGTGGTGAACAAAGGGGAAAGCATTGTTGACGGCCCGGCTGATCCACACGATATTCTGCGCCTGCTGGGAGTGGAGGCATTGGCACGCTACATTACCGATGAAGTGCAGGATGTATACCGGCTGCAGGGCGTGAAAATCAACGACAAGCACATCGAAGTGATCGTGCGGCAGATGCTGCGCCGTGTACATATCGTTGATGCCGGCGATACCCGCTTTATCTCGGGCGAGCAGGTGGAACGTGCGGACCTGCTGGTGGAGAATGAACGGATGGTGGTGGAAGACAAGAAGATTGCAATCTACGACTTCACTCTACTGGGCATTACCAAGGCGTCGCTTTCCACCGATTCATTCATTTCCGCCGCATCTTTCCAGGAGACCACGCGGGTGCTGACTGAAGCGGCAATCATGGGCAAGAAAGATGATCTACGGGGCCTCAAGGAAAACGTCATTGTTGGGCGGCTCATTCCCGCAGGTACTGGTCTGGCATTCCACAACGCCCGCAAAAAACTCAGGGCGTTGCCAGATGGCGGCGGTGAAACTCATGGTCTGGGCGAGGGGGGGGTAGGAGCAACACAAGATAGCGAACATGCTGCATAGCCCAGTTGTTTCAGTCGGGGCCGACTCTTACAAAGAGTGACCCCGACGGCTAAGTTCGTCGTTGAGCTTGTCAAGAAAGTTAGTATTGGACTTAAATTTCTTGTCGCCCAGGTACCAGGATAAACAGACGGCGCTGCCGAGTATGATTTCGAGTATGCTAATTGCTTGGTCGCTATCAGGAAAAATATCGGCGATTCCGACGATTCCGTCAATGAGCGAAAAAGCACCTATAAATGCAATCAATTTCCAGAATCGGTTGCCCCACTTTGCCGCTTGGCGTTGTAGACACCACGCGTGAAGTTTCTCACGCAGTGCGATAAGTTCCGCATCGGTCCAGGTTGTCAGATCCATTAGAGTCTAGGCTCCCAGTCAGTAGGTAATAAATTCTGCACAAAAAAGCCGGGATCAACCGGCTTTTTTGTTTCTGTAATTTAGGTCAGTTTATGCATCAACGGTCTTGGGCGTGGGCGCAATGACCTGCTCTGGACGATCCAGCAGTTCAATCAGTGCCATCGGCGCATTGTCACCTTTGCGGAAGCCAAATTTAAGAATGCGCAGGTAGCCACCATTGCGCTTCTGATAACGCGGGCCAAGCTCGGCGAACAGTTTGCCAACCATGTCACGGTCACGCAGACGGTTGAATGCCAGACGGCGGTTGGCAAGCGACGGCTTCTTGCCGAGAGTAATCATCGGTTCCACCACGCGGCGCAATTCCTTGGCCTTGGGCAAAGTGGTTCTGATGACTTCGTGGCGCAACAACGAATTGGTCATATTCCGCAGCATCGCCAGACGATGACTGCTGGTACGATTCAGTTTTCTCAGGCCATTATGGTGCCGCATGACTTGTTTCCTTTTTGCTCTTCTCAAGATTAACAGGTGGCCAGCTTTCCAGTTTCATCCCCAGCGTCAATCCGTGCGAAGCCAGCACTTCCTTGATTTCGTTGAGTGACTTTCTGCCCAGATTGGGTGTGCGCAACAGTTCGGTCTCGGTGCGCTGAATCAAATCACCAATATAGTAAATATTTTCTGCCTTGAGACAGTTAGCGGAGCGTACAGTAAGCTCCAGATCATCCACAGGACGCAGCAGCACCGGATCGACTTGCGGCGACTTGGGTTGCTCTACCGGCACCGGTGTACCTTTGAGATCAGCGAACACCGAAAGCTGTTCTACCAGCACTTTGGCAGCGTAGCGAATTGCTTCCTCAGGGTCGACGACGCCATTGGTCTCGATATCCATCACCAGTTTGTCGAGATCAGTACGTTGTTCAACGCGGGCACTTTCCACCGCATAGCTTACACGCCGCACCGGGCTGAAAGAGGCATCCAGCAGAATGCTGCCGATGGTGCGGCTTTCACTTGCCAGTTGTCGCATCGTTCCCGGCATGTAGCCGCGTCCTTGCGCTACCTTGATTTGCATATCCAATTTTCCACCGGCGGTGAGATGGGCAACAACATGCTCGGGATTGATGATTTCCACATCATGTCCGGCTTCGATATCACCCGCAGTGACTACACCTTCGCCTTCCTTTTTAAGGGTCAGGACAGCTTCCGTACGATTGTGCAGTTTCAGGACGATGCCTTTGAGATTGAGCAGGATATCAACCACATCCTCTTGCACGCCATCGAGAGCAGAATATTCGTGTACCACGCCGCTGATCTGTACTTCAGTAGGCGCGAATCCGGGCATCGAAGATAACAGAATGCGGCGCAATGCGTTACCCAATGTGTGCCCATAGCCACGTTCAAATGGCTCCATGGTGACTTTGGCGTGCAGCGGAGATATATTCTGAACGTCAATGATACGCGGCGTAAGAAAAGTGTTACTAGCCATAGCCTGATCCTTTTGCGGGAAGCTTGTTGGTTGGTTACTTGGAATACAATTCGATCACGAGCGATTCATTGATGGTCGATGGCAGCTCGGATCTCTCGGGTTTGGCCTTGAACGTTCCCTTCATGGCTTTGACATCCACCACTATCCACTCCGGGAAATTGCGTTGTTCAGCGGCTTCTAACGCTGCTTTAATGCGCAGATGGTTTTTTGCCTTTTCGACAACTTCGACTACGTCACCAGGCTTCACCTGGTAGGATGGAATGTTGACACGCCGACCATTCACCAATATACCGTTATGGCGCACAATCTGACGCGCTTCTGAGCGCGATGCACCAAAGCCCATACGATACGAAACTGTATCCAGGCGGCATTCCAGCAATTGCAGCAGATTCTCGCCGGTGATACCACGCTGCCTGTCGGCCAGTTTGTAATTATTGCGGAACTGGCGTTCCAGCATTCCATAGATACGCCGCAGTTTCTGTTTCTCGCGTAATTGCACACCATAATCAGATAACCGGCCGCTTTTCTGGCCGTGCTGACCGGGCGCATAATTTCTGCGTTCGATTGCACATTTGTCGGTGAAACACTTTTCACCTTTTAGAAACAGCTTCTCGCCTTCACGGCGACACTGGCGGCATTTAGGATCTAGATTTCTGGCCACAATTAACTCCCACTAAATACGGCGTTTTTTCGGTGGACGGCAGCCATTATGTGGAACTGGCGTCACATCCGAGATGCTGGTAATTTTAAATCCCGCTGCGTTCAAAGCACGGACAGCAGATTCGCGTCCTGGGCCGGGTCCTTTGATCCGCACTTCCAGGTTTTTCACACCACATTCCTGCGCGACCTTGCCAGCTTGTTCTGCCGCTACTTGAGCAGCGAAAGGGGTGCTCTTGCGCGACCCCTTGAAACCGGCGCCGCCAGAAGTGGCCCATGACAAAGCGTTGCCTTGACGGTCAGTGATGGTCACAATCGTATTGTTAAACGAAGCGTGAATATGGGCGATGCCCTCAGCTACGTTCTTCTTTATCTTTTTTCGTACCCGGGTAGCTACTTTTACCATGTCTGGCTATTCCTTTGCGTTACGTCTTGATTACTCACCGATTACCCTTTATTTTGCTGCCGGCTTCGCGCTGGATGAGCGGACTGCCTTGCGTGGTCCCTTGCGTGTTCTGGCATTGGTGCGGGTGCGCTGACCGCGTACCGGCAGACCACGCCGATGCCGCAATCCACGATAGCAACCAAGATCCATCAGGCGCTTGATATTCATCGACACTTCCCGGCGCAGGTCACCTTCTACCGTAAACTTGGCGACGCGCTCGCGCAATTTCTCCATTTGCGCGTCGGTTATATCTTTGATCTTGGTAGAGCCACTAATGCCGATGGCAGCGCAAATTTGGCGTGCTCTGGTTCGACCGATGCCATAAATCGAGGTCAATGCAATCTCGGCGTGCTGATGATTCGGGATGTTTACCCCAGCGATACGGGCCATACGATTTATCCTACAAATAAAAAAGCGAAATTATAACACCTAAAGCCATACCTGCCCATTCACCCTTGGCGTTGCTTATGACGTGGGTCCGTGCAAATCACACGTACCACGCGGTTACGCCGGATAATTTTGCAATTACGGCAAATCTTTTTGACGGATGCCCATACTTTCATGTCTTCTTCTCCTTGCACTACTTGGCGCGAAAGGTAATTCGCGCCCTGCTTAAATCGTACGGCGTCAGTTCTACCGTTACCTTGTCACCCGGCAAAATCCGGATGTAATGCATGCGCATCTTGCCAGAAATGTGCCCCAGCACCACATGCCCATTTTCCAGCTTGACCCGGAACGTAGCGTTGGGCAACGTTTCCAGTATCTCGCCTTGCATTTGTATCGTTTCTTCTTTGGCCATCCTGTCCTTAGGCGCGTCTATCTTGCCGGCAACCCGCCGCCACCCTTGAAGTTAGTCTTCTTCAACAGGCTCTCGTACTGTTGTGACATGACATAAGATTGCACCTGCGACATGAAGTCCATGGTTACCACTACAATTATCAGCAGCGAAGTTCCACCAAAATAAAATGGTACGTTCCATTTCAAGATCAAAAACTCCGGCAACAAGCACACCAGTGTTACGTAAATGGCTCCTGCCAGGGTAAGCCGCAGCATAATCCGTTCGATATACTTGGCGGTCTGGTCACCAGGACGAATCCCGGGGATAAAGGCACTGCTTTTTTTCAGGTTCTCCGCAGTCTCCTTGGGATTGAACACCAAGGCGGTATAGAAGAAACAGAAAAATATAATCATCGCCGCATACAATATTACGTAAATCGGTTGGCCTGGAGATAATGCGCCGCTCATATCTTTCAACCAGGCCATGGATTCACCGGTAGCAAACCACCCTGCTAGCGTGGCGGGAAACAGGATCATGCTGGAAGCGAAGATCGGTGGAATTACCCCAGCCATATTCAGTTTCAGTGGCAGATGTGAGCTCTGCCCGCCGTAGACTTTGCGCCCTACCTGGCGTTTAGCATAGTTCACCAATATCTTGCGCTGGCCACGCTCGACAAATACCACGAATGCGGTCACCAATGTCGCTGCCACAAAAATCCCCAGTGCCACCAGGAAATGCATTGCGCCGGTTCGCACCAGTTCAAGGGTGCCGCCAATTGCGCTCGGCAAGCCAGCGACTATCCCGGCGAAAATGATCAGCGATATACCGTTGCCAATGCCGCGCTCAGTAATCTGTTCGCCTAGCCACATCAGAAATATAGTACCCGTTACCAGAGTTATCACTGTGGTCAGCAAGAACGCTGGTCCCGGCTCGATCACCAACCCAGCCTGGGATTGCAATGCGATGGATATACCATAGCCCTGCACCAACGCCAGTCCCAGCGTGCCATAGCGGGTGTACTGGGTGATCTTTCTGCGCCCGGCCTCGCCTTCTTTCTTCAGCGCTTCCAGATAGGGAAATGCGACTGTACCCAACTGCATGATGATCGAGGCCGAAATGTACGGCATGATCCCCAAGGCAAAAATCGAGAAACGGGAAAGGGCTCCCCCGGAAAACATGTTGAACATGCCGAGTATGCCTCCCTGCTGCGATTCAAACAGGTCTTTCAGCACCACCGGATCTATGCCTGGTACCGGGACATGCGCGCCAATCCGATAGACCACCAGCGCAAGCAACAAGAACCATAGACGACGTTTCAAGTCACCCAGCTTTCCGGAAAGTCCTCGCAGCGATTCGTTAGCGGCCAATCTCTGTCCTCGCAGCCTTATGCAGCGCCAATGCTGCCGCCGGCAGTCTCAATGGCTACTTTTGCGCCTTTGGTTACTGCAATACCTTGTAATTTGATTGCACGTTCAATTTTCCCGGAAAGTATTACCTTGGCGCTAAGGGCGCCACCGGGAACGATTCCTGCCTGCTTTAGGACCAGAATATCGATGGTATCAACTGGCAATTTATTCAGGGCCGACAATCGCACTTCTACGGTGTCGCCAGCGGTAGGAGAAACAAACCCACGTTTTGGCAAGCGACGTTGCAGCGGCATCTGTCCGCCTTCAAAGCCGACTTTATGGAATCCGCCAGTACGGGATTTTTGTCCTTTATGCCCGCGCCCGGCAGTCTTGCCGATGCCAGAACCGATACCACGCCCTACACGTCGTTTGGCGTGTTTGGCACCGTCGGCTGGTTTAATTGAATTCAGTCGCATCTTATGCCTCAACTTTGACGAGGTAATAGACTTTATTGATCATGCCTCGGACTGACGGGGTATCTTCCAATTCTGCGCTGCTATTAATCCCGCGTAGCCCGAGTCCACGCACGGTTGCGCGATGTGATTGCTTGGTGCCGATGATGCTCTTGATCAGAGTCAGTTTGATCTTTTTTATGCTTGCGCTCATTTTGCCGACCCTATGATTTCTTCCACGCTTTTGCCACGCTTGGCAGCAATCTCGGAAGGGGTGTTCATTGATTGCAAACCTTGCAGGGTGGCACGTACCACGTTGTAGGGATTGGTCGAGCCTATGCACTTAGCAAGAATATTGTGCACTCCCATTACTTCAAATATCGCGCGCATCGGACCGCCGGCAATGATGCCAGTACCTTCGGAAGCGGGTTGCATATATACCTTGGCGGCACCGTGTCGTCCGATGACTGGATGATGCAGTGTGCCATTCTTCAAATTCACCTTGATCATCTTGCGGCGTGCTTCGTCCATCGCTTTTTGTACCGCTACCGGCACTTCGCGGGACTTGCCCTTGCCCATACCGACGCTGCCATCACCATTGCCAACCACGGTCAGTGCGGCAAAACCAAGAATACGCCCGCCTTTGACCACTTTGGTAACACGATTGATCGCAACCATCTTTTCCTTGAGGCCATCGCCACGGTCCTCACCTTGTTGCGTTTTGCCTTGCATTCTTCCTTGCATCTTAGCCACTGTTTACCTCTCGCTTAGAATTTGAGGCCATGTTCGCGGGCAGCCTCGGCCAATGCTTTAACGCGGCCGTGATACCTGAAGCCGGAACGGTCAAACGCAACGGTCTCGATACCCAGATTCTTGGCCTTCTCGGCTATTCGTTTGCCTATTGCCGCCGCTGCATCGATGGTGCCGCCATTGGTTAGCGTCTTGCGCACCTCTGGTTCCAAGGTGGAAGCGCTGGTTAACACCTTGCCACCGCTGCCATCGATCACTTGTGCATAAATATGGCAGTTGCTGCGATGCACTGCCAGTCGTACTACTTTCAGTTCGGCAATTTTGGCACGGGTTTGACGCGCACGGCGCAGTCGGGATTGTGTCGAATTCAACATATCTTCCTCGATTACTTCTTCTTGGTCTCTTTCATGACGATTACTTCATCAGCGTAGCGCACACCCTTGCCCTTGTAAGGTTCCGGCTTGCGGTAGGCACGCACTTCTGCAGCCACTTGACCAACCTGCTGTTTATCTATGCCCTTGATCAGAATCTCAGTCTGACTCGGTGTTTCAACCTTGACTCCTTCCGGCATTCTGTGCGCGACCGGATGAGAGAATCCCAACGTCAGATTCAGCATCTCGCCGGCAGCCTGGGCGCGGTACCCCACCCCCACCAGCAGCAGCTTCTTTTCGAAGCCCTTGGTTACCCCATGCACCATGTTGGCCAGTAGTGCGCGCATGGTGCCGGACATCGCATTGGCTTGTTTGGAATTGTTTGCAACCTTTATCAGCAAATTATCGCCGTCACGCTCAACGGTGATATCTGAATTCAGACTACGCTGCAACGTGCCTAGCGGGCCCTTTACCGATACTGCAGAAGCAGACAAGGCTACTTCAACATTAGCGGGTACGGGTATCGGATTCTTACCTACTCGAGACATTTTCTACACCCCTAAGCTACGATACACAGCACTTCGCCGCCTACACCACTGGCGCGCGCTTTGCGTTCGGTCATTACTCCCTTGGAAGTGGAGACTATCGCCACACCCAGACCATTCATCACGTTAGGAAGCTTGTCGCTGGATTTGTAAATACGCAGTCCAGGGCGGCTGACACGTTCAATTTTTTCGATCACTGGCCGGCCGGCGTAATACTTCAGATTGATTTCCAGCAGCGGCTTTCCGTCTGCTTCACGCAGCGCAAAATGCTCTATATAGCCTTCATCCTTTAATACTTGAGCAATGGCCGCCTTCAACTTGGAAGCAGGCATTGCTACAGCAGTTTTCTCAGCAAGCTGCGCGTTACGTATACGCGTCAACATATCAGCGATGGGGTCACTCATGCTCATCTAGGGCTACCTCTAGAAATCCAATTTTCGTCACAAACTTTGATACAAATTTTTGCAAAATATCGCACAGCATTCCGCCTAAAAACTTTGGTGCTTAAAAACTTCAAATATCCGCTTGCTACCAACTGGCTTTAGTCATGCCGGGGATTTCCCCACGCATGGCAAAGTCGCGTAATTTGCTACGTCCCAGGCCGAATTTGCTATACACCCCTCGTGGTCGGCCGGTTAGTGAGCAACGGTTACGCAGGCGCACTGGGCTAGCGTTGCGCGGCAACATCTGTAGTTTGATTCTGGCAGAGTGGCGTTCTTCGTCACTTGCTTTGGCGTTGTTAATAACGGCGAATAACTCGGCGCGGTATGCGGCGAACTTCTTCACGGTTACACGTCGTTTCAAATCACGGTTGATTACAGCTATTTTGGCCATGCCATCCTCAATTCTTGAATGGGAATTTGAAAGCCGCCAGCAGCGCCTTGGCTTCTGCGTCCGTCTTGGCGGTGGTGGTGATCGTAATATTCATGCCTCTCAGTGCATCGATCTTGTCATACTCGATTTCCGGGAAAATGATTTGCTCCTTCACTCCCATGTTGTAATTACCGCGCCCATCAAATGCTTTGCCAGAAATGCCGCGGAAATCACGGATACGCGGTATTGCCACGCTTACTAGGCGGTCAAGAAACTCATACATGCGAACGCGGCGCAACGTCACCATACAGCCGACCGGGTAACCTTCGCGCACCTTAAAAGTGGCAATGGATTTTTTTGCTTTAGTCACCACCGGGCGTTGTCCGGCAATTTTTTGCATATCGTTCACGGCATTGTCCATGATTTTCTTGTCGGCAATCGCTTCTCCCACACCCATGTTAAGCGTGATTTTGCGAATGCGTGGTACTTCCATCATAGATTTGTAGCCAAACTGCTGCATCAGCTGTTTCACCACGGTGTCACGATAATATTCTTGCAACCGAGCCATAATTTCCTCTTGCTCTCTCAGGCGTCCAGTAGCTCGCCGTTCGATTTGAAATAACGTACCTTACGCTTGTCTTCCAGGGTTTTGAACCCAACTCTGTCGGCCTTCTGCGTGGCGGGATTGAAAATCGCCACATTTGAGATCTGAATTGGCTTTTCCATCTCGACAATGCCGCCAGCTGTGCCTTTGGTCGGATTGGGACTCTGGTGTTTCTTTACTTTGTTAATGCCATCAACCACGATCAAATCTATCCCGGTTACGCGCAGTACAGTGCCACGTTTGCCTTTGTCCTTGCCGGTGATGACGATGACGTCATCACCTTTTTTAATTTTTTGCATATTGACTCCTTGCCCTGCGCTTATAGAACTTCTGGCGCAAGCGAGACGATTTTCATGAAGCGCGCATTGCGTAATTCACGTGTCACCGGGCCGAAAATGCGTGTCCCGATCGGCTCTAACTTTGCGTTCAGCAATACTGCAGCATTGCTGTCAAATTTAATCAGCGAGCCGTCGACGCGACGCACCCCCTTGGCGGTGCGCACTACTACCGCGTTGTATATCTCGCCTTTCTTGACGCGGCCACGCGGCGCAGCATCTTTTATAGTGACCTTGATGACATCACCAATTCCGGCATAGCGCCGCTTGGAGCCGCCCAGCACCTTGATGCACATGATCGAGCGCGCACCGGTATTATCGGCCACTTGCAGAATAGATTGCATTTGAATCATTTTTTACTCACTCTTTCCAACTTTTCCAGTACAGGTTTCGCTGTGTGGACAGTATTGGAACCCGTTCGGGTTATGACGCTGCCGGATACTGCCCGACATGCGCGAATTAAAAATCTGAAAACCAGAGGCTTGAAGAGGCAAAATTATACGGGTGTACGACTAAAAATACAAGCGCTAAAAGCAGCTAATTCAAAATGACCGTACTCTCCTTTTACCCGCTGCTATTCTTGCACCAACCAGCCTGGTTTCGCTTGGTATCTGGTATAGCTGACCAATTAGACCGGATCGGCTTTTTCGACCAACTTGGCTACGCGCCATGCCTTGGTCTTGGAAAGGGGGCGACATTCTTCGATTATCACCAGATCGCCCGGATGATACTGATTGCTCTCGTCATGGGCGTGATATTTTTTCGTGCGAACCATGATCTTGCCATAGAGCGGGTGCTTAACTTTGCGCTCGACCAAAACGGTAATGGTCTTGTTCATTTTGTCGCTCACCACTTTGCCGGTGAGGGTACGACTCAAATTGGCTTCGCTCATGATTGCTTCGCTTTCTGACTGATTATAGTTTTGGTGCGCGCGATATCACGACGCACATTGCGCAACTGGTTGGTATTGCCGAGTTGCTGGGTTGCATGTTGCATGCGCAAACCAAATTGCGCCTTCAGCAACGCCACCAACTCCTGCTGCAATTCAGCTGGATTCTTGGTTCTGAGTTCATTCATTTTCATGATTAACCGCCTAGTTGTCGGATAACAAACGTGGTCTGGATCGGCAATTTAGCAGCAGCCAGGCGAAACGCCTGCCGTGCCAAGACTTCATCGACCCCATCCATTTCATACAGCATCTTGCCGGGTTGGATTTCTGCCACAAAATATTCCGGATTACCCTTGCCGTTGCCCATGCGCACTTCTGCTGGTTTATGGGAAATTGGCTTGTCCGGAAAAATACGGATCCAGATACGGCCGCCGCGTTTTATATGGCGAGTCATGGCGCGCCGAGCAGCTTCGATCTGGCGTGCAGTCAAACGACCGCGACCAACTGCTTTAAGGCCGTATTCACCGAAACTCACTTTTGCACCTCGGGTCGCAACTCCCTTGTTGCGGCCTTTTTGTTGTTTGCGGTATTTCGTTCTAGCTGGTTGCTGCATCTTATGCTCCTGGCTTTACTGTTTTTACTGTTGTCTTGGTGGCAGTCTTGGGTGCAGCCTTTTCAACGGTCTTGACAGGTTTCTTGTCTGTCTTTGCGCTGGCTTTTACTTCAGTTGCGGTCTTGGTTTTGACAGCTGGTTTCTCCGCTGCTACCACCTTGGGCATGCTTGCCGGCGGTTTCCTGACTGGACGCTTCTTTTCGGGTTCTCCTGCCGGCGCGGGAATCGCGGTTACTGGCGTTGCTGCGGACTGCTCGTTGTGGCCTATCACTTCGCCTTTGAATACCCATACTTTGATGCCGATCACGCCATAAGTGGTTTTGGCTTCTGCCGTACCATAATCCAGGTCGGCGCGTAAGGTATGGAGCGGAACGCGACCTTCACGGTACCACTCACGGCGTGCGATCTCAATGCCGTTCAACCGGCCCGAACTCATGATCTTGATCCCCTGGGCACCCAGACGCATGGCGTTCTGCATAGCACGTTTCATGGCGCGGCGAAACATGATGCGTTTTTCCAGTTGCTGCGCGATGTTGTCGGCGATCAGTTGCGCATCGATTTCCGGTTTGCGGATCTCCTCGATGTTTACATGTACCGGCACACCCATACGTCTTTGCAGTTCTCCGCGCAGGACTTCGATGTCTTCACCCTTCTTGCCGATGACGATACCAGGTCGTGAGCTGTAAATTGTGATGCGTGCATTCTTGGATGGGCGCTCGATTATCACCCGGCCGACCGAAGCGTGCGCCAGTTTCTTTTTCAGGTATTCCCGTACCTTGATGTCTTCGCTCAACATGATCGGGAAATTCTTGCTATTGGCGTACCACTTTGATGACCAGTTCTTCAGCACGGAAAGGCGGAAGCCTGTTGGATGTATTTTCTGTCCCATAATGCTCGCGCGCGTCCCTTATTTTTTATTGCCGGCTTGGTCGCCGACGGTGAGAAGAATGTGGCAGGTGGGTTTGACGATACGGTTGCCACGGCCCTTGGCGCGTGTGCTGGTACGCATCAGCGATGGCCCACGATCAACATATATCGTTGACACTTTTAGTTCATCTATATCCGCACCTTCGTTGTGCTCGGCATTGGCAATAGCTGATTCCAGTAATTTACGAATGATGACAGCACCCTTCTTCGGACTGAAAGCCAGCAGATTAAGCGCCCGATCCACCGGCAATCCACGAATCTGATCGGCTACCAGTCGCCCTTTTTGTTCAGATAACCGAACCCCGCGTAATACAGCAGTTGTTTGCATGTTCATCGCTCCTATTTCTTCGATCCGGCTGCTGCCTTCTTGTCGCCAGAATGTCCCTTGAAAGTACGGGTATGGGAAAACTCCCCAAGTTTATGGCCTACCATATTCTCGGTAACGTACACCGGAACGTGCTGTTTCCCGTTGTGTATGGCGATGGTCAAGCCAATGAAGTCCGGTAGAACAGTGGAACGGCGTGACCAGGTTTTGATTGGACGCTTGTCGTTGGTTGCGCGTGCAGTCTCTACCTTGGACATCAGGTGCAGATCAACGAACGGGCCTTTCTTTACGGAACGTGCCATGATTTATTACCCCTTGTTCGAATAGCGGCGGCGTACGATCATGCCATCAGTACGCTTATTGCCACGGGTGCGGAAACCCTTGGCGGGTGTTCCCCACGGACTGACCGGATGGCGTCCAGCAGCGGTCTTGCCCTCACCACCGCCATGCGGATGGTCTACCGGGTTCATTACTACGCCACGCACCGTCGGTCGAATGCCGCGCCAGCGGTTAGCGCCAGCCTTGCCAATGGAGCGCAGGTTGTGTTCTTCATTACCAACCTCGCCGATGGTAGCGCGACAATCCACGTGTACCTTGCGAATTTCGCCGGAACGCAAGCGCAACTGCGCATAGTCTCCCTCGCGCGCCAGCAGTTGCACCGATGTGCCGGCTGAACGAGCCAGTTGCGCTCCTTTGCCGGGAAGCATTTCCACACAATGAATGGTGCTGCCTACCGGAATGTTACGCAGCGGCAGGGTATTGCCGTTCTTGATCGGTGCATCGCTACCACTCAGCAGTTGCATCCCGGCAGCAATGCCCTTGGGGGCGATGATGTAGCGGCGCTCTCCATCCGCATAGCAAAGCAGTGCCAGATTGGCGCTACGGTTCGGATCATATTCCAGTCGCTCGACTTTGGCGGGAATGCCATCCTTGTTGCGACGGAAATCCACCTTGCGGTAATGCTGCTTATGACCACCACCCATGTGACGGGTAGTAATGTGACCGTTGTTATTGCGTCCGGCGGTATGGTTCTGCTTCTCCACCAGTTTTGCGTAGGGTGCACCCTTGTGCAAGTCCGGATTGACTACTTTAACGACTGCGCGGCGTCCGGGAGAAGTCGGTTTGACTTTAATCAGTGCCATTATTTGACCTCTCCTTGGGCGATTTCAGCAAAATTTATTTCCTGACCAGCCTTGATGCCGACATAGGCTTTCTTCCAGTTGCTGCGGCGTCCCATGAAACGGCCAAAACGCTTTTGCTTGCCTTTGATATTGGCCACTTGTACAGTTTCCACCTGGATACTTTGGGCTTTCCACATCAACTCGACCGCAGCCTTGATCTCGGCCTTGGTGGCATCCTGCGCCACACGAAAGATAATCTGGTTATGTTTCTCAGCGATGTGGGTAGCTTTTTCCGAAACCTGCGGTGCCAGTATTATCTGCATCAGACGTTCGGGGTTGAAAGTTTGTGCGCTCATGCCAGCATCTCCTCGATTTGTGTCACCGCATTGCGCGTCATAAGCACATTGGCAAAGCGCAGGAGGCTGACCGGATCTGCGTGACCGACTTCTACCACCATCACGTGCGGCAGGTTGCGGGACGACAGATAGAGGTTCTCATCCACGCTATCGGTGATAATCATGACCTCAGCCATTCCCATGTCTTTCAGTTTCTGCGCCAAGGTCTTGGTTTTTGGCGTATCCACGGTGAAATTTTCCACTACCGACAAGCGGTTTTCCCGCACCAGCTGCGAGAGAATGGCGCCGATGCCTGCACGATACATTTTGCGGTTCAGCTTATGGCTGAAATTTTCTTCCGGGCTATTGGGGAAAATCTTGCCACCACCACGCCACAACGGGCTGGAGGCCATACCGGCGCGCGCGCGCCCGGTACCTTTTTGCCGAAAAGGTTTGCGCGTAGACTTGGCTACATCCGAACGACCTTTCTGGGCGCGATTGGCACTGCGGGCATTGGCCAGATAGGCCGTCACTACCTGATGCACCAGGGATTCATTGTATTCACGGCCAAACAGCGTATCGGAAGCAGAGATGCTTGCAGCTGACTGGCCATCATCATTGATAAGTTTGAGTTCCATTATGCCCCCGCCTTCTTGCCGGACTGTGGGCCACTCTTGGCTCCCGCCCGTGCATCGACCTTGACGGCAGGTTTGGCGCCGATTCTGGGAGTCTTTACGCTTGGATGTACTATTACATCGCCGCCTCTTGAACCGGGGATCGCTCCCTTGACCAGTAGCAAGCCGCGCGCGCTGTCAACCCGCAGCACTTCCAGATTCTGGGTGGTACGCTGCACGCTTCCTAGATGTCCGGACATGCGCTTGCCGGGAAATACGCGACCAGGGTCCTGCGCCATGCCGATGGAGCCAGGCACATTATGTGATTTCGAGTTGCCGTGAGTGGCGCGATTGGAGGAAAAGTGATGGCGTTTGATTACACCAGCATATCCCTTGCCAATGGAGACACCGGTCACATCCACTTTTTGCCCGACCTGAAAAATATCCACGGCGATGACTGCGCCTGGTTTAAGGCTGACGAGTTGTTCCTCGGTTACGCGGAATTCCTTTAGCATATGCCCGGCCTCTACTGCGGCTTTGGCGAAATGCCCGGCAGATGGCTTGTTGACGCGACTGGCGCGGCGTTTGCCAAAAGTTACCTGCACGGCGGAATAACCGTCAGTGTCGGGGGTCTTGATTTGCGTGACGCGATTGTTAGACACATCAAGCACTGTCACCGGTTGGCTTTCGCCATCGTCAGTAAAAATGCGAGTCATGCCAACTTTGCGGCCGACTAGTCCTAAACTCATTTTAATTACCTTTTTTAAAGGTGCCGATTACAATTGACCGGCAGATTACAAGCAGTTTTGAGTTATTGATTTCAGGGGATTAACAGGAAAACAGCCAACTCAAAACTCAATATTTAAAAATTATAACTTTATTTCTACATCCACTCCTGCAGGCAAATCCAATTTCATCAGAGCATCCACAGTCTTGTCGGTCGGATCCATGATGTCCATCAGGCGCAGATGGGTACGAATCTCGAACTGATCGCGCGAGGTCTTGTTGACATGCGGCGAACGCAATACGTCGAAGCGTTCGATCCGGGTGGGCAGGGGCACGGGGCCTTTCACTACTGCACCGGTACGTTTGGCGGTTTCAACGATCTCCATTGCTGATTTATCTATCAGGCGATAATCAAACGCTTTCAGGCGGATACGAATTTTCTGACTTTGCATATTTTATTAAACCTCGGTTAAACCTCAGGATTGAGGATACAGGATTCTGGATTCGGTGATCTCGTTATTTAGCGTTTAATCCTGAATCCTGTCCCCTTTGTCCAGTTATTACTCAATAACTTTCGCTACCACGCCGGCACCAACGGTTCTGCCACCCTCGCGAATGGCAAAGCGCAGACCTTCTTCCATCGCAATCGGCGCAATCAGGTTCACCGTCACCGAGACATTATCGCCCGGCATGACCATTTCCGTGCCCGCCGGCAACTCGACCGCACCGGTTACGTCGGTGGTACGGAAGTAGAACTGCGGACGGTAGCCCTGGAAGAACGGGGTATGACGCCCACCCTCTTCCTTGCTCAGAACGTAGATCTCGGCAGTGAATTTAGTGTGCGGGGTAATGGAACCCGGCTTGGCCAACACCTGGCCACGCTCGACTTCTTCACGTTTGGTGCCACGTAACAGTACGCCGACGTTGTCGCCCGCCTGGCCCTGATCCAGCAATTTACGGAACATCTCCACGCCGGTGCAAACCGTCTTGAGCGTGGGCTTCAGGCCGACAATCTCGATTTCTTCACCCACTTTGACGATGCCGCGTTCAATCCGGCCCGTCACCACGGTGCCGCGTCCGGAGATGGAGAAAACGTCTTCCACCGGCATCAGGAAGGTGCCGTCTATGGCGCGTACCGGATCGGGAATGTAGCTGTCCAGCGCATCTGCCAGTTT
>CAMAPK010000028.1 GCA_945860135.1 Nitrosovibrio sp. Nv4
ACTTTATCGCCACTGTCATCCTGAACATCTTTCCTTTGATAACTTGCCGACGCACATCCGGCGAGTAGAGAAACCATCAGAAGCGCTAAGAACAAAGAGTTCCTTGATTTTGTAGGCATGTTTATTCTCCCTATGTATAGAAAACCAGAACCATGTGCCAACAATCATAACTCAATCGTGGCATTTCAAAGGGTGTAAATAAAAACCCTCCGAAGCGGGTCGTGGTGGAACTGTCGTCGCCTTGATTTATGCCATGGCACTCAGCAATGCGGTAAAGGTTTCAGTTGTGCCACAAACAGACATCTTAGAATCCATTTATTCTTTTACTTCAACCATCTAAATTTCTTCTCAATCAGCACTGCACGCCAATCTACTTTGGTAAAAGGATAAATAAGCAGCAGAAATACAATCTGCGACAGGATGAAATAAGCACCCAGATATTCGCTGACATGGCCGGCATTGATATCCAGACTCTTGTATGCTTCCTGACCCAGAAAAATCCAAACCGCATAGCTCACCATCCTGCCAGTGAAAAATGGCGCGGCAATCAGCCAGATTGGCAAAGTTGTCAGTCCGTAGGCAATAAACAGGCCGTTTGACGCCAAGGGGGTGAACGAATATAGAAGCAGCGCTCCCATAGTCTTGTTTTTTCGGTGTTCCAACGCATCTTTGAGAATGTCGATATTCTCTTTGATTCGTGTGTTGAGCAGTTTGTTGCGAATGATGGACTGAGACAGTATGGCCAGTGTTATTCGTCCTAATGTGGCAGCAATTGCGGCAGCTAATGCCAGTGATAGAAGATTGAGCTGCGGGTAATTAAATTCCACGACCGCGAGGAACATCCATGTCGGTGGGGCGAATGCAGGGATAGTATTCAGGACATAGACTGCTGCAAATACTACGAGCAAGTTACTGAAATCGATTGGCATTAGTGGAGTCCAACGGTGTTGGTGCCGGTTGGAAATTGACCAAGTGTTATAGCGATGTAGTGTACTACACAGTAATGGATCAGCATCTGCCCACAGTCCGCACCGATGCTGGAACCGATAGCGTGATGCAATTGAAAGAATGTCGCCGTACCAGGAGCAATACCTTGCGGGAGTAACATCACTAATCGGCTGCTGTGTGCCAGAACCAGCCGGTAGTGTTTTTCCCCGAAAACAGACAGTCAGATGCACTGGGTGTATGCTACATCCCTATATGCGTAGTGCTGTTTTTCGCGATTATTTACCACCATGTGACAAATGTCCCACTACTACCGCTACGTAGTCATCGAGACTTATCAATCCCACGGCGAGTTCTCGCGGCATTCAATACGGGCGCGTCCGCTGCCAGAGCAGGATCTGCCAACCTCGATGAAAGTTGAATGCTCGGCCTCTATGCGAGAATGTCATCCCGTTGGAACGAAGTTCAAGGTATGGGCTAAAATCAAGGCGACAGATGACGCTCCCCATCTTTACACCTCGTGGCAATGGGCATATGAAGTGTTTTCTGACCAAGACGCCCAAGCCTTTATCAAGGCAAAACAATGGGGCGAGCAGGCATAACCCATCATTCCACCGGACCTGCGCGAAAAACCGTGCAGGCCGGTGAATTCAAACGGTAGCGCTACAAAAACTGTGGCTGGCAAATCGGCTTAGATGTACAGGTGCATGTTGAAGTACAAGTTGCAGTCTCGTTTGGGTTGGCAATATCCATTTCCGCTGTTGGTGGTTTATTAACTGTTATGGAGGTAGCTATGAAAAACTTAAACGCCGTTATTTTTAGTTTGGTGGCATGTATTTGGTGCGGAGTTGCGTTCCTGCGGAGCCTGGTGGAAATTCCAACCCAAATGAGAGAAAAACTTGTATAGATCATGTTCCCTGCTAAGAGAGAACGTTGAGGGTTCGATTCCCTCTCTCCGCACCAATTTTATTGGGTTGACAGGTATCGCTAACCATGCAGTCAAGCTGGATTGCGCAAAATCAGCGCGATGCTGAGTTAAGAAGCCGATGTCGGAGTTAGGGCGCAAAGCTGCCTCCCTATAACAAAGTTAACACCATAACTTTCGCTTTGAGGCCAGTTTGCAAATGTCATCTGATGCCGAAATTAAACTCCTAATGGAGCAACACATAAAGGCCATGGCCGACCATGCTTGCTCCGAACTGGAAAAGTCAACGACTCTGATTGAGCGCTTTGCGCAAATAGCTGCGTCCAAAGGAATTGCACTCGATCCCGATTCCTTTAGCTACATTCAAACAATTGGGATCGTCGCCTCCGCGCCTGGCCTCGCGAAAATGCTGCTGGGAATCACGCCGATAGAAAGGGACGGGCTGTTCGCATACGAAGAGATTGCACAACGCTTGCCACCAAGTCAGTTTCAAGAAGGGTACTTCATTGGCGGCGACTACATGATCATGGCTCACCCATGCTATCGACGCAGAATGAATCCAGTGGCTAATTGGGCACCAAGATTTATTGACTTATTCTGTAGGTTGGATTCGTCGAACATCAAGAAATACATCGCCATTGACGAAGACCGCGTAAGAATTAATGTCGATGGTTCCGCCTACATAGAAGAGGACACTTGGTATGGAGCACCTTTCAATGAAGACATTAGCAAGATAAAGGACGGGAACATAAAACTCAGGCCACCACTTGACCTTGATCCTAGCTACATCGACTATTTTTTCGCGCAGACTTACTGCCTTGACATCAAATGGAGCGAGTCTGGCCAAATCAAGACATTTCAAGCGCTTGAGATAAAGATGCAGGATGCTCAGATCCTCGTCGACAGCCAGACTTTTTTTCCGGCCCGCTATTTGCACGCTGAGTTCGATTTATCCAGTGGAGTATTCAGACATTTTGACGGAGCAATTCAGCTATTTACTGAAGAAGAGTACCTTCGTCGACGAGACTCTGACTTCAATATGACGTTTAAAAATATTGAGCACATTAAGGCCCGCTCAAAGAAGGTCTTCAAGCTTAATGGCCCGCTGTCCGTCGATTCATGGGTAGAACTCTGCTGTCATTTCTTCACTGCTAATCCACTCACTTTCGAATACTTCACTGGCGCCTACCCTGAACACATTACGGACATCGTCGCCAAAGTGCGAGTGCGCTCTCAATGAACGCAACGGTATCTAACCCTTCAATCAACCGGACTTGCCTTCGGCAAGCCGGTTATTTTAAACGTTGACGGTCTGCTTTTTGGAATCTCGACTGACTGAAACGTGTCGATTTGCGACTTACACCACAGACTGAAAAGTGCCATGAGGAGACGATCGAGCATCTGCTTCAAAGCAGCCATTAAACAGTGATAACATTCATCAACCCACTCTTAATTAAGTGTCCGTGGAAACGGGGCAAAACCAGTCTGTGTCGTGCTAGCGGAAATCATTAGAATTTTGATGTGATAATGCGTGACTGACAATAAATTACTGAACGGAGTGGCAATGGAGTTTCCCATTTATAACTTCGATTCGCTGGGCGAAACGGATGTTCGCGAAGAGATTGTCGCTCCGTTGCTGCGTTATCTGGGATATGGATCAAGTACGCTCAATAATATTATCCGCGAGCAACACTTGTCTTACCCTAAACTATCGCTTGGCCGGAGGAAATCAACCGATCCGTATTTGCGTGGCAAGGCCGACTACATTTGTGATGCCGGTAGCTTAGTAAAATGGGTAATAGAAGCGAAGTCTCCCGGCGAAGCCCTTGATGCGATTGTAGAGGAGCAAGCGTGGTCCTACGCAACCCATCCGGAAATCCGGGCAGTCTACTTCGCCGTGACCAACGGGCGTGAGTTCAAGCTGTACCAGACGAACAGAGGCTCGAATGCCGATGCTCTGTTCGAATGTACCTATGAGCAGATGGGGGAAAGACTGACCGCGATAAAGAATATACTTTCTCCAGCGGCGATACTTCGGGATCATCCAACGCAGGAGGTAGACACCGGCAATCCACTTGGCCCTGGCTTACGTTCTATCGTTCGTGTTACCAGTGGGCACATCAGATTTACAAATATTTCGATCCCCATTCCACCACTGCAGCAGATGATCATGACAGTGACCGATGGTTCTGTCGAACGAACGGTGGATGGCTCACTTGAAGCTCACCTTTGGAGTCGCGTTCCATTCCAATCACTCCAAAAATTGAACGAGAAACTGGGCCTTGATCAAATGTGGCTTGCTAGTGCCAGTACTGTTATCTCCACAGACTCTGCACAGCCTATGATATTCGAAAATGAAAGGCGAACGATTCTGCCGAAGGGCATGGTGGTACTGAATCTGACGAACTGGACAGAAACCGAGATGCCGATGAACATCACTGCAGTCGTTCAAACCAGAGCTACGGGGCACCTTGCAGGCACAGTCTTTAGGGGGGAATTTCTTGCCGCGATGGCCTATGTAGAGTTGGGACTCAAACTAACGCTTGAGGGTGCATTTGAGCTTCAGCTAGCATAGCCTGGCGCTGCAGGGCATCGACTAGTACGCTTGACCTAGAACCATAGCCCAACAGTTCTTGTGTCTGGTTAGTGTCGGTTTGCGACCATGGCCACAGGCAGAAACGTGCCAATAACTGACGGTCAGTGCTGCGTGTGAGGGCTATAATGGTTTGCATGTATTTGTAGTTCCCATATTACATATATGGGACTGTATCAATTTATTAAAACACTTGTGATGCCGAGGGATTCAAAAAATGAAAGGTCAATGGATTGGTGATTTTGAAGGGACGAGTTCTGGCGAGATAATTTTAAATTTGGATGAAACAGACGATGCATACGAGGGAATAGCATATTTGCATGAATCGACTAAAGAGCTTCCAAGTACTGCTGTACTTATTAAAACCCCCAATAAGAATCCATCATCATCTTTCACGATAAATGACATTTTTCCAATTAACCCTAAAACCGGCTTTGTTGACACAGTCGAAAATGTTCAAGCCCTCCAGCCGCAGGGTTTCACTTTCCCGAATTCAGTAAATGCAGACTTCCGTCTTGAAAATTTAACACTAAATATTAAATGGGATACTGATATTGGAACTACTGGATCATGTGTACTTCATAGGAAATCAGATGATTCGTTGTCAGTATTGGATGCAGAGCAAAAAAATTGGGCAGAGTTTAAAGAATACGTTTCCGGTCTACATGGCCCAAGAAAATTAATATTTAGGGGACAGAATAAACCTTGGCGCCTACGAACAGGATATCACCGCACAGGCCGCGCTAACCTTATACATTTTTTGAACAGCGATATTCCAATGCTTCATCAGAAGCTTAGTGCTCGAACAAAGCATGTATTCAATCTGGATAACCCGAAAGAGAATGGAGCATTTCTCAACCTTGTCCAACATCATGGCTACCCAACACCCTTGCTGGATTGGACATACTCGCCTTTCGTTGCACTTTTTTTCGCTTACCGGGGAATATCATCACAAGAAAGTAAAGAGGCAGAGCCTAGTGAAAATATTCGGGTGCTCATCTTCAATCTTGGTGCGTGGGAGAAGGATTTTATACAGGGAACGAGTCTCATAAGCTCTGTCAGGCATCTCTCAGTAGGTGAATTCCTCGCAATAGAAAATGAACGGATGATTCCGCAACAAGCAGTTACTACGGTCACAAATATTGATGATATAGAGAGTTATGTTTCGCAACGCGAGGCTCATATGGGAAAAAAATATCTAACGGCTCTTGATATCCCGGTTTCAGAAAGATCTAGTATAATTAAAGAGTTAAGTTATATGGGTATTACGGCTGGCGCATTGTTTCCCGGTTTGGATGGCGCATGTGAGGAACTAAAAGAAAGAAATTTCTAACACGATGTGTACTGACTACTTCCCATGAAAATTTAATACTGTACAAATGCGGCGAACGTACAAGGGATATTCAATCGGTAAACGCCTTTCGGATAGCCTGGTCACCAAGCTAAGAGGTAGACATCGGAGTTAGGGTGCAAAACTGTCTCCCGATAACAAAGTTAGACCACGAGGTCATTAGGTGAGTAGTCCAAAGCTCTTCATTTCCTACAGTTGGACGAATCAAGACCACGAAGCTTGGGTCGTTCAGCTTGCAACTGATTTGCGAGAATCCGGTATCGATGTGGTCCTCGACAAATGGGATCTGAAAGAAGGTCACGATGCCCACGCTTTTATGGAGCGCATGGTTTCCGACCCAGAAATAAAGAAGGTCGCGCTCATCTGTGACAAGGTTTACGTTGACAAGGCCGATGGCCGAAGCGGTGGCGTAGGAACCGAAACTCAGATTATCTCACCAGAAATCTATAGTAGCCAAGCACAAGACAAGTTTGTCGCAGTCGTCAAGGAACGAGACGATGAAGGAAAGGCATATCTTCCTGTCTATTATCGTTCTCGCATTTACATCGACTTCAGCGATCCTAGTACGGAAGCTGAAAACTTTGAGAAGTTACTTCGTTGGGTGTACGAGCAACCACTTTACAAAAAACCAAGTCTTGGTCAAAAACCAGGATTTCTTTCCGAGGAACAGCGAACAGTCTCATTGGGTACTTCGTCGCGTCAGAAGCGTGCGCTTGATGCAATCAAGAGCGGACGTGACAACGCCGAGGCGGTAATGGTTGATTACCTGACAGTCCTTGCAGACGAATTAGAGAAATTCCGTATCGATGCATCAATTGATCCGTTTGACGATGAGGTAATTCGAAACATTGAGGCATTCTTGCCTTATAGAAACGAAGCAATTGAGTTGTTTCTGAGTCTTTCTCTATATCGTGATTCACTTGAAACTCGGACAGCGATTCACCGATTCTTTGAACGCATCATTCCATACCTTGAGCGACCGCAGAACATTAGCAGCTATAGAGATTGGGATTATGATAATTTCAAATTCATCGTTCACGAACTATTTCTATATGCCTTGGCAACACTAATTCGCTATGAACGATTCGAATCCGCTGCCTTTCTCATGGCAAACGAATACTACGTCTCCGGGCGTTCGCAATACGGCGAGAATGTGATGGTGCCGTTTGAGATCTTTCGCCAACATATGAAATCGCTTGATCATAGAAACCAGAGACTTGCTTCACGTCGGCTATCTCTTCGAGCGGACTTACTTGAACAGCGTTCTAAAGGCTCCGGAATCGAATTCCGGTATCTGATGCAGGCGGATTTTATTCTGTTCATGCGGGATAACATTGACAGGCCAAACGACCAGTGGCATTGGTGGCCAGAGACGCTTCTCTATATCGGAAGGCATTCGGGACCATTTGAAGTATTCGCACGCTCTAGGTCAACAAGTTATTTCGAAAGAGCAAAGGTTCTCTTGGGTGTGGAGTCCAAGGCCGCACTTGCTCCACTTTTGGAAGCATTTCGTACAGAAAAACAACGCATACCAAGGTGGGAAGGCACATCCTTTGGTCCTTCCGGGCTTCTTGGGTTTAATGAGATTGCCACTAAACCATGAACGATGCATGGTTTAACCCTGCGATCAACCAGCCTGCGCGAAAAACCGCGCAAGCCGGTTACCTTAAACGTGAGCGTCTTCTTTTCGATAGCACGACCGGCAGTTCAGTGTCGATTTGAGACTTTCGCCACAGAAAAATAGCGGTGCAGTAAAACTCGTTGAAATACTTCGATGGTGCCGGGAGGGGGAATCGAACCCCCATGACCTCACAGTCGCGGGATTTTGAGTCCCGTGCGTCTACCAATTCCGCCATCCCGGCAAATTTCCCGCGTGTCAGCGGGGAGCGCAATTATCACTGAAATCACCCCTTGCGGCAACCGGCGTGGGTGAATGCGCAGCGCATCGGTATAATGTGCCGATGAAAATCCAGGATTTCGATTTCGATCTTCCCGCCGGGTTGATCGCGCAGTTTCCGCCCGAGCAGCGCAGCAGCAGCCGCATGTTGCATCTGCACGGCGGCAGCGGCGAGTTGCGGGATGCGCTGTTTGCTGATCTGCCGCGCTACCTCAGCGCCGGCGATGTGATGGTGTTCAACGATACCCGTGTCATCAAGGCGCGCTTGCACGGGGTGAAGAATAGCGGCGGCAAGGTGGAGGTGATGGTGGAGCGGGTGCTGGATGCGCATTGCGTGCTGGCAGTGATTCGCGCCAGCCATGCGCCTAAACCCGGCACCCGGCTGTTTCTTGCCGATGCGCTCACGGTGACGGTGCTGGCGCGCGAACACGATTTTTATACTTTGCGCTTCGAGCATGCGGACACGGTAAGCGAACTGCTGGAACGCCACGGCAGTCTGCCGCTGCCGCCCTACATTGCGCGGCCGGCGACGCAGGCCGACGAGGCGCGTTATCAGACCGTCTATGCGCGGCAGGCGGGCGCAGTGGCGGCGCCGACTGCGGGGCTGCATTTCGATGAGGCCATGCTGGCGGCGCTGCGCGCAATGGGCGTGGTGACTGCGCAGGTGACGCTGCATGTGGGAGCAGGGACATTTCAGCCGGTGCGAGTGGAAGACATTGCCGATCACAGAATGCATCGGGAAATTTTTCATGTGCCGGCAGAAACAGTAGCGGCCATCCGCGCTGCAAAAGCCAGCGGCGGGCGCGTGCTGGCAGTCGGAACGACTACCCTGCGTGCGCTGGAGGCAGCGGCCGCAGCGGGCGGTGGCGAGTTGCAACCCGGCTATGGCGATACCGATATTTTCATCACGCCGGGCTACCGCCTGCGCGTGGTCGAGCGCTTGCTGACCAACTTCCATCTGCCGCGTTCCACTTTGCTGATGCTGGTATCCGCGTTTGCCGGGCTGGAGCATATCCGCCGAGCCTATCAGCACGCGATCGAGCAGCATTATCGTTTTTTCAGTTATGGTGACGCCATGCTGATCGAGAGGCAGTCATGAAATTCCAATTGCATCGCAGTGACGGCCGCGCGCGCCGAGGCACTCTGACGCTGGCGCATGGCGTGGTGGAGACCCCTGCTTTCATGCCGGTGGGCACTTACGGTGCGGTGAAAACCATGTCGCCGGCGGAGTTGCGCGAAGTCGATGCGCATATCGTGCTCGGCAACACTTTTCATTTGTGGCTGCGCCCCGGCCTGGAAGTGATTGCGGCGCACGGCGGCCTGCACCGTTTCATGGGCTGGGATGGGCCGATCCTGACGGATTCCGGCGGTTTCCAGGTATTCAGCCTGGGCGCCATGCGCAAAATCAGCGAGCAGGGCGTCAAGTTCCAGTCGCCGGTAAATGGCGACAAATGCTTTCTCACGCCGGAAGAATCGATGCGCATCCAGCGCGTACTCAATTCCGACATCGCCATGATCTTCGACGAGTGCACACCTTATCCGGCGGACCAGCCGACGGCATGCACCTCGATGGAATTGAGCCTGCGCTGGGCGGAGCGGTCAAAATGCGCGCATGCAGCCGAGAATAACCCCAACGCGCTGTTCGGCATTGTTCAGGGCGGCATGCACGAGGAACTGCGCGAGCGCTCGCTGGCAGGGTTGTGCGCCATCGGTTTCGACGGTTATGCCATCGGCGGTCTGTCGGTGGGTGAGCCCAAGGACGACATGCAGCGCATCCTCCAGCACATTGCGCCGCAACTGCCTGCCGACAAGCCGCGCTACCTGATGGGCGTCGGCACCCCGGCGGATATCGTCCATGCCGTGGCGCAAGGGGTGGACATGTTTGACTGCGTGCTGCCGACGCGCAATGCCCGCAACGGCTGGCTGTTCACACGCAACGGTGTGATCAAGCTGCGCAACAGCCAATATCGCCTGGATACCGCGCCGCCGGATGAGCAGTGCGGCTGCTATACCTGCCGCCATTTCAGCCGCGCTTATCTGCACCATTTGCAGCGGATCAACGAGATCCTCGGCGCGCGCCTCAACACCCTGCACAATCTGCACTACTATCAGGAACTGATGGGCGGCATCCGCAGCGCCATCGAAGCGGGCCGGTTTGAGGAATTTGCGCAAGGATTTCAAGCCAGTGCTGCATCATGCTAGAATGTGCCGCTTTTGCCCCTTTTGAGATAGTTTTCGGAGAAATGCCATGTTGATTAGTGAAGCGTACGCTCAGACTGCGGCGGCCCAACCCGGGGGAGATTTCCTGACGACACTGCCGATGATCGTCATGATCTTCGCCTTGTTCTATTTCATAGTGATTCGCCCCCAGTCGAAGCGCAGCAAAGAACAGAAACTGATGATAGAAGCGCTGCAGAAAGGCGATGAGGTGGTGACCAGCGGCGGCGTACTGGGGCGCGTGGTCAAGATCAGCGGGAGTTACATCGCGCTGGAAATTGCCGCGAATACCGAAATCAACGTGCTCAAGACATCCATTCAGACCCTGCTGCCCAAGGGCACATTGAAGACCGTCGAGAAGGATTAATCAATACCGGAAAAGATGAGGCGGAAATAATTCTGTACTCATCTTTTTTTATTCGCCCCTCATCCCAAACATGAACCGCTACCCCTTCTGGAAATACCTGATCATCGTGGTTTCGGTCCTGCTTGGACTGCTCTACACCCTGCCCAATTTTTTTGGTGAATCGCCCGCGGTACAGGTTTCACCGCTGCGTTCCGCCGCCAAGGTCGATACCGTGCTGTTGCAGCGGGTGGAAGACGCGTTGAAGAAAGCCAATCTCGCGCCCAGCGGCATGTTTCTGGAAGCGGGCGGCATCAAAGCGCGCTTTGCCGATACCGATATGCAACTCAAGGCCAAGGACGTGCTGCAGTCGGCATTGGGCAACAACTATGTGGTGGCACTGAATCTGCTGCCCAATTCCCCGCAATGGCTGACCAGCATCGGCGCATTGCCGATGTATCTGGGGCTGGATCTGCGCGGCGGCGTGCATTTCATGTTGCAGGTGGACATGAAGGGTGCGCTTTCCAAAGCAATGGATCGCCATGGCGCCGATATCCGCGGCAGCCTGCGCGAGCAGAAAATCCAGTACGCCGGGCTCGACAGGGAAGGTTCACAGATTATCATCAAATTCCGCGACGCCGAATCGCGTGCCAAGGGGGAAGCTGAAATCGGCAAGACCTACGGCGATTTGAATTTGCGCGAGCAGGATGTGAGCGGCGAGTTCCATCTCAGCGCCACCCTCAAGGAGGAAGCGCAGAAGCGCATCCAGGATTCCGCAGTACAGCAGAACATCACCACCCTGCGCAATCGCGTCAATGAACTGGGCGTGGCTGAACCCATCATCCAGCAGGCTGGCGCCGACCGTGTGGTGGTGCAGTTGCCCGGGGTGCAGGACACGGCCAAAGCCAAGGATATTCTGGGACGTACCGCCACGCTGGAAGTGCGCATGGTGGACGAGGAGCGTGACGTCGAAGCCGCGTTGCGTGGACAAATTCCATTTGGTTCGGAGCTGCATGCCGAGCGCGGCGGCGGCCCGATACTGGTGAAGAAGCAGGTGGTGTTGACGGGCGACCGCATCAATGATGCCCAGGCTGGCTTCGACAGCAACAACCAGCCGGCGGTGCACCTCAACCTCGACAACAACGGTTCGCGCATTTTCAAACAATTGACACGCGATAATGTCGGCAAGCGCATGGCAATTCTGCTGATCGAGAAGAATCTGGTGGAAGTCGTCACTGCACCGGTGATCCGCGAGGAAATTGGCGGCGGGCGGGTGCAGATCAGCGGACGCATGACCACCGAAGAAGCCCGCGACGTGGCGCTGCTGTTACGCGCCGGCGCGCTGGCTGCGCCCATGGACATCATCGAGGAACGCACCGTGGGCCCCAGTCTCGGCGCCGAAAATATCTCCCGTGGCTTCAATTCGACGCTGTACGGGTTTCTGGCGGTTGCCGCTTTCATGAGCATTTATTACATGATGTTCGGTTTCATTTCGGTAGTGGCGCTGGGCGTGAACCTGCTGCTGCTGATCGGACTACTGTCGATTCTGCAAGCCACCCTGACGCTTCCGGGCATGGCGGCAATTGCGCTTACTCTCGGCATGGCAATCGATGCCAATGTGCTGATCAACGAGCGCATCCGCGACGAATTGCGTAATGGCATCTCGCCACAGGCGGCGATCAGTGCAGGCTATGAACGTGCTTTCGGCACCATCCTGGATTCCAACGTCACCACCTTGATTGCCGGCATCGCGTTATTTGCCTTCGGCAGCGGCCCGGTGAAGGGATTCGCCGTGGTGCTGTGCCTGGGCATTCTGACTTCGATGTTCAGCGCATTGATGGTGTCGCGCGGCATGGTCAATGTGATGTACGGCAGCCGCCGCAAACTGGAAAAGGTGCCCATCGGCCAGGTGTGGAAACCGGTGAGTGAGAAACGTTGATGTCTAGGTCGGGCAGGGCAGGCATGTTCCACGCCGCCAGCAAATAAGGAAGCACAGATTAAATCCGTTCGCATTGAGCTTGTCGAAATGCCACCTGTATAAATCAGCATGTTGGCAAAGGCTTCGACAGGCTCAGCCTGAACGGACTGAATAAATCGGCATTTTCCTAAGGGTTTTACATGGAATTTTTCAGAATCAAGCGTGACATTCCCTTCATGAGCTGGGGGAAATACACCACTGCCATCTCGCTGGCGACTTTTATCCTGTCAGTATTTTTTCTCTTCAGCAAGGGTCTGAACCTGGGTGTCGATTTCACCGGCGGCACGGTGATGGAGGTCGGGTATAGCCAGCCTGCCGACCTCAACCGGGTGCGCGACGTCGTTGCCAAACTGGGGATGGGGGATGCCAGTGTGCAGAATTTCGGCACTTCGCGCGATGTCTTGATCCGCCTGCCCGCCAAGCCGGAAATCTCCAGCGCCCAGTTGTCCGAGACAGTGATGGCAGCATTGCGGCAGGATGACAAGACGGTGGAAATGCGCCGGGTGGAGTTTGTCGGCCCGCAAGTAGGAGAAGAACTGGTTGAAAATGGCGCGCTTGCGCTGCTGGTCGTGTCATTCGGCATCGTCGCCTACCTGGCGATGCGTTTCGAGTGGAAATTCGGTGTTGCCGGCATCATTGCCAACCTGCATGACGTGGTGATCATTCTCGGCTTCTTTGCATTTTTCCAGTGGGAATTCTCGCTCACCGTGCTGGCTGCAATCCTGGCGATCCTGGGTTATTCGGTGAACGAATCGGTGGTGATATTCGACCGCATCCGCGAAAACTTCCGCAAGATGCGCAAGGCTACGGTGGCGCAGACCATAGACAACGCGATTACCCGCACCATGTCGCGCACTATCATCACCCACGGCAGCACCCAGATGGTGGTGGTCTCGATGCTGCTGTTCGGCGGCGAGGCGCTGCATTACTTTGCACTGGCGCTTACCATCGGTATTCTGTTCGGCATTTATTCTTCGGTGCTGGTCGCAAGCCCCATCATCATGCTGCTGGGCGTTACGCGCGAGGATCTGGTCAAGCCGGAGAAGAAGAAAGAAGAAACAGAAGCGCTGCCCTGAAGCATCCCTGCTTCCACCCTTCTTTCCAGAGAAGAAAAAATGCGCGCATAGTGCGATGACGCGGAGTCACTGGTAGCACATCAACCGCGCTTCAAATCAACTCGAGGTGAAGTAGCTTGTACGAAATCATCGACTGGATTGTCCGCACCGTGGGTGGTCTCGGTTATCCGGGCATATTCATCATGATGTTCCTGGAATCCAGCTTTGTTCCTTTCCCCAGCGAAGTAGTCATGATCCCGGCCGGCTATCTCGCCTACAAGGGTGAGATGAACCTGCTGCTGGCTATTCTGGCCGGAACTTTGGGTAGCCTGGCGGGCGCCCTGTTCAATTATTACCTTGCCATCAAGCTGGGCCGTCCATTCCTGCTGCATTACGGGAAATATGTCATGTTCAACGAAGCCAGCTTGCAGAAGATGGAGGATTTCTTCGCCCGCCACGGCCATATCTCCACTTTCACCGGCCGGCTGATACCGGTGGTGCGCCAGTACATTTCGCTGCCGGCTGGTCTGGCGCGGATGAACCTGGCGGTTTTCAGTTTCTATACCAGCCTGGGCGCCGGTATCTGGGTCACCATCCTGGCGCTGCTGGGTTACTTCATCGGCGGCAACGAGCTGCTGATCCGCGAATACCTGCGCGACATCATCATCATTCTGGCCGTCGCCATCATTCTTGGAATCACCGCCTACTGGCGCTGGCAGCGCAGCAACGGCCGCTAGCACCTTGCACTTTACTCCTTGGCACCCAATTGCAGCGCCCGCTGCCGCGATCCCGCCAGCTCTTCTTTTGATTGTTCCAGACCCAGCCAGCCCTGCAGATTGCTGAGGGCAATGTCGGCCAGCGCCTCTATCCAGTCGGTGCGTTCATTCAGGCAGGGGATGTAATGAAACTCGTGGCCGCCAGCTTGAACGAAAAGAGCTTTGCCTTCCATGGCGATTTCTTCCAGAGTTTCGAGGCAGTCGGAAACGAAACCGGGGCAGATCACGTCCACGCGGCGAGTGTGCTGTTGACCGAGTTGCTCCAGTGTCTCGGTGGTGTAAGGACGCAGCCATTCGGTCTTGCCGAAGCGCGACTGGAAACAGATCTGGTATTGGTCGGCATTCAGTTCCAGCGCTTCGGCCAACAAGCGCCCGGTTTTCTGGCATTCGCAGTGGTACGGATCACCCTTGTCCAGAGTGAAACGCGGCACGCCATGAAAACTCATCACCAGCTTGTCGGGTCTGCCGCCGCTGCCGTCAACGCGCAACCAGTAATCGCGTACATTCTGCGCCAGCGCGGCAATATAGCCGGGGTGATCGTGATAATGCTTTACTGTGCGGATGGCCGGTGCGTTGCGCATTTTTTCCAGTTGCGCGAAGACGCCATCGAATGCCGAAGCGGTGCTGCTGGCGGCATACTGGGGGTAGAGCGGCAATGCCAGGATGCGCTCGCAGCCTTGCTGCTGCATGCGCCTCAGCACCTCGGCAACCGAAGGGTTGCCAATGCTCATGGCGTACTCGACCACGGGCGCGGGCTGGATGCGCTCCCGCAGGAAGTCCAGCAACAGCCGGGTCTGGCGTTCGGTATGCACTTTCAATGGCGAACCTTCCGGCATCCAGACCAGCGCATATTTCCTGGCCGATTCTTTGGGGCGGGTATTGAGTATGATGCCGTTCAAAATCGGCCACCATAGCCAGCGCGGCATCTCCACCACGCGCGGATTGCTGAGGAACTGCTTGAGATAAGGCCGCAGCGCTTCGGCGGTAGGGGCTGCGGGAGTGCCAAGGTTGATCAGCAGAATGCCGGTCTGGCTGGGGGTGCCGTGCTGGTAAGCGGGTTCAGGCGACATGGGTCTGGTATCCAGTATTGAGCAGATAGTCTGCGCTATGACGCTTGGCTAACGGAAGTCTAGTGCTGCGACAGTGCGCTGGACAGCAGCCTGGCAGTCACATCCACGATTGGAATGATGCGCTCGTAAGCCATGCGCGTGGGCCCAACCACGCCGACGGTGCCAACGATTATCCCATCCACTTCGTAAGGGGCAGTGACCACACTGAATTCATCCAGTGTCACCACGCCCGATTCGCCGCCGATGAAAATCTGCACGCCTTGCGCCTGGCGGCTGAGTTCCAGTAATTGCAGCAATGCAGTTTTGCGCTCGAACAGATCAAACAGTTTTTTCAGACTGGTCATGTTGCCGGCCAGGTCATGCACATCCAGCAGCTTGCGTTCGCCTGCCACCACCACGGCATCGCTGCTCTCCCTGATCGCCTCCCCGCCCACTTCAATGGCTGCGGTCATGAGATCGGTCATGTCGTGGTGCAGCTGTTTCAGCTCGTTCTGGAGACGGCTGCGGATTTCATCCAGGTCGCAACCAGCATAATTCTGGTTGATGAAATTCGCTGCTTCAATCAATTCGGTTGAGCTATAGACTCTGTCGGTGAAAAGTACCCGGTTCTGCACATCGCCTTCAGGCGTGACGATGATCAGCAGAATGCGTTTCTCCGATAATGCCATGAACTCGATGTAGCGGAATACCGCACCGCTGCTGCGCTTGGGAGTAACCACCACCCCGGCAAAACGGGTCAATTCCGATAGCAACTGCGAAGCGGAATTGATCAGCCGTGACGGATTGTCCAGATGCAGTTGGTCTTCCAGGTGATGGATTTCGACACTGTCCAGCGGTTTGACCACCAGCAAGGTGTCGACGAAAAAACGGTAGCCACGCGGAGTCGGTATACGCCCGGCAGAGGTATGGGGGCTGGTAACAAAACCCATTTCCTCCAGGTCAGCCATCACGTTGCGGATGGTGGCAGGGCTCAAATCCAGTCCGGAGAATTTGGAAAGCGAGCGGGAACCCACCGGCTGGCCTTCGGTGATATAGCGTTCGACCAGAGTCTTGAGCAGGATTTGGGCGCGTTGGTTGAGCATGTGCTTATTCTACACCAGGGAACCGCTGAGCAAGTCTTCCGTCGTGCCCGCGCGGGATTTGTGCAGATGCTCCCCGGGATGCGGACAAAGCAGGGGTGGGCACCCATAATTCTCAGAATTCTTTGTCACCCTCAGCCCGATATGGTTTAATCTTGAGAACGTTGTTTTACAACAAATAGCTGGCTGGCCTGCGGCTCAATAATTATTCATATCCAGTGATGAGTTTTCCATTCAAAACCATAGCTCTGATCGGCAAGCATAAGAATCCGGAAATTGTGGCACCGCTGTTGCGTCTGGGGCAGTACCTGCAAAGCCGCAATCTTGAAGTGCTGCTGGATTGCCTCACCGCCGCCGAAGTGACAGCAACGGCGTATCCCGCCCTTGCGCTGGAGGAGATCGGTGCGCGCGCCGATCTTGCCATTGTTCTGGGCGGTGACGGCACCATGCTCAATATTGCGCGCAAGCTCGCGCCGTTTGACGTGCCGCTGGTCGGGATCAATCAGGGGCGGCTTGGTTTTCTCACCGATCTTTCTATCGACACCATGCTGGAAACGGTCGGCGCCATGCTCGATGGCCGCTATGTTACTGAGCGGCGCATGTTGCTGTCTGCCGAGGTCATGCGCAGTGAAGCAAGTGTGTTCGATGCGCTGGCATTAAACGATGTGGCGGTGAACCGGGGCAGCGGCGGCAGCATGATCGAATTCGAGGTGCATATCAACGGCGAATACGTTTACTCGCTGCGCGCCGATGGTCTGATTGTGGCCACGCCCACTGGTTCCACCGCTTACGCCTTGTCATCGGGCGGGCCCATCCTGCACCCCAGCCTTGACCTGATTGCGCTGGTGCCGGTGAGTCCGCATACCCTGAGCAACCGTCCCATCGTCGTAGGGCCTGACGCCATCGTTGAAATCCTGATGCACCGCACTGCAGACGCGCGTGTTCACTCCGACAGTCATTTCCATTTTGACTTACAGGAGAATGACAAGGTTGTCGTGCGGCGCTCCCCGCACACGGTGAGATTGCTGCATTCCGCCGATCACAGCTATTACCGCATGCTGCGCGAGAAGCTCGGCTGGAGCGGTTTCCCACAAAAATAGGCATGAATCTTCCATCATGCTGAGATTCTTGAGCATCCAGGATTTTGTCATCGTTGACCGGGTGGAGCTGGAATTCCCCCCCGGTTTCACCGTGCTCACCGGCGAAACCGGCGCAGGAAAATCCATTCTGATCGACGCGCTGTCACTTGCCTTGGGCGAGCGCGGTGAAGCGGGGCAGATACGCAATGGCTGCGAGCGCGCCGAAATCAGCGCGGAGTTCGACGTGAGCGAATTGCCGGGACTGGCAGACTGGTTGCGCGAAAACGATCTGGACAACGATGGCGATGACAGCGGCATCTGCCTGCTGCGCCGTGTGATCGACGCCAGCGGACGCTCGCGCAGCTTCATCAACGGCCGTTCCGCCACCTTGCAGCAGTTGCGCGCGGCGGGGGAGCAACTGATCGATATCCATGGTCAGCATGCGCATCAATCCCTGCTGCGCAACGAAGCGCAGCGTGATCTGCTCGATGCTTTTTCCGGCAGCCGCGAATTGGTGCAGACGCTGGCTGCAGCCTATCGCCGCTGGCAGAGCCTGCAGCAGCGGCGTACGGCCTGGGAGCAGAACGCCGCCGCATTTCTGCAGGAGCGCGAACAATTGCAATGGCAGGTGCGCGAACTCGCCACGCTGAATTTTTCACCCGGTGAGTGGCAGGCCCTGCAAGCCGATCACAGCCGCTTGTCGCATGCTGCCAGCCTGCTGGAAGCAACGCAGATGGGGCTGGAGATTCTGTCGGAAGGCGAATTGGCTTCGCTGGCACAAATCAATGCGGTCATCGCCCGGCTGCAGAGTCTGCTGGATTACGACAGCAGCCTGAGAACCGTGCTCGATCTGCTGGAATCGGCGCAGATCCAGTTGCAGGAAGCAGTGTATGAACTGGGGCATTATCAGCAGCGCCTCGATCTTGATCCGCAACGCCTGCAGGAAATGGAGCAGCGCCTGACCGCGATTCACGCCGCCGCCAGAAAATATCGCGTGCCCCCCGACGAATTGCCCTATCTGTTGGCGACATCCACTGTGCGACTGGAAGAGTTGACCCAGGGCGGCGATGGTGAGGCGCTGGCGAAAGAAGAAGCGGCGGCCAGGGACGAATATCTCAAGCTTGCGAGAAAACTGACTGCGGCCAGAGACAAGGCAGCCAGGACACTGGCGCAGCAGGTCAGCGCCGCGATGCAGACTCTGGCGATGACGGGCGGAGAGTTCGCCGTGGCGTTACTGCCGCTGGCACAGGGCAACGCGCATGGCATGGAACAAATCGAGTTCCAGGTTTCCGCGCATCAGGGATTGCCGCTGAGACCTTTGGCGAAAGTTGCTTCCGGCGGCGAGTTGTCGCGTATCAGTCTGGCGATACAGGTCATCACCAGCAAGATCGGCACGGCGCCGACGCTGATATTCGATGAAGTGGATGCCGGCATCGGCGGACGCGTGGCGGAAATTGTCGGCGCCATGCTGAAAAAACTCGGAGAGGAGCGCCAGGTAATGTGCGTCACCCATCTGGCGCAAGTCGCGTCGGCGGCAGATCAGCAATGGCAGGTCATGAAATCAGCCGATCCGGCCAACGGCGGAAAAATAACCAGCCGTATCACCGTGCTTGATCCGCAGCAACGCATCGAAGAAATTGCCCGGATGCTGGGCGGTGTGAAAATCACCGAGACCACGCGCCAGCACGCCGCCGAGATGTTGCAGACGCAGAGTAAAGGGTAGCGATTCCTCAAGCGATCAGCTCGACCTTGCCGGTATCCAGGTGATACAAGCCGCCGACCACGCGAATTTTCTTCTGGTCATGATAGTAATCCAGAATGGGTGTTTTATTCCTCAGTCTTTCAACAGTCATGATGACATTTTTCTTGGTCACATTGAGCAGGCGACTGCTGGAAGTGTCGCTGACTGCCCTGACTGCGGGTGCTATCGCGCTGGCCAATAATTGGATATGCCCAGGGAAATCTTTATGATGATCAACGGCATCTATCGCCGCTTTGACCGCGCCGCAACTTTCATGCCCCAGCACCATGATCAGCGGCGTATTCAATACGGCGACTGAATACTCCAATGTAGCTATATTGTCATTCGTCAGGTAATTGCCAGCGCCCCGGGCCACAAACAGATCGCCCTGGGCCTCATCAAAGCAATGCTCAGGACTAACCCTGGAATCGGAACAACCCAGAATGGTGGCGTAAGGGTTTTGTCCTTTAACCAGGGAGTTTTGAACGTCATGGAAATCCAATGGTATCGATTTTCCGGCAACATAACGTTCGTTGCCCTCCATCAACCTTTCCAGAGCCTGGTCGGGTGTCAGTACGTTTTCAGGTTTGGGCGGGGCTTTGCTGTAAGTCTTGGCGGCTTTCTTTTCCTGGGCTGTTGCAATGCCCGTGCCGGCAAAACCCAAGCCAATGGCGGAAGCTGCAGTCAGCTTGAGAAACGAGCGCTTGCTTGGATCTTGTCTGGAATTCTGCTTAGATAAGGGTTGACCAAATCCACCGTTCGCCCTGAGCTTGTCGAAGGGCTCTAGGTAACTGGTAGAAATGTATGTAGCTAAATCTACTTGTGGTTCGACATAACCAGCGACTAGGCTGTCGTTTTTTGACAGCCCAGTCGAATGGCTAGTGGTTACATCAGGCTCACCACGAACGGACTTGATCAGATTTTCCTTAGCTTTATTTATTTGATCACATCTATGACACATGCTGAGAGTTCCTTTCAGTTTGGATTACGGAAACGCTAATTATTGGTCCATTGATTTAACAGGCTGCGCGCCGCATCGGCGATTTCCGACGCAGTCATTCCTATCAGGCCGCCGTGCGCTTGCAGCAGCGCATCTGCCGCCGCGCCATGCAGATAAACCGCCAGCAGCAGCGCATTCTCCGCACTCAGCCCCTGCGCCAGCAAAGCGCCGATGATGCCGGACAACACATCGCCCGTTCCCGCGCTGCTCAGGCCGGGATTGCCGCTGGTGTTGAGGTAGCGTCTGCCATCGGGCATAGCACAAATGCTGCCAGCGCCTTTCAGTACCACACAGCAGTTGAAACGCTGCGCCAGTCTGGTCGCCGCCGCCATGCGGTCATGCTGTATCGCTGCCGTGTCGGTGTCGAGCAGTCGCGCAGCTTCTGCGGCATGCGGGGTGAGGATGGCAGCGGCCGCGCGTGCGCGCAGCAGGCCGGCCAGCCGAGGATGGGCGGCGATCAGGTTCAGTGCATCGGCGTCCAGCACCAGCGGCAGCGCGGATTCCAGCGCGCTGCCCAGCCAGAAATGAGCGTTGGGTTCCATGCCCAGACCGGGACCGACAACCAGGCAACTGAGGTGATCGAGTTTGAACAGCTCGTGCACCGGACGCAGCATCAATTCAGGCTGTGCGGTGTTCACGCCCAGCGCGTCAGCAGCCATCAAGCCGAGATAGACACGCCCTGCACCCAGTTTCAGCGTGGCAGTTCCAGCCAGAAACGCCGCACCTACCATCCCGGCCGCACCGCCGATGATGCCGACGCTGCCGAACATGCCTTTGTGACTGTTGGCGGGGCGCGGCGGCGGCAGCAATTTCTGCGCGCAAGCTTGATCCAGTTCCCAGGCATGGGGTTCAACCAGGGAAGACGCATCGAGATCAAGCGTACGCAGCAAAATCTCGCCGCAGTAATCGGGGCCATGCCGAGTCAGCAGGCCGGGTTTGAGGCCGATGAACGTGACTGTCACGGCGGAACGAATCGCTGCGCCATAAACATTGCCGTTATCGCTGCCCAGGCCACTCGGAATGTCGAGCGCGAGCACCGGCCGCTGCATGCGGTTGACCGCATTGACGAGTTTCAGGTATTCGCCTGCCAGATCGCGTTCGAGACCGATGCCGAACAGCCCGTCTATCACTGCATCCCAGGTTTTATCTGCGGGGATTCCGGCCAGGATCTCGCCGCCTGCAGCCAGCCAGGCATCCAGCGCCTGTTTGGCATCAGCGGACAGGCGTTCGCGTTCGCCGCTGAATACCAGTGTGACTTTGAACCACCAGGCTTGTAGATGGCGGGCAACGACGAAAGCATCGCCGCCGTTGTTGCCGGGGCCAGCCAGTACCAGCACCGTGTTGCGGTCATCAGTGAGCAGCCGGTCGCGCGCAATTTCGGCAGCGGCCAGGCCGGCTTTTTCCATCAAGGTACGCGGACTCGTTAGCGACGAAGTCGCCTGCTCGCGGGAAGCGTACCTTAGCCCCGCCTCCTGCCCTTGATTCCGCTTCGCTCCTCGCGGTATCGGCGGGGTACGCGGAGCAGGCGGAGCGGCGGCAAGCTGTTCGATGGCGCGGATCTCGGCAGTAGTGTAGACGGGGGTGGAATTAATCATATTTCAGGGTTGATCCGGGCATTACTTGCCAGCTTATCTGGCTGCGGGCAGCTTGTCTTCTCGTGTAAAATTACGCTTTCCAATTTATCGCCTCATTTTGCCTGATGCTTCGACTTCGCGGCGGTAGCGCCCTTTCCCCATTCCGTCTGGAAAAATTAGCGGCTGCACTCAAAACCGCTGCTCCGCAAGTTTCCCACATTTACGCCGAATATTGGCATTTTTGCGAGGTGGCGCGCGATCTGCGGCCAGATGAAAGCGCCATTCTTGCGAAGCTGCTGACCTATGGTGCAGCGCAGCAGGGCGAGGAGCCTGCAGGCGAATTGCTGCTGGTGCTGCCGCGTCCTGGCACCATTTCGCCGTGGTCGTCCAAGGCCACCGACATCGTCCGTCATTGCGGGCTGGAAGCAGTCGGGCGGCTGGAGCGTGGCGTGGCATTTTACGTTCAGACCACGAGTGAGCTTGCTGCAGCAGCGAGAGCGGCACTGCTCGCACTGCTACACGATCGCATGACCGAGGCGGTGTTCAGCTCGTTTGATGATGCGGAAAAACTGTTCCGGCATTATGCGCCTGCGCCGCTCCACACGGTAGATGTGTTGGCCGGTGGAATGGTGGCGTTGCAACGCGCCAACAACGACATGGGACTGGCGCTGTCGCCTGATGAAATCGAATATCTTGCGGCCAATTTCGGGCGCATCGGGCGCAATCCCACTGATGTCGAACTGATGATGTTCGCCCAGGCCAATTCGGAGCATTGCCGCCACAAGATTTTCAATGCCGACTGGGTGATAGACGGCAAACCGCAACCGTACTCGCTGTTTGCGATGATCCGCAATACCCACCAGCAGCATCCGCAAGGCACGGTGGTGGCTTATGCGGACAACTCATCCATCATCGAAGGCGCGAAGGTCGCACGCTTTTATCCCGGCAAGGAGCATGCTTACGGTCATGCCGAGGAGCAGACGCATATTCTGATGAAAGTGGAAACGCACAATCATCCCACCGCGATCTCGCCTTACCCCGGTGCCGCCACCGGTGCGGGCGGTGAAATCCGCGACGAGGGCGCCACCGGCCGCGGCGCCAGACCCAGGGCGGGGCTCACGGGGTTTTCGGTTTCCAATCTGAACATTCCCGGATCTGTCCAGCCGTGGGAGAAATACCAGCAAGCAGGCGAGGCCGGTTCTTATGGCAAGCCCGCGCGCATCGCCTCAGCGCTGCAGATCATGCTGGAAGGTCCGATAGGCGGGGCGGCATTCAACAACGAGTTTGGCCGGCCCAATCTGGCGGGGTATTTCCGCACTTTCGAAGAGCTGGTTGCAGGCGAGATGCGCGGCTACCACAAGCCGATCATGCTGGCGGGGGGCATAGGCCATATCTCCGAGCAGCATTCATTCAAGCAGGAATTTCCGCCGGGCGCATTGCTGATCCAGTTGGGCGGACCGGGAATGCTGATCGGTCTCGGCGGCAGCGCGGCTTCCAGCATGGATACCGGGGCGAATGTGGAAAGCCTCGATTTCGATTCGGTGCAGCGCGGCAACGCGGAGATGGAGCGGCGTGCGCAGGAAGTGATAGACCGTTGCTGGCAGATGGAAAGGCAGGGCGAGTCCAACCCGATTCTGTCGATACACGATGTCGGCGCGGGTGGCCTGTCCAATGCACTGCCAGAACTGGTGCACGGTGCAGGGCGCGGGGGACGTTTCAATCTGCGCGACATCCCCTCGGAAGAGCCGGGCATGTCGCCGCTGCAGATCTGGAGCAATGAGGCGCAGGAGCGTTATGTGCTCGTCATCGGGCCGGAGTCGTTGCCACGGTTTCGGGAGATTTGTGAGCGCGAACGCTGCCCGTTTGCAGTGGTGGGCGTGGCAACTGTGCAACAGCAACTCACGGTGATTGATCCGGCATTCAGCGAGCAGCCGCTGCCGGTGGACATGGAGCTGGCGGTGCTGCTGGGTAAGCCGCCGAAAATGACGCGCGAGGTTGCTCACATCAGCAAGGCGCTGGCGCCGTTCGACCCGGCTGGGCTGGATTTGAAGGAAGCCGCCTACCGGGTGTTGCGCCTGCCGGCGGTGGCGGACAAGACTTTTCTCATTAGCATCGGCGATCGCACGGTCGGCGGCATGACTGCGCGCGACCAGATGGTGGGGCCGTGGCAGATTCCAGTGGCGGATGTGGCGGTGACATTGATGGGCTATCAGACTCATCTGGGCGAAGCTTTCGCCGTGGGCGAACGCACGCCGCTGGCGCTGCTCGATCCTGCTGCGGCCGCGCGCATGGCCGTGGGCGAGGCCATCACCAATATCGCCGCAGCGCCGATTGAGCATATCGGCGAGATCAAGCTTTCCGCCAATTGGATGGCGGCGGCGGGGCATCCGGGCGAGGACGCGGGTTTGTACGATGCAGTCCATGCCGTAGGGATGGAACTGTGTCCGCAACTGGGAATCAGCATCCCGGTGGGCAAGGACTCCATGTCGATGAAAACGGTATGGGAAGAAGCGGGCGGCGATCAGGCCACGGGAATCAGGAAGGAAGTGACGGCGCCGCTGTCGCTGATCGTTTCCGCTTTTGCGCGCGTGACGGATACGCGCAAGACTCTTACGCCGCAATTGCGCACGGATTGCGGCGAGACGGAACTGATCCTGATTGATCTGGGCGCAGGCAGAAACCGTCTGGGTGGTTCGGCGCTGGCGCAGGTTTACAAGCAGGTGGGCGACATCGCCCCGGATCTGGATGATGCGCAGAAACTCAAAGGGCTGTTTGCCGCGCTGCAACGCTTGAATCGCGAAAACCGGCTGCTCGCTTACCACGACCGCTCCGACGGCGGCCTGTTTGCGACCTTGTGCGAGATGGCTTTTGCCGGCCATGCGGGTATCACGGTCAATCTCGATCAATTGTGTTTCGATGCGCTCGCCAGCGATGTGGACGGTTACGAACTGAGACCGGAGATACTGGGTGGCAGGACGCGGGAGCGCACCCTGTCGGTGCTGTTCAACGAAGAACTCGGAGCAGTGCTCCAGATAAAAACGGAGCAGCATCAGGCCGTGCTGGAAATTCTGGCGGAAGCCGGTCTGCGCGATACGAGTTTTGTCATCGGCGGTCTCAACGGCAAAGATGAAGTCCAGTTTCTGCGCAACAACAAACCGGTATTCGCCGAGCAGCGCGTCGATTTGCAGCGCGCCTGGTCGGAGACCACGTATCAGATGCAGAAGCTGCGTGATAACCCAGAGTGCGCGCAACAGGAATACGATCGCATTCTCGATACCGCCGATCCCGGTCTGCACGTGCATTTGAGTTTCGACGTGAACGACGACATTGCCGCACCCTATATTCACAGCGGGGTCAGGCCGAAAATTGCCATTTTGCGCGAACAGGGTGTGAACGGTCAGGTGGAGATGGCTGCAGCCTTTGACCGGGCGGGCTTCGCCGCGACCGACGTGCACATGAGCGACATCATCGCGGGGCGTGTTTCGCTGCAGGATTACCAGGGCCTGGCGGCATGCGGCGGATTTTCCTACGGCGACGTGCTGGGAGCGGGAGAGGGTTGGGCCAAATCAGTTCTGTTCAACCGGCGCGCGCGCGCTGAGTTCGAAATGTTTTTCCGGCGTGCTGACACCTTTGCATTGGGCATCTGCAACGGCTGTCAGATGATGAGCAATCTGCACGAAATCATTCCCGGCGCCGAACATTGGCCGCATTTCGTGCGCAATAAATCCGAGCAGTTTGAGGCGCGCTTCGTCATGGTGGAAGTTCAGCAAAGTCCCTCGCTGTTTTTTGCCGGCATGGCCGGCAGCCGCATGCCCATTGCGGTTGCACATGGCGAAGGCTATGCGGAGTTTGCCGACGGGAAAAAGTTGTTAGACGGCTCGCCGCTGGTTGCGCTGCGTTTTGTCGACAATCGCGGCAAGCCCACCGAGATTTATCCGCTCAATCCCAATGGTTCGCCCCAGGGCATCGCCGGCATGACCACGCCCGATGGGCGTTTCAGCATATTCATGCCGCATCCGGAACGGGTGTTCCGCGCCGCGCAGCATTCCTGGCGCCCCGCCGACACGGCGAGGAGCGAAGCGGAACCAGGGGCGGGAGGCGGGGCTGAGGCGCACTTCTCGCAAGCGGCCGGTTTCACCGGTAACGCATCCGTGCGCCCCACTGAGTGGCATGAAGACGGTCCATGGATGCGGATGTTCAGGAACGCGAGAAAATGGCTGGGGTGAGCATGAACTTAACTTACGCTGCGGGGTGTCCGGCATGACAGATTTCAGAAGTTCGCTAGGTGGCGGATTTTTTGGTGTTGCCTTGCTTGCGCTCAGCGCTGGCTCCAATCTAGTGCTGGCGCAGGCCAAATCCGCCAACAAGGACGCCACGGACTGCGCTCCGGTGGCAAGCTGGGTGGTGCCTGCCGGCAAGAAAGTAGCCGGCACCGAGATCATTGCGCGCGCGGCGAAGCAATCGGTGGTGTTGCTCGGTGAGACGCACGATAGCCTGGAGCATCACCGCTGGCAGTTGCAGATGCTGGCCGCGCTGCATGCCGTGCGTCCCGACATGGTGATCGGTTTCGAGATGTTCCCGCGTCGGGTGCAGAAAGCGCTCGATCGCTGGGTGGCAGGCGAACTTTCCGAAGCCGAGTTTCTTGCTGCAGCAGACTGGGACGCCGTCTGGAACACCGAGGCAAGCTACTATTTGCCGCTGTTCCATTTCGCGCGCATGAACCGGATACCGATGCTGGCACTCAATATCGATACGCGTCTGCGGCGGGAGATTTCCGCGAAGGGTTTCGATGGCGTGGCGGAGAGCGAACGTGAAGGTGTGACGCGCCCGGCTGCGCCGAACATTGCCTACCTTGATTACCTGCTGCCGATATATCGGGAACACGAACGCGAAGGCAAGAAAAAATCTGAAACCGGCCGTGACGACCCCGATTTCCGGCGCTTTGTCGAGAGCCAGCAGTTGTGGGACCGGGCGATGGCGCAGGGGATCCAGCGCGCGCTGGAGCGGCCGGGGCGTCCGCTGGTGGTTGGAATCATGGGTGCAGGACATATCAAGCATGGCTATGGCGTTCCGCATCAGTTGAAAGATCTCAAGGTTGCAGACGTTGCCATGCTGTTGCCATGGGACAGCGGCAAGGCGTGCGGACAACTGGTCGCGGGCATCGCCGACGCAGTATTCGGTGTCGTGCCGTTGGTCGCGCACGTGCAGCAGTATCAGCGGCTTGGCATCCGCTTTGAGATGGCAGCGGAAGGTGGTGCACGGGTACTGCAGATCGAAAAAGGCAGCATTGCCGAAACCTCCGGTCTGCGGGACAGCGATGTGCTGCTGGAAGTGGCGGGGGTGGCAGTCAAGCAGACTGGCGATGTGGTCGCAGCGGTCAAACGCCAGGCGCCCGGCACCTGGTTGCCGCTCAAGGTGAAGCGCGGCAGCGAGATGATCGAAATCATCGCCAGATTTCCGGCAGCGGAACGGTGAGTCTATCGCTATCGAGGGTCGGGAACATCACGTGCATTCTGCTCGCGGCTCTTGTGGCAACTGACGCAGCCGCAGCGGCGAGTGCCACCCCTGTAGTCGAATATGACATTGCCGTACGCATAGACCCGGTTGCGCGCCGCATTGAAGGGCGCAGTGTCATCACGGCAGCAGCAGCGGGTGAGTTGATGCTGGTGCTGGGCCGCCGTTTCGAAGTGACGCATGCGCTCATCGATGGGGTACCTCTGGGGGCATCCGCTGCAGGCACCGTCAACATGCACGTCTGGCGGATTGCGCGCAGTCAGCGTGGGCCACGCCGCATCGAAGTTCATTGGCGCGGTGAGCTTGCGCCACTGGATACTTCGCTCGATCATCGGCAAACACTCGGCAGGATAGAAGCGGCGAGTAGCGCGGCCGGCACTTTTCTGCCTGATTCCAGCGGCTGGTATCCGCATCTGGCCGGAACACTTGCACGTTACCGCGTGAGCCTGGAACTGCCGCCGGGGCAGCGCGGTCTGGTGGCAGGCCGCTTGCTCGAGGAATCCGAC
>CAMAPK010000029.1 GCA_945860135.1 Nitrosovibrio sp. Nv4
ATTGTGTACCTGGGTATAAACCCGGTAGCGGACTTTACATGTCCATGCCACCCATGCCGCCCATACCACCCATACCACCGCCCATGCCGCCGGCCCCACCAGATTCATCCTTAGGCAGTTCCGCCACCATGGCGTCAGTAGTGAGCATCAGACTCGCCACCGAAGCGGCATTCTGCAAGGCATAACGCGTAACCTTGGTCGGATCGAGCACGCCCATTTCCACCATGTCACCGTATTCGCCGGTAGCAGCGTTGTAACCGAAGTTACCCTTGCCTTCCACCACCTTATTGATCACCACTGAAGGCTCGTCGCCACAGTTGGTCACAATCTGGCGCAACGGTTCTTCCAGCGCACGCAGAACAATCTTGATGCCGGAATCCTGGTCGTGATTGTCGCCCTTGATTTTGGCCACTGCAGTACGCGCACGCAGCAACGCCACGCCACCGCCGGGGACTATGCCTTCTTCCACCGCGGCACGCGTTGCATGCAATGCATCTTCCACACGCGCTTTCTTCTCCTTCATTTCCACTTCAGTAGCGGCGCCGACTTTGATCAGCGCTACCCCGCCAGCCAGTTTCGCTACGCGTTCCTGCAACTTTTCCTTGTCATAGTCGCTGGTGGCTTCTTCAATCTGGGCACGAATCTGCTTGACCCGGCCTTCGATGGTTTTGGCGTCGCCCGCGCCGTCGATGACGGTGGTCTCTTCCTTGCCTACTTCAATACGCTTGGCCTGACCCAGATCCTTCAACGTGGCTTTCTCCAGCGACAGACCCACTTCTTCGGCAATCACGGTGCCGCCGGTAAGAATGGCGATGTCTTCCAGCATGGCTTTGCGGCGATCGCCGAAGCCCGGTGCCTTGACTGCACAGGTTTTGAGTATGCCGCGGATATTGTTCACCACCAGGGTGGCAAGCGCTTCACCGTCCACATCCTCAGCAATGATCAGCAGCGGTTTGCCAGCCTTGGCCACTTGCTCCAACACTGGCAGCAATTCGCGGATGTTGGAAATTTTCTTGTCGTGCAGCAGAACAAAGGGGCTTTCCAGCAATGCGATCTGTCTTTCCGGGTTGTTGATGAAATAGGGAGAGAGATAGCCGCGATCAAACTGCATCCCCTCGACCACTTCCAGTTCGTTTTGCAGACCGGAGCCATCTTCTACCGTAATCACGCCTTCCTTGCCGACTTTTTCCATCGCATCGGCGATGATCTTGCCGATTTCAGGGTCTGAATTGGCGGAAATGCTGCCCACCTGCGCGATTTCCTTGCCGGTGGTGCAGGGCTTGGAAAGCCTCTTCAGCTCTTCAACCGTAGCGGTCACGGCCTTGTCGATACCACGCTTCAGGTCCATCGGGTTCATCCCGGCGGCGACAAATTTCATGCCTTCCTTGATGATGGATTGTGCCAGCACGGTGGCGGTGGTGGTGCCGTCGCCAGCCACATCGGAAGTCTTGCTCGCCACTTCCTTCACCATTTGCGCGCCCATGTTCTCGAACCTGTCCTTCAGTTCAATTTCTTTTGCTACCGAAACACCATCCTTGGTAATGGTCGGGGCGCCGTAAGAGCGCTCCAGAACCACGTTACGGCCTTTTGGCCCCAGGGTAACTTTGACCGCATCGGCCAGAATGTTGACCCCAGCCACCATTTTATGGCGGGCCGAATCACCGAATTTCACGTCTTTTGCTGCCATGATCTTTCTCCTAATTTCCAGAAATATTGTTTAAGGTCGTCGCTGACACAATTAGCCTTCAACTACGCCCATGATGTCTTCTTCGCGCATCACCAGAAGCTCTACGCCTTCGACTTTCACCGTTTGCCCGGAGTATTTGCCGAACAGCACTTTGTCGCCGACTTTCACATCCAGCGCACGGATTTTGCCGTCGTCGCCAACTTTGCCCTTACCCACGGCAATGATTTCGCCTTGGTCGGGCTTCTCTGCAGCACTGTCTGGGATGACGATGCCAGATGCGGTCTTGCGCTCTTCTTCCAGCCGCTTGACGATAACGCGGTCATGTAACGGACGAATCTGCATATTTCTCTCCTGTTTAAAATTAACATCATGAAATCCCTCAGAAAACCGATATGCTGTATGCGGATTTCTCAGAGACTGTTACAAAATTTTAGCACTCACTGCTAACGAGTGCTAATAATAGGGGCTGCCAGCAGAAATTTCAAGTAGTTGGGCAATAAAAACTTGCTGGAGCGCAGCCTGAAGCTGGTCTGGCACCCCTCCTGAGGAACCCTCCTCTGTTCCATTACACTTGCTAACTTCCTCCCTTATTCTGTTGCCTTTCGGAGACAAAATAAATCCTTCTATAACAAATAGTTAACCACATAAAATAAATATCTGTCGCGGATTGACGACAAACAGCAGCCACCGCTCCGTCAACAAATCGCCTAGCATCATGATTATTAACATGATGTGCAACTGGCGCAAATGTTGCTTTGGCATTATGGACGTGCATTTAAGTTTGAATCCCTTTTGCCCAAGTGCAAAAGGTTAGGGATCAAACCAAGTTACCCCGCTGAATTACCCTTACCCTGCGGCCACAATCCGCAGGGGTTTTTTATGCCCAAAAAATATTTTTGGCCTTGGAAGACTGGGGGGTTGCCAAAGCCGGTGCAACTTCCATTAACCGTCGCCATGATGATCCATATCTTGAATTTATTTTCGGCCTATTGAGATTAAGCCCACTTTAACCTACTAATAAAAAAAGGAAAGATAAATGAAATCATTGTCCGCTTCCCAGTCTCTGCCGATCAACCGGGAACGCCTACTGAATGCGAAAGTCGCTTACACGTCACGTAATATAAATCTGGAATTGGCAAATAATACCCTGTTGACTGGTGACGATATCGCTCCCGGCAGCGGTGACCTGGTGTTAGCACGAGTAGAAGAAATCGGCCAGCATAGCAGGCTGGAGTTGGCGTGTGGCCGTCATGCCAGTCTGTTTGAGGGTGATGAAATCGTAGTGTGTTATGGCAACTGTTATGCACCTGACCAGTTTGAAGCTGAAGTACCTGGTGATCTGGGGCTATGTAATCTGGTGGCATCGGGCGGGATTGCCGCGCGTGCCAGATCATGCCACACCGATATGAAGACCCCCACCAGCATTAGGCCCATTGGTCTGTTGGCAAATTCCACGGGCAAACGCATCAATTTGATGGATGCAGCCCTTCCCAAGATCACCGGATCAAGCAGCCGCCCCTATACGATAGCTGTACTGGGCACGTCCATGAGCGCTGGCAAGAGCACCACAGCAGCCGCACTGATTCGCGGACTGGTCGGTGCAGGTCGCGTGGTAGGCGCCGCCAAGGTGACCGGCACTGGTTCGGGAAGGGATGCCTGGCTCATGACAGATGCAGGGTCAAAATTGACGCTGGATTTCACCCATGCCGGGTTTCCCTCCACCTACCTGGCCAAGCCATCCGAGGTAGATAAAATTTTAGAGACGCTCACCGCATATCTGACCAAAGCGGGAACAGATGTGATCGTAATAGAAGTGGCGGATGGCCTATTCCAGAGCGAAACTGCGGCGTTACTTGATTCTTCAGTATTTGCCAGAATGGTGGACAGCGTGATCTTTGCGGCAAGTGATTCGATGGGTGCCACGGCAGGCGTAAAGTGGTTACACCGAAAGAGATTGCCAGTAATTGCGGTTAGTGGCCTGTTGACGGCTTCCCCCCTGGCAATAGTCGAAACGGCCAAGGCAACTGGGTTACCGGTACTGAATAAAAAAGAACTGGGCTCTGCATCCATTGTAAATATGCTGAGCATTCCCGCCAGGATGCCACCATTGCGTTCTGTGACAAGAACCGCAGCCGTCTCCGGAAATTAAGGCCGCTGATAAAGCGACAACGTCCCCTCAAGGCCACTCTCCGCAATTTCACTCATCGTATGCTGCGGCATGTAACAGCGCTGCGACTACCCTTCCTCATTCTGTTTCATCAGGATCGCCCTGATCAACTGCGGGATGCCAGCCTCGTTCAGCAAGATGCCTGCCATATTGACTCATAGTACCTGGCCTCCCTTCCCAACCGCTCCAGCGTGTCAACCGAATGTGGCTCCACCCGGCGCGCACTCACTTCATTCTGCTGGATGAACGAATAATGCAATACAGCTTAGGTGGGTCTAAAATGCTGCAATCCCGCATATCCATCTGGTATCAACCTGCATAGCGGCTGGTAGTAATGAAAGGATGCAAGAAATGAACACTCGCATGGAGTCCATAAAACCGGAAGGTGGATCTGGTGCCGCCCTTCTGGCACTGCTGCGACACAGCCCCAAATCTTTCCTGAAATTAATCCTGCTGGGATTTGCCCTCACGGGCCTGCCGCTCATCATTGCGCTCATCAATAGCGCCGTATCCATCGATCAACTGGCAGAGCACAGCCGGAAAACCGTATATCAAGCAGCACAGATTGCGCATGGCAGCCGTGTCCTGGTCGATGAGATCGCAATCATGGAACGCAGTGTGCAGCAAACACTTATCCTGGCTGATGCATCTTTGCTGGAAGGTTATTTTGATGCGCACAAGAAATTTGAAGACACGGTGGCAGGCCTCCTTGAGCTCTCTCCGCGCACCGAGCAGAAACAATCGCTGCAGCAACTGCGATCATCGGAAGCAGAGATTTTTCAAAAGGTAGCGGCTGTACGTCAGACCCCGAAAAAGTTGCGCGGGCTGACCGGCGACTTCGTGCCGCTATTGGATTCGGCGCGAACCTTCTCTGCCGACGGCGACGCATTGATCGAGCTGGAGGTAGGTGAAATGCAGGAGATGGCAGAGCATGCCCGTTCCGTTGTAGGGTGGCAATTACTTGCCTTGATCCCATTCATGATACTGCTGGCATTCATTTTTTCCATGATAATTGCACGCCCGATTCGTCAGATTGACGAAGCTATCCGCAACATGGGTCAGGGTGATTTATCAAAAACAGTGCGCGTCGATGGTCCCCAGGATCTGATCTATCTCGGCAAGCGTCTGGACTGGATGCGGCGCCGCTTTCTGGAACTGGAAGAACAGAAAACCCAATTTCTGCAACATGTTTCTCACGAACTCAAGACGCCGCTCACTGCCATACGTGAAGGGGCGGATCTGCTTGCGGAAGGAGTGGTCGGGGATCTGACCGCAAAACAGCAACATGTTGCAAGCATCCTTCATAGCAACAGCAAGCAATTACAAAGACGTATCGAGGATTTATTGAGTTACAGTGCACTGCAGACTGACAAATTCACGCTCGTGAAACATCCAGCGAATTTGGCAATAATTGTCGGCACTGTATTACAGGATCAGAATCTTGCCATCATGAATAAAGGGTTGAGAATCGACCTCATCTGCCCGGAACTGATGCTAGACTGCGATGAATTTAAAATCAGAACCATTGTGGACAATCTGTTATCGAATGCCGTGAAATTCTCCCCACCTGCCAGCTACATCAAGATCCAGGCAGGCAAGGTCGGCCAGTCAATTCAACTGGACATAACAGATGCCGGTGCCGGCATAGACGAAACCGACTGGGACAAAGTATTCGAACCCTTTTATCAAGGACGGAGAGTACCCGATAGTCACGTCAGGGGGACAGGGCTGGGACTATCCATCGCCCGTGAGTATGCGCTCGCACATGACGGCAACATCGAGCTTGTGCAACAAACGGAAGCGGGTGCCCACTTCCGCCTCACCCTCCCTATCCACGATCCGCAAGACGCTTCATGAATAGCCGCTTGCTGAAACTCTGGTTACTGTCGCTATTATTGCTGACTATGCTGACAGCATGCTCGAGCATGCTCAGCAAGTTATCACCACCACAACCAATCGTGACCAGTGAGCTGGAAGGCCTATTGCAATATTACGACTCCTTGCGGGAAAAACCGATAAAAGAGCTTGCCGGAGAACACGATAGAGCAAGACAGAGTTTTTCTCAGGACGGGAGCAATACAAACCGTGCCAGACTCATATTGCTCCTCGCCCTTCCCAATACCCCCTTTCACAGCACAACCAACGCATTCAATTTGCTGAATGAATGGCCGAAGAGTGCAGAGCAAGCACCCAGGCCGGACAGCTTGAAAACCTTGTTGACGCTGCTGCTCACCGAGCAGCAGCGCGCAAACCGCAGAGCCGACGAGTTATCTAAAAAGCTGAAAGGGGAGCAGAATCGTGCCGAGATTCTACGCAATAAGGTTAATGACATTAAAAGCATGGAGAAAAACCTTATCCTCAGGCGCAAGAACTGAGCATGACGTGAAAACATGATTGAATCCAATCCGACCATACTCATCGTTGACGATGATGCAGATCTACTGGAACTGCTCTCGATCCGTTTAATGGCCGCCGGCTACAAAACGGAAACGGCACAGAGTGCCGAGATAGCGCTCAATCATCTCGACGTATCACGCCCACAACTGGTCATCAGCGATATGCGAATGAGTGGCATGGATGGAATGTCCCTGTTCGAGCGCATCCATCGCATAATGCCCACTCTGCCAGTCATTATCCTGACTGCGCATGGAACCATCCCGGATGCGGTTGCCGCTGTGCAGCGAGGGGTATTCGGCTATCTGACCAAGCCTTTTGACAGCAAGACTCTATTGCTGCAGATCGCCCAGGCCCTCAGGCTCGTGCCGGGCGCAGCGCCTCAGGCTGCAACGTCACAAGCAGCCTGGCGAAAGAGCATCATTACGCGCAGCGCTGCGATGGAGGATATTCTCACCAAGACTGCGCTCGTTGCGGAAGGTGATGCCAGCGTGTTGATTTATGGCGAAAGCGGTGTTGGCAAGGAATTATTTGCCCATGCCATTCACGATGCATCCAAACGCCGTCAGCGACCTTTCGTAGCCGTTAATTGTGCGGCCATTCCAGAGCAATTGCTTGAATCGGAATTATTTGGGCACATCAAAGGAGCATTTACCGGCGCTGTCCGCGATCACAAGGGCTTGTTCCACTTAGCCGAGGGCGGCACGCTGTTTCTCGATGAAATCGGCGATATGCCATTGCTGCTCCAATCCAAGTTGTTACGCGTCCTCCAGGAAAGACAAATACGTCCCGTGGGATCCTCACAGACAGTTGCGGTGGATGTGCGGATCATTTCCGCGACTCACCGTGATCTCAGAGCTGATATTGTCACGGGGCACTTTCGCGAGGATCTCTATTACCGATTGGACGTAGTGGCGCTGACCATTCCGGCATTGTCGCAGCGGCGCGAGGATGTTTCCTTGCTGGCGAACCATTTTCTCAATCTGTTTTCCACGAAATATGACAAGAATATCAACGGCTTTTCCCCTGAGGCGATGGAAATTCTGGTGGGCGCTTCCTGGCCTGGTAATGTGCGGCAACTCATGAATATCGTTGAGCAGTGTGTCGCCTTGAGTACGATTCCGCTCATTTCACCGGTGCTGGTACGCGAGGCCATGCACAAGGAAGAGGAACGACTGATTTCGTTTGAAGATGCATGCAGGCATTTCGAAAGAGACTATCTGGTGCGAGTATTGAAAATTGCAGCCGGCAACGTGACACAGGCTGCGCGCCTGGCCAAGCGCAACCGCACCGAGTTCTACAAGCTGCTCAAGAAATATCAGCTTGACCCTTCCGTTTTCAAACAGCTGTGAAGCCAATTCCTGAAACAATACTATGTATCTTGTTTGCATATTCCAGGCCTTCTGCGCACTGACATGAGCAATAAAAACTTATTGGAACGCAGCCTGAAAGCAGTCTGGCACCCCTGCACCCAGATGAAACAGCATGAGATGCTGCCGCTCATTCCCATCGCCCGGGGTGAAGGGATATGGCTGCATGATTTCGATGGTGGGCGCTACCTCGATGCCATCAGTTCCTGGTGGGTCAATCTGTTCGGCCATGCCAATCCGCGCATCAACGCGGCCATCCGCGACCAACTGGACAAGCTGGAGCATGTCATGCTCGCCGGTTTCACACACGAACCGGTAGTGCAATTGTCGGAGCGCCTGAGCAAACTCGCGCCGGGTAAACTCGGCCATTGCTTCTACGGCAGCGATGGCGCATCGGCCACCGAAATCGCACTGAAAATGAGTTTTCATTACTGGCACAACGTGGGCCATCCTGGGAAAACCGGTTTTGTTAGTTTGCAGAACGGCTATCACGGCGAAACTCTGGGTGCGTTGGCAATCACCGATGTGGCGCTGTTCAGGGAAACCTACGCACCACTGCTGCGTCACAGCACCCATGTCCTCACCCCCGACTGGCGCTATGCGGCAAAAGGAGAATCTCCCAGGGACTACGCGCTGCGCGCTGCTGCCGCACTGGAAAACTACCTGGCACAACACCATGCCGGAATTGCCGCATTGATCGTCGAGCCCCTGGTGCAGGGTGCAGCCGGCATGGGCATGCATCATCCCGACTACCTCAAGCTTGCGCGTGCGATCTGCGACAAATACCAGGTACATCTGATCGCCGATGAAATCGCGGTCGGCTTCGGCAGAACCGGAACCCTGTTTGCCTGCGAACAGGCGGATATCGCACCGGATTTTTTGTGCCTGGCAAAAGGTCTGAGCGGCGGCTATCTGCCGCTGTCCGTGGTGATGACCACCGATGCGGTTTACCAGGCGTTCTATCATGACGAAACCGCGCGCGGCTTTCTGCATTCGCATACCCACTCCGGCAATGCGCTCGCCTGCCGTGCCGCGCTTGCCACGCTGGATATTTTTGAACAGGATGAAATCATTGCTGCCAATCGCGGCAAGGCGCATTATCTCAACCAGGCGGCGCAGCCGCTCACATCCCATCCCAAGGTAAAGAACTTCCGCAACTGCGGCATGATCTGGGCATTTGAAGTAGAAACCAGCGACCCCGCATTTGCCGGGAAATTTTTCCAGGCGGCACTCAAACAGGAGTTGCTGTTGCGCCCGCTGGGAGATACCGTCTATTTCATGCCGCCGTATGTGATCAACGAGCAGGAGATGGACATGCTGGTGGCAGGAACCTTGCGGGCACTGGACTCATGCGACTCACTTTCCTAGGCGCGGCCGGTGAAGTCACCGGTTCCAGCTATCTGGTCGAAACCGGCGAGGTGCGCTTCCTGGTGGATTGCGGCATGTTTCAGGGCGGGCGCGAAGCGGAGCACAAAAACCGCGCCGCTTTCGGTTTTAACCCCGAGACGCTCGATTTCGTTCTGCTCACCCATGCGCATATCGACCATTCCGGACTGCTGCCGCGGCTTGCAGCGCTGGGTTTCAGAGGCCCGGTCTACACCACTACCGCGACCAATGACCTGCTCAAGGTGATGCTCAAGGATAGCGCGCATATCCAGGAAAAAGAAGCCGAGTGGCAGAACAAGATGGACTACCGCGATCAGCGCAAGTCGCACCACGAAATCGCGCCGCTTTATACCGTAGCTCAGGCTGAAACCTTTCTCCGGCAAGTGAAAAGCATGGATTACGATACGGAAATCACGCCCCATCCGTCAGTGCGTTGCATGTTTCGCGATGCCGGACACATTCTGGGTTCGGCCATCATCGAAGTATGGATAAAATCCGCCAACGACCACAAGAAACTGGTGTTCTCCGGTGACCTGGGGCAGCCGGGCCATCCCATCGTGCGCGACCCCGCCCCGATCCAGCAGGCCGATGTGCTGCTGGTGGAATCGACCTACGGCAATCGTCTGCACCGCAGCATGCCGGACACGCTGGCGGAACTGGTGCACGCCATCAACGATACATTGCAGCGCAAAGGTGGCAATGTGATCGTGCCTGCTTTCACCGTGGGCCGCACCCAAGACCTGCTGTTTCTGCTGATTGATCTTTATCGTCAAGGCAAGCTCGCAGAGATGGATATTTATGTGGATTCGCCCATGGCGCTGGCCGCAACCGACATCACCCTGAAGCACATGAAACTGCTCGACCAGGAAGCCGTCAACACGATGCAGTGGTTAACCCATAACGGTGGAAAACCGCGCATCCATTTTGTGCAGGATGTCGAGGAATCAATGCGGCTCAATGACGTGCGGCACGGCGCGGTCATCATTTCCGCCAGCGGCATGTGCGATGCCGGACGCATCAAGCATCATCTCAAATACAATCTGGGCAGAGCGGAGTGCAGCATCCTCATCACCGGCTTCCAGGCTGAAGGCACATTGGGACGGCGACTGGTGGACAAAGCCAAATCTGTGAAAATTTTCGGCCAGGACATGCCGGTGCGGGCGGAAATATACACCATCGGCGGTCTCTCCGCCCATGCCGACCAGGCAGGCTTGATGAGCTGGCTGCGGCATTTTCACACTGCCCCCGGTCAAACCTTCGTGGTGCATGGCGAGCCGCTCAATGCCGCCACCTTGGCTGACGTAATCCGACAGCAATTGCAGTGGAACGTGAGCATTCCGGCACAACTGACATCGGTTACCTTCTGAGCATGACCAGACTCAAACTAATCACTGTTCTGTGTTCTTTTGTACTGGCTGCCGCACCGCTGCCTGCGGCCACACAAAACCTGCCAGGCTCCATCGGCCAGATGCTCAAGCAGGCGGGTATCCCCGAATCTGCTGTCGCTATTTATGTGCACGAGATCGGTGCCGCGCAACCGCTTGTTGCCGTCAACGCCAACACGGCGATGAATCCGGCATCGGCCATGAAACTTGTCACCACTTTCGCCGGACTGGAGCTGCTGGGTCCGGCTTACACCTGGAAGACCGAGTTATACGCCAATGGCATCATGGAAGGCGACACGTTGCGCGGCGATCTGGTGATCAAAGGCTACGGCGATCCCAGACTCAATCTGGAAAACTTCTGGTTGCTGACCCGCCGTCTGCGCCAGACCGGACTGCGGGAGATCACCGGTGACCTGATCCTGGACAGCAGCTACTTTGACGCGCCCGGCGGCGACCCCGGAGCTTTCGACGGCAAACCCCACCGCGCTTATAACGTGCCGCCCGAAGCACTGCTGGTGAACCAGCGCATACTGGCGCTGCGCCTGATTCCGCAACCCGGCAGCAAGACCGTGCGGATAGTGGTTGACCCGCTGCCGGAATCGATTGATCTCAGCAATACCCTGAAACTAAGCGATGGCAGATGCAACGAATGGCGTGATCTGCTCAACGCCGACATCAAAGGCAATGGTCGCATCACGCTCGCACTCAATGGCAGCTACCCGGCCGATTGCGGTGAAAAAACCCTGTTTCTCAGCCTGCACGATAGTCCCGTTTATGCTTTCAGTCTGTTCCAGCAGTTGTGGACGCAGCAGGGTGGGATATTACGCGGCAAGGTGCGCAATGGTGTCGCACCGGGAGAAGTAGCGCCACTGGAAATTCATCAGTCTCCCCCGCTTGCCGAGATCGTGCGTGACATCAACAAATTCAGCAACAATGTCACAGCACGACAACTGTATCTCGCCCTGGGAGTAGCTGGTGGCGAGGCGCCTGCCACGCTCACCAAATCACATGCAGCCATCAGGCAGTGGCTCGCTTCCAGACGTATGGATTTCCCCGAATTGATTATCGAAAACGGCTCGGGGCTGTCACGTAACGAGCGTATCAGCGCCGGTCATCTGGGAGAACTTCTGCTCACTGCTTTCCAGAGCCCGGTCATGCCGGAATTCGTTTCGTCGCTGCCGATCTCGGCAGTGGACGGCACCATGAAGAAGCGCTCCAACGGCACCGCTGTTGCCGGTCAGGCGCATATTAAAACCGGCTTGCTGGATAATGTGAGGTCAATGGCGGGTTACGTGCTCGACAAACCAGGCAGGCGCGTGGTCGTGGTTTTTTTCGTCAATCATTCCCGCGCGTCCAGCGCGCAACCCACGATGGACGCGCTGCTGCACTGGATTTACGCACGGCCATGACGAATAGAAAGTTTCTGTAGGACTACTGTTATTCGATTTTGCTGTCGAGTCCGCTCTCGGCGATTTCCGCTGCGCGCAGCAGCGCTTTGGCTTTGTTCTGGGTCTCGATCCATTCGCTTTGTGGCACAGAATCGGCAACGATGCCGGCACCTGCCTGCACGTGCAGCATGCCATCCTTGATCACGCCGGTGCGGATGGCGATGGCCAGATCCATGTCGCCGTTGAATCCCAGATAACCCACCGCGCCGGCGTAGATGCCACGCTTGGACACTTCCAGTTCGTCGATGATCTGCATCGCCCGCACCTTGGGTGCGCCGCTCACGGTGCCCGCCGGAAAAGTGGCACGCAACACGTCCATCGCCTTCAGACCGGGTCTGAGCTTGGCGTCCACGTTAGAAACAATGTGCATGACGTGTGAATAATGCTCGATCTGCATGTGCTCGGTGACCTTTACCGTGCCGGTCTGGGCAACACGCCCGACATCGTTGCGCCCCAGATCCATCAGCATCACGTGCTCCGCGCGCTCCTTCGGGTCGGCCAGCAGGTCGGCAGCCAGCGCCGCGTCTTCCTGTACGGTTTTGCCGCGCGGACGCGTACCGGCGATGGGGCGTACCGTGACGGTGTCGCCTTCCAGCCGCACCAGAATCTCCGGCGAAGCGCCGACCACATGAAACTCGCCGAAGTGGTAATAAAACATGTAAGGCGACGGATTGAGGCTGCGCAGCGCGCGATACAGCGCCAGCGGCGATGCGGCATAAGGTTTGCTGGTGCGCTGCGACAGCACCACCTGCATGATGTCGCCGTCAAAAATGTAGCGCTTGGCACGTCCCACCGCCGCGATGAAATCTGCCTCGCTGAATTCAGATACCGCTTTGCCCGCTTTGCTCGGCGCTGCCAGTGGAATCTCCAATGGCCGACGCAGCAGCGCCAGCAATTCCTTCAGGCGTGTCTGCACCGCCTGATAAGCGCCGGCTTCAGCCGGATCGGCATAAACAATGAGGTAAAGTTTGCCGGAAAGATTGTCCACCACCGCCAGTTCTTCAGACAACAGCAACAGTATATCGGGAGTATTGAGCGTATCCGGCCGGGCATGGCCAGCAAGCTTGTGTTCGATGTACCGCACCGCGTCATAGGCGAAATAACCCGCCAGACCGCCGCAGAAACGCGGCAACCCGGGATAGAGCGCCGCTTTGAAATGCGCCAGATAGGATTCGACGAAAGCCAGCGGGTCATCCACTTCGCTTTCCTGCGAGCCGGCAGCATTGATGACGCTGAGATGATTGCCGCGCGCTTCAATGCGGGTGGTGGCAGGCAGGCCGATGAAGGAATAGCGCCCGAAGCGCTCGCCACCCTGCACCGACTCCAGCAGATACGAATAAGGTCGGTTGGCAAGCTTGAGATAAACCGACAGCGGCGTGTCGAGATCGGCGAAGGTTTCCAGTACCACCGGAATACGGTTGTAGCCTTGCGCCGCCAGCCGGTTGAATTCGGTTTCGGTCATGACGGCTTGCAGATCAATCTGCTGGCTGTATCAATGGACGTGACGACAGCATCGCACTTGAGCTCGCGCACATCCCGTCCTTCGTTGTAGCCATAGGGTACGCAGAACACATGACAGCCGGCTGCGCGCGCCGCTTCCGCGTCGTTGAGCGAGTCGCCGATCAGCAGCATCTCATGCGGCAGGATGCCGAAATGCTTGCAGGCATGCAGCAAGGGCAGCGGATCGGGTTTCTTTTTCGGCAGGCTGTCGCCGGACAGGACTATCTCGAAATAATCCCGCAGGCCGGTGGCACGCAGCAGCGGCAGGGTGAAAGCCTCGGCCTTGTTGGTGATGCACGCCAGCCGGAAGCCTGTTTCCCGCAAAGCGTTCAACCCCTCCACCACCCCCGGATAGGGATGCGTGCTGACGCACAGGGTATGGGTATATTCGCGTTCGTAAATCGGCATCGCCCTGGCGAATAGGGCTGCATCCGGTTCACCGTCAAGGCTGCCGGTGAGCGAACGCTTCACCAGTTTCTGGATGCCCTTGCCGATGTAGGACTGGATGGTCGCAAGCGGCAGCTCTGCTTTACCCAATTCCCGCAGCATCGCATTGGCCGCAGCAGCAAGATCGGCAGCCGTGTCGAGCAAGGTGCCGTCCAGATCGATCATCACAGCCTTGACCGGCAGGAGTGATCCCGGTTGCGCTGCAGACGCGGCAGCGTGCGGGAAAACTTTACTCATTGTCGCGGCTAAACCTTTGCCAGTTCGGCGCGCAATGCGCCCACGACCGTGTCGTAACGGTGCGGATCGCTGTCCTTGGCCGCGCTGAAAATGGCGGAACCGGCAACAAAGGCATCGGCGCCCGCGCGGGCGATTTCAGCGATGTTGTCCACTTTCACGCCACCGTCGACTTCCAGTATGATGTCCCTGCCGCAGGCATCAATTCGTGCGCGCACTGCACGCAGCTTGTTCAATGCTTCAGGGATGAATTTCTGTCCGCCAAACCCGGGATTGACCGACATGATCAGCACCAGATCGATCTTGTCCAGCACGTGATCGAGATAATGCAAAGGGGTTGCGGGATTGAACACCAGCCCGGCCTTGCAGCCCTGCTCCTTGATCAGTCCGATGGTGCGGTCGATATGCCTGGATGCTTCCGGGTGAAAAGAAATGATGTTGGCTCCAGCCTTGGCAAAATCGGGAACAATCCGGTCAACAGGCTCCACCATCAGATGCACATCGATGATTGCCTTGGTCAGGGGACGAATCGCTTCACATACCAGCGGACCAATGGTGAGATTGGGGACGTAGTGATTGTCCATCACGTCAAAATGTATGATATCCGCGCCGGAAGCGATAACAGCGGTGATTTCCTCGCCCAGTTTGGCGAAGTTTGCGGAAAGAATGCTCGGAGCGATGCGATAGTTGGCCATGAACCACTTCCTTATAATAAAAGCGTCATTTTAACCGCAAATGATTGTCACGCGCCAACGGCTTCACCGCCGCAGAATATTTTTCAAGCAATCCTTGCCGTGGTGCGAAAAATAGTGTGCAATGCTGACATGGCCGACAATAAAAAATACGAACTCAACGTGACGGTCCGCACCGCCTATCTTCCGGAACAATCGGATGAAATCATCGATCGTTACGTCTTCACCTATACCATCACCATCGCCAACACCGGCTCGGTTGCGGCGCAGCTTATCAGCCGCCATTGGATCATCGCGGATGGCGGCGGCAGTGTGCAGGAGGTGCGGGGGTTGGGCGTAGTAGGGGAACAGCCGCTGCTCAAGCCCGGCGATAGTTTTGAATACACCAGCGGCACTGCCCTCTCCACCCCAGTGGGTTCAATGAAAGGCAGTTATCAGATGGTGGCCGAAGACGGCCTCTACTTCGATGCAACCATTCCCGAATTCATTTTAAGCGTGCCGCGGATATTGCATTAGGGAACCACTGAACAAGTCCTCCGTGGAGCGCGTTGCTGGTAAAATCTGGATGATTGCAAGGCGCGCGACGCAGGTCGTAGCTGGCCTACGAGGCCAAGGAGCGCAACGCAGCAAGCGTTAGATTTTGCCGCAACCCTACGGGACGGGGCTTTGCAGGCGGTCTGCGGTGTCAGGCTCGTAGCGAAGGGAATGGCCATTCGCGTCCTCGCCTTTCGTGCATCCCATCCCGCAAAGCCGCCGTCGCGCCCGCGTGGGACTTGTTCAGTGGTTCCTCAGCTGACACAAGCGCGTCCCGGGTTTTACTTTCCAAATTTCCCTGATCAACCGTATTTCTTCCTGCCATAGCGGCGACGGCGATGGGCCTGTTTTGCTTCGGCTTCGCTTAATGGCGCGGGTTTCTTGCCGGCATAGGGATTACTGCTCGACCTGAACTCAACCCGCAATGGCGTGCCTTCGAGCCGATAGACTGCACGGAAAGTGTTTTCAAGGTAGCGCCGATAGGTTTCCGCCACGTGGTCAAGACCGCTGCCGTGGATTATGATCAGCGGCGGATTGGAGCCGCCCTGATGTGCGTAGCGCAACTTGGGACGGGACACACCAGTGTGTGGTGGTGCCTGTTTTTCTACCGCCGCCAGCAGAGTGCGGGTGAGTTTGGGGGTAGGCAGTTTCGCCATCGCGGCTGCATAAGCAGTGTCGATTGCCGGCAGCAGTCCCTTCATGCCGCTGCCATGTAGCGCTGAAATGTAGTGGGGCTTGGAAAAACTCAGGAGAAAGGCAAGTTTCCGGGCAATCTCGCGCTTGATGTTGTCACGCTGATATTCGTCCAGACCGTCCCACTTGTTCACCACCAGCACCAGCGCACGCCCCGCCTCCAGAATGAATCCGGCAATATGCGCATCCTGGTCGGAAATTTCGTTGCTCGCATCCAGTACCAGCACGACCACATTGGCATCTTCCACTGCCTGCAGGGTTTTTACCACCGAGAATTTCTCGACAACCTCCTGCACCTTGCCGCGCCGGCGCAAACCGGCAGTATCAATCAAGGTATAGCGCCGTCCGTCGCTCTCAAAATCAATATAGATACTGTCGCGGGTGGTGCCGGGCTGATCAAAAGCTATCACGCGCTCCTCTCCGAGCAGCGTATTCACCAGCGTGGATTTGCCGACGTTGGGGCGTCCCACAATGGCAATCTTGGGGTGCTTGTCTTTTTCTTCTTCCTCTTGCTGTTCCGGGAAATCTGCCAGTGCCAGTTCTACCAGTTCATTCACATTGTCGCCGTGAACAGCGGAAACAGCACAGGGTTCACCCAGACCCAGTTCGTGAAATTCGGCAGTAACAACAGAAGTCGTCATGCCTTCGGTCTTGTTCACCACCAGCAGAATTTTGCGGCCGGTTTTGCGCAATTGCTCGGCGATTATTCTGTCGTGCGCTGCCAAACCCTGTCTGCCATCGACGATGAACAGCACCATGTCGGCTTCATCCACCGCCTGCAGAGTCTGCCGGGCCATTTCGTGCAGAATGCCATCCTTCGCCACTGGCTCGAAACCGCCGGTATCCACTACCAGATGCGGTTTATCGCCCAGCCTGCCATGACCATAATGCCGGTCTCGCGTCAGTCCCGGAATATCCGCAACGATCGCATCGCGACTGCGGGTCAGGCGATTGAAAAGTGTCGATTTGCCGACGTTTGGCCGTCCGACCAGGACGAGAGTGGGTTTCATGATTGCATTTTTCTATTGTATGCCGAACGCGTAAAGCCCACCCTTTCGGGTCTGCACCACGATCCCATTGGACAGGTGCTCGGGATGGGCGAGGATGGAACTTTCGTCAGTGGCAGCACGGAGCACGATCGCGCCGTCGTCATGCCTGAAAAAATTTACATAACCCTGCGAATCAGCTACCACCACCCGGCTGCCGCGCACGATGGGTGTAGTCAATCTGAGACCGCTGAGTATGTCTTGTCGCCACACAGTGGTACCGTTAATTTTAGTGTAGGCGATTACCGCACCGCGATCTTCACTCAGGTAAATATAAGTATCGTCCATCGCCAGGCCGGCGCTGCTGGATGCATCCCGCGCCCAAATCTGGTTACCATTGCTGATTTCAAAGCAGGCGATACGCCCCTGATAGGCTACGGCACATATCTGCCATTCATCCGCCACCGGCAGACTGGTGATATCCGTGATGCGCTCCAGCTCCGTGGCGCCACGTGGGCGTGATACGGTTGCTTCCCACTTCACATTGCCACCGGATAAACTCAGTGCTACCAATTTGCCGCCGGCAAATCCGGCGAATACCGCGCCGTGTTTGATCAGTACACGACTGGGGTTGCGTACCGTCAGTGCCGGGGTAGCGCCCTGGTATACCCATTTACGTTTGCCATTGGCTGCATCCAGGCCAAAAATCCTGCCGTCGCCAGTACGCACCACTATTACTTCGCTGTCCACCTGCGGCGGACCCAGCACCTCGCTGGAAACCTGTGCTTTCCACAGGGACTTGCCACTGTCATCAAATGCCAGCACTTCACCTTTGAAGGTTCCAACCAGTATCATCCCCTCACCCACACCCACGCCGCCTGACAGCTTGTGCTGAGTGTCTATGTTCCACGCTTGCTTGCCGGTCGCGGAGTCAAGGCGCACCAGCCGCCCCTCGGAATTAGCCGCATAAACTGCGCCATTGGCAGATGCCGGCGAAAATACCGCCACCCTGTTCTCGTCAATAATACCGCTCTGCCACAGTGGACGCGCAGCGGCAACCAGCTTCAAGCGGGCAGTCTGTTCAGCGCTGATCTCGGGTTCCTTGGTTTTGAACAGATCGACGATGGGCGACACATCAAGGTCGGCGACACTCGCGATCCGTTCAACGAAACTGGCACAGCCGGTCAGCGCCAGGTGCAACAGCAGCAGCAAGAGATGCCGTGGAATGGTGCCGATGGTCTTCGTTGCGGGTCTGCTCACGGACGCTACTTGGTCTCTGCCAAAGCATCCAGCTTCATTTGGATGATATTGTGATAAGCACTACTGTCACTGATTCTGTCCAGCGCCATTTGATAAGCGGCGCGCGCTTCGGCAACCTTACCCGCAGCCGTGAGGATATCGCCTTTGCGATCTGCATAGAGGCCGCCAAAGGATGCGCCATGTTTGCTTTCCACCAACTTCAGCGCTTCGTCATATTTCTTCTCGTCCAGCAACAGTCCCGCCAGTCGCAGCCGTACGAGATCTTTCAATTCCTCCTCCTTGGCATGATCCAGCGCCCATTGCAGTCGGCCTCTGGCATTCTGCCTGTCCCCCGCCTCAAGGCTCGCCAACGCTGAAGCCAATGCCGCACGCGGAGCGTAGCCGCTGTTGGGAAAGCCTTCCAGCAGCAAGTGGGCAGCATCGCCAATCTTCTTCGGATCGCCACTTTCTTCGATCTGTTGCAGCGAAGCGTACAATTCTGCTGCCTGTTCAATCTGCTGCTTCTGGTAGTATTTCCACACTTGCGTGCCGACGATGCCGGCGATGAAAGTCGCTACCACCACGATCGCCACTGTGCCGTACGATTCCCACCAGGATTTCAGCCCGTCTATCTTTTCCTGTTCTTCCAGATCATATGTTGCCATTTAGTTTCCTGAATAAATTGAAGAATTTCTTCTGTTCAAATCCGTTTTAGCAGATCTGCCGCTGCTGCCAGTCCCACTCGCACCTGTTCTGCCGCCTCACGCAATGGCTTGATGCTTATCTCCGCAGCATGCGCTTCGTCATCACCAATAATAACTGCAAAACGTGCGCCGCTGGCGTCGGCTTTTTTCATCTGCGCCTTGAAACTGCCGCCACCGCAATGCAGGATGGCTTTAAGGCCGGCGGCACGCAAGTACCTTACGGCTTCCCAGGCAAACCCGGTCGCAGCTTCACCCTGGTGCACCACGTATACATCCGCTGCGGCATGCGGTATGTCCTTGCCGCATTCCAGCATCAGCGCCAGCAAGCGCTCCACACCCATGGCAAAACCGCAGGCGGGTGCCGGTTTGCCGCCAATCTGTTCCACCAGTCCGTCATACCGCCCGCCAGCGCACACCGTGCCTTGCGCACCAAGTCTGTCGGTGACCCACTCGAACACGGTGCGATTGTAGTAATCCAATCCTCTCACCAGCCGCGGGTTGATCTCGAAATCAACCCCCTGGCTGCGCAGGGCGCGCTGCAATTCCTCGAAATGCTTGAGCGAATCCTCATCCAGGTCATCCAGCAAGCGCGGTGCACCGTCTATGATCTGCTGCATTTCCGGATTCTTGCTGTCGAGTATCCGCAGCGGGTTGCTGTGCAGGCGCCTGTGAGCATCGTCGTCGAGCTTGCCCAGATGCTGCTGCAGATAGCTGATCAGTCGCGCCCGATGCAGGGTGCGCGATTCGACGCTACCCAGTGTGCCGATTTCGAGACGTACATCATCAGCTATCCCCAGTTTCTCCCATAACTCCGCACACATGACGATGTGCTCGGCATCGATATCCGGGCCGGCGTATCCCAGCGCTTCCACGCCCACCTGATGAAACTGGCGGTAACGTCCTTTCTGCGGACGTTCATGGCGGAACATCGGACCCGAGTAGTACAGTCTCTGCGGTCCCGCATACAGCAGATTATGCTCCAGTACTGCACGCACGCAGGAAGCAGTGCCTTCCGGACGCAGTGTCAGGCTGTCGCCGTTGAGATGATCCTGAAAGGTATACATCTCCTTCTCGACTATGTCGGTCACTGCACCGATGGAGTGCACGAACAGGTCGGTCTGCTCGACAATCGGCAAACGGATGTTGCGGTAACCACAAGCCGCCATCCACTCACGCACGGTCTGCTCAAAGAATTCCCAATGATGCGCCTGGTCAGGCAGGATGTCGTTCATCCCGCGAATGGCCTGGATAATTCTAGTCATTGCCTGATTTCTTCGGGTATTTTGCCTGCACGTACTCGTCAACGATCTGGCGAAACTCCCCGGCAATATTGTCACCTTTGAGGGTCACGGTTTTCTGCCCATCGACAAAAACCGGCGCTACCGGTTTCTCTCCCGAACCCGGCAGACTGATGCCGATATTGGCATGCTTGCTCTCGCCGGGACCATTGACCACGCAACCCATCACCGCCAGCGTCATATTTTCCACGCCCTCATATTGCTCGCGCCACACTAACATCTGGCTACGCACATAGCTCTGGATGTTTTCCGCCAGTTCCTGAAAATAGGTGCTGGTGGTGCGCCCGCAACCGGGGCACGCTGCCACCATCGGCACAAATGCGCGCAAACCCATGGTCTGCAGAATTTCCTGCGCCACGATCACTTCGCGGGTACGGTCGCCACCCGGCTCCGGCGTCAATGATATGCGGATGGTATCGCCGATGCCTTCCTGCAACAGCACTGCCAGTGCAGCGGTAGACGCAACAATTCCCTTCGAACCCATGCCTGCTTCGGTCAATCCCAGGTGCAATGCGTAATCGCAACGCGTCGCCAGATCGCGGTAAACCGCAATCAGATCCTGCACCCCGCTTACCTTGCAGGACAGGACAATGTGGTCGCGGCCCAGACCGATTTCTTCAGCCCTGGCAGCACTTTCCAGCGCGGAGGTGATCAAGGCCTCACGCATGACATAACCCGCATCTTGCGGGTCCTGAGAGCGCGCATTCTCGTCCATGATACGCGCCAGCAATTCGGGGTCCAGGCTGCCCCAGTTGACTCCGATGCGCACCGGCTTGTCATACTTGCAGGCAGTTTCGATCATGGCGGAGAACTGTTCATCGCGTTTTCTGCCATGCCCTACATTGCCAGGATTGATGCGGTATTTGGCCAATGCCCTGGCGCAGTCCGGATATTCCGTCAGCAATTTGTGTCCGTTGAAATGAAAGTCACCCACCAGCGGCACATGACAGCCCATGTCATCGAGACGCGCACGCACGGCGGAAACCGCTTGCGCCGCGACGGCGGTATTGACCGTAATGCGCACCAGTTCCGAGCCGGCGCGCGCGAGCTGCGCCACCTGTACCGCAGTAGCAATTTCATTTTCGGTATCGGTATTGGTCATGGACTGCACTACTACCGGAGCCCCGCCGCCAATGGTGACCGAACCGACCCGGACGCCGATACTTGGACGGCGGTGTGTGGAACAAATATTCTGGGACATGATATGGTAGGTAAGTAAGTTTTATAAAGATGGAAACATCATTCGAGCGACAGACGCGCCACTCCCCCATTGGTATTGGTATGCGGTGCCAAATTCACCGGCTTGTTGTTGTACACCAGCTTGACGTTGGCAGCATTCCCGATTACCACGGAAAGCGGCATCTTGCCACGGATTACCTGCTCGCTGCCGGCGGGATTAAGCTGTGAAAAAATCATCCTGCCTGCGCCATCATTGACTTCAACCCATGATTCTTGCGCAAACGCGAAGCGGAGAACGCCCTCTCCTTTATTCACCAGATCGGGAGCAGTTGCCACCGCCACAACTTGCGGCTGCGGCAATGGACTGTTGTTTCTTTGCTGGATTGGTGCAATCTCCTGGGCAGGTGGTGCCGGGTCAGCATCACTAAGTGTTGTGGGTGATAATTCAGATTGTGCTTGCGCCACTGCCAGTTCGTTCTCGGCTTCAGCCTTGGTTGCAACCTGCACTGCCGGTTGCGGCACTGTTTCATTCCCCTGATAAATTTCATAAATCAGGAACAGCAACGCCACAACCACCACGCCGGCGATAATCAGGCTGCGGCCCACTGATTTCTGATCTGATGGAAAAGGAATACCTTCGGTCCGGGGGGCGATAACCTGATGAGCAGGCGGCAGCACTTGCTGTAACAATAGCAGTAATGGCGTTGCATCCAACTGCACCAGCTTGGCGTAATTGCGCACAAAACCGCGCAGAAACGTGCCGCCTGAAAGCTTGGCGTAATCATCCTCTTCCAGCGCAGTGACCTGCCGTACCGACAGCCGCAGATGCCGCGCCACATCCTCGACGCCCAAGCCGCGCACCAGCCGCGCTGCCTGCAGCAGTTGCCCGACGCTCTGTTGCGTTTCGGCCGCCGCTGTTTCAGCTACGCCGTTGTCGTTATTGTCAGTAGCATCCATCACTCGAATCTGCCATCACGTAGCGCTGCTGCTTCCTTGGAATCCGGAAATCGTTTTTGTAATTGCATGGTATAACTGGCCTCAGCATGACGATCTCCGGTCTTGCGTTCAATCTGTATCCCCAGCCACAAACTTTCTGCTGTCGGTACTGAAACCTGCATGTGGCGCGAAAGATTCGCTTTGGCTGCCGCCAGATTGCCGCTTCTGAAATTAACTTCAGCCATCCCGATCAGCGCCTGCGAATCCGCCGGTCTGAGCGCCAGTGCTTTCTGGAAGAATTCCTCTGCGCTCTTGTAATCACCACGGCTCAACACACAGATTCCGGCGTTGTTATACGGTTTCTCCGGCGTGGAATAAAGCGGATTCTTCAATGCCTCCATGAAATGCTTCACTGCCTGCTCCATTCGCTCCGGCCTGCGCTGGCATAAAAACCAGCCGTAATTGTTATGCGCTTCGGGATCATTGGGCGCAATTTTCAATGCCTGCTCAAAATTCTTCTGCGCCAGCCTGTCTTCACGCAAATCCATGTAAATCAAGCCGAGTACATTATACGCAGGTGCGTATTTGGAATCGGAACGTAATGCCTCGGTCACTTCTTCCAGCGCTACTACAAATTGACCGCGGCTGTAGTATTCCGCAGCCAGTTCGGTATGTATTTTTGCGCTTTGCTGTTCAATGCTCAGGAATTGCTCCGACACCAATCCTTCCTGAACCGGCTGTTGGGCACACCCCCCCATCAGCATCAACAGCGCAACGAACAAGCCGGCCGAAACTCGTCTCATCTCGCCGCCTGCATGGCTTCGTAACCGCTGCGCTGCGCGCGCCGGGTCTTGTCCAGCACCTGGCCCGCAAGCTGGCCGCAGGCGGCAGCAATATCATCGCCGCGGGTCTTGCGCACCGTCGTCACCAATCCAGCCTGCATCAGCACATCACGAAACAGCTGCACTGCTTCCGGCGATGAACGCTGGTAGCCGGAATGGGGAAACGGATTGAACGGGATCAGGTTAAATTTACAGGGCGTGTCCCGCACCAGTTGCACCAGTTCGCGCGCATGGCTGATACTGTCGTTGACTCCGGCCAGCATGACATATTCAAAAGTGATGAAATCCCTGGGCGCGGATTGCAGGTAGCGCTGACATGCTGCCAATAATTCCTTGAGCGGATATTTCCGGTTGATCGGCACCAACTGGTCACGCAACGCATCGTTGGGAGCATGCAGCGATACCGCCAGCGCCACCGGACAGCGTTCGCGCAGCCGATCCATCGCCGGAACCAGACCGGAAGTGCTCACTGTCACACGCCGCCGCGACAGTCCATAGGCATTGTCGTCCAGCATCAGGTCGAGCGCCGTTACCACATTTTCAAAATTGGCCAGCGGTTCACCCATGCCCATAAATACCACATTGCTGATAGCACGGCGGCGGCCTGCAGATTGAGTCGCTTCCTGCTTGTTTACAGAACATTCCGTTTCCTCGCTGCCGGATTCTTCTCCCAGTGCTTTATTTGCCCACCATAGCTGGCCGACAATTTCCGCCACCGTCAGATTGCGATTGAAACCCTGTCTGCCGGTGGAGCAAAAAGTACATGCCAGCGCACAGCCCACCTGACTGGAAATGCATAGCGTGCCACGGTTGGTTTCAGGGATGAAAACCATCTCGATGCCATTGCCCGCGTCCACCGACAACAGCCACTTGCGGGTGCCGTCGCTGGCGATATGGTCACTGATAACCCGAGGCGGCTCGACCACTGCGGTTGCGGCAAGCTTTTCCCGCAACACTTTCGCCAGATCGCTCATGCCGGCAAAATCCGCTACCCCGGACTGGTGAATCCAGCGCAGCAGCTGCCTGGCGCGAAATGGCTTCTCCCCGATTTCTGCACAGAAACCGGCAAGGCCTTCCGCACCAAAATCAAGCAGATTAACCGTCATGATGTCGAACCATGGCTCATTATCAGCGGGAATAAATGTTCAGTGCGGGGAAGAAATAGGCGATTTCAATTGCTGCGGCCTCCGGCGCATCGGAGCCATGCACGGCATTGGCATCTATGCTGTCGGCGAAATCTGCTCGAATAGTCCCTTTCTCGGCTTTTTTCGGGTCGGTTGCCCCCATCAGATCACGGTTCTTCCTGATCGCGTCTTCACCTTCGAGCACCTGCACCATCACCGGCCCGGAAATCATGAACTGCACCAGATCACCGAAAAACGGGCGACTGCGATGCACCGCGTAAAACCCCTCCGCCTCGGTCTGGGAGAGACTCAGCATGCGCGCAGCGATAATTCTCAAGCCGTTGCTCTCAAAACGGGAATAAATTTGTCCAATCACATTTTTTGCCACTGCATCCGGTTTGATAATGGATAAAGTCCTTTCAACAGCCATCGAAATACTCCACTAAATTAAGAAATTAAAAGCGTATTTTAACAAAAAACCCATACCAGAAACGGGAAAAGAGAAAACCCGGTATCAGGCTTTGACAGATGACAAACCGGATCATTCGAGTTTCCCGGCTTCTTTTATTCGAGTTTCATCACCTGCACGCGCATCGGCCACGTACCGCGCTCGATCATCTTGGCACCGTCGAAGACAATATAACTCTGCCGGCCATAATGCGGCAGCGGCCGCACCAGCGCAGCGAGCGCGCCGGCATCGCGCGCGGATACGAGCGTAAGCGTCGCACCCTGCGGACGGCTTACTGTCCAGGCCTGCGCCGAACCCTTGCCCTGCACGATCTCCGGCCGCGCTGGCAACTGCCGGTATGCAAGCCATGCATCGACCTGCTCATGCAGGCCTATCACCAGTGTCGGCAGCGCGGGCAGGCCATTCGCTGCTGAAATTATTCTCGGGGCACGGTTCTGCAGTTTTGTCGCGAGCATCTCGGCGGCGGTATGCGCCTCGCCACTTTCCGGCAACAGAATGGTTGCCACCGTCCGATCCACCATGACCTGGCGCAGAATCGGCGGTGCTTCGTCCGGCAGCAGGCGCCGGAATAACCGCAGATCTGGGTCGAGTGCCACCGCCAGCGGCCGGCTGCGCAGTTCCAGCATAAACGTCTGACGTCCGCGCTCCAGATCAAGCACCCGGATTTCCTCACCCCCTTCGCTGCGTAGCGCAACCGGCACGCGCAAACGGTATGCGGGTGCCGGCTGCTCCAGCGTGACCGTCACGCGGTGACCCGCGTCTGAGCGCGTACGCACCGCTTCTGCAATGCGTACTGTCGGCGCACCCGCACGCGTCAGCCACTGCTCAAAAAAAACCCGCAAATCCTGGCCGGATACAGTCTCGAATGCACGCCGCAAATCCGCCCACGTAGCGACACGGAAACGCTGCTCGCGCCAGAACAACTGCAAGGCGCGGTCGAAAGTTTCGCGCCCGAGCCGGTCGCGCAACATCAGGAACATCATCGCTGCCTTGTTATAACCGACGATCTGCGAGGCGCCGTGCGTGCGCGAGGTAAACGCAGCCAGCGGCGCATCCTGTCCGGGCGCCAGTGCAGCGAAATCGCGCAACCAGCCCAGCCGCATCTCGTGTGCGGCCTCGGGTCCTTCGCGCTCCTTGTAGGCATAGTCCGCCATGAAGGTGGTCAGCCCCTCGGACCAGTTGCCATGCGCATAATCGGGATAGACCCCGTTGCCCCACCAGTTGTGCAGTACCTCATGGCCGAGGGAGGTGGCGCGGATGAACGGCAGGCGCAGCACTTCGATGCCGAGATAAGTGAGCGTCGGCATGCCGAAGCCGGTCGGGGTCGGACTCGATACCACGCTGAACTCGGTAAACGGATACTCGCCGATCCAGGTTTCGTAGAATTCAACGTAGCCCTTTACTTCATCGAGATACTTGCGGGCAAGCTCCGCAATTTGCGGATGGAAATAGGTTCGCAGCTGGATTGGTTTGCCGCCCGCACCGCGCATGGTGTCGGTCTCGACCGTGTAGGGACCGGCCATGAGATCGATACCTTCAGCGGGAAAGGGGAATTCGAAGCGCGCGCGATAGCCTTCGGCTGTGTCGGATTCCTCGAGCAAGCGGCCTGCCACCAGACCGCGCTGCCCCGGCGGCAGTTCCAGGCTCACGCGGTAACGCGCGAGCGTTCCGGCCAGGTGCGGATACCAGCCGCTGGAATC
>CAMAPK010000030.1 GCA_945860135.1 Nitrosovibrio sp. Nv4
GTGGGTCTGAACGAATGGGGCCATGCATTCTGGTTCATGGAAGAACTGTTCAGCGCGCCGCTGCACTGGGGCTTCGTGATTCTGGGCTGGTCGGGTCTGTTTGCTGGCGGGATTGCAGCGCAGATTGTTACCCGTTACTCCAACCTGACGGACGTGATCTGGAACGGTCAGAGCAAAGTCATTCTTAACAACCGCATTGTTTATACCAAAGACTAAATAGTCTGCCTGTATTGCCACACCATTCTCTTTGCGGGGAACGGTGTGGCGCTTCTCGCTTAAATCCTTAACTTTTCATCTTATCCCGCTCAATCAGCGCATAGGCCGAATGATTGTGGATGGATTCAAAATTCTCAGATTCCACGACGTAAGCGTCAATACGCGAATCCCGGTTCAGGGCTGCAGCGACGTCGCGCACCAGGTCTTCGACGAACTTGGGGTTGTCGTAGGCTTTTTCGGTGACATACTTCTCATCGGGGCGTTTCAGCAGTCCATAGAGTTCGCATGATGCATGGTCTTCCGCTATCCGCACCATGTCCTCGATCCACACAAAACTGTTGGTACGCACAGAAATCGATATATGGGAGCGCTGATTATGTGCACCATAATCGGAGATTTTTTTGGAACATGGACACAGGCTAGTCACCGGAACCACAACTTTCATGGTGAATTCGTAATGCCCCTTCTTGATCTCGCCGATGAAAGTCACTTCATAGTCCAGCAGACTTCTTACCCCGGACACCGGCGCCGACTTGTTGATGAAGTAGGGGAAAGTCATCTCAATGTGACCGGATTCAGATTCCAGTTTCTTTACCATGGCCCACAGGATGCTCTCGAATGACTCCACAGAAATCTCACGTTCGTGGCTGTTGAGTATCTCCACGAAACGCGACATGTGAGTACCCTTGAAGTTATGCGGCAGATCCACATACATGTTGAATACGGCGACGGTATGCTGAACGCCGCCATCTTTGTCGGCTACCTTCACTGGGTGGCGGATAGCCTTGATCCCGACCCGGTCGATTGCTATATGCCTTGTATCCGGAGTGCTTTGCACATCGGCAATGGGGAAGTCAATCTGTTTATTCATGATGTTTGTCTCCTACAAAGGAAGTGCCAGTAGGTATTGATTGTAGCCCGAGAAAATAGTTGAGGAAACTACTCGGATAATTTCAGCCGAACGGACTTGATGATGCCGGTCTTGTCCAGACCACAATCTGCCAGCATTTGTGCAGGATCACCCTGATCGATAAAAGTGTCCGGCAGACCCAGTTGTAGCACCGCGATGGTGATGCCCTTACTTTCCAGAGATTCTACTACTGCGCTGCCTGCCCCACCCATGATCGTGTTTTCTTCGATCGTCACCAGCAGTTTGTAGTCAGCTGCCAGCGATGCGACCAGATCATCGTCCAGCGGTTTGACAAAGCGCATATTGACTACGGTGGCGTTAAGCTCTTCCGCCGCTTCCATGCTGGGTTTGAGCATGCTGCCAAAAGCCAGCAGCGCGATTTTTTCTCCTTTGCGGCGAATTTCGCCACGGCCTAGCGGCAGTACTTGCATTTCTTTTTGTGTTGCCACGCCGGTTCCTATGCCACGCGGATAGCGGACTGCCGTTGGTGTATCCATTTGAAATGCAGTGTAGAGCATCTGCCGGCATTCATTTTCGTCTGCAGGGGTCATCACCGTCATATTGGGAATGCAACGCAAATAGGTCAAATCAAAGCTGCCGGCATGGGTGGGACCATCGGCCCCCACCAGTCCGGCACGGTCGATAGCAAATACCACCGGCAAATTCTGGATGGCAACATCGTGAATCAACTGGTCGTAAGCCCGCTGCAAAAAGGTCGAGTAAATCGCTACCACCGGTTTCATTCCGTCACAGGCCAAACCTGCGGCAAAAGTAACCGCATGCTGCTCGGCAATGCCGACATCGAAATAACGATCGGGATACTCTTGAGAGAACCTTACCAGTCCCGAGCCTTCACGCATCGCCGGAGTAATTCCAATCAGGCGTTTGTCCAGTGCTGCCATGTCGCACAACCAGTCACCGAAGATCTGGGTATAGCTAGGCTTGCCGGCTGCCTTGGATACAATCCCCGCATCCGGATCAAACTTTGACACGCCGTGATAGAGAATGGGATCGTCTTCCGCCGCCTGATAGCCCGCACCTTTGCGGGTTACGACATGCAGGAACTGAGGGCCGTCGAGGTGCTTGATGTTATTGAGCGTGGTTACCAGTACATCGAGATCATGGCCATCAATGGGACCGATGTAGTTGAAACCAAATTCTTCAAACAAAGTGCTAGGTGTCACCATGCCCTTTACATGCTCTTCGGCGCGCTTGGCCAGTTCCAGCACGGGCGGCACTACCCCCAGCATCTTCTCGCCCGCCCGCCGCGCTGTTGCATAGAACTGTCCGGACATGAGTTTGGCAAGATAGTTGTTAAGCGCTCCTACTGGGCGCGAAATCGACATGTCATTGTCGTTCAGGATCACCAGCAGGTTAGTGTTCATGGCGCCGGCATTGTTTAAAGCTTCGAATGCCATACCCGCGCTCATGGCACCATCACCGATTATGGCTACTGCCCGCCGCTCTATTCCTGCCAGCTGCGCCGCCACGGCCATGCCAAGCGCGGCACTGATGGAGGTGCTGGAATGCGCCGTACCAAAGGCATCATATTCGCTCTCGTCGCGCCGCGGGAAGCCTGCGACACCGCCCTGCATACGCAATTTCTTCATACCTTCACGGCGGCCGGTGAGGATTTTATGAGCATAAGTCTGGTGACCGACGTCCCATACCAGTCGGTCATGCGGCGTGTTGAACACGTAATGCAGTGCGATGGTCAACTCGACCGTACCAAGATTGGAGGAAAGGTGTCCGCCAGTTTTCGCCACCGATTCGACCAGGAAGTTGCGTAACTCATCGGCGAGTTGCGGCAGCGCTTTGCGTTCCAGCACGCGCAACTGGGAAGGGGTGTTGATGGTATCAAGCAGTGGATACATTTGAATCCTGAAGATTAAAAATTACTCACTATGAAAAACACAGCCTCAAAACTTTCGCTGAATGATGAAATCGGTTACTTGACGCAAGCGCTCCGCGGTTGCGTCAAAACTCTCCAGCGCCTGATAGGCATCACGCCGCAACTCTTCGGCCAGTTCGCGCGCCCGGCTAGCCCCCAGTATGCTTACATACGTTGGCTTGTTGTGCTCAGCATCCTTACCGGCAGTCTTGCCCAGGGTTGCGGTGGTTGCCTCTGCATCAAGCACGTCGTCCACTACTTGGAACGCGAGGCCAATATGTTTGGCGAAGCGATCGAGATCTTCCAGTTGCGCATCATTCAGGTTGCTGCCACAGCGGGCGCCCAGCATGACTGCAGCACGAATGAGCGCTCCAGTCTTATGGATGTGCATAAACTCCAGTTCCGGCAGGCTCAATATCTTGCCGACGTTGGCGAGGTCAATCGCCTGTCCACCGGACATGCCGCGTGATCCCGCTGCTTGCGCCAGCCGTTTGATCATTTCCAGTTGAACTTGCGGGGTATCCGCCAAATGATATTCGGCCAGCAATTGAAAAGCCAGACTCTGCAAACTATCGCCTACCAGCAACGCAGTGGCTTCATCGTATTCCACATGACATGTGGGTTTGCCCCGCCGTAGCACGTCATCATCCATACAGGGCAGGTCGTCATGCACCAGCGAGTAAGCATGAATCAGCTCTACTGCAGCGGCCACGATAGTCACACGTTCTTCACTGGCACCATTCAACTCTCCGGCGGCAAAGGCAAGCAGCGGGCGTACTCGCTTTCCTCCGCCCAGGACGGCATAACGCATAGCCTCATGCAGACGTTCGGGGGCAATATTCGCGGCGGGAAGTAGAGTCTGCAAGGAGGTTTCTATGCATGCTTGACGGCTTCTCGCCCAGTCTTGGAAATCAGCGATCATCAATACCAGATGGGGAGAAATTTTTAAGTGTACCAGCCTCGAGCAGACGTACCTGCTGTTGTGCGTCCTGTAACTTGGACTGACAGTATTGCAGCAACTCAGCGCCACGTTTGTGGGCTGAGAGCGAAATCTCGAGCGGCATTCGTCCTGTTTCCATTTCAACCACAATACCCTCCAGCTCAGTTAATGCTGCTTCAAAACTTTCCGGCTGCAAGGATTTGACGTGTTTGGCAAGCTTTGTCATGATAGGCACAGTGTCACAGAGAGCGCAGCTTTCTTTCCGAAAGCCGCAAAAATAACGCAATAAGCGGGGTCAGGTCAATTAAATACGTGAAACTTTCTTCAGTTCGGCACTCTGAACTGGGTCATGGATGTTTCCGGGAGGTATAAAACCTCTCGTGCCGACTATTATATTAGATTGAGCCAACTTTTCGTACGGTAATGTTTCCTAACTTGTTGGGAAGATATACAGTAGCGATATGTCTAATTTTGTTGATGTTTCGCAACTGATGCAAACACCGGTGCAGTTGCCGGTTGACTGGTATTTCGATCCCCGTATTCTTGAGTTGGAGAAACGCCTCCTGTTCGATCAGGGGAGCGGCTATGTTGGCCATGAAGCCATGCTGCCGAACATCGGCGATTACCATGTGCTGGAATGGATGGGCGATGCCAAGGTGCTGGTACGCAACAGAAATGACATCGAGTTGCTATCCAACGTCTGTCGCCACCGGCAAGCTCTGTTGCTCAAGGGCCGCGGCAATGCCAGGAACATCGTTTGCCCCGTGCACCGCTGGACTTACGATGTGGCTGGCAAGCTACTGGGAGCGCCCCACTTTCCCGACAATCCTTGTCTTAATCTCGGCAAGACCCCGTTGCAGAACTGGAATGGCTTGTTGTTTGCGGGCAAGCGCGATGTCGCGCGCGACATGACCAACCTGGGTGTCTTGAAGGACTTTGATTTTTCCGGTCACATGCTGGAACGGGTGCAGATAGAGGAATACGCCTGCAACTGGAAAACCTTTATCGAGGTGTATCTGGAAGACTATCACGTTGAGCCATACCATCCGGGTCTGAGTAGCTTTGTTAATACTGACGAGCTGAAGTGGGAGTTTGGTGACTGGTATAGCGTGCAAACAGTGGGCATCAATCACGCTCTGGCTCGTCCGGGGACGCCGGTTTATGCCAAATGGCACGAGCAGTTATTGCGGCAGACCGCGGGCAGAGTGCCGACTCACGGCGCCATCTGGATGCTCTACTACCCGAATGTCATGTTGGAATGGTACCCCCACGTACTCATTATCAGTACGTTATTGCCCGCAGGAACAGAGTGCTGTACCAACGTGGTCGAGTTCTATTATCCTGAGGATATTGCCTTGTTCGAACGTGAATTTGTCGAGGCGGAGCAAGCTGCTTACCGCGAAACCGCAGTCGAAGACGACGAAATTTGCAAACTGCTGACTGCTGGACGCCGTGCTCTATATAAGCAGGGTATCAATGAAACCGGTCCCTATCAGTCACCAATGGAAGATGGCATGGTGCACTTTCATGAATTTCTGCGGGGGGAAATCGAGCCATATATTTCTTGATCATGTATGGAATTGAATATTGCAGGGGGAGGGCGAAGCGTGCTGCAAACCCGCCGCTCCTGCCTGTGAACTACTGATGAGATCTCTCTGGATGCTCGTTGCCGGCTTTCTCTTCGGTTGCATGGGCATGTTGGTAAATCTTGGGGGTGGCATGTTTTTCCAGCCATTGATCTTGCGTTCTACCGTTCACTATTCGGTTTACTGGTGATTTATGCGCTAGTCTGTATCCAATGCCTTCCCCTTCTCTCCATGCACTGGAAGAGCCTTTGCGGGCGCAGATTTCCCAGTCTTTGGGGATTCTGATTTAGAATGATGTGCCGCCACTGTCAACATGACTGGGTAGAGGACTGATAGTGGCTAGTGGGTTGCTGAGCCCCAGAGTCGCACTGCCGCCAGTCCGAAAATAATGCAGACAAGGTTTGCACTGTGGCGGGTTGTTGCCTATGATGGGTCGGTTATTTTTGGAGACGAGTCCATGATCACTATTCAGAAAACCGGCAACTTGATCACTGTTGCCGCCCTCGGCGAATTCACTCTGGCTGACTACAAGGAGTTCGAAGAGCAGGTACTCTACAAGTTTCATTTCGATGGCAAGGCAAATCTGCTATTCGATTGGCGCGACATGGTGAGTTATACCGTCGATGTCGCATGGGAGGAGATCAAATTCGCGCGCGAACACGGCAGCGAATTCAACCGGGTTGCGGTGGTTACCAACAACCAATGGCAAGCCTGGAGCATCTGGGTGTCCAATCTTTTCATTGGTGCGGATGTCAGGGTATTTGGCGATTATGACGAAGCAAAGGCTTGGGTGGCAGCCTGAGGCGGGTCTGCTTCGGAATCTCCGGGCTCAAGACCCGAGGGCACATTTACGAGAGACTGAAATAATCCTAGTCCTGCCCACGAAAGTCTCCTCCAGTGAAGAAATTCTAGCCAGGATTTGATCGAATTTAAGACCATGGACTAGTTGTTATTCAAGATGGACGATTCTTTATTAACTTGCACAGAATTATTTTCAGGATTTTTGTTGCAAAAAAGCAACACATTATCCTTTTAATCTGCAAAATTTCTTTATATTGATACAGAACTCATCCAGAATGGCTCCCTAGCTTCCTCTGGACTCTGCACAACTGTGTGTCATTTGAAAGTACACTTGGTATTGCTAGGGGAATTACGCTGTTTCAGCGTGCTACATTATGAAGATATCATGCCGGAAAAGTGATAGCGCCTTGACAGTGAAATCCACTTTAAGATAAGCTACGCAACTAGTTAAATTAACGCATTTATTTTGTTATTGGATGACGCGGGCAATACTGAGTACCGCCTAGAAATTTTTAAGCAGCGGGCTGAGCTGTAGTCATAAACAACAACGTACCTGACCAGAATTCTTTATAAGAAAGATGACAAGCACCATTAATTTGGAGGGGAAGACCTTGAGTTCAACAATAACCAAGTTGAACGCTCCGCTAACGCAAGCGTTTGATTCACAATTATCAAGCGAATTGCCGTTGGCAGCAGCCCCAACACCAACGACATGCAACATCCAAGCTCAGCGGTTGGCGGATTTTGATACCCTGACGGCAGCCTTGGAATACGCGGCAAGCGGAACCACTGGGTTTAATTTTTATGACGCCAAGGGGAGCCTGCGTTCGGTTCTTCCCTATCGGGCATTAAGGCAAAACGCCCTGATCTCGGCGCAGCGTCTGTCAGGCCTTGGTCTGGCTCGTGGTGATCGTGTGGCACTTATTGCCGACACCACGCCGGAGTTTGTCGAGCTGTTCTTCGCATGTCGCTATGCCGGACTCATTCCTTTTGCGATGCCAGTTCCAGTCAATCTCGGCAGTCATGTGGTATATGTCCAACAACTTCGTGGAATACTCGAAGGCAGTAAAGCCAGCGTTGCGTTGGCTAACGTGGATTACATTAACTTTCTCAGAGAAGCTGCTGAGGGGGTGCAAGGGTTGCAATGGGTCGGGACACCTGAGGAGTTGGGGAACCTGCCCGCTCTGGATGTGATGCCACAGCCCAACCACCCTGATGAAATTGCTTACCTCCAATTCACCTCAGGCAGCACCCGTGCTCCGCGCGGAGTCATTATTACCGAACGGGCATTGATGAGTAACCTGCAGGGAATTGTTCGTAGCGGGTTGGAGATACGCCCTGGTGATCGTTGTGCATCCTGGCTGCCTTTTTATCACGATATGGGGTTGGTGGGTATGGTGATGGCGCCGATGGTCGCGCAGGTCTCGGTCGACTATCTGGCTACGCGTGATTTTGCAATCAGGCCGCTGCAATGGTTGAAACTGATCAGCCGCAACCGTTCTACGGTTGCATTCAGCCAACCATTCGGCCTCAAGCTCTGTACTCTGCGGGTTCGTGATTCCGATCTGGAAGATCTCGATCTTAGTTGCTGGCGTGCAGCGGGTGTTGGTGCCGAAATGATACGGCCAGATACCTTAAGAAATTTTGCAGAGAAATTTGCCCCGGCAGGCTTTGATGCACGCGCCTTCCTGCCTTGTTATGGTCTGGCGGAATCAACCCTTGCGGTTACTTTTTCCAAAGTTGGCGAAGGTTTCAAGAGCTTGCAGATTGATGCTGGCATGCTGGTGGATAGGAAGATGGCGGTACGGTTGCAAGCGGAAGGCAGGAAGTACAACGAATTTGTGAACTGTGGCCGTGCTCTACCGGGACATACGGTCAAAGTTGTCGACGATGCAGGGCAGGAGGTATCTGACCTGAAACTGGGCAGCGTGCTGGTGAACGGCAGCAGCATCATGACAGGTTACTTCAATAACCCGGAAGATACCCGGAAAACACTGCAACCCGGCCATTGGCTGGATACCGGTGATCTTGGTTTCCTGTTTGAAGGAGATCTGTATGTTACCGGTCGTCGCATAGATGTCATTATTGTTAACGGGCGCAATATACGCGCCCAGGATATAGAAGAACTTGCCGAGCAACAGCCCGAGGTAAGAACCCGGGAAGCGTCTGCCTTCGGCATAACCGACGCCAATGATGCAACGACAATCGTGCTGGTCATAGAGTGCCGTCTGACTTCAGTAACAGATCGGCAGTCTCTTACCAGCCGGTTGCAACGACTGGTGTATATGGCATTTGGCGTTAACTGCCTGGTTGAACTGGTCCCGCCACACACCCTGCCGCGTACTTCTTCCGGGAAGTTGTCGCGCTTTGCTGCTCGCCAGGGTTTCATACAACGGACAAACCTGACAGATCATCAGCTATCAGTCGAGTCCGGAGACAAATAGCCAGCATATGCCTGGATTGTCGGTAGCAGTAACTGGTGCCACAGGTTTCATTGGTCGCGTACTGCTGCAATCCTTAGTCAGAGATGGGTGGGAAGTTCGCGCATTGACCCGGCGTCCTCAAACTGGGGACGAGTCCATTACATGGATTCAGGGTGATCTGGATGATCCGGCTGCATTACAGAATCTGGTTCAAGGTGTTTCTGCTGTAGTACATTGTGCCGGCCAGGTTCGGGGCAGTTCTCTCGATGATTTCACCCGCACCAATGTCGAGGGTACCGCCAATCTAGTACGCGCCTCGACACAGCAGGATTTGCCGCCTCGCTTTCTCCTCATATCTTCACTCGCAGCCAGACAGCCGGAGCTTTCCTGGTACGCGACCAGCAAGCATTTGGCCGAACAAATCGTGGCTAACCATGCAGGCGTCATGTCGTGTGCAGTTTTTCGCCCAACTGCAGTTTACGGACCGGGTGACAAGGAAATGAGCCCACTCTTCAGAGCGACTCAGCGCGGTGTATTGCCCATGGTAGGGCGCTCTGCCATGCGTTTTGGTTTGCTACACGTTAATGATTTGGTCGCGGCTATTCTCTGCTGGCTTGCCACCAGGGTTCCCATACATGGTGTTTACGAACTCGATGACGGAATGCCGGGGGGGTATGATGGCCACTCCGTAGCTGCCATTGCCCAAGATGTCTGGCAACGGCCGGTACGCTGTTTGTTTTTACCGGCGTCACTGGTTTCGATGACCGCAAATGTTAATTTGTGTCTGGCACGGTTGCTGCATTACTCACCGATGCTGACGCCGGGAAAAGTCAGGGAACTACAGCATCCGGACTGGGTATGCGACATCACTCCCTTGATTCAGGCATTACCAGATTGGCAGCCTTGCATTCGTCTGCGCGATGCTCTGCCGCAAGCGGCATAACCTGCATAACATTTAAAGCTATCCCACCAACCCATGGCGACTGATTACAGCGATATTCTATCCAGGCTTTGTTTCCACCTTAAGCAGTTTTCCAGCCCTGATGTGGTAATCGCACCTGAGACGGATCTGATCAACGAACTAGCGATTGATTCCGTCAAACTATTGAATCTGGTTATGGAAATTGAGGACGAGTTCGATATTTCCGTGCCGCTGAATGCTCTTGCGGACGTTCAAACCGTGCACGATCTTGCAAATTTAATTCACCATATAAAGTCTGCGAAACAATGAGCTTACTAGACAAACTGGATGCGGTTGCCGCAGCCAGAAAAGCGCTGTTACCGGAAGGGCTGGATGTTTTTGGCATGCCGATAGAAGAGGTTTACTCGGCGACAGAGGCAAGAGTTGGCGACCGCCGCATACTGTTTCTGGGTACGAACAACTATCTCGGACTTACTTTCGCGCCCGAATGCCTGAAGGCAGCACACGAAGCGCTGGACAAGGAAGGCACCGGCACCACCGGATCGCGCATGGCGAATGGCAGTTACAGCGGGCATCGCGCACTGGAACGGGAGTTTGCAGAATTTTACCATTGCCACTCGGGTATTGTTTTTACCACCGGCTATCAGGCGAATCTCGCCATGATCTCGGGTCTGGCGGGGGCGGGTGACGTGGTTCTGATTGATGGTGACTCGCACGCAAGCATCTATGATGGCTGCCGTCTGAGTGGTGCCGAAATAATCCGTTTCCGGCACAACGATGTGGCAGACATGGAAAAACGTCTCCGGCGTCTGGGGGAGCGATCACAGTCTACGCTGATCGTTGCTGAAGGCATCTACAGCATGCTGGGTGACCAAGCGCCGCTGGCGGAGATTGTCAGAGTAAAAAATGCTTACAACAGCATTCTCCTGCTGGACGAGGCTCATTCACTGGGAGTTCTGGGTAAAACCGGTCAAGGATTGGTGGAAGAAACGGGACTGATTGACGGAGTCGATTTCATTACGGGCACTTTCAGCAAAAGCCTGGGCAGCATCGGCGGCTACTGCGTGAGCAATCATCCGCAACTCGATCAACTGCGCTATATCAGCCGCCCTTACATATTCACCGCATCGCCTTCACCGGCTACCATTGCATCAGCGCGGGCAGCGCTCAAACTATTGCGCGATGGCACCGAGCTACGTCGGCAGCTCTGGCAGAACTCACGGCAACTCTATGCGCGCCTTGATGCGCTGGGCTACCAACTCGGACCGCAGCCCGGGCCGGTCATCGCGAACATACTGGACAGTCCCCAGCAGGCGCTGATGTTGTGGAAAGGCCTGCTGGATCATGGCATCTATGTCAATTTGATATTGCCGCCCGCTGCGCCCGAAGGGAAAGCGCTGGTGCGTTGCAGCGTCAGTGCAGCCCACACCAGCGAACAGATGGATCATGTCGGAAACGTTTTTGCCGAGTTGCGCAAAAGTATCTTTCAATAAAGGGCGCCCGGTTCGGGGTGGAACCCCTGGAACATGTCCGCCTATTCCAATCATAAGACAGTTGACTGGGTGACGCTAACCTAGTGAACTGATAATCCGCGAAACCAGGCTATGCGCACCCTAGTCACCTACATCATGGTCTTCCCCCAGCGCAGTGCATTTGTACTGATTGCGCTGTTGGCAGCGGGCATCGCCGAGGGACTCAGTCTGACTGCCCTGCTTCCTTTGCTGTCAGTTGCCGTGGGCGACGCCAGCAGCTCAGACACCGGGCGGACAGTGGTGCAGGCCATGCAAAGGATCGGAATCGAACCGACCATAAGCACGATGTTGCTGATCATCGTCGGCGGCATGATCACCAAGAGCCTGATATTGCTGTTGGCCAACCGGCAGGTTGGCTATACCGTGGCGCATGTCGCAAGCAAGCTGCGTCAGGAGCTGATCGAAGCGCTGCTGGCCAGCCGCTGGCAGTATTATCTGCGGCAACCCGCAGGCTCACTTGCCAACTCGGTCGCCACGGAAGCATACCGGGCGGCCCAGGGTTTTGAGCACGCCGCCAACGTCATGGCGCTGTCCATCCAAGTGCTAGTCTATAGCGCTGTTGCTTTATTCATCTCCTGGGAAGTAACCCTTGTCTCCCTCCTCCTCGGCGCAGTCATGTTGCTGGTACTGCAGAAACTGGTAGGTGCCGCACGCAAAGCGGGTAACAAGCAGACACACCTGCTGCGCCATCTGTTGTCATATCTGTCCGACGTGCTGGCATCGGTGAAATCGCTGAAGGCCATGGCACGGGATAACGTCGCTGATGCGATCCTTCGCGATGAAACCAAACAACTGGAAAAAGCTACGCGGCGCGAAGTCATGAGCAGAGAAGCCTTATTGGCTCTGCAGGAACCCATACTAGCCACCTTGATCGCGGGTGGTTTGTATCTGGCCCTGGTGATGTGGCAGCTTTCCCTGCCAGCAGTGATGGTGATGGTTTTTCTGCTGACACGCATCCAGAGCATGCTGAATAAAGCACAACGGCGCTACCAGCATCTGGTGGCACAGGAAAGCGCCTATTGGGCATTACGTGCCGCGATTGAAGAGGCGCGCGCAGCAGCTGAAAGAACCGTAGGTACGCAGCAGCCTACCCTACAACAAGGAATCAGTCTGCGGCATATCGTTTTCGATTATGACAAGAAATCAATATTTCAAGATTTAAACATCGAGATACCCGTGAATTCGTTTACCTCAATCACGGGGCCATCAGGGGCAGGCAAAAGTACTTTGCTTGATCTGCTGTGCGGGCTGGCCGAACCCAAGTCGGGTGAAATTCTCGTTGATGGAGTATCGCTGCGTGAAATAAACCTGCATCACTGGCGGCACATGATAGGTTACGTATCCCAGGATACCATCCTGCTGCACGACACGATTCTTAGCAATGTCCTTATCGGTGCACCTGCTTTGACCCAGGCGGATGCAGAACAGGCATTGCGTCAGGCGGGCGCGTGGGATTTTGTCAGCGCTCTTCCGGAAGGCATGCTGACTCTTGTGGGCGAGCGTGGCGGACTTCTTTCTGGCGGACAGCGTCAACGTATCGCGATTGCCAGAGCGCTTGCCCATCACCCGCTTTTCCTGCTGCTCGATGAACCGACCAGCGCTCTGGATCCTGATAGCGAGCGGATAATTTGTGAGACGCTGCAGAGACTGGCGCAGAGCCTTACCGTTATCGCAGTATCGCATCAGCCTGCTGTGATCAATGCCGCTGGCCGCATATTTGTTCTCTCCAAGGGTAAGGCGGAGTTATTACCCCGCTTGCCCGATAATGCCAGTAACTCGACTGCCGCATGTGAAGCGGTATGAAACAGCGCAGAACTGTGACACCGTGCGCATCCGTACAAACCACTGACAGGCAGAAACGCATTACTCAATACTCAAGTTCAACGGCTGAAACACTGGCCGGAGCATCCTGCCAGTAACGCCGGTGTCGCGCGCGCCAGGTTTCGACGGTGACATTGTTGCCGGCAAAACGCAGCAACACCGCGCCATCAGTATCGCTGCGCAGCAGTCTGCTGCCTTGGGTGCGGTAGCGTTGCAACACTTCTTCTCGCGGGTGGCCAAAGCGATTGCGATAGCCGACCGTGAATATTGTCAGCGCGGGTTTCACCTGCTGCACGAACTCCTCGGTGGAGGAAGTTTTGCTGCCATGATGCGGCGCTACCAGCACGGTTGCAGGGAGCGCATCGCCGGCCCGGGCAAGCAGTTCACGTTCGGATTTCTTTTCAATATCGGCGGGTAGCAGCACGCTGCCGTGGGCTGTGGTGATTTTCAATACGCAGCTTAAAGCGTTGGTCTTGAGCTTGGGGCTAGCGTAGTCTTGTTCCAGCGGATGCAGCATGTCAAAGCGCACCCCGTCCCAATCCCAGGATTCGCCCGCACGGCAGCTACGTTTATTGCCAGTGGTTTGCTGAACCGGATGATCGGCTTTCAGGGATGACACCAGCCATTGCACCGGCACCGCATCCAGCACGGACAGCGCGCCGCCGCTGTGATCCGTGTCGGCATGGGATACGACCATGGTATCCAGTCGCCTGATACCCTCGCCGCGCAGAAAAGGGATGATGATGCGGTTGCCGCTATCGGCATCGGAATTGAAACCGGGCCCGGTATCGTAGAGCAGCGTATTGTTTTCGGTACGCGCCACGACTGCCAATCCCTGACCTACATCCAGCACGGTGAGCCACAACTCGCCAGCAGCCGGTCTGGGTGGCAATAACAGGAACAGCGGCAACAGCGCCACCGCTCCCAGCCAGCGGGCGGGAAAGCCTGCGGTGAGTCCCAATCCCCCGCCACCCGGCAGCAGCATCCAGACGATGCCCGCCATGCCTGCCGCGATGGTCCAGGGCGGCGGCGCATGCTGACTCCAGACTGCCTGCGGTACCTCGCTCAACCAGCGCAACAAATCCATGCAGCCACTCAACGCCATATGTGCGGGCAGCAACATGAAATCAAGCAGCGGCAATGCTGCCAGCAGCGTGAGCGGAACCACCACCAGGCTCACCAGCGGGATGGCAATGGCATTGGCAAGCGGCGACACCAGTGACACCTGCTGGAACATTGCCAGCAATGGCGGGATCAAGCCGAGAGTGATCGCCCACTGTACACGCGCCCAGCCGGTCAACCAGTGCATTCTGCCGATGCGCCCGACTGTCACCAGCATGATGATCGCAATCGCACCGAAGGACAGCCAGAAACCGGGCGAGAGCACTGCCCAGGGATCAAGCACCACTACCGCCAGCAGAGCCCAGGTCAACACCGCGGTCGCAGAAGTGAATCGCCCCGACCATAGGGCAATGGATACTACCGCAAGCATATAAACCGTGCGCTGTGCCGGCACCGCGAAACCGGCAAGCAATGTGTAGCCCAGCGCCGCTGCCAGTCCGGCAACGGCCGCAGCTTTGCGTGCCGGTAGCCACAGTGTCAGGTGATGGCTGCAGCGCCATAACCAGTACACCAGCGCGAACACCAGGCTCGATACCATGGTCACATGCAGTCCGGAGATACTCATGAGATGGTTGACGCCGGTGCGCGTGAATATCTGCCACTGCTCGCGCGGAATGGCGCGTTGTTCGCCTACTGCCAGCGCCACCAGCACACCGCTATAAGCATGATCGGGCAGCGCCCGCATAAACCGTTCCCGAATCTCCTGACGCTGGCGCTCAATCCGGTAAGCAGGCCGGTTGACCATCTCGTCCAGGCGTAAATTATCATTGGCTTTACGTACATAGCCGCTAGCGCGGATGTTACGTTCCAGCATCGATTCTTCGAAATCGAAACCGTGAGGGTTGCTGCTGCCATGCAGGCGCTTGAGCCGCGCTGTGAGTTGCCAGCGTTCACCTGCGTTGATCTGAGGCGGCAGGGCCTCAGCGTTGTCAGCATGCTTGCCGCGTTCCTTGTACCAGGCCAGCGAAATACGCGCAGGCACGACGGCAGCTTCAGTTAATACCCGTTCCACGTCGAACGTAAAGCGGGTAAAGAGTTCGTTGGTTTGCGGCAGTTCCGCCACTACCCCGACGAGCTGAATATCGCGTTTCTCCCATTCATGCGGCAATGCATCAGCCAGCCGCCATTGAGCAAAAGCGGCTGCCCAGAAAAATCCTGCAGCGAGAAAAATCATGACCAGCAGAATTTTTCCCGCGGCGATCAAAATGGAGATCTGGCAGCGCCAGAGCAGGAATACGGATACTGCACCAGGCAGCAACAGCCATGCCCACGAGATTTCGGGCAATACGGCCTGCTGCTGCAGCAGAGCCGTTCCCAGAGCAAACGCAAGAATATTTGCTTGCATCAGCAGTTCCCACTCTGTGTCTGAATGGTTCACCCGAGAATCCTGTGGGTGAATACGCCGAAGCAGCTCAATGCTATCTGCTCCTAATTGATTCTAGGTCAAATAAATTCTTAGGGTAGTATAGTGACCGGGTTATTTGTCACGTTGGTAGCTCGTGCTCCGAAAATATCTCAAGAAATACCTGCCTTCCCACGAGAGCATCCGGCAGAACCGGTTTGTCGGGCTGTTCGGCGGATTGCTGCACCACCATAATCTGTGGCATCTGCATCGCCGCTCGGTGGCGGGCGGAATAGCGGTTGGTTTTTTCGCCGGCCTGATCCCTGGCAGCAACCCGGTACAGTTCTTTTTCGCCGCGCTGTTTGCCGTCATCTTCAAGGTGAATCTGCCGGTAGCGACCTTCACCACGCTTTATTCCAATCCTTTTACCATCGTGCCGCTTTATATCGCTGCTTACGCCATCGGTGAGTTTGTTTTAGGCAACGGCAGCGGCGCCATGCCTATGACCGATTTACAGCTGCTGGATAAAGATATCAGTGAGTGGTTCCCGGCGCTGGTAGATTGGACCATTTCTCTGGGCAAGCCGCTGCTGGTGGGAATATTTCTGCTGGCGCTGCTGCTTGCAGTAACCAGCTATCTGGCCGTGCGCGGCGCGTGGCGGCTATACGTTATTTATGCATGGCGCAAACGGGCGAAATGCCGCCAGCGCTGATTGGATGAATCTATGATCCCAACATACTGGAAGCAGGCGACACAGGAACTGGCCGAGTGTGATGAAGTGATGCATGAGCTCATTCAGCGTTTTGCAGGGGCTGCGCTACGCTCGCATGGTGACGCTTTTACCACCTTGGCGCGATCCATCGTCGGTCAACAGATTTCGATCAAGGCGGCCGAGAGTGTCTGGCAAAAGCTGGCTGCGGCGGTACCTGCAATCACACCCGATGCTGTGCTGGGTACGGACAACAGCGCATTGCGGGCTTGCGGTCTGTCCTTGCGGAAAGTGACTTATCTGCAGGATTTGTCACGGCACTTTATCAGCGGAATATTGAGTGAAGCGGCATGGGAGGAAGCTGATGACGAAGCTCTAATCGCCGAATTGATGCAGGTAAAAGGTATTGGGCGCTGGACTGCGGAAATGTTTCTGATTTTTCACATGCTGCGCCCGAATGTGCTGCCGCTGGACGATCTTGGCCTGCAGCGCGCGATCAGCCTGCACTACAACGCCAGCCAACCGGTGAGTCGGCTCAAGATGCGTGCCATCGCGAAACCGTGGCAACCCTGGTGCTCTGTGGCGACATGGTATTTGTGGCGCAGCCTTGATTCCCAGCCAGTAGAGTATTGAGACTGCAACTCCCGGTCCGCGCGTGATCGGCCAGCACACTCACTCGGTCAGCACCCCATCCACCAGTTGCAAAATCCGCCCGGCGCGGGCAGCCAGTTGCACGTCATGGGTGACGATGATGAAACTGGCGCCCACGTTACGGTTAAGTTCCAGCATCAGTTCGAATACCCCGCCGGCAGTGTGTCGATCGAGATTGCCGGTAGGTTCATCGGCGAGGACACAGGCTGGCTGGGTGACCAGCGCGCGCGCCACTGCCGCACGCTGACGCTCACCGCCGGAGAGTTCCCCCGGGGTGTGGGTGAGGCGATGTCCCAGGCCGACCTGTTGCAGCACAGTTACTGCCTGCTCATAGGCTTCGCTGCTGTCCATGCGCCGGATCAGCAGCGGCATGGCGACATTCTCCAGCGCGCTGAATTCCGGCAACAGATGGTGAAACTGATAAATAAAACCCAGTGAACGGTTACGCAGTCGGCATCTTTCTTCTTCGCTGATGGTGGCGATATTCTGCCCCATGATGCGGATGTCGCCGGCAGTGGGTGCGTCCAGTCCGCCCAGCAGGTGCAGTAGCGTACTTTTGCCCGAGCCTGACGCACCGACAATGGCGAGCGTTTCGCCTGCTGTCACTTCCAGGTCGATGCCCAGCAGCACCGGCACTTCAAGTTCGCCCTGATAGTAACTCTTGCGCAGGTTGCGGCAGGCAATGATCGGCTTACTCATAGCGCAGCGCCTCCGCCGGATTGACCTTTGACGCCCGGTAGCTGGGATAAATCGTTGCCAGCAGGGTCAATGCAAACGATACCAGCGCCACTGTCACGATGTCGGCCATCTGCGGGTCAGACGGAATTTCGCTGATGTAATAGACCTCGCGCGACAGGAATTGCACGCTGAACGCGCGCTCGACCAGCGCGATCACATCGCTTACGTTGTATGCCAGCAGCACGCCGCCGATTACCCCCAGCGCTGTACCGATGACACCGATCAGCGTGCCCTGCACGATGAAGATTTTCATGATGCTGCGCGGGCTTGCTCCCAGCGTCCGCAGAATGGCGATGTCGGGTTGCTTGTCGGTGACCGCCATCACCAGCGTGGAGACGATGTTGAATGCCGCAACCGCGATGATCAGCGCGAGAATCAGCGACAGCATGCGCTTTTCGATCTGGATCGCACGGAAATAGTTGGCATGCTGGCGGGTCCAGTCACTGATGTGAATGTCCTGCGAAATCAGCGGTACCAATTCCGGCACAACTTGCGGCGCCTGGAACAAGTCGTGCAGCTTCAGCCGCACACCGGAGACCTGGTCATCTTCCATGCGATAGAGTTTCTGCGCATCTGCGATATGAATCAGCACCAGCGCCGAGTCATATTCAAAGTGCCCGGCTTCAAAAATGCCGGTGACAGTGAATTGCTTGAGACGCGGCAGTATCCCTGCGGGCGTCACTTGCCCTTGCGGCGAGATCAGCACGATTTTGTCGCCCCTGGATACGCCTAAAGCCCGCGCCAGTTCCGTGCCCACCACGATGCCAAATTCTCCCGGCACCAACTCATCAAGCTTGCCGTTTACCATCATTCGGTCGAGATCGGCCACCTTGTCTTCCAGGGCCGGCAGGATGCCGCGTACCATCACGCCACGCACAACCTGGCCAACCGACACCATGCCTTGAGCGCCGACATAAGGCGCGGCAGCCTCCACTTGCGGATGTTTGGTTGCCTCATGCGCGACCTGGGGCCAGTTGGTCAGCGTGCCCTCCACGCCGCTTACCTGGACGTGTGACGCCACACCGAGGATGCGGGTGCGCACCTCTTTCTGGAAACCATTCATCACCGACATCACGGTGATCAGGGCGGTCATGCCGAGCGTGATGCCCAGCAGGGAAATCAGCGAGATGAATGAGATGAAATGATTGCGGCGCTTGGCACGGGTGTAGCGCAGACCAATGAAGAGTTCGTAGGCAGACACGGATTAAGACACCCGGATATAAAGGGAATGCCGAAGTTTGCCACATTCCGCCAAGGCTTGGGAATCTCTGAGCAAATCTCGTATGGCCACTGAAGACTTATTCAAGGCGGCTGTCAGAGATTTCTTAGAATTCTCCTCTGAACCCTGCCACCAGCGCGCGTCCTGGCAACGGCGCGAAATCCTTCAAGAAAGAGTTATGCAGACGCATCTCTTCGTTCAGCAGATTCTTACCTTGCAGAAAGATTCTGATGCCGTTCGCTTTGGTCTTGGTGATGCGGTAACTCATATCAACGTTCAGCAGCGTGTAACCGGGAGTGGTCGTTTCGAGCTCTGCCACACGGTTCTGCTGCATTACGCGTATCGCACTCAGGTTGGCTGTCCAGGGCCCCATTTTGTGATTCAGTTCCAGCCCGAAGCGTGGTGGTGTAGTGCGGGGCACATTGCCGCCGCCATCCAGTTTGCCGCGCACGTAGTCGGCAAACAGACGCAAGTCGAGCGCGTCAGGCTTTAGCGTGAAGATCGTCTCCGCTTCCACACCGTAAAATCTGGCACCGGTCTGGGCAAAATTCTGCACCAGAAAATCACCGTTTGGGTTAAGCGTTCCATCAGCATCAACGCGATCTGCCACAGCATCAGCGTTGGTGTCGGCGCTACGTACGAAAATGTAATTGTTGAACTGGTTGTGGAATACATTGACTTTCCATTTCACCGCGCCGGCAGTCTTGCGCAAGGCGAGATCAACGTTGCTGGAGGTCTCTTTGCCCAGATCATTGCTGCCGGTCTGAAACGTGGCGGTGCCACGGTGCGCGCCATGGATGTACAACTCTTCCGTCGTTGGTGCGCGTTGCCCGCGCGTGCCCGTCAGACCCAGTCCGTAGCCATCGATGAATTTCCACAAAGTACCCACGGAGCCGCTGAAAAGATTGAATGCACGCGACGGGTCGAGGTGGTTCTGCGGGTCTTGCGTGGCGCGCTCAATCCGGCCACCAAATTCCAGCCGCCAGCGGTCCCAGTTGCGTTCCTCGACCAGGAACACGCCGGTGGAACGCGATTTCGTGACCGGCACGATGGTTTCGGTGCCGAGGGCCGAGAAATTACGATCCTGGAATTGCACCCCGAGCACGCCTTTCCAGTTTGCTATTGGCGCATGCAGGAGTTCGGCGCGGCTTTCGAGCGCCTGATTATTGAAGCGCGTCGCAACCTCGCCGCTGCTCTCGATTTCATTGTGCTTGTAGTCGTTATAGCCCATGCGCACTTTAAGTTTTTCGAAACCAATGAGGGGTTTATCCAGTTCACCTGACAGATCGTAACGGGTTTGCTTGAGATCGATTTTCGAGCCTTCGGGGCTGGGTACGCCATATTCATTTTCCAGGCGTGAGACTGATCCGCCTAAAAAACCTCTCTCACCAACATAGGACCCGCCCACGGAGATGCCTTCCGAGTCGACCGCGCTGTTTCTAACGCGGCCCACCGGGGTGTCGTAATCGCCCGTTTTGCGCTTGAAACCCCCGACACTCCAGGACACATGGCGGCCGGCATTACCCTTTGCGTTGAAAGCGCCGCTGCGTTCCTCTGTCGCCGTATTGCCGCGTATCTCGATATTGCCGCTGGGTGATTTGGCCAGCTGGTTCGGAATACGGCCTGTTACCACGTTGACTACGCCGCCGGTTGCACCGCCGCCGTAGAGCAGTATTGCCGGACCGCGCAGGATCTCGATTTGTGAGGCATTGAACGATTCCACCGTGACCGCATGATCCGGACTGGTGGTCGAGAGATCAAGCGTGCCAATACCGTTTTCCAGCACCTGGATGCGCGGTCCGTCCAGGCCGCGAATGATCGGGCGGCCGGCACCCGGTCCGAAGGAGCTTGACGCCACACCGAGTTCACGCGAGAGCGTGTCACCGATGCTTGCTTCGCGCTTGCGGCGCAGATCTTCACCCTTTAACACCGTGACGGGCTGAGCCATGTCAAGTTCGCTGCGATCCTTGAATGGGGTGGCGGTCACGACGACTGGCGGCAATTCGGTTGCCCTGCCGGTATCTTTAACTTGCGCGGACGCCATGCCGGCTACGGCAAACAGCAAAGCCATAACGATAGCTTGCCAGTAGCCGCCAGTAACGGCTTGGTGGAATTGCGCGCGTGAGGTGAGGCCAGGTTTCATGCCGATTCTGTAAAAGGCTGGAACAGGCGAATTATCCGCAACTGAGTTGCGTTATCCGCGCCAGCTGTGTGCAGTCCGTTGCATGGCGGGAAGATGCTGATCCAAACCAGGCAACACGAAACCCGATAACGGGTTTCGATCAATAAAAACAACTATGGGGGAGCTACGCCAGCGGGGGAGCGCGCGTGAGGTACGGGGAAGAGAAGTTGCGCAGGATGGGGCGGTGTTTCAAAGGGAGTGGCCGCTGCCGCAGCATCCTGGCAACAAACAGAAATGCCAGGAGGGGGAGGGCAACACCGAACGCCGTCAAGGCCAGGCAGTCAAGGCAGACTCGGTCGGCATCGGCATCGCTTTCATCCTGCGCGCTGTCAGCCGGGGACATGCTGATCGCATCCGCGTGCGCAAAGTGGGTGAGCGCATGCGCCGTCTGCAGAACAGGCACGGACAGCAACGCCAGTGTCAGAACCAGAAATAAACCTTTACGCAATATCATCGCAGGGGATTTCCTTGCAGCCGCGAGGGACTTGTTAGGCGACTCTTATTTTATAGACGAGAAATTCTGTCATGCGCATTCAGCGCACAATCCTTTTACCGTCAACTCCGCTTCCTGGAAGCGGTAACCGGCCGGCAATGGCCAGTCGTGTGCAGCGTTGAGACCATCCAGGCAGATCACTTTGGTGCAGCAAGTGCATTTGAAATGGGCATGCTGGTGTGCGTGTACATCGACATTGGCACGAAAACGCCATACCCGGTCGTCGCTTGCCACCTTGTGTGCCAGGCCCTTTTCACTCAGCCATTCAAGCACGCGATAGAGCGTAACCCGGTCCAATTGCAGCTTGTCCAGCAAACGCTCCTCAATTTCGTGGTGCGTGATGGCGCGCTGTTCAGCCAGCAGCACGGCAAGCGCTTGAATTCTGCCTGGCGTCACCCGGTCGCCGGTGCGCCGGATTATCGCTTTGGCTTGTTCCTGGAAATCACTGGACATAAGGAGGCACTCATAAATGAGTGTATTGCAACAATGTTGCGTTTACTATAATCGAATGATTTTATATGTGCAACAGTATTTGTTGATAACATTGAAGTTTCACGAGAACTAGCAGTCAAAGCGCAGTGCAAGCTGGAATAAACGGTGAAATTTCACTTATGAAACTTAAGTTCACTAAAATGCATGGCCTGGGCAACGATTTCGTCGTGATTGACGCCGTGAACCAGTCCGTCTCCCTTACCACAGCGCAACTGCGTTTGCTGGCTGATCGCCATTTCGGCATCGGCTGCGACCAGATTCTGCTGGTGGAGAAAGCGGAAGGCGATGCCGATTTCCGCTACCGCATTTATAACGCCGATGGCGGCGAGGTGGAACAATGCGGCAATGGCGCACGCTGTTTTGTGCGCTATGTGCATGACCGGGGCATGACGCAGAAAAATGAGATTCGCGTGGAGACTCCCGGCGGCCTGATCATTCCCAGGCTGGAAGCGAATGGTGAAGTGACCGTCAACATGGGCACACCGAAATTTGAGCCGCAACAGATTCCATTTGTCGCCGAGAAGCGCGCCATGACTTATGCGCTCGATATCAATGGCCGGCAGGTGGAAATCAGCGCCGTTTCTTTGGGCAACCCGCATGCAGTGCAGGTGGTGGACGATGTGGATGATGCGCCGGTATTGACCGAAGGCGCGCTGATCGAGCACCATCCGCGTTTTCCGCAGCGCGTCAACGCCGGTTATATGCAGGTGCTGGATCGCGGCCATATTCGGCTGCGCGTGTATGAACGCGGCGCGGGTGAAACGCTCGCTTGCGGCACCGGCGCCTGTGCTGCGGTGGTGGCAGGCATCAGCCGCGGCTTGCTGCAGTCAACGGTTGAAGTCAGTACGCGCGGCGGCAATTTGAGCATACGCTGGGAAGGCGAGAACCAGCCGGTGTGGATGAGCGGGCCTGCCACCGCCGTGTTTGATGGTGAAATTGAATTATGAAATCCAACCAGGGGGAAGCATGAAATTCGGTTCAGAAGAAGTGGCCCAATACTTGCGGGAAAACCCGCAATTTTTCGACGAGTATGCCGATATGCTGGCGGATATTTTTGTCTCTCATCCCCACGGCGGCAGAGCCATTTCCATCAGTGAGCGACAAATCGTCACGCTGCGGGACAAGAATCAGATCCTGCAGGACAAATTGCGCGAATTGATCAAGTTCGGCGAGGAAAACGACATCATCGGTGAAAAAATGCACCGCCTGGCCATTGTTCTGCTTACTTACACTCATCTGGGAAATCTGCTGCATGGCTTGTATTTCAATGTGCGCGAGGATTTTGCCGTACCGCATGCGGTGCTGCGACTGTGGAATGTGCCGAGTGCAGACACAGAATTGCCTGAATTCGCTCCGGTCAGCGACGATATCCACATCATTGCCGAGAGCCTGTTGCATCCTTATTGCGGCCCCCACGTCGTAGATGAAATCAAGCAATGGTTCGGCGAAGATGCCGCCCACCTGCGTTCGTTTGCGATGGTGCCGCTGCGCACGGAGCAAACCATCGGTCTGTTGGTGCTGGCAAGTGAAGATCCGCAACGCTTCTATCCGGAAATGGGTACGCTTCACCTGAAGCGGCTGGGTGATTTTGTGGGTACCGCCATCGCCCGCATGGGTTGATGGCAGCGGCCAGCACAAACTGAGGGGAATAAAGGGTGAACCTGGCAGCGCACGCTAACCCGGTCGCTGCCGCCTATCTGGCTCACCTTGCCAATGAACGGCGCTTGTCGCCGCTCACCTGTGCGGGCTACGCGCGTGACATTGCCGCCCTGCTGCAGCTGGCAGAAGCAACACCGCTTGACCAGTTGCAAATTCATCACATCCGCCGTTTTGTCGCCCGGCTGCACGCTAAAGGGCTCTCTGGCAGAAGTCTGGCGCGTATGCTTTCGGCATGGCGCGGCCTGTATAATTATCTGGCGCGCAATCACGGCTACAGCAGCAATCCTTGCGCCGGACTGCGTGCTCCGAAAACGCCCAGAACCCTGCCGCATGCGCTTTCACCCGACGAAGCGGCAAGGCTGCTGGACTTTCCCGTCGATGACCTGATGGCACTGCGCGACAAGGCGATGTTCGAGCTATTCTATTCTTCAGGGCTGCGGCTGGCCGAGCTTGCCAGCCTGCAACCCGAGAACCTGAGTCTCTCTGACGGTACCGTACGTGTCACCGGCAAGGGCGGCAGAACCAGGGTAGTACCGGTGGGCAGCCAGGCAACACTCGCTTTGACGGCATGGATGAAACCGCGTGCAACCCTGCTCAAGCCCGGAGAAACCGCGCTGTTCCTGTCCCGGCACGGCAATCGCATCAGTCCGCGCTCGATCAGTCAACAGCTGAAAATCCGCGCATTGCAGCAAGGCATCAGCGCCAATGTTCACCCGCACATGCTGCGGCACTCATTTGCTTCGCATTTGCTGCAATCCAGCGGTGATTTACGCGCGGTGCAGGAAATGCTGGGCCATGCCAGCATCAGCACCACCCAGGTTTATACCCATCTCGATTTTCAGCATTTGGCAAAGGTATACGACGCGGCGCATCCGCGCGCGAAGAAGAAGAGCTGAAACACGCTTTTCCCACGAATCAGCGTTATAATTCCCGCTCCCCAACGATCTCGAACTAACCCTATGCAACAACATCGCGGCACCACCATACTTTCCGCGCGACGCGGTACAACAGTCGCACTGGGCGGCGACGGCCAGGTGACTCTGGGTGCGATCGTCGCCAAGGCCAGCGCGCGCAAGGTGCGCCGGCTGTACCATGAAAAAATTCTTGCTGGATTCGCCGGGGGTACTGCCGATGCCTTCACTTTGTTCGAACGCTTTGAAGGCAAACTGGAAAAGCATCAGGGACATCTGATGCGTTCGGCAGTGGAATTGGCCAAGGACTGGCGTACCGATCGTATCTTGCGGCGGCTGGAAGCGATGCTGATCGTGGCTGACCGCGAAACCACGCTCATCATCACCGGTTCAGGCGACGTGATTGAGCCCGAATTGGGGCTGGCCGCCATCGGCAGCGGCGGTCCTTATGCCCACTCCGCCGCGCGTGCACTGCTGGAAAATACCAGCCAGACACCGCTGGAAATCGTCAAGAATGCGCTCACCATTGCGGGCGACTTGTGCATCTACACCAACCAGAATCATATCATCGAGGTTCTGGAGTAGCACGTCACCATCCTCCACATCATATCTCAAATGACCCCACAAGAAATCGTCCAGGAACTGGACAAGCACATCATCGGTCAGGACGCTGCCAAGCGCGCCGTGGCCATTGCACTCAGGAACCGCTGGCGCAGGCAGCAGGTAGCGGACCCGCTGCGGCAGGAGATCACGCCGAAGAATATCCTGATGATCGGCCCTACCGGTGTTGGCAAGACCGAGATTGCGCGCCGTCTGGCAAGGCTCGCCGACGCGCCGTTCATCAAGGTGGAGGCGACCAAATTCACCGAAGTGGGTTATGTCGGCCGCGATGTGGACTCGATCATTCGCGATCTGGTGGAATCCGCCATCAAGCAAGCGCGCGAGCAGGAGACCGCCAAGATGCGTACCCGCGCCGAGGATCAGGCGGAAGAACGCATCCTTGATGTGCTGCTGCCGCCTGCGCGCGAGTTGGGTTTAGCCACGGAAGCCGGGGAGCGCGACAATGCCACCCGGCAGAAATTTCGCAAGAAATTGCGCGAAGGCGAACTCGACGACAAGGAAATAGAAATCGAGCTGGCGGCGGCGCATGCTGCGCACATGGAGATCTTCGCCCCGCCGGGGATGGAGGAACTCACCACCCAGATTCAGGGCATGTTCCAGAACATGGGCGCAGAAAGAAAGAAAACCCGCAAGTTGAAAATCCGCGAGGCGCTGAAACTCCTCACCGATGAAGAGGCTTCCAAGCTGGTCAATGACGAAGAGCTGAAGCTGCGCGCGGTGCAAAATGTCGAGCAGAACGGCATCGTGTTCCTGGACGAGATCGACAAGATCGCAAGCCGGTCGGAAGTCAGTGGGGCCGACGTGTCGCGCCAGGGCGTGCAGCGCGACCTGCTGCCGCTGGTGGAGGGCACCACCGTATCCACCAAGTACGGCATGGTGAAGACCGACCATATCCTCTTCAT
>CAMAPK010000031.1 GCA_945860135.1 Nitrosovibrio sp. Nv4
ATGGCCCGCAGCCTGAAAATGAAAGTGCTGGCCGAGGGCGTCGAAACCGAGGAGCAGTTGGACTTTCTGACCCGGCAGGGATGCGGCCGTTTCCAGGGATATTATTTCAGCAAACCGCTGCCGGCGGCGGAAATCGTGAGCAGACTGCAACAGCAGCCATCCACGGTTGCCTGAGACGGCCCGCTCGTCGTCCTTGTGCGCAGAACGTAGCGCACCCTTGAAATTCTTCACTATCCCCCCATGTAGTCTGCAACTACATAGTGGAGGGTTCCATGCGTTTCGATAAATTAACTACCCGCTTCCAGCAGGCGCTGGCCGATGCCCAGAGCATGGCAGTCGGTCAGGACAACTCCTACATTGAGCCGCAGCATCTGCTGCTGGCGTTATTGCAGCAGGAAGATGGCGGCACGGCTTCATTGCTGCAGCGCTCCGGCGCCAACGTGGCCCCGCTGCGTGATGCGCTGAAGAAAAGCACGGAGCGCCTGCCGAAAGTGGAGGGTACTGGCGGAGAAATCAGCGCCTCACGCGAACTGGGTAATCTGCTCAACCTGGCCGACAAGGAAGCACAAAAGCGCGGTGACCAGTTCATCGCATCGGAACTGTTTCTGCTGGCAGCGCTGCAGGACAAGGGTGAAACCGGCACGCTGCTGAAGCAGCATGGAGCCAATCGCGCGGCATTGGAACAGACCATCAACACAGTACGCGGCGGCGAGAATGTCGGCAGCGCCGAAGCCGAAAGCAGCCGCGAATCCCTGAAAAAATACACCCTTGATCTCACTGAGCGTGCGCGCATGGGCAAGCTCGATCCGGTGATCGGGCGTGATGATGAAATCCGCCGCACCATCCAGGTATTGCAGCGTCGCACTAAAAATAACCCGGTTCTGATCGGCGAGCCCGGCGTGGGCAAGACCGCCATCGTCGAAGGTCTGGCGCAGCGGATCATCAACGGCGAAGTGCCGGAATCGCTGAAAAACAAACGGGTGCTGTCGCTCGATATGGCCGCGCTGCTGGCTGGGGCCAAATACCGTGGTGAATTCGAGGAACGCCTGAAGTCGGTATTGAAGGAACTCGCGCAGGATGAAGGCAGCACCATTGTGTTTATCGACGAGTTGCACACCATGGTCGGCGCAGGCAAAGCGGAAGGGGCGATGGATGCGGGCAATATGCTCAAGCCCGCACTGGCGCGAGGCGAGTTGCATTGCGTGGGCGCCACCACGCTGGATGAATATCGTAAATACGTCGAAAAGGATGCTGCGCTGGAACGCCGCTTCCAGAAAGTGCTGGTGGACGAACCCAGCGTGGAGGCCACCATTGCCATTTTGCGCGGGCTGCAGGAAAGATACGAGCTGCATCATGGTGTGGACATCACCGACCCAGCCATAGTCGCGGCCGCCGAACTATCGCATCGCTACATCACCGATCGCTTCCTGCCGGACAAGGCGATCGACCTGATCGACGAGGCTGCGGCGCGCGTCAAGATGGAGATTGATTCCAAACCCGAGGTGATGGACAAACTGGATCGCCGCCTGATCCAGCTCAAGATCGAGCGCGAGGCGATGAAGAAGGAGAAAGATGAAGCCTCGCAAAAACGTCTTACGCTGATCGAAGACGAGATCAAGAAACTGCAACGCGAATATGCCGATCTGGAAGAGATCTTGAAAGCGGAGAAAGGTGCAGCGCAAGGCACGGCGCAACTCAAGGAAGAAATGGACAAGGTGCGCGCCGAAATCATCAAGCTGCAACGCGAAGGCAAGCTGGAAAAAGTTGCCGAACTGCAGTATGGCAAGTTGCCGCAACTCGAAGCCAAGCTGAAAGAAGCGGTGCATGTCGAGGAGAGCAAGCCCAAGAATCGTTTGCTGCGCACCCAGGTCGGGGCGGAGGAAATTGCCGAAGTGGTGAGCCGCGCCACCGGCATCCCCGTTTCCAGGATGATGCAGGGTGAACGGGAAAAGCTTCTGCATATGGAGCAGAAACTGCACGAGCGCGTGGTCGGACAGGATGAGGCGGTACGGCTGGTGTCGGATGCGATCCGCCGCTCACGTGCGGGGCTTTCCGACCCGAATCGTCCTTATGGCTCGTTCCTGTTCCTGGGGCCGACCGGTGTGGGTAAAACCGAATTGTGCAAGGCACTGGCAGGCTTTCTGTTTGACTCCGAGGATCGCCTGATACGCATCGACATGAGCGAGTATATGGAGAAGCATTCCGTAGCGCGGCTGATTGGCGCGCCGCCCGGCTATGTCGGCTATGAGGAAGGTGGCGGCCTGACCGAAGCGGTACGCAGAAAGCCGTATGCGGTGATCCTGCTGGACGAGGTGGAGAAGGCGCACCCGGATGTGTTCAATGTGCTGCTGCAGGCACTGGATGACGGCCGCATGACCGATGGCCAGGGGCGCACCGTCGATTTCAAGAACACGGTGATCGTGATGACCTCCAACCTCGGCTCGCAGATGATCCAGCAAATGACCGGCGATGATTATCAGGTGATCAAGCTGGCGGTGATGGGTGAAGTGAAATCTTATTTCCGCCCGGAATTCATCAATCGCATCGATGAAGTAGTGGTCTTCCATGCGCTGGACGAGAAGCACATCCAGTCGATCGCGCGCATACAGTTGCAATATCTGGAAGCGCGGCTGGCGAAGCTAGAAATGAAACTGCAGGTGTCGGAAGCCGCGCTGATGGAACTCGCCCAGGCTGGTTTCGATCCGGTTTTCGGTGCGCGGCCGTTGAAGCGTGCGATCCAGGCGCAAATCGAAAATCCCTTGGCAAAAGAGATACTCGAAGGCCGCTTCGCCGCCAAAGACACAATCAAAGTAGATTGCAGCAACGGCGCATGGGCATTTGCAAAGGCGTGACTTGCGGTGCGCAGACATGAGACATTGCGCGCAGCACGGGATGCAGACTATGCTGGCCGGAATGATGCGCAGCGAATATTTTTGGGAGGCGCAGGATTCAGGTAAAATATCGGCTTTTTTAGCGGATAGAAGGTCATGCGCAGTATTGTAATGAGAGGCAGCCTGGTCGCCATTGTCACACCCATGCACGAATCCGGCGAACTGGATCTGGAGCATTTCCGCGCCCTGATCGATTTTCATGTAGCGCAGGGGACAGACGGCATCGTGGTGGCGGGTACCACCGGCGAGTCCCCCACAGTCGATTTCGACGAACATCATCTGCTGATACGTGTCGCGGTGGAGCATGCCGCCGGGCGCGTACCGGTGCTCGCCGGTACCGGCGCGAATTCCACCCGCGAAGCCATAGACCTGTCGATCTACGCCAAGGATGCTGGCGCAGATGCGAGCCTGTCAGTAGTTCCCTATTACAACAAACCCACCCAGGAAGGCTTGTACCAACACTTCAGAGCAGTGGCGGAAGCGGTGGACATCCCGCAGATTTTGTACAATGTGCCGGGCAGGACAGTGGCGGATATCGCCAACGATACGGCACTACGGCTGGCACAGATACCCAATATCGTCGGCATCAAGGATGCGACCGGCGACATCGGCCGCGGTTCCGATCTGTTGCGCCGTGCCCCGCCAGATTTTGCAATTTATAGCGGAGATGATGCCAGCGCTCTGGCACTGTTGTTGCTGGGCGGGCACGGCGTAATCTCGGTTACGGCCAATGTCGCGCCGAAACTGATGCATGAAATGTGCGCGGCAGCGTTCGCTGGCGATCTGACCGCCGCCCGCGCGGCCAACAATAAACTGCTGGGGCTGCATCTGCATCTGTTCATTGAAGCCAACCCGATCCCGGTGAAGTGGGCGCTGGCGCAACTGGGGCTGATAGGCCCCAGCCTGCGGCTGCCGTTGACGCCGCTGTCGGCGCAGTATCATCAGATTGTGAGGGAAGCGATGCGCCAGGCCGGGATTCATGCTGCAGCAGGGCTGGATGTTTAATATGCGATGGCGCAGAACGGTCACGCGCTGCCTGGCATTGGTGGTGGTAGTGACAGTGACGGGCTGTAACCTGATGACCTTGCTGCCGGAAAGCAAGAAAATGGATTACAAGTCGGCAGGCAAACTGCCGCCGCTGGAAGTGCCGCCGGATCTGACTGCGCCTAGCACGGATGAACGCTATATTGTTCCCGATATCAACCCGTCAGGAAGCGCGACTTATTCCGCTTATAACAAAGAGCGTACGGGCAAGCCCGGAGCGGGTTCCACGCCTCTTCTGCCTGCGGCGGATGAATCCGGGCCGCACATCGAGCGTGCCGGTACTCAGCGCTGGCTGGTGGTGAAAGGTGAGCCGGAAGTAGTATGGCCGATCGTAAAAGAATTCTGGCAGGAACTGGGTTTTATCATCAATGTGGAAACACCCTCAGCCGGGGTGATGGAAACAGATTGGGCAGAAAACCGTGCCAATATTCCACAAGATATCATACGCAGCATACTTTCCAAGGTCCTGGATAGCTTGTATTCGACCGGTACGCGCGACAAGTTTCGCACCCGCCTGGAACGGGGTGAAGCGAGCACTACTGAAATTTACATCAGCCACCGTGGCATGGACGAAGTGGTGGAGGTCGGTACGCGTACCGTCTGGCAGCCGCGTCCTGCCGACCCGAGCCTGGAAGCAGAGATGCTTGCCCGCTTGATGATGCGCTTCGGCGTGGAGGAGGCGCGCGCCCGAACGGAAGTAGCCAGCCCAGGCAGTGCTCAGCAACGTGCGCGCATCGACCGTGAACGCGGTGGAATTCTCACACTGAACGAGGCATTTGACCGTTCATGGCGGCGCGTCGGACTGGCGCTTGACCGCGTTGGCTTTACCGTGGAAGATCGTGATCGCTCACAAGGCATTTACTTCGTGCGCTATGTCAATCCTGATAAAGATAACGAAAAGGGTGGCGAAGGCATGCTGGCAAAACTTGCCTTCTGGCGTAGCGAAGCTGCTGCTGCCGCTGCCGCCAAACCGGAGCAATACCGTATCCAGGTGAGTACGGCGGAGGCTGGCAGCGAAGTCAAAGTGCTCAATCAAGATGGTGGTCCGGAAAAATCCGCTACGGCAACCAAGATATTGAGTCTGCTGTATGAGCAGCTCAAGTAGTTCCAGTCGTGTAAATGCGCTTTGCCTGCCTAGGTAGCGGCTCCCAGGGAAACGGTCTGGTGGTCGAGGTGGCAGATACCCGGCTGCTGCTGGACTGTGGCTTTACTCTGAAAGAAACCATTGCCCGTCTTTCCCGTCTGGATCTTGATCCCGGCATGATAAACGGTATCGTGGTCACGCATGAGCATGACGATCATATCAGCGGTGTAGCGCGGCTGGCACGCAAATTTGATATCCCGGTGTGGCTGACGCATGGCACCCTGCGCAGCATGGAAAAGGCGGTTGCGGTATTGCCGAAAGTCAATATCATCGACAGTCATCAGCGTTTTGCCATCAATGCCATTGAGATAGAGCCCTACCCGGTTCCGCATGATGCCCAGGAGCCAGCGCAATTTGTATTCAGCGATGGTGCAGTGCGTCTGGGCGTGCTGACCGATAGCGGCTGCTCTACCCCGCACATTGAAGCGGTCTTGAGCCGGTGTCATGCGCTGGTGCTGGAGTGCAACCACGATGCACAAATGCTTGCGGACAGCAATTACCCATCCAGCCTTAAGCAGCGCATTGGCGGCCGTTTCGGACATCTGGAAAATACCGCCGCGGCAAAACTCCTGGCAAATCTTGATTGCAGTCGGCTGCAGCATCTCATTGCGGCTCATTTGAGCCGGACCAACAATACCCCGCTGCTGGCGCAAGTTGCGTTGAGTAATAGCTTGAACTGCGACAGAAACTGGATCGGCATCGCCAGCCAGAACGAGGGTTTTGGCTGGCGGCAACTGGTTTGACCGGCTATTTTCCGCAGATACTGCGGACGATAAAAAACCATCCCGCGGGATGGTTTTTTATCGTCCGCCAGTTAGCTGCTTTAGTGGGCAGCCGGCTCGCAGGTTTACTTGCCTGGAGCAGCCAAGTCAGTGCTGCCGTCGGCGCGCGCACTGGGGAGAATTGTGGGGCCGCTTAGATCCTCATCCGCGCCAATCGGGGGTGGAGTGATTTCAGGGGAAGTGTCGACAGGTACTTTTGATATTTGCTCAAAACGATCCTTCTCTTGCTCGGGGAGAGCTTGATTGGGTTTACCACAGGCGGCCAGGGTGAGCGCCACCAGAGTGACGGCGAGGAGCGAGAGTCTCATTATTCGGTTTCCTTGATAAATGGTTTGGGACAAAGTGTAGTGTAACAAAAATTAATGTATAACGAAATAACTGGCCGATTCAAGTGTAAAAACCCGGCCGGTTTTGCACCCGTATGACGTTTCTTGCATGCACTGCGGACGATAAAAAACCACCCCGCAGGATGGTTTTTTGTGCCGCTTAACTGCTTTAATGAACCTGTGGGGGTTTGTGGGCTTCCTGGCCAGGTTTGAGGGGGTTGCCATTGCCATCGAGAGCAAAACCGGGGAGTTCGGCCGGGCCGCTGAGATCATCATCATCAGCAGGGGTGTATGTGGTTACATCGGTCGCAAGACCCATTTCTTTACGCTCTTCCCCTAGGGTGCCGCCCCCTTCCATGTTAGTGCCATAAGTATCTGAACCGGCTTGTTCAGCCTGTTTGGGCCTGTCGCAGGCGGTAAATGTGAGTGCTACCAGAGCGGCAGCGAGAAGCGGAAGTTTCATGGGTTATATTCCTTAGTTAGTTAAATAAAATAGTTTGCAGGGGGCCGTGTTGTAGCTGTAGCAGGCGACATAGTATATATCAAAAAAAACCGAATTGTGAACGAATTGTGAAAATAATTTATTACCTTGCTTTACCGGCTTTTCGAGCATGGTTTCTTGCCTTAATTTGCGGCATCATTTGCCAGTAGCTGCAGTGCCGGCCGGAGCCGGTTCCTCATCCTTAAGTACATCAAAATTCGGCTCAGAGTCACGCGGGGCATCCGCAGAGGGAGGCGGCTTATCCATGGGGTGACCGTCAAGACTTTTCTTGCCTTCACCACAAGCAGTCAGCGTCAATGCGACCAAGGCAGCAACGAGGAGCGTATATTTCATTATTCTATTTCCTGAAAAATTTTAACAAGACAAAGTATATAACAAAATGTTTTGATCATCCAAACTTAAAGCAATCACTGAGCCTGATTCTTTGTTTTACAGGGCCAGCGCGCAGAAAAAAGCCGTCCCGGAGGACGGCTTTTTTTGTTTGCATTTGCCTGTTGATGCGTTTGGTTATTTCTCTACTATTTGGCAGGAGCAGGAGCAGGAGCAGGAGCAGGAGCTTCGGCTTCTTTTGCCGCTTTCTCAAGTTCTTCATCAGACACTGAACCTTCACGTTTTTCCCAAAGACTGGGGGGGTATTGCCCTGGTTTTCCTTCTCCGGGCGTTTTTTCCCGCATCTGGTCACAAGCGGTAAATGACAGTGTTATCAAGGCGGCAGCGAGGAGCGGGTAGACTCTCATTATTAATCTCCTTTATCTAGTTTATGACGGATCACGGTGAATTGCTTACAAAGCGCTTTGGCCATTCAAATCTGGAAAGACCGCTACCTTAATAGCAGAATTCAGAAATGTTGTCTAGTAGATTCCGCTGGATTTATGCATTTTCCCTAGCAGGGACTCTTTCCAAACCTTTGACAGTAGCGGCAATGCGGGGTATCTCGGGGTGAGCCGAGGAAAATTTCAGCCGTCTGTTTCGATATAGCCATAGAGGTACCATTGATGCAGCAGAGCCATGGCCTCGGCAGCAATGATCTCTCCCGCTACCAGTTCTTGCTGATCGGCAAGTTTTTCCAATAAGCGGCAAGCAGCGCTGCTGACTGGGTAGGCATCGCCATTCAGAAAAATGCTTTTCCCCCGGCACAGCATGCGGCTCTTCAAATCCAGCCGCAATCCGTTTTTTTTGACTTGCTGCGCAAATCTTTTCTGTGTCAGCGGAGGCGATGGCGGTGCGAAAAAAACGTGAGGTTTGGGCTCGGTGAGATAGGTGCCGATAAAGCGCTCGATGTCGGCGCTGTTCCACTTGATTTTACCCAACGCGCTGCCTGTCTGGCGCAGCATGGCCAGACTGATGTGTGCCGGATGGGGTTGTAAGACGATATCGGGGTCGCGATACATGCCATCAATTTCGATATGGTCTTGCAAATAAACCAGGAACTGGGTGGCCAGTTCCTGATAACTCGGGGCGCGAAAGCCGATGGAGTAGGTCATGCAATCATCCTCGGCCACACCATTGTGGGCGTATCCGGGCGGCAGATAAAGCATGTCGCCCGGTTCCAGCACCCATTCCTGTTCCGGGTGAAAGTTACGCAGGATTTTCAGTGGCGCATCTGCGATCAGGCTGCGGTCATGCTGGACGGATATCTGCCAGAGCCTGCGCCCCATACCTTGCAGCAAGAAAACGTCATAAGAATCAAAATGAGGTCCGACCCCGCCACCCTTGGGGGCATAACTGACCATCAGGTCATCGAGCCGGGCATATGGGATGAAATTGAATCTGCGCAGCAGGTCGCGGGCTGCGGGCAGAAAATGATTGACGTCCTGTACCAGCAATGTCCAGGCTCTTTTTGACAGGCGAGAAAAATCGCGCGCCACAAAGGGGCCGTATTCGACTTGCCATTCTCCTTTCTGCTGTATCACCAGACGCGATTGCGAGTCGTCTCTGCAGGCGAGATCGATCAGGTCGTTGCGTGCCAGCAGCCCCTTAAAGTCGGGCAGGGCGCCACGCACCAGCAGTGGTTTTTTCTGCCAGTAGTCGCGCAGGAAATTTCGGGGTGTACGTCCGCCCAGGAGGGTAGTTTTCATGGCTGCATTATAGGCGTGTAATGCCCCATTCAACAAAAGCCGTTATAACCCTGCAGGAATGGGTCTGATTTTTAGAGACGTGGCAATCGCAGTCGCTATTGCCACTGGCGTGGTTCTGATTATTTCCCGCGCATGAACATTTTGTCGAGATCAGTCAGGCTTATTTCAAACCAGGTCGGCCTGCCGTGATTGCATTGGCCGGAGCGCTGGGTTGTTTCCATTTCCCGCAGCAGCGCATTCATTTCCGGCACGGTCAGCATACGGTTTGCACGAACTGCAGTGTGGCAGGCCATGGTCGAGAGCAGTTCGTTGCGCCTGCCAGTCAGCACCTGACTGGCGCCAAATTCGCGGATCTCGCGCAGCACGGCGCGCGCGAGTTGCGCCGCATCGGCATCCTTGAGAGTAGCCGGCAGCGCACGCACGGCCAACGCGGTGGGAGAGAGGGCAACGATTTCAAATCCCAGTTCGCGCAGGATCGCGCCGTTTTCTTCGGCTGTAGTGATTTCCAGGCTATCCGCCCGGAATGTCACGGGGATCAACAATGGCTGCATCGATAGCGTATGGCTGTCCAGCGCTGACTTGAGCTTTTCATATACCACGCGTTCATGTGCCGCATGCATGTCCACAATGATCAGCCCCCGGTCATTCTGCGCCAGTATATAAATGCCCAGGAGTTGTCCCAGAGCGAATCCCAGCGGCGGAATTTCTGCTTCCGTTCCGGGCGGTGCTGTTGGCGTAAGTGGTATACGCGGCACTGTGTCCGCGCCAAACAGAGTCTGGTAAAACGCTGGCGACTGGGCGGCAGTGGCAAGCGGCATGGTGTTTTGTCGTGAGTAAACAGGGAATGCTGCAGCGGTTCTCGGGTTTGTGCTTTCCGCTTCCCTGGGTGCCAGCGTTTGCTGCGGCGATGCCAGGGCCTTGTTGATTGCGTGAAAAATGAATTGATGCAGTGCGCGCGAATCGCGGAATCGCACCTCGGTTTTGGTGGGATGCACATTCACATCCACGCCCATCGGATCCATTTCCAGGAACAGCACAAAAGCCGGATGCCGTTCCAGATGCAGCACGTCGCGGTAAGCTTCGCGCAACGCATGGGCGATCAATTTGTCGCGGACGAAACGGCCGTTGACGAAGAAATACTGGGTATCGCGGGAGGAGCGCGAGTAGGCGGGTAATGCGGCCGCACCCCACAGGCGCAAGTCTGCCGCTTGCTCATCAATGAATGCCGCAGTCTGAACAAATTCCTGACCCAATATTGCCGCGATGCGCTGTTGCGCATCCGCCGGACGCAGGTGATGGCGTACTTTTCCGTTGTGCTGCAGCGTGAAGCCGATGGCGGCGCGTGACAATGCAAGACGCAGAAATGTTTCCTCGCAATGGGCGAATTCAGTGGCTTCGGTTTTCAGGAACTTGCGTCGGGCAGGGGTATTGAAATAGAGGTCATGCACTTCCACCACAGAACCGGCCGCCAATGCTGCCGGTTCCGGTTGTGAGTAGCGGTTGCCTTCCACCTGTAGCTGCCAGGCATGTTTTTCCGCTGCCGTGCGGCTTGTCAGCAGCAGGCGTGAAACTGCGGCAATACTCGCCAGCGCTTCACCGCGAAATCCCAGACTTGCTACTCTCTGCAAATCTTCCAGCATAGTTATCTTGCTGGTGGCATGACGGGCAAGTGCAAGCGGCAGATCGTCTCTGGAAATTCCGCTGCCATCATCGGCCACCCGGATCAATTTGATTCCACCCTGGGCAAGCTGTACGGTTATTTCGGTTGCCCCCGCATCCAGGCTGTTTTCCAGCAGTTCCTTGAGTGCCGAGGCAGGGCGCTCCACTACCTCGCCGGCAGCGATCTGATTGATGAGCAGGTCGGGAAGTAGTTTGATTGCAGTCATGAATGAGGTGGAACAAGGATAGGTTGCGATTATATGATGCCGGGTTACGGGCGGTTAACTGGACTCTGCCGCAGACTTGCACGCACTGCCGGTTACGGGTGTCCTTCCATCGCTGCTGTGATCACGCTGTGATTGAGATGGGGTGCGAACATGCCAATGAAATCGTACACGTATCCGCGCAGGTAGCTGTTGCGGGTAATCCCGATACGCGTGGTACTCGGCTCAAACAGGTGGCTGGCATCGATGGCTCGCAAGTGTTTGTCGCGCTTGGGATCAAACGCCATCTGCGCCAGTATGCCGATGCCCAATCCCAATTCCACGTAGGTCTTGATTACGTCGGCGTCTATTGCAGTCAGTACCACGTTGGGGGTTAAGCCCTTGGCCTCGAATGCCTGATTGATCTTCGTGCGGCCGGTAAAAGCAAAATCGTAAGTGATGATGGGGTACTGAACGATAGCTTCCAGCGTCAGTTTTTCGAGTTTGAGCAAAGGGTGCCGGGGTGGAGTGATGATGCAGCGATTCCATTGATAGCACGGCAGCATCACCAGTTCCTGAAATAATTCAATTGCTTCGGTGGCGATGGCGATATCTGCTTCGCCTGAGGTAACCAGTTCGGCTATCTGCGTCGGACTGCCCTGGCGCAGAATCAGCTTCACCTTGGGGTAGCGTGCGGTGAAACGTTTGATCGCAGGCGGCAGTGCATAGCGGGCCTGGGTATGGGTAGTGGCGATGGTCAAGGAACCGCTGGCCTCATTGGTGAATTCCTGGCCGACTTGTTTCAGATTCTTCGCGTCTCTGAGCATTCTTTCGGCAATTTCAATAATGGCCTGTCCCGGCGGGGTGATCTTGACCACTCGTTTGCCGTTGCGTACAAAGATGTCCACGCCCAGTTCGCTCTCCAGCAAGCTGATCTGCTTGCTGATCCCAGGTTGCGAAGTGTGCAGACTTTCCGCGGCCTTGGACAAGTTCAGACCCTGGTTAGCGACTTCGCACAGATAGCGTAATTGTTGTAGTTTCATGATTCCCGGCTTCAAATAACATTATCTTATAACAATCTAACGCAATATTCTTTCATGACATATGCGCTGGTTGCTATCATAGCGCTTTCGAGGCACCATATAAAGTTACATGCTGCATGTGGTCGCACGGGTCATGCCCGTACGGAAACGGTAGAATCCAGTTTACCTGGCATGCTGGAATCCCTGTCAGGAACCGGTATGCGTAGTCATGCCGGTATGCCGGCACTGGATTGCAAGTGGCAATCAGTCTTGTCCGCATGAACGGCAAGTTGATATGGTAACCAATTGTGGAGAATCAGGATGGATCACTTGGCTGGTCTCGCTAACGACGAGGAAATTAATTTATTCGAGCAGGCGCTGCAGGACTATCAGAGCCTGCGCATGGATGCCGATCGTTTCACTGCTGCCCGCTTGCAAATGGGAATCTACGGTCAGCGCCAGGAAGGCGTCAACATGGTGCGCGTCAAACTTCCGGGTGGTCGCCTGACTGCGCCGCAATTGACGGTGATCGCCGATATGCTGGAGAAATATGTGCGGCATGATGTCGTACATATCACCACACGCCAGGACATCCAGATGCATTATGTGCCGCTTGAGCATACCCCGGCAGTATTGCGGCATCTGGCTACGGCCGGTTTGACCACGCGTGAGGCCTGCGGCAATACCATCCGCAATGTGACTGCCTGTTCTCTGTCCGGCGTGTGCCCGCGTCAGCATGTCGATGTGACGCGGCATCTTGACGGCGCGGTGCAGCATTTTCTGCGCAACCCGCTGACTCAGCAAATGCCGCGTAAGTTCAAGATCAGTTTCTCGGCATGTGAGTCCGATTGCGCCCAGGGCATGATGCACGATATGGGCGTAATCGCAGTGCGCAACGGTGAGCGCTTCGGTTTCAAGGTCGTGGCTGGCGGCGGTCTCGGACATAAACCGCATGAAGCCATTGTGGTGGAAGAATTCATTGAGGAAAAAGATCTGCTGCTGGTGATGGAAGCGATTATCTCGTTGCATAACCGCTATTCCGACCGGGTCAAGCGCGCCAAAGCGCGGATCAAGTTCCTGGTGGACAAATTCGGCGCCGCGGGGTTTGTCGAGAAATACCGCGAAGAACTGGCGCGCACCCGCGCCGCACTGGCAGCGCAGGATTACCCGCAAGGCGCATGGAGTGCCGGAGACGACAGTGCAGCTCCCGGCATTGGTGCGCCACGCCGCCTGTTCAGCCAGAAACAGTCCGGCCATTACGTTTTTCCGATCAGTGTGCCGATGGGCAATTTGACTGCGGTGCAACTGCGCGGTCTCGCCGCTATTAGCGAGAACCATGGTCTGCATGACATCAGAGTAACCCAGGATCAGAACATGATACTGGCGAATGTGACGCAAGCAAAAATAGCTCCCCTGCGTGCCGCCTTGGCTGCGCTGGGTTTGAGTGAGCCGCAAGCGGGCGACGATGTGGTGGCGTGCCCCGGTACCTCGACCTGCCGTCTGGGGATCACTTCCAGTCCAATCGTTGCGCCCAAGTTGAGCGGCGGCGAACACGACCTGAAAATTCGTGTTTCCGGCTGTCATAACGGCTGCGCCCAGCCCGAGACTGGCGACATCGGCATTTACGGCGAAGGCAAGCGCATGCTCGGCAAACTGGTGCCACATTATCAGATGTATTTCGGCGGCAACGGCATGGCGTGCGGCGCACTGGCGATCAAAGGCCCATCGATACCTGCAGCACGCGTGGAAGCGGCAGTGGAACGGGTGCGAACGGCTTATGCAACCAACCGGGAAGCGGCAGAGACATTCTTTTCCTGGACGCGGCGCGTTGGCCAAGCCTATTTCAGCGAACTGCTGGCGGATTTGATGGAAGTTAAACCGGAACAACTGGAATCGGTCTTGCGCGACCATGGCACCGCCAGTGATTTCAAGGTGCTGCAATTGGGCGGAGGCGAGTGCGCGGGAATGAGCCAGGTGAAGATCGGTTCAAGCTTCTTTGAAGCAGCTCACGAGCGGAATTACCGGGATGCGCTCAAGTATCAGCGCAAATTTGAAGATTCACTCAGGTGTGCCGAAGAGATCGCACGTTTGATCGGTCAGGGCGTGACCGAATTGCTCGGCGGACAGAAGTGCGGCAGCCTGACAGAGCAAGCAGAAGAGTTGCGGCGCGTATTGCCGACCAAACCACACTTATCCAAACAGTTGATCAGGTTTGCGGAGTATTTTGCGCACCCTGTCGAGGAACTGAATGACGTGCTGTTGACCGGGTGGTTTGCCGAATTGGACTCCTGGACGCTGGAAGTTGCGGAATTCTGCCTGGGTTTTGACCGCCAGCTTGACTTGACCGGCGCACTGCCGCAGACCGCTGCCGCCGGATTGCTGCGGGCTCAGCAGTCCGGGCAGCCGGCCAGTGTGGTGTGACGAATTTTGGGCACTGAGCGAAATGGCGGCATGAATCTGGAATCCAGAATCAGGCAGGTGCGCACGCTGCTGGATGCGGTACAGGCAGATCATGCGCCGGTGGTTTTTGCCAACAGTTTCGGTGCGGAAGACATGATGCTGACCGATTTGATCGGGCAGCATTATCCCGCCATTGAAATATTCACTCTGGATACCGGCCGTCTGCCGCAAGAAACCTACAGTCTGATGCAGCAAGTAGAGAATCGCTATCACATTCGCATCCAGCTGTATTTCCCCGAGTCTGCTGCGGTGGAAGAATACGCCGCGCAGCATGGTCCCAACGGATTTTATGACAGTGTGGAATTACGCAAGGCCTGCTGCCATATGCGCAAGGTGGCGCCGCTGCAACGTGCTTTGCGCGGTAAGCGTGCCTGGATCACCGGGTTGCGCCGCGACCAGGCGCCGACCCGGAAGGATTTGGCCACAGTGGAATTCGATGCCGACCACGGGCTGCAAAAAATCAGCCCGCTACTGGACTGGGAACTCAGCGATGTGTGGGATTACCTTAAAAAGTTTGAAGTGCCCTACAACTTGCTGCACGACAAGGGTTACAGCAGCATCGGTTGCGCACCCTGTACCCGTGCCATTACTCCCGGCGAAGATGTGCGTGCCGGACGCTGGTGGTGGGAAAATCCAGAAACCAAGGAGTGTGGCTTGCATCCGAGTGGGCGGCATGCTGCTGCCGCAGCTTCTGCTGATTCGGCTGGAGGATAAAGCGCATGACCCGCATTCCAGGAAATTACGTTCTGCCCAGGATTAAACGATGGATATCATATTGAGTGACATGCAAGAATTTATTACCCCTGTACCCAACTTTGTGATGAAAAGCGAACCGATAGTGATCAAACGCCGGACGGCACGGCAACTGGGCCATCTGGATGCGCTGGAGAGCGAATCCATCCATATCCTGCGGGAAGTGGCGGCGGAATGCGCCAACCCGGCCCTGTTGTTCTCCGGTGGCAAGGATTCCATCGTGCTGTTGCGACTGGCGGAAAAGGCCTTCCGTCCGGGGCGCTTCCCGTTTCCGCTGCTGCATATCGATACCGGTCATAACTTCCCCGAAGTGATCGAGTTTCGTGACCGTCGCGCCCAGCAACTGGGCGAACGCCTGATCGTGCGCAGCATGGAAGACTCCATTCGCCAGGGCAGGGTGGTGCTGCGCTCGGAGAATCAAAGCCGCAATGCGTTTCAATCAGTGACATTGCTGGATGCCATTGCCGAGTTCCGTTTCGATGCTTGCATTGGCGGTGCGCGCCGTGATGAAGAGAAGGCGCGCGCCAAGGAACGTATTTTTTCCTTCCGCGATGAATTCGGCCAGTGGGACCCGAAGAACCAGCGGCCGGAGTTGTGGGATATCTACAATACACGGGTGCATGCGGGGGAGAATATTCGCGTATTCCCGATCAGCAACTGGACCGAACTCGATGTCTGGGAATATATTGCCCGCGAGCAACTGGAAGTGCCGCACATCTATTTCGCCCATACCCGCGAGGTGATCCGGCGCGGCACCGGTCTGCTACCGGTATCACACCTGGTGCAACCCAAAGATGGCGAGCAAGCGGAGAACATCATGGTGCGTTTCCGTACCGTAGGCGATATGAGCTGCACCTGCCCGGTGGAATCCACCGCTGCCAGCGTTGACGAGATCATCGCCGAGACCGCGATCACGCGCATCACCGAGCGCGGTGCCACCCGCATGGACGACCAGACTTCGGATGCATCCATGGAACTGCGCAAGAAGGAAGGGTATTTCTGAGACGACAGTTGCCCGCCAGTACAGGGCAGAAGCATGCATCAATTTTCGTAGCGAGCAGAATTTTCAGAAGGCCTGTAAATGTCAGTAATCGATAGCATTGCATTAGACAACATCGAACTGTTGCGCTTCATCACCGCTGGCAGCGTGGATGATGGCAAGAGCACCCTGATCGGACGCTTGCTGCACGACTCGAAATCAATTTTTGAGGATCAGTTGAGCGCCATCACGCATACCACCAGCAAGCGCGGAATGAAAGGCGTCGATCTGTCGTTGCTCACCGATGGCCTGCAGGCGGAGCGCGAGCAGGGCATCACCATCGATGTGGCTTATCGCTACTTTGCCACCCCCAAGCGCAAATTCATCATTGCCGATACGCCGGGTCACGAGCAATATACCCGCAACATGGTGACCGGGGCTTCCACCGCGAATCTGGCAATCATCCTGATCGACGCACGCAAAGGTGTGCTAGTTCAGTCGCGTCGCCATACTTATCTGGCCAGTCTGGTGGGTATTCCGCATCTGGTCGTAGCGGTCAACAAGATGGATCTGGTGGATTATTCCCGCGAAGTATTCGAGCGCATCTGCCGCGATTTTGCTGTTTTTGCCGAGGAACTCAAGCTGCAAAATATTACCTACATACCAATGTCTGCCCTGAACGGAGACATGGTGGTGGAGCGTGGTGACAATCTCTCCTGGTATGAGGGTGTGACATTGATGGATTTGCTGGAGAATATCCCGATCGATCATGACATCAATCTCGTCGATTTCCGTTTTCCGGTGCAGTTGGTGTGTCGCCCGCAGACCGAGGAATTGCATGATTTTCGCGGCTATATGGGGCGGATCGAGTCGGGTTCCATCCAGGTCGGTGATGCGGTGACAGTACTGCCCTCGGGATTGACTTCGCGCATCAAGGAAATTGTTACTTACGATGGGCACCTCGATCACGCGATTGCACCACAATCGGTGACGCTGACCATCGAAGATCACCTGGATATTTCCCGTGGCGACATGCTGGTAAAAACCGAGCAGAAGCCGCAAGTAACCAAGGAGTTTGAGGCGATGCTGTGCTGGTTATCGGAACAAGCCCTCGATCCGAAGCGAAAATACCTGGTCAAGCACACCACCCGGATTGTCAAAGCGCTGGTGAGCCGGATAAACTACCGTGTTGACGTCAATACACTGAATCGCGAAGCGGTGGATATTTTCAAGATGAACGATATCGGGCGGGTGACGTTGAAAGTGCAGCAACCCCTGGTGTGTGATGATTATGAGCACAACCATGCCACTGGCAGCTTCATTGTCATTGACGAAGCCAGCAACAATACCGTTGCCGCCGGCATGATCTGTCCGCCGGAAGGGTGAACCAGCAAAGTTGCAATAATGCTGCCGGCGGTTCGGAGCCAGCTTGGATGAATCGCAAAGCGACAAGGCGGACAACCTTGCCGCTTTTGTATTTTTTGGCGAGGCTTTAGCCCGGATGCTGGTAGGGATATAACAATTCCGGTCAGGAACAAGTACGAATTATTTACCGGCTGGTTTTTTTCATTTAATGACAATCAACTTATCATGACAATTCTGGAATCGGCGCCGCATTCTGCCGCGACAACTGCCACAGCTACTCCCGTCCTGGCATTCGACATGGCTTTTGCCGATTTGTATCGCCGTGACGGTCTGGTAAAGCTGGATCAGGCGTTCCTGGATTTTCTGCGGGAGGGAGATGCCGGTCTGCGCATCCGTCTGGATCATGCCCGTGCTCATCCTGATGAACTGGACCCCAAGGATGAATCCGCTTTGCTGATTGAGCTGGCTCCCTGGATGGGGGATTTTATTGCCAGACTATTCGGCATCGAAACCGAAGTCGGCGCGCTTGCAGCCCGCCATCATGAACTGGCGCCGCTTTATTCCTGCAAGCGGCAATTCGTGCAGCGGCGCGCGATGAACAAGGTGAGCGAGGCGGAGGTGCTGGCGGCCGACGGTATCGCGCTGCAACAAAAACTAGTGAGCGAATTTGGCGCGCCATTTTCCGAACTGGTGTTTGCAACCAAAGTAACCCAGTGGCTGGAAAATGAGGCCGAGAATGAAGAGCGTCTCAAGGCGGCACTGTTGTATGCCGCCTGGGCGCTGAAGACGCCGGCAGGGCGTGAGCATAGCCGGGATGGCGTGCTGTTCAAATCTCCCGCCAAACTCGATTATCTGCATCTGCTGACCACAGTCACCGACCACGCTGCCGGTTATACCGTCCATCGTCTCAATCACTTGCGTCGGCGGGAAGGCTTTGCACTGACCGATACCGGCACTGATCTGGTTGGCGCCCTGGATGAGGCAAACTACTGCATCTGGTGCCATGAGCAGGGAAAAGATTCCTGTTCCAAGGGGCTGAAGGAAAAACCGAAGACCCCCGCAGAGCCCCCGGTTTTCAAGAAAAGCCCGCTCGGCGCCCTGCTTGCAGGTTGCCCATTGGAAGAGCGTATTTCCGAATTTCATAAACTCAAGACCCAGGGGATCGTCATCGGCAGTCTGGCGATGATCGTGCTGGACAATCCCATGTGCGCCGGCACTGGCCATCGCATCTGCAACGATTGCATGAAGTCCTGCATCTATCAGAAACAGGAGCCGGTCAATATTCCCGAAGCGGAAACGCGCACTCTCAAGGATGTGCTCGAACTGCCCTGGGGTTTCGAAATTTACAGCCTGCTCACTCGCTGGAACCCGCTCGATCTGCAGCGCCCTTTGCCAAAACCGCCCACAGGCCGCAAAGTGCTGGTGGTCGGGATGGGGCCGGCCGGATACACCCTGGCGCACCACCTGATGAACGACGGTCACACGGTGATGGGCATCGACGGTCTCAAGATCGAGCCTTTGCCGGCACATCTTTCCGGGGTGGACCAACAGGGGCAACGCCTGCCGTTCAGCCCGATACAGCACGCGGCCGCACTGGAGGAGAACCTGGATGAGCGCGTGCCGGCAGGTTTTGGCGGCGTTGCCGAATATGGCATTACCGTGCGCTGGAACAAGAATTTTCTCAAGCTGATCCGGCTGCTGCTGGAGCGGCGCGAGGAATTCGCTCTGTTCGGCGGCGTCCGCTTCGGCGGCACACTGACCGCCGATGATGCTCTTGCCATGGGGTTCGATCATGTGGCATTGGCTGCCGGCGCAGGGCGCCCCACTGTGCTTGATCTGCCCAATGGCCTGGCGCGAGGTGTGCGTGCCGCATCTGATTTCCTGATGGCGTTGCAGTTGTCCGGCGCGGCCCAGGCTAATTCTGTCGCCAATATGCAGTTACGCCTGCCGGTGGTGGTGATCGGCGGGGGACTGACCGCGATCGATACGGCAACGGAAGCACTCGCCTATTACCCGGTGCAGGTGGATAAATTTCTGCGCCGCTATGAAGTTCTCACGGCGGAGCAGGGTGAGGCAGCCATCCGGGGTGCCTGGGATGCGGAAGAGCAGGAAATCGCGGAAGAATTTCTCAGTCATGCCCGCGCCATCCGTAGCGAGCGCGCAGTTGCGGAACGGGAAGGGCGCGCGCCGCACATCCTGGAATTGCTCCAGTCCTGGGGGGGTGCCACCATCGCTTACCGCAAACGGATGATTGACAGCCCCTCCTATACGCTCAATCACGAAGAAGTCGAAAAAGCGTTGGAGGAAGGCATCTGGTTTGCCGAGGGCCTGACGCCTGTGCGTGTGGATACCGACCGCTGGGAACATGCGCGCTCGGTACGATTCATGGTGCAGGCGCCGGATGAAATGGGATCATGGCAAAAAACCGGGGAAGCTGAATTGCCAGCCCGGGCTGTTCTGGTTGCCGCAGGCACCCAGCCGAATACGGTGCTCGCCAGAGAAGACGAGAAGAATTTCAAACTGAACGGGCGCTATTTTGCCGCGTGCGATGAAGACGGCAACCCGGTCAATCCGCCGCGCGCAAATCCCAAGCCAGCAGCTTCCATGGTGCTTTTGAGCCGCTGCGAGGATGGTCGCTTCATCAGTTTCTTCGGCGACTTGCATCCGTCTTATTCCGGCAACGTGGTAAAAGCCATGTCCAGCGCCAAGCAGGGTTATCCGGTGGTAAGCCGGGTGCTGGGACGGGTGGTTCCCGCATCCACAAAATCCGGCGAACAGTTTTTCGCGGAAATGAATGGACGGCTGCGGCCCACGGTGCACAAGGTGGAGAGACTCACCCCCAACATCATCGAAGTGGTGGTACACGCGCCAATGGCAGCGGAGCGGTTCCATCCCGGTCAATTCTACCGTTTTCAGAATTTTGCAACTCTCGCCACTAATACAGGCGACACGGAACTGGCGATGGAAGGCATCGCCCTCACCGGTGCATCGGTGGATGTCGCGCGTGGATTGGTGTCGCTTATCGTGCTGGAAATGGGCGGGTCGGCAGACTTGTGCGCCCGGCTCCAGCCCGGTGAGCCGGTGGTGCTGATGGGCCCCACTGGTACACCTACCGAGATTCTGCCGGGTGAAACCGTGGTGCTGGTAGGCGGCGGCCTTGGCAACGCGGTATTGTTTTCCATCGGCGCGGCAGCGCGGGCAGCGGGATCGAAAGTCCTGTATTTTGCCGGTTACAAGAAACTGATCGACCGTTACAAGGTGGCGGAAATCGAAGCGGCGGCAGATACGGTGGTGTGGTGTTGCGATGAGTCCCCTGGGTTCAAGCCTTCCCGTCCGGGTGATCTGAGTTACGTCGGCAACATCGTGCAGGCCATGGCCGCCTACGGCAGCGGTGCGCTGGGTGCCCAGCCGGTGTCGCTGGCGGCAGCCAGCCGCATCATCGCCATCGGCTCCGACCGCATGATGGCAGCAGTCGGCGCCGCCCGGCATACGCTGCTGCGGTCTTATTTGAAGACAGACCATTTTGCCATCGGTTCGATCAATTCGCCGATGCAGTGCATGATGAAAGAAATCTGCGCCCAGTGCCTGCAGCCCCATAAGGATCCGGCAACAGGCGAGGTTACTTACGTGTTCTCCTGCTTCAACCAGGATCAACCGCTCGATCAGGTTGACTTTGGCGGCCTGGCAGCGCGCCTGCGCCAGAACAGCGTGCAGGAGAAACTCACCACCCGCTGGATCAGTCACTGCCTGAAAGTATCCAATCAAACTGGGAAAACTGAGGCCTAAGGTTGTGTTCATAACCTCCGGGATCGAGTTTTTTCCTCAATCCAGGCAATGCACCATGCCCAAGTTCATTTATAATCCGGGGTTCGTTGCTGGCGTACGGTAGGGACCACTTTTGCAGGGCTGCCGGAAAGACACCGGTTGTTGGAAAGATAGGGAGATAGTCAATGCATATAGGAATACCCGTAGAGATACGCGGGGGAGAAACCCGCGTTGCGGCCACGCCGGAAACGGTGAAGAAGTATACCGCCAAGGGTTTTCATGTGGTCCTGGTACAGTCCGGTGCCGGCGCCGGTGCGAGCATAACCGATGAGGCGTACCGCGATGCCGGTGCAACCATCGTGGCCAGCGCAGCGGAGCTGTACAGTCAGGCACAGATCGTGCTCAAGGTGCGTGGCCCGGACTCCGGCGAATTGGCGCTGCTGCGCAAGGATGCCGTGCTGCTGGGACTGCTGGCGCCACATCAGGCAGACGGCATAGCGGCTCTCGCCACACATGGCTTGACCGCATTTGCGATGGAAAAGCTGCCACGCATTTCCCGCGCGCAGAGCATGGATGTGTTGTCGTCACAGGCCAATATCGCGGGCTACAAAGCGGTGCTGATGGCGGCCAATGTTTACCAGAAATTCTTTCCCATGCTGATGACGGCAGCGGGTACTGTGAAAGCTGCGCGGGTGCTGATACTGGGCGCAGGGGTGGCGGGTTTGCAGGCAATTGCCACCGCCAAGCGGCTGGGTGCGGTGATCGAAGCTTCAGACGTGCGTCCGGCGGTGAAGGAACAGATCGAGTCGCTGGGCGCAAAATTTCTCGATGTGCCTTACCTCACTGACGAGGAGCGCGAGATCGCACAAGGCGTAGGGGGTTATGCCCGGCCGATGCCGGCGGACTGGATGCGGCGCCAGGCCGAACTGGTGCATGAGCGTGCGATGCAGGCTGATATCGTGATCACCACCGCGCTGATTCCCGGGCGTCCGGCACCGGTTCTGCTCAAGGAAGAAACCGTCCGTGCCATGAAACCGGGATCGGTGATCGTGGACATGGCGGTGGAAGCGGGTGGCAACTGTCCGCTGTCAGAATTGGACAAGATCGTGGTCAAGCATGGCGTGCACCTCATCGGTATTGCCAACCTGCCGGGGCTGGTGGCAGCTGATGCCAGCGCGCTGTATGCGCGCAACCTGATGAATTTTCTCAACCTGATGCTTGATGCCAAGAGCGGTGAATTCAAGCTGGACATGGAAGATGAGATCATTGCCGGGACGCTGGCTTGCGCAAACGGGGAAGTAATCAAGAAAGCATAAAGAACGTGCGCGGCTCAATCCAGCGCCGCACGGGTTTACGGTTTGTTTCACAGCAAAGGTTACACGAATTCAGAAGGAGCAATCATGATCGGCGAAGTTGATCCAACCATCATCAATCTTACGGTGTTCGTGCTGGCGATATTCGTCGGCTATCACGTGGTATGGAATGTGACTCCGGCGCTGCATACGCCATTGATGTCGGTGACCAATGCGATTTCCGGCATTATCCTGGTGGGCGCGATGCTGGCCGCCGGACCGGCTGAAAGCGACTGGGGCGTCTGGCTGGGTGCGGTAGCGGTAACGCTCGCCGCGATCAACGTGTTCGGTGGATTTCTTGTTACCCAGCGAATGCTGGAAATGTTCAGAAAAAAAGATAAAAAAGGAAGCGCGTAAATGTCTGCAAATTTGGTTGCATTCGCGTATCTAGTCGCATCAGTTTTCTTTATTCTGGCGCTGAAGGGTCTAAGCTCGCCGCTCACATCTCGGCGCGGTAATTTGTTTGGCATGGTGGGGATGACCATCGCAGTTATCACCACGCTCACTGTCACTAAGAACTGGGCACTGATACTCGGCTGCATCGCAGTGGGGGGTGGTATTGGCGCGGTGGTAGCTCGGCGAGTAGAAATGACAGCGATGCCGGAACTGGTTGCATTCATGCACTCATTGGTAGGTCTGGCGGCTGTATTTATCGCCATCGCTGCAGTTAACAATCCGGTCTCGTTTGGTTTACCCGCAATACTCCCGATGGGTAGCAAGCTGGAGCTATTCCTCGGTACATTCATCGGCGCTATGACTTGGTCAGGTTCGGTGATTGCGTTCCTAAAGCTATCTGGCCGAATGAGCGGTGCCCCCATCACATTTAGTGGTCAGCATACGGTCAATCTCATATTGGCACTCATCATGTTTGGTTGTGGGCTGTGGTTCTTCTTTAGTGAAGCTACAAACTGGACAGCCTTTGCGAGTATGGCAGTAATTGCTTTCGTACTTGGTTTCCTCATCATCATTCCAATCGGCGGTGCAGATATGCCGGTGGTGATTTCCATGCTCAATTCTTATTCTGGCTGGGCTGCGGCTGGGATCGGCTTCTCGCTTGGGAACCCGATGCTGATTATTGCCGGCTCACTGGTTGGAAGCTCCGGTGCAATTCTGTCCTACATCATGTGTAAGGCCATGAACCGACCATTTCTATCGGTCATACTCGGAGGATTCGGTAGTGAGGGTGGAACTGCAGCGGTCGATGATGGCATCCAGAGAACATATCGCAGTGGCAGCGCTGATGATGCTGCATTCTTATTGGGAAATGCAGACACCGTAATCATCGTTCCAGGTTATGGGCTGGCGGTGGCACGAGCACAGCACTCAGTCAAGGAACTGGCTGAAAAGCTCCATGCAAAAGGGGTCAATGTGCGATTTGCCATTCATCCGGTTGCAGGTCGTATGCCAGGGCACATGAACGTACTATTAGCGGAAGCTGAGATCCCTTACGAGCAGGTATTGGAAATGGACGAGATCAACAGCGATTTTTCTAATACCGATGTGGTTCTGGTGTTAGGAGCTAATGATGTGGTCAACCCAGCGGCGAATGTCCCTGGAAGCGCCATATATGGTATGCCAATTCTGGATGCCTATAAAGCGCGCACGGTAATGGTAGTTAAGCGCAGTATGGCTGCAGGCTACGCTGGTCTGGATAATGACCTGTTCTATATGGATAAGACCATGATGGTGTTCGGCGATGCTAAAAAGGTAATTGAGGGGATGGTTAAGGCATTGTAGAAAAACGGAAAGTCATTTGCTCCAAACTGCCATGGTTTAAAGCGAGCATGTATCAAGTGGGAAGTACTAGAGTCATTTCTCAATGCCTCCCTTCAATTGCCATAAATTTCCGATTGTCTGGCCCGATATAATGGGCAGAGGGCCGGATGATCTTGTTATCTAGGCGCTGTTCAATGATATGAGCAGCCCAACCACTGGTCCGGGAGATGGCGAATAGTGGAGTGAACATAGCTGTTGGCACTCCCATCATGTGGTAGCTCACAGCGGAGAACCA
>CAMAPK010000032.1 GCA_945860135.1 Nitrosovibrio sp. Nv4
GGGGTGTGCGCCGTCATGCGTAAATTGCTGCATGCGATTCATGGCATGTTCGCCCACAACCAGCCGTTCGATAATTCACGATTTTATGCGCTTCCCGCATGATGCAGAAAATCAGAAAATAGTGTTGACGGCGAACAGAGTATCTACGACTCCTGTGACGAATTCGAGTATTATCCCGTTTTGATGAACTTAATGGGTGCTTTGTGAGAATGAAACATTCAGGATGGGCAGAGGTGAGATATAGCATGGAAGATTACAAGTGATCTCAGATGCATGAAAAACTAGCTGACTCGTCCAGTCCGGCACAAGGTATTTATCAGTGGCATGATCTGATGGCGAAGTTTGCGCTATTCTTTTTCGGCATAGCCTTGTGGCACAAGGGGGCGGGTTCATTTGCTGGCATTCTTCTTGCCTTTGCCTGGGTTCTGGATGGTGGTCTGCGCCGACTTGAGCAGACAATTAAAGAGCCGCTCGTACTGGCGATACTCATTTTCTGCACTGTACTGGCATTGGGAATTTTCTGGGGCGGCGACCTGAAGTCTGGGTATGACGTCTGGAAAAAATATGCCATTCTTTTGGTTTTTATTCCCTATCTATTCCTTTTGAACAAACAACGGTTGCCATGGGCAATCAGTGGATTGCTTGTAGGGTATTCCGGCGTTCTGCTTATGGGCATTTACCAGTGGATCATTGTGGGGGACGGGGGACTCTCTGTCCCATTGCTTAAAATGTCCCGGACGGGTTTTTCAGGAATGCTCGGGATCGGAGTGATACTGGCGATCTATCTGGCAGGTGCGAACAGCAGTAAAAAAGTAAAGACGCTGCTATGGATTCTTGCATCTTTGTTGTGGTTTATTCAATTCAATCAAGGTGCGCGGGGCGTTCTGCTGGCTACGCTATTTGCGTTATTGCTTTTGATCTTCATGCGCTACAGAACGAGAATCAAAACACTTCTTGGTGTTACGGCAGCAACGCTCATTGTGACTGGAATTTTTGCATACAGCAGTGTCAGTCTTGAGAGCAGGCTGGTTGAAACCCAAAGTGATATTGAGCTATCCCAGCAAGGAAAGTATACCAGCAGCTCGGGGTACCGCCTCGCCATGTGGGATGTAGGCTTGCATGGCATTGCCCAACATCCCTGGTTTGGTCATGGCACCGGGATGCCAAGCCGCTATTTTGACGAAACTGTTTTAACCTACAAGGACGGTCTCCATAAGGATCTGCCCGGCTGGCTTAAAACCTACCATTATCACAACGACTGGATTGAGATCGGGATGCAGATCGGCGCGCTCGGTCTGCTGGCTTATGCCTTTTTACTGTGGAGCTGGTTTCGAACGCTACGAGCATGCCAGCTAACCACTTTGGGAGCAGTCCTGGTGTGTTTTGTTTTTGTGGCAGGACTGGTGGAGACGCTGGTCTTCTTCAGGGTGATTCTTTATCTGTTGCTGGTGATAACTGCCATTGCCATCGTTTGGCAGAAAGAGTATGGAGCCGGGGTTAAGGAAAGTGGCTAGACAATTCGCGACTGAAGGCGTTCCTACATGGGCGGAATATCGCGCCTGAAGGCGCTCCAGGGCGGGATGTAGTGGCCTCTCGGATATTCTTCGCCCCTGAAGGGGCTCCTACAAAATATCAGGCAAAGCCGAAGTGGCAGTTCCTCAGCGCAGCATGTCGTTTACCGCTATCAGGGCGTCTTCATCCAGTTCGCCTACCTCCGCTTCCAGTCGCAGTTTTGACATGAGCAGGCTGTAATGTGCCCGGGCAAGATCGCGCCGTGCGGAATAAAACGATTGCTGAGCGTTCAATACATCCACTTCGGTCCTGACACCTACTTGCTGTCCGAGTATGGTTGAATCCAGTTGACTCTTGCTGGATAACACCGCCTGTTTCAACGCTTTCACCTGGGCAATGCCGCTGCTGACGTTGAGATATTGCTGGCTTACTTGCATTGCACTGTTGCGCTTGGCGTTATTCAGGTTTTGCAGCACTCTTTCCTGGTTGGCCAGCGCTTCGCGCACCCGCGACTGCACCGCGCCGCCCTGAAATACGGGAACAGCGAGCTGGAGCCCTATTTCTTTTGAAGTAATATCAAATCCCGTACCAACAATTGCGGCACCGACACCTTTCTGATCACTGTACAGCGCGACCAGGTCGAGAGTCGGGTAATGCCCGGCCCGTGCGCGTTCTATATCCTGCGTTGCGATATCATAGGCCGCCTGCTGGATTTTCAGCGGCAGGTTGTTCTGTTCGGCGACATTAATCCACTCATCCATATTGGCATATCTAAGCTTGAGCAGGTCGGAAGAGTTTTCGTTCGCACGTGCAAGGTTATCGGGAAAGCGGCCGATGATCTGCTGCAGGGCGCGTTTACGCACTTCCAGTTCGTTGCGGGCAGCGATCTCCTGCGAAGCGGTTAGATCGGAGCGAGCTTGGGCTTCATAGGTGTCAACGATGGTGGCGGTGCCCACCTCGAAGTTGCGCTTGGCCTGCGCCAGTTGTTGACCGATGGCTTTTTTCTGCGCTTCCGCCACTTCCACGTTTACCTGGGCGGTCAGCACATCGAAATATGCCTGTGATACACGCAGGATCAGGTCCTGCGATGCCAGGATGAGTTGCGAGTTTGCCTGCAGCACCTGGATTTTCGCTTGTTCGTAGATCGCAAAATTTTCCTTGCGGTAAATCGGTTGGGTGGCGGTGACGGTCAAGGCTTGGGCATCGATCGTTCTTTCGGGATTTGAGCCTGCTTCTATCAGCTGTCTGCGGCGATTTCCTGTAAACGTGATATTGGGAAGAAATCCGGCTCTGCCCTGCGGCAGCTTTTCCTGAGCGGCCTGATACGCGGCGCGGGCGGCGCTATACTGTGCATCCTGTTCCAGCGCCTCGCGGTAAACGGCCATCAGATCGGCCGCGTGCAGCGGTACAGGTAGAAGCGCTGCGACGATCAGCAGCGCATAAATGTATTGCGGAATTTTCAATTTGATTCCAGGTTGCCTTGTGCTATCGGGAGACGAAACCGTTCGTGTTGAGCCGTGAGCTTGTCGAACGGTCGAAACATAAATGGTTTCATGGCCTTCGACCGGCTCAGGCCGAACGGTATGTGATTTCTATTCGCGCCAGATCAGAAAACAAATCGCTTCGGCTGCTGCGCATTTTTGAGCAGGGGAATGCAGGTCTCGAACAGACTGACCGTATTGTACACACCCGCTTCTTTCTCCTGCGCCACGCAGGTGACGAGCACGGCCTCCATCACCGGCGCATCTCCCACTACCGCGAACATGCGTCCGCCGGTCTTGAGGCTGTTCTGAAATGTTTCTGGCAAGACCGGGGTGGAGCCGGTCAGCACGATCACGTCATAAGGCCCGTGGCCCGGCCAGCCGTGGGCGGAGTCACCTTGTTCCAGCGTCACGTTGCTGATGCCGTGAGCCTGCAGATTCTTTTCTGCCATGGCTTTCAGTTCCGGCACGATTTCAACGCTGTAAACGTGTTCTCCTTGCCGGGCCAGCAATGCGGTCAGGTAGCCGCTGCCGCTGCCGACTTCCAGGATGCGGTCGGTTTTCTTTATCTGCAGTTCCTGCAGGATGCGCGCCTCCATCTTGGGTGCGAGCATCACCTCACCGTGTCCCAGCGGGATCTCCATGTCCACAAATGCCAGCGAGCGATAGACTGCGGGGACGAATTCCTCGCGCCGCAGCTCGAATAACAGGTTGAGAACCTTCTGGTCGAGTACGTCCCATGGACGGATTTGCTGCTCCACCATGTTGTAGCGGGTCTGTTCGAGATCCATTTCCGGTTCCATGCCTGTTTTTATGGTTACAATCTTGCAATTATTCCACATTTCCATTAGCTTCACAGCATCAGCTAGGGGTCCGCTTCCGGAATCATCCGGGAGATCGGTGAGACAGTCCCTTAACACCTGACACGGGTAATGCCGCCGTAGGGAAGCTGGGATTCGTTATCCCGCTCCTTTTATGGCACAACAAGGAGCGTATCAATGAATGCACCAGTTTCAAATCCCGCACAGCTTTCCATCCCGTTTTCAAGCCAGACCGCACAGGTCGATGCGGCGGCGGTCAAGCCTCTGCCCAACTCGCGCAAGGTCTATGTGCAAGGCTCCCGCCCCGACATTCAGGTGCCGATGCGCGAGATCAGCCAGGCCGATACGCCTGCCAATATGGGTGCGGAGAAAAACCCGCCGGTTTACGTTTATGATACTTCCGGTCCCTACACCGACCCTGCAGCGAAAATAGACATCCGCTCCGGTTTGCCGCCGCTACGCGAGCAATGGATAGACCAGCGCGGCGACACCGAAGTTCTCTCCGCGCCCGCATCCGCTTATGGCCGGGAGCGCCTGACCGATGCCGGACTTACGGAAATGCGTTTCAATCTGCAACGCCAGCCGCGCTGCGGCCGGGCCGGGGCGAACGTGACGCAAATGCACTATGCCCGCCGCGGCATCATCACGCCGGAAATGGAATACATCGCCATCCGCGAAAATCAGCGCTGTGCAGAACTCGGCGCACGGCAGCGCGAACTGCTGACGCGCCAGCATCCGGGGCATGATTTCGGCGCTTCGCTGCCCAAACAGATCACGCCGGAGTTTGTGCGCGATGAAGTGGCGCGTGGCCGCGCCATCATTCCGCTCAATATCAATCACCCCGAATCCGAGCCGATGATCATCGGCCGCAACTTCCTGGTGAAAATCAACGCCAATATCGGCAATTCCGCGCTGGGTTCCAGCATTCAGGAAGAAGTCGAGAAAATGACCTGGGCCATCCGCTGGGGCGGCGACACGGTGATGGATCTTTCCACAGGCAAGAATATTCATGAAACGCGCGAGTGGATCATCCGCAACAGCCCGGTGCCGATTGGCACCGTGCCGATTTATCAGGCGCTGGAGAAGGTGAACGGCAAGGCGGAAGAGCTTACCTGGGAAATTTTCCGTGACACTTTGATAGAACAGGCCGAGCAGGGGGTGGATTACTTCACCATCCATGCAGGGGTGCGCCTCGCCTACGTGCCGATGACGGCCAAGCGCATGACCGGCATCGTCTCGCGCGGCGGCTCGATCATGGCCAAGTGGTGTCTGGCGCATCACCGCGAAAGTTTCCTCTATACCCGTTTCGAGGAAATCTGCGAAATCATGAAAGCTTACGACGTCAGTTTTTCACTCGGTGATGGTCTGCGTCCCGGCTCGATTTATGATGCCAACGACGAAGCCCAGTTTGCAGAACTGCAAACCCTCGGCGAATTGACCCAGGTGGCGTGGAAACACGACGTGCAGGTGATGATCGAAGGCCCCGGCCATGTGCCGATGCATCTGATCAAGGAGAACATGGATCTGCAATTGAAATATTGCGCCGAAGCGCCTTTCTATACCTTGGGTCCGCTGACTACCGATATTGCGCCCGGCTACGATCACATTACTTCCGCCATCGGTGCCGCCATGATCGGCTGGTACGGCACGGCGATGCTGTGCTACGTCACCCCCAAGGAACACCTCGGCCTGCCCGACAAGGATGATGTGAAGGACGGCATCATTACCTACAAGATTGCCGCGCATGCCGCCGATCTGGCAAAAGGCCACCCCGGCGCGCAAATCCGCGACAACGCGCTGTCCAAGGCGCGCTTCGAGTTTCGCTGGGACGACCAGTTCAACCTCAGTCTCGATCCCGACAAGGCCAAACAATTTCACGACGAAACTCTGCCGCAGGAAGGCGCCAAACTCGCGCATTTCTGTTCCATGTGCGGGCCGCATTTCTGTTCAATGAAAATCACCCAGGACGTGCGCGATTATGCTGCCAGCCAGGGCATGGGCGAGGCCGAAGCGCTGGAAAAGGGCATGGAAGAAAAAGCCGTCGAATTCGTCAAGCAGGGGGCGGAGATTTACAGCAAGGTTTAGGGAGCCACTGTCTTTCTTTCGCGCGCCAGCCGCGCTTCCCTGGCCTGCAAATGTGCCCAGGCCACCGCAAGCAGGGCCGCATCGCTGCCGGCCGCGATGGCACGCCGGCGCATGTCGTTGACGATGTGCTCGCCTTCGGTCTTGCTGCCGGATTCCAGGTCGCGCAGCATCGAAGCAGTCATGAGCGAGCCTTTGTCCGTCAGTATTTTCCTGCTGTGAGCCATGACGCTGGCGCGTAGCGGATAACCGGCATGCTGCGCCGCAGCTTCGCATTCGGCCAGCAGCCGGAGCATCAAAGTCTCGCCATCATCAGCGGCCATGATGTCGCCCACCGCAGCCCGCATCAAGCAGGTCATGGCTGCAAAGGCGGCAAGAAACGCATATTTTTCCCAGATCGCCTGCAATACCGTTGCGGAATGCTGCACCCGGACCGGAGTCTGCTCGAACGCCGCCTGCAGTTGCTCGAGCACAGCTTGGGCATGTGCGGCATTGCCCGCGCGCTTGCCGAAAGTGATGCCGTGCAGGTCGCTCAACAGTTTTATCACCCCCTCAGACGTGAGCGCGCCGTTCAGGTGGCAGCAGCCGCCCAGCACGCGGCGCGCACCGAACTCCGCATCGAGCCGGTCAAAGTGCGCCAGACCGTTGAGTATCGGCAGGATCAGCGTGTCGGGCCCGATCGCGGGGTAAACCGAAAGTATTGCCGCATCGAGGTCATAAGCTTTGCAGGCAAGCAGCACCAGGTCGTATTCCCACTTCAGTTCGGTGTGCTGTACGGTGCGCACTGCCAGCGTGAAATTGCCCTGCGGACTTTCGATCCTCAGCCCGTTTTCCTTGAGGATTGCGGCACGTTTGGGGCGCACGAGAAAAGTCACTTCGACATCCGCACAACCGCTTTGCGCGGCCTGTGCAAGCCGTCCGCCGAAATAGCCGCCGGTGGCGCCGGCGCCGACAACCAGAATTTTAAGGCTCATAAAGGTGACTGCCATTCGCGGCTGAAGCCGCTCCTACAAGGGTTTGATGAAATATCAGGAGTGGAATGATTTAATCCTTTTCCGCGCGTAATGACAAGTGCGGCGCCCGCTTGCGACCTCAGAAGATATAATGCCGCTTTACAAGTGAATAAAAAATACGCATGGATTGGTTGTTACTCACCAAGGCGCTGATCCTCGGTATCGTCGAAGGACTGACCGAATTTCTGCCGATTTCCTCCACCGGCCATCTGATCCTGGTGGGTGATCTGCTCGACTTCAATGACGAGAAAGGCAAGGTGTTCGCGATCGTGATTCAGCTGGGTGCGATCCTGGCGGTGTGCTGGGAATACCGCGCCAAGATCGGCGAGGTGGTGGCAGGCATCGGTTCCAGCGCAGATGCGAACCGCTTTGTGCTGAATCTTTTCATCGCATTTCTGCCCGCCGCGATTCTGGGTCTGCTGTTCATCAAGACCATCAAGCAATACCTGTTTCATCCGGTGCCGGTGGCGCTGGCGCTCGTCATCGGCGGCGTGCTGATCCTGTGGGCCGAGCGCAGAAAGCATGTGGTGGATGTCGAGCGGGTGGAAGACATGGACTGGAAGCATGCGCTGAAGGTGGGGTTGGTGCAGTGTCTTGCGCTGATACCGGGCACTTCGCGCTCCGGCGCCACCATCATCGGCGGTCTATTTTTTGGCCTGTCACGCAAGGCCGCTACCGAGTTTTCCTTTTTCCTGGCGATCCCCATCATGTTCGCCGCCACTTTCTATGATGTTTACAAGCATCATGAAATTCTGCAATTTGACGATATCGGCATGTTCGTGGTCGGCTTTGTCGCCTCATTCATCAGCGCGCTGCTGGCAGTGCGGGGACTGTTGCGTTTCATCAGCCATCACGATTTCACGGTGTTCGCGTGGTACCGCATCGTGTTTGGGCTGATTGTGCTGGCGACGGCTTATTCCGGAGTGGTGCAGTGGTCGGCGGCTTAGAGGATTTATCGCCTTAGCCCTGCATCCACGGTAACCCTGCCGCTTTCCATCCGCCCTTGGCGCCGCGATGACCGGTTGCATCCTTGTCACCTTCAAAGCCTTCGAGGATGTTGTAGCAATCCAGATATCCCTCCCCGGTGGCCGTTGCAGCGGCCTGATGCGAGCGCCCGCCGGTGCGGCAGAGGAACATCACCAATGCTTCCTTGTCCACCTGGCTTTCCAGATAAGTGACAAAATCCGGGTTGGCACGCATGCCGGGGTAGGTCTGCCATTCAATTTCGATTGCGCCAGGTATTCTTCCCACCCAGTCCCATTCGGCCCTGGAGCGCACATCCACCAGTTTGGCGCCGGGGGCTTGCTGCAGCAGGGTGAACGCTTCGGCGGGAAGCAGCGCACCTTCGTATGGTAGTTCCATTTCCCTGGCGCGTTGCTGCGCCCGCTCGAGTATTGCAGTGATGGTTCCCATAAGTGTCTATGCCAGCGGTGATTGAAAAATGTAATGTTATTCCATTTTTGCAATTGGTGTCAGGGAACCGCTGCACAAGTTTTGCGTGGAGCGCGTCGTTGGCAAAATACAGAAATTCATTAACTTGTTTCAGATAACAGCAGCGTGCGTGCTGATATAATCGGCTGTGCAGTTGTTTTGTAAAACCATAACCCTAGGGAACCACTGAATAAGTCCTCCGTGGAGCGCGTTGCTGGTAAAATCTGGATGATTGCAAGGCGCGCGACGCAGGTCGTAGCTCGGTCTACGAAGCCAAGGAGCGCAACACAGCAAGCGCCAGATTTTGCCGCAACCCTACGGGACGGGGCTTTTCGGGCGGTCTGCGGTGTCAGGCTCGTAGCGAAGGGAATGGCCATTCGCGTTCTCGCCTTTCGTGCATTCCATCCCGCAAAGCCGCCGTCGCGCCCGCGTGGGACTTGTTCAGTGGTTCCTTAATCTGGAGAGAAAAATGGCGGTAGCCGACGTTCTGAAAATGATCCAGGACAACGAAGTCAAGTTCGTTGACCTACGTTTTACCGATACTCGCGGCAAGGAGCAGCATGTAACGGTTCCGGCCCATGCTTTCAATGCGGATCGGTTTGAGGACGGTCACGCGTTTGATGGCTCCTCCATCGCCGGCTGGAAAGGCATCCAGGCTTCCGACATGCTGCTGATGCCCGACCCTGACACCGCCAATATGGATCCGTTCATGGATGAGGCCACGCTGATTCTCACCTGCGATGTGGTGGAGCCGGCCGACGGCAAGGGTTACGACCGCGATCCGCGCTCGCTGGCAAAGCGCGGCGAGGCCTACCTCAAGTTCACCGGCATCGGTGATACCGCCTATTTCGGTCCCGAGCCCGAATTCTTCATTTTTGATTCCGTGACCTGGCATACCGACATGTCCGGCTGTTCGGTGAAAATTGAATCCGAGGAGGCGGCTTGGAGTTCGATGGAAAAATATGAAGGCGGCAATATCGGCCATCGCCCTGCGGTGAAAGGCGGTTATTTCCCGGTTCCCCCGGTGGATTCATTGCATGATATCCGTTCCGCCATGTGTCTTGCACTGGAAGAGATGGGTGTGGAAGTGGAAGTGCATCACCATGAAGTCGCGACTGCCGGCCAGTGCGAAATCGGCACCAAGTACGGCAGTCTGGTGCAGCGCGCCGACTGGACGCAGATACTCAAATATGTGGTGCACAACGTTGCCCATTCCTACGGCAAAACGGCAACTTTCATGCCCAAGCCGATAGTCGGCGACAACGGCTCCGGCATGCATGTCCATCAGTCGATCTGGAAGGGTGGGCAGAACCTGTTCTCCGGCAATGGCTATGCGGGGCTGTCCGAAATGGCCTTGTATTACATCGGCGGGATCATCAAGCACGCCAAGGCATTGAACGCCATCACCAACCCCGGCACCAATTCCTACAAGCGCCTGGTGCCTGGTTTTGAAGCGCCGATCAATCTTGCCTACTCGGTCAGCAACCGCTCGGCCGCAGTGCGCATACCCTACGCCAACAGTCCCAAGGGGCGGCGGATTGAAGTGCGTTTCCCCGACCCCACTGCCAATCCTTATCTTGCTTTCACTGCGTTGATGATGGCTGGGCTGGACGGGATCCAGAACAAGATTCATCCGGGCGATCCGATGGACAAGAATCTTTACGATCTGCCGCCCGAAGAAGCAGCCGGAATTCCGAATCCCTGCGCCTCGCTGGATGAAGCACTGGACAGTCTGGACAAGGATCGCGATTTCCTCATCCGTGGCGGGGTGTTTTCCAACGACATGATCGATGCCTATATCGAGCTGAAGATGGAGGAAGTCACGCGCTTTCGCATGACCACTCATCCGGTCGAGTTCGATATGTATTACAGCCTGTAACGGAACCAACAGCAATGAAAGGAAATGCCAGATGAATATCCGTGCAATTTTATTTTCTGCCGTTCTGTTGTTGTCGCTTGCCGGTTGCGGCGAGAAAGCTCCCGCTGATAAGCCTGAAACGGGCGCGTCATCGATGCCGATGGGCGAGATAACGACAGAAAAAGAGCTGCCATCGGTGCTGACGGAGGGTTTATCGCCGGAAGAGAAGTCTGAGCTGATGGACAAGATCATGCCGTCTGCGCAGAAGGAAGGCCCCACGCCGGAAGAAAAATTCCTGCAATTGAGAAAAGATGCGGATGCAGGAAATGCCAAAGCGCAGAACGGTCTCGGCGTGATGTATTACACCGGCGAAGTGGTAACCAAGGATGCTTCAGGCAAGATCATGGATAACGACCCTGCTGCCGCCGCGGGCTGGTTCTACCGTGCCGCTGTTCAGGGCTATGCCGAGGCGCAGTTCAATCTCGGCTTGATGTATGCCAATGGCGAGGGCGTGGCCAAGGATGAAGCCAAAGCCGTGGAATGGTTCAGAAAATCTGCCGAGCAGGGGAATGTCGATGCGCAGAATAATCTGGGCGTGATGTATTACGCAGGTGAGGGCATGCCCAAGGATGTTGCCAAGGCCAGGGAGTGGTTCAAGAAAGCCGCCGCGCAGGGGAATGCCGATGCGCAGGCTAATCTTGACGCGATGAAATAGCGGGCGCCTCTCAAAATCCAGATTTCGTCACAATACTTCGTTGCTCACAAAAAATGTTTCCTTACATACCAACTGTATGCTGCGTCTACATTTTTTGTTCCCGCCTCGTCTTGTTTAGAACTTTGGATTTTTAGAGGCACCCTGACACCGGTGCACTCGCCCAGAAGAATCACCGGCTTGCATGTCGCCAGTGCCTGTGCGCTTGCTATCCTGACCTTGACCCGCGTTCGATGCATATCCCTAGTTTTTTCACGCCGCGTATCATGCCGAGTTTCGCCACGCTGACCTTCACCCACGGTGCTTTGAACTCCGTCAGAATAATCTGGGCGATGTGTTCGGCCAAGGCTTCCAGCAGCGAGAAATGTTTTTGCGCAAGAGTCTCGTTGATGCGTTTGACGATGAGGGCGTAATCCAGCGCGTCCTCAAAATTATCGGTCTGGCAGGCGCGACTGGTCGGTAAGGCAATTTCCAGATCGAACTGGATGGTCTGCGCGACCTCGCGTTCCCACGGGTAAATGCCGATTAGGGTTTTGGCCTTGAATTCGTGCAGAAAAATAATATCCATAAGGTCACCTCTAAAAATCCGGATTTCGTCACAATACTTTGTTGCTCACAAAAAATGTTTCCTTACATATCAACCATATGCTGCGTCTACATTTTTTGTTCCCGCCTCGTCTTGTTTAGAACTTCGAATTTTTAGAGGCGCCCATAAGGAATTGAGGCGAATTGGGGAGATGCTTCGTCGGCAGGTGGTTTTCACGTAGAATCAACGGGATTCTATTCTATTTGCAGAGGCGGCGCTAATCGCAATGACGACGATAGTTTTCATACTGCTGGCTTACTTGCTCGGATCCATTTCCTTCGCGCTGGTGGCGAGCTGGATTTTCAAGCTGCCCGATCCGCGTACTTATGGTTCGGGAAATCCCGGCGCCACCAATGTGCTGCGCAGCGGCAAGAAAGCGGCGGCGGTGCTGACGCTGCTGGGGGATGCCGGCAAGGGCTGGCTGGCGGTAACATTGGCGCAACATTTCGCGGTCACCTCGGGGCTGGGTGGCGAAGTGGTTGCTGCAGTGGCGCTGGCGGTTCTGCTCGGCCATGTATTCCCGGTATTCCTGCGTTTCGAAGGTGGCAAGGGTGTGGCGACGGCAGTGGGGGTGCTGCTGGGATTGAACCTGGGGATGGGGCTGCTGGCGATTGCGACCTGGATTCTGGTCGCGGCGATCTGGCGCATTTCATCACTGGCTGCATTGACGGCCGCCGCGCTGGCGCCGCTTTATGCGGTTTTTTTTCTCGGTTTTGAGATGAATGCCCTGGCGGTTCTCATCATGTCGCTGCTGCTGATCTGGCGGCACAAGTCGAACATTTCCAATCTGATTGCGGGCAAGGAAGCGCGTATCGGCAAGAGTGGTACATCGTAGCTAAGGCGTTTCCAACAGTTCCAGATCCCAGCGCGCCCTTACCGTAAAACTACCCACCAGCTGGTTCCTGATTCCTGCTTGCTGCAGCCGCATTGCGCCTGCGAATGCGATCATGGCGCCATTGTCGGTGCAGAACTCAAGTTCGGGATAGAAAACGACCGCCCCCGTTTCTGCTGCACGGCGCGAGAGACTTGCGCGCAGTTGGCGGTTGGCGCCCACGCCGCCTGCAACCACCAGTTGGGTGAGGCCGGTCTGGGTCAGCGCCGCCAGCGATTTTTCCGTCAGCACCTCCACCATCGCTTCCTGGAAGGCAAGCGCGATGCCGCCCCGAGTCTGCTGCGTGATGCCGTGCTTGTTTGTCAGCGTGAGCACGGCAGTTTTCAGGCCGCTGAAGCTGAAATTGAGGTCGCCGCTGTGCAGCATGGGACGGGGAAGCTTGAACTGCCTCGGTTTGCCCGATCTGGAAAATTCTTCGGCGAGTTCTGACAGCGCCGGGCCGCCGGGGTAACCCAGTCCCAGCAGTTTCGCGGTTTTGTCAAAGGCTTCACCTGCCGCGTCGTCCACGGTTTCGCCCAGCAATTTGTAGCGACCGACGCCGCTCACTTCCATCAACTGGGTATGACCGCCGGAGACCAGCAGCGCCACAAACGGGAAAACCGGCGCAGGGGTGGACAGCAGCGGGGACAGGAGGTGTCCTTCAAGATGATGAATACCCAGCACCGGAACCTTGAGCGCGAAACCCATTGCTGCGGCGACACTGGCTCCCACCAGCAGTGCTCCCGCCAACCCCGGTCCCTGGGTGTAGGCAATCGCGCCGACATCCTGCAATTCCAGCTTCGTTGCTGCCAGGGTCTGCCTGATCAAGGGTAAGACCCGCCGAATGTGGTCGCGCGAGGCAAGTTCCGGCACCACGCCGCCGTATTCGCTGTGCATTTCTGTTTGCGAATACAGCGCGTGGCCCAACAGGCCGCGCTCTGTATGGTAGAGCGCGATGCCGGTTTCGTCGCAGGAGGTTTCGATGCCGAGTACAAGCAAGGGAGTGATGGAAGAATTACTCTTTTACAATAAGATTCATGCTGATATAATGCCGGGCTTTCTTCACATTACACTCTTCGACTAATATTTTTAAGGAAAGGATCGCATCTTCATGACCACTATCAAAGTTAAGGAAAACGAGCCGTTCGAAGTAGCCATGCGCCGCTTCAAGCGTACCATAGAAAAAACCGGGCTGCTTACCGAGCTGCGTGCCAGAGAGTTTTACGAGAAACCCACCGCCGAACGCAAACGCAAGCTTGCTGCTGCGGTCAAACGTACTTACAAGCGCCTGCGCAGTCAACTGCTCCCGCCGAAACTTTACTAGTCGTTCCAGCAAGATGTGCAGCACCTGGCGTCAAGCCGGGTTCCGCCGCAATAAACAGTATTCAATATGAGCCTTAAACAGCAGATCACCGAAGACATGAAAACCGCGATGCGGGCGGGCGACACCAAGCGCCGCGATGCCATCCGGTTGTTGCAGGCTGCGATCAAGCAGCGCGAGGTGGACGAGCGCATTGAGCTGGACGATGCTGCCGTAGTCGCGGTGATCGAGAAAATGCTCAAACAGCGCAGGGACTCCATCAGTCAGTACGAGGCCGCGCAGCGGCAGGACCTGGCGGATGCCGAAAAGTATGAAGTGGGCGTATTGCAGACTTATATGCCGCAAGCATTGAGCGACGCCGAGGTGGAGGGCGCAGTGGCCGAAGCCATTGCCGCGAGCGGCGCCCAGGGGCAGCAGGACATGGGCAAGGTGATGGCGCTGCTCAAGCCCAGGCTTGCTGGACGTGCCGACATGGGCAAAGTGTCTGCTCTGGTCAAGGCAAAGCTCTCTGCCTGATACCGTCTGTATCTTCCTGTTTCACAATCTATTTCAGTATCCGCGTAGAAGATTTTAGCAGCAAGTGTTCCCGGTCGGAATCCGGCTCCTCGCGCCCTCAGAAATTGCCCTATAATCAGACAAGTCTGCCTGTACTTGTTTGCGTTTCTATTGGCCTCATTCTCCATAAATGATTCCCCAGTCGTTCATTCAGGATCTGCTCAACCGCGTAGATATCGTCGATGTCATCGAACGTCACGTGCCGCTCAAGAAAGCGGGTACCAATTACAGCGCCTGTTGTCCATTTCATAGCGAGAAAACACCTTCGTTCACGGTGAGTCCCGCCAAGCAGTTCTATCACTGTTTTGGTTGCGGCGCGCACGGCAGCGCCGTCGGTTTCATGATGGAGTACGGCGGTCTGAATTTCATTGAGGCAGTGAATGATCTGGCGGATCGCGTCGGCATGCAGGTTCCGCAGCAGCAGCCGGAATCCCGTCCCGGAATGGCTGCATCTGGAGGACAGAGCACAGGGAATTCCTCGCAGGATCTGTTTGAAGTGATGAACACCGCCACGCGGTTTTATCGGGAGCAACTCAAGCATTCCGAGAGTGCCATTGCTTATCTGAAAAAACGCGGTTTGACCGGCGAGACCGCTGCCCGCTTTGCGATCGGCTACGCACCTGCCGGCTGGCAGAATCTGGCCGCAGTATTTCCTGATTACCAGGCAAGAATGCCGACGGATCCGCTGGTTGAGGCAGGGTTGGTGATTGAGAACGACGATGGTAAACGCTATGACCGTTTCCGCGATCGCATCATGTTTCCTATCCTCAATCAGAAAGGGATGATCGTGGGTTTCGGTGGGCGCGTGCTGGAGCAGGGTGAGCCCAAATATCTCAATTCTCCCGAAACACCGCTGTTCGAGAAAGGCCGCGAACTCTACAACCTGTTCGGCGCACGCAAGGCGATCCGCGAGGCGGGGAGGGTGGTGGTGGTGGAAGGATACATGGATGTGGTGGCACTGTCGCAGCATGGCATCGATTATGCCGTGGCTGCGCTGGGCACTGCCACCACCCCTTACCATGTGCAGAAACTGCTGCGTCAGACTGATGATGTGGTGTTCTGTTTCGATGGCGACAACGCCGGCAGAAAGGCAGCCTGGCGCGCGCTGGAGAACAGCCTGGCGCAACTGGTGGACGGCAAGAGCCTCAGCTTTCTGTTCCTGCCCGAGGGCGAAGACCCGGATAGCTATGTGCGCAAGTCCGGCAAGGAGGCTTTCGAGGGATTGCTCAGCCAGGCACTGCCTTTATCCGTTTTTCTATTCAAGGAGTTGTCAGCGCACACTGACCTGCAAACCAGCGAAGGGCGCGCCAAACTGGTGCAGGAGGCAAAACCGCTGCTGGCGCAGGTTACTGCGCCGACGCTCGCGTTGATGTTGCTAAAGCGGCTGGCCGAACTCAGTGGCACCAGTCAGGGAGAGCTGGAGAACCTGCTGCAGATCAGACGAGTCTCATCCTCCCCATCACCCCGTCCAAGAGCGCCACGACCACAGCCTGCCTCGCCCTATCGCTGGCTGCTGCAGGTGTTGCTGCACGACCCAGGCTATGCCAGCAAGCTCGAAAGAGAACTGCTCAGGGGGCGCAGTGAATACGCCGAAGAAATGGCAGCAGTGGTGGCGCTGGTTGAATTTATCGATACCTGCCCCCATATGGCGGAAGGTACGGCAATACCTTCAGTGATCACTTATTTCCACGATAGTCCTCATCGTGCGCTGCTGGAAAAGGCCGAGAGCGAGACTCTTGCCTGGGACGGCAGTATCGATCTGGAGGCGGAATTTTCCGGGGCGCTGGCACGATTACGGGAAATACAGCGCAAGCAGCGCATGACCGAGTTGCACAGCAAGTCCCTGAGCGCGCTCACTCCAGAGGAAAAGCAGGAATATCAAAGATTAATGGCATCTTGAGGGTAACCAGGCGAACAGTGCCGCCGAATTTTGATACAATCTAAACTTTTTTAGATTCAAGCGTCCATATTATTTGGGAATCGACATGGTAAAGGCAAAAACGCAGGTAAAAGCGGCGACAAAAGCAAAAACGAAGGCAGCGGTGCCAGCCACTGCACCGGCAAGCCGTCGCGCGGATAAAACCGCAGCGGTGGCAAAAAAAGAAGCAAAGAAAACGGTCAAGACGCCGCTAAAGGCAGCAGAAAAAATACCGGCAAAAAAAGCTGCCGCAACATCGAAGAAAGGAGCCCCGCCGGCCGCAAAGGTAATTGTCAGTGTGGCCGAGATCGCCAAGGCGGTGATGGCAGTCAAGGAGCTGAAGCCACGTGCCACAAAGGCGACCAAGGTCAATGCGCCGAAGAGCGCTGCCGGGAGTGCGCAGGATGCCGAGAAGACACAGGCCGCGCCGCAGGACATTGAGGCGCGGCGCATGCGTCTTAAGAACCTGATCATGCAGGGCAAGGAACGCGGCTACCTGACTTATGCCGAGATCAACGATCACCTGCCGGACGACATGCTGGATGCCGAACAGATAGAGGGCATTATCAGCATGATCAACGATATGGGCATCTCTGTTTATGATGAGGCGCCCGATGCAGAAACGCTGCTGATGTCGGAAACCACGCCGACGGTGGCCGATGAGGACGTGGTAGAAGAAGCCGAAGCGGCGCTTTCCACGGTGGATTCGGAATTCGGCCGTACCACCGATCCGGTGCGCATGTACATGCGTGAAATGGGTTCGGTGGAACTGCTCACGCGCGAAGGTGAAATCGAAATTGCCAAGCGCATTGAAGATGGTCTGAAACACATGATCCAGGCAATTTCCGCCTGCCCCACCACCATAGCCGGGATTCTCGACCTTGCCACCAAGGTGGCGCATGACGAAATGCGCATTGATGAACTGGTAGATGGATTGCTTGACCCCAATGCCCAGGAAATCGTCAACGAAGAGATTTCCGATGAGTCGCTGGAGCAGGAACTGGGTGCCGAAGACGTGGAAGACGAAGACAGTGTCGCAGTGGCCAGCGCTAATTTGCTCAAACTGAAGACCGATGCGCTGGAGCGTTTTACGGTGATTTACCAGGCATATGCCGAAATGAAGAAGGTGCTGGCGAGAAAGGGATCGACCAGCAAGGCCTACAAGGAAATACAGGAGCATATTTCCGCCGAACTTATGGCCATCCGCTTCTCTGCCAAGATGGTGGAGAAGCTTTGTGACACCCAGCGTGGACTGGTGGATGAGGTGCGTAGTTTTGAGCGTAAAATCATGGAGCTATGCGTGGTCAAGGCGGGAATGCCGCGCAATCATTTCATCAAGGTATTTCCCGGGAATGAGAGCAACCTGGATTGGGCGGCGCAGGAAGCTGCAGCTGACAAGCCTTACAGTCACGCGCTGAAACGTTATCAGCCTGCCATTATTGAGCAGCAGCAGAACTTGCTGGCGTTGCAGAAGCAGGTCGGCATTCCGATCAAGGATCTGAAGGAAATCAACCGTCGCATGTCCACTGGCGAGGCCAAGGCGCGCCGTGCCAAGCGGGAGATGACCGAAGCCAATTTGCGGCTGGTGATCTCCATTGCCAAGAAATATACCAATCGTGGATTACAGTTCCTTGATCTGATTCAGGAAGGCAATATCGGCCTGATGAAGGCAGTGGACAAATTTGAATACCGGCGCGGTTACAAGTTTTCCACTTATGCCACCTGGTGGATCCGGCAAGCCATCACCCGTTCCATCGCCGATCAGGCGCGCACCATTCGCATCCCGGTGCACATGATCGAGACCATCAACAAGATGAACCGCATTTCGCGCCAGATTCTGCAGGAAACCGGGCAGGAGCCGGAGCCCGCGCTGCTGGCGCAGAAAATGGAAATGCCGGAGGAGAAAATTCGCAAAATCCTCAAGATTTCCAAGGAGCCGATTTCCATGGAAACGCCCATCGGTGACGATGAGGATTCCCACCTGAGTGATTTCATAGAGGATTCGACCACGATGGCACCGGCGGATGCTGCGGTTTACGCCAGTTTGCGCGACGTCACCAAAGATATCCTGGATTCTTTGACGCCACGCGAAGCCAAAGTGCTGCGTATGCGTTTCGGTATCGAAATGAACACCGACCACACCTTGGAAGAAGTCGGTAAACAGTTTGACGTGACTCGTGAGCGCATTCGCCAGATCGAGGCCAAGGCGCTACGCAAGTTGCGTCACCCCTCGCGCTCCGAACGCTTGCGCAGTTTCCTTGATACCGAGGGCTGATCAGCCTTTCGCATCTAGTGCCTGAATCGGGTCTGTAGCTCAGTCGGTTAGAGCAGGGGACTCATAATCCCTTGGTCGTTGGTTCGAGTCCAACCAGACCCACCATTAGTCAAAGGGTTAGCGTATCTGCTGATCCCTTCTTTTTCCCTGATGTGCCAAAATTGTGCCATCGAGGACATTCGACACCAACTCGGAATGCTGCATGAGACCTTGTGATTTAGGGACAATTCTGATTATGTTTAAAAAGACACTTTATGTAACGGCGGTATAAACTGGCGATGTGGCTGAGGTAGGTTTGCTTTTGGCAGAAAGGAGATAACAAAAATGAATCAACGCATTACGATTGATCCGACAGTTTGTCATGGTAAGCCTTGCATTCGTGGATTGCGCTATCCGGTGGAAAATATCCTGGAGTGGTTAGCCAGCGGCATGAGTACTGAGGAGATTCTAGCTGACTATGCGGATTTGGAACGTGAAGATATTCTTGCGGCACTATCATATGCCGCGCGCCTAACGCATATTAAGCGGCTGGAGCATTTGGCCGCATGAAGTTTCTGGTTGATGCACAACTGCCTCGACGTTTTGTCAGTTGGCTGGCTGAGGCAGAGCATGATGTGTTGCATACGCTGGATTTACCGCTGGGCAACCGTACACCGGATAGCGAGGTCATCTCTTATGCTGCGCGCGAAGGGCGTGTCGTGGTGAGCAAGGATAACGATTTTGTACAGTCATTTTTGCTTACCGGTGAGCCGCAGCTATTGCTGATTTCTACAGGAAACATCGCCAATGTGAACTTGGAGAAATTGTTGCGTACCAATTTATCCGGAATTGAAGCGGCTTTTGCTTCACATCGATTTGTTGAAATTACCCACGATGCACTGGTGATACATGAATGATTTTGTTGTCGTATGACGATAACATTAAAACTGCTTAAGGAGCTACTGAGCAAATCCCACGCGGGCGCGACGACGGCTTTGCGGGAGGGGGTGCACGAAAGGCGAGGACGTACAACGTGCTCCACGGAAGATTTGTGCAGTGGCTCCTTATCTCGTTATATGTTTTTGGCATGTCAGGGCGGGCTCCAGAAGCTGCAAAATGTACATTGACTTATCAGTACAATACCTTCACAATTGCTGGTTTCGTTTGGAGGGGTTCCCGAGCGGTCAAAGGGATCAGACTGTAAATCTGACGGCTCTGCCTTCGAAGGTTCGAATCCGTCCCCCTCCACCAAACAGGGACCGGATATCTGCGAGGCTGTTGATAACCGTAATGAAAGCAGTTGGGGGGCGATAGCTGGTTCTGTAATCAGTTAGTTTTGTTGCTTCTATCCGAATTGATTGCTAGACGCGGGTGTAGCTCAATGGTAGAGCAGAAGCCTTCCAAGCTTACGACGAGGGTTCGATTCCCTTCACCCGCTCCAGATTTGAAGTTGAAGAAGAAGCTTGTCAGTAAGGTTGTTATTCAAGCAGCAACAGTGCTTGCCCATGTAGCTCAGTGGCAGAGCACTCCCTTGGTAAGGGAGAGGTCGCCAGTTCAATCCTGGCCATGGGCTCCATAGGTATTTAAATAGTAAGATGCTAAAAGTGCTTTAAAAAGGAAATCATCATGGCAAAGAGCAAATTTGAGCGGACGAAGACGCACGTAAACGTAGGCACGATCGGCCACGTGGATCACGGCAAGACCACGCTGACCGCGGCGATTACGATGGTGTTGTCGAAGAAATTTGGTGGTGAAGCGAAGAGCTACGCCCAGATTGACTCGGCCCCGGAAGAAAAAGCCCGCGGCATCACCATCAACACCGCCCACGTCGAATACGAGACGCAGAAGCGCCACTATGCGCACGTTGACTGCCCCGGGCACGCCGACTACGTCAAGAACATGATTACCGGTGCCGCGCAAATGGACGGCGCCATCCTGGTGGTATCGGCCGCTGACGGCCCGATGCCGCAGACACGCGAACACATCCTGCTGGCGCG
>CAMAPK010000033.1 GCA_945860135.1 Nitrosovibrio sp. Nv4
ATGTTCTTCATGTTTTCCTGCATTTGCTGGGCCTGTTTCATCAGGTTGCCCAAGCCGCCTTTCATCATTTTCTACCTCCGCTATTGAATGGGTTTGATCGAGGAAGCGATCAGCTTTGCGTCGAAATTCTCCACCAGTTCGCGCACGAATGGGTCGGTCTCGATGGCGGCAATGGCCTGCGATTGCTTGGCCTGTTTTTCACGACTCTCCAGTTCTGCGGGCGTCATGCCGGTGATGCTGCCCACGGAAAATTTCAACCGCACCGGCTTGCCGTAATACTCGCTCAGTGCAGCTTTCATCTTGTCCTGGTAGGCTTTCTCCAGCAGATGGCGGTGGGGTTCCGGTACGCACAGTTCGATTCCATCCGCAGAGAAATTCTTTACTTCGCAGTTCTGCGCCAGCATTCTCGTCATGCCACTCAATTTCAACTGGCTCGCCAGTGCCGGCCAGTCACCGTCGAATGGAATTGCAGTCGCGGTTGCGTCCGGTGTCGCTGCGACTGGTGCGGCTGCTGGCGGCGGCGTGGCGGAGGGGCTCTGTCGAATTGCAGCGGGCGGCGACTTGGTGCTGGTAACTGTACCGGCAACCGTGTCTGCTTTACGCGCACCGCCGGCTGCTGCATCCCCAGGCATGAAAGCCAGCATGCGCATCAGCGTCATGGTGAAACCGGCGTATTCATCCGGCGCCAGGCTCAGGTCGCTGCGGCCATGCAATGCAACCTGATAAAACAACTGGATTTCTTCCGGTGCAAAAATTTTTGCTAGCGCGAAAATCCGTTCACGCTCCGGCACATCCTCGCCGATCGCCTGCGGCACGGTCTGTGCCAGCGCAAGACGATGCAACAGCGCTGCCAGATCCTGCAAAGCTGCATCGAACGACAGGCTGCGTGCCTCCATCGCATCGGCCAGCGCCAGCATCTGCACTCCGTCTCTCTGCGCCAGCGCATCCAGCAAGTCATATAGGTAACCTTGATCGATGGCGCCCAGCATGGAACGCACCGAGGTTTCTGCAACCGTGCCTTCGCCGAAAGCAATCGCCTGATCCAGCATGCTCAGCGCATCGCGCATGCTGCCCTGCGCCGCCCGCGCCAGCAATTGCAGCGCCATGGCATCGCCGCTTATCTGCTCCTGCTCCAGCACGTGCTTGAGATGCGCGGCGATCAGCGACGGTGGAATCTGCTTCAGATTGAATTGCAGGCAGCGCGACAGCACGGTGACCGGGATTTTCTGCGGATCGGTGGTGGCAAGCACGAACTTGACATGATCCGGCGGCTCTTCCAGGGTTTTCAGCATGGCATTGAAAGCCGATTTGGAGAGCATGTGCACTTCGTCGATGATGTAAACCTTGTAGCGCGCACAGGTGGGAGCGTAAAGCGCGTTTTCCAGCAGCTCGCGCATGTTGTCCACCTGGGTGTTGGAAGCGGCATCCAGCTCGATCAGATCGACGAAACGCCCGCCGTCTATTTCAGTGCAGGCAGCGCATTTACCGCAAGGGGTGGAGGTGATGCCGGTTTCGCAGTTGAGCGCCTTGGCCAGGATGCGCGCAATGGTGGTTTTGCCGACGCCGCGCGTGCCGGTGAACAGGTAGGCATGGTGCAGACGTTTGCGCTCCAGCGCATTGGTCAGCGCCTTGACCACGTGATCCTGTCCGGTCAGCTCGGAGAAGCTCTTGGGGCGCCACTTGCGCGCAAGGACTTGGGTTAGGGACACGATGTTGGTTGGCTGCAGAATAGACCAGGTCTACTTGTCAAAAAGGGTGGCGAGCCTAACCCCCGGCACTTGCAAGAAATAGCTGTGGCTGCTTCCTTCCGGACCTGACCAGGTTCACTACCGTGCAATGCGGGGAGGCCCGCCATAGAAAACAGTTATGAATCAACGAATATACTGCAAGGTCGCTGTGCATGCTTTGCCGCCACAAACGCCATCTTGCTGCTGTATTTGCATCATTGCTCAATTGCGTCATTGTGCACGGAGTTGCCGTCCGCGTCCACCGCGCAGGCTGGTTTTGTTCGATTCCGCTGTGCGCTCCTCCGACGATAGCTCTGGTATTCTTGCGTTATGGCACCTGACTGGAACACTACCTTGCCCAACTATCGCGGCCGTTTCGCCCCCTCCCCCACCGGCCCGTTGCATTTCGGCTCGCTGGTCGCTGCCGTGGGCAGCTATCTGGAAGCCAGATCGCGCCAGGGCGAGTGGCTGGTCAGGATCGAAAATCTGGACCCGCCGCGCGAGGTCGCGGGCGCAGCCAGGGAAATTCTGGCTACGCTCGAAGCGCTGGGGATGGAGTGGGATGACGAGGTGATCTACCAAAGTCAACGCAACGAAGTTTATCAGTCTGCACTTGCCGCACTCGAACAACAGGGCCTGCTCTACCCTTGCGCCTGCAGCCGCAAGGAAATTGCTGATTCCAGCATCAGCGGCATAGACGGCCCGGTTTACCCCGGCACCTGCCGGGGCGGCCGATCCGCTGGCAAGCGTTCTTCCACTGCGGCGGGTGTTGACCCATGATGATCCGATCGAATTCAGAGATGCCCTGCGCGGCCCGATCCGGCAGCAACTGGCGAGTGCCACCGGTGATTTCGTGTTGCGCCGGGCCGACGGCATCTACGCCTACCAATTGGCGGTGGTGACAGATGATGCCGCGCAAGGCGTCACCCATGTGGTACGCGGCGTGGATTTGCTGGATTCGACCCCGCGCCAGATTTACCTGCAACAGTTGCTGGGTTACCCAACACCGGCATACATGCACCTGCCGGTGGTGACCAACGCTCAAGGTGAGAAACTCAGCAAACAGACCCAGGCAGCCGCCGTTGATGTATCCAGGCCGGTAGTGCAATTGGTCGCAGCGGTGCGCTTTCTCGGCCAGACACCGCCGGCGGAGCTGGCTGAAAGCAACGTTGCATCCTTCTGGCAATGGGCACTGGAGAATTGGTCGCCGCAGAAAATTCCGTGAAGCTCATGGTATTCGGCTAACCAGCAACCAAACCAAATCCGAAGCGCACTGTTCTTGCTGGAAAGTTATGCTACTCTTCCCGATAATGAGCGCCGCTCGCGAATTTTAGGAAAAATTGTGGCTTTTCTGCCGTTTTACGTACCTGGAAACAAACAACTCAAGATTGTGATCGTGGGAGGCGGTTATGCGGGAATTGCCGCCATGACCACGCTGTTGCGGCATATGCCGGAAGCCGACATCACCATCGTCGATCCCCGTTCCCAGCATGTCAAGATCACCCATCTGCACGAGACCTTCCGCTATCCGCTGGAGGATGTGCTGGTACCCTTCTCCGCTCTGGAACGCCGTTTTGGCTGCCATCATGTCTGCGCCGAACTGATCCCGCAGGAAAGTACCCTGCAGCAATGGCAGAACGACAAGCGCATTACTCTCAATGACCAGACCCTGGAGTTCGACTATCTTCTGATCGCATCGGGTGCCGCCGGGAAGCAGGTGGAGCCGACTGAGAACGTCATCGTCCTGCAGGATTTCATGACCAGCAGCGGCACGGAGATATTGAACAGCCGTCTGGACGCAAGCGATGTGGACGCGCAGCCCATCTCGGTGATCGGCGGGGGTGCAACCGGAATTCAGTTCCTGTTTGAAATCGCTCATTTCCTGCGGCGGCGCAAGATCACCAGCAAGCTGCGCTTGATTGACAGCGGGGAGCGGGTACTCAAGCAATTTCCCGAGGGTTTTTCCAGCTATACCCAGACACGCATGAATGACCTGGGTATCGATTTCCATCCCGACACACTTTACCGCAGACAGGAAGGTGGCGAGATTCTGCTGGAAGAAAAGGAAAGCGCACGGCAATTCGCTTTGCCTTCCGCGCTATCGTTCCTGTTCCTCGGCAAGAAACCGGACAACCTGCTTGCCGCCAATGCCTTCGGGCAAGTGCTGGCTGATCACGAGCCGTTACAAAATATTTTCACTGCGGGCGACTGCTCCAGCTATCATTCCTACGGCTCCAACACCATGACGGCACAGTCTGCAGTGCGCAAAGGCAAGCTGGCGGCGCGCAACATTCTGCGGCACTCTGGGACGCTAAAATTCCTTGAACCCTATTTGCACCGCGATCTGGGGTATGTCGTCAATCTCGGACCGACAGATGCGGTGGGCTGGCTGGCGCTGGAGGGCAACGTGGTCAGTGGCATTCCAGCATTGGTGATCAAGGAAGTGGTGGCGGCTCAATACGATTTATTGCTGACAGGAATAGATACTTATCTGATTTGAACAAATACCACTGCGGGAGACAGCTCTATGTTCGGTTTGCTTAAAGACATACAGGTTACCGGTAAAGCCGGTGCGGTAATTCAGCGTCCATGCGATGATGTTTTTAATTTTGTCGGCGCTGACTTTCTCAGGAATTATCCACGCTGGTCACCGGAGGTTCTCGACTTGAAATCTCTGACCGAGGGTCCGGTGAAAATCGGCACCATGTGCCGTCAGGTGCGCGTCGATCAGGGCAATCGCTCGGAATCAACTTTCAAGGTCACGGCTTTTCAGCCGGGCAGGCGCATTTGCTTTGAAGGCACCTCCAATCCCTTTCGCTGTGATTATATGCTGGAGCCGGCCAGTTCCACGACGGAGAGCCGCATCACTTTTACTTTCGAACTGCTCAGGCTGGAACTCTACATGAAACCGTTCGAGAAACTCGTCCGTCTAGCGGTACAGGATGGCACCGAGAGAACCGTGAGGAATATCAAGCAACTGGTCGAGAACGAGATTGCCGAGCCTGCGGCACCCTGATTCTTGAGTTTATACATACGATTTTTAGCAGGCTGTCAGACCATCAAATTAATATTGGAGAAAAGTAATGACTACTTTCATAGTTGAAAAAGATCCCGGGTTGATCCCGCAGATCCTGACCAAAATACTGGATTCCTGCGTCAATGGCGTAACTCTGTCCGATCCCGATCTGGAGGACATGCCGCTCGTATATGTAAACAAGGCTTTCGAGACCGTTACAGGTTATAGCCAGGAAGAAACCATAGGAAAGAACTGCCGTTTCCTGCAAGGCACGGATCACGATCAGGAAGACCTGCCGCGCTTGCGGGAAGCAATCAAGAGCCGTCAGCCAGTTGAGGTCACGCTCAGAAACTACCGGAAAAGTGGCGAGCTGTTTTATAACCAGCTGGCGATTACGCCGCTGTTTGATTCCAATGGCAAATTGCTCTATTACCTGGGCGTGCAATACGACATCACCCCACAAGTTCGTGCGGAAGAGGAAATCAAACGGCTGACCGGTTGCCTTGAATCATTGGCGAAATAGTGGCCGATTCCTTTCGCCCGGAGCCCGGCGGGTAGATTCTGGCTGCTGTCTCAATCACCGCTGAATTCACACAATGCAAATACCTTGTGCCCCAGTTTCTCCAGCCGCGCCCTGCCGCCCACATCGGGCAGGTCGATCACGAAACAGCATTCCACCACTTCTCCACCCATCTCCTGTATCAACCCGGCGGCGGCTTCCGCCGTGCCACCGGTGGCGATGAGATCGTCCACCAGCAATACCCGGTCACCCGGCTGGATCGCATCCACATGTATCTCGATGCGATCGCTGCCGTATTCCAGTTGATAGTCACGCCCGACCGTTGCCGCAGGCAGCTTACCTTTCTTGCGTATCGGGATGAAACCCAGGTTAAGCTGGTAGGCGACCGGGGCACCGACGATAAAACCGCGCGATTCGATACCGGCCACCTTGTCGATCTTCATTTCCCGGTAGCGGCCGGCAATCTCCTGAATGGTCGCGCGCAACCCGACCGGGTCTTTCAGCAGCGTGGTGATATCGCGAAACATGATCCCTTGGTGGGGATAATGCGGAATGGTGCGAATGCGGGATTTAATTGGCATGACAAGTCCTGTCTCTGGCTGTTGAAGGGGGCTCCGACTCAAACGCTGCATGAATCCGCATGATGATCGCACAGGATACTCATTGACAGGAAAATTTTGTGCGGGGGCGATAGGATTATAATTACCCGGAGATTATTGAATCCCTGATTCCAGTTGATTCCTCAGACGATCAATCGTGAAACCATACTGATGAGAGGATAACCATGCTTCCACCCTTGCGTGCCATCATCCTGACCATTCTGACCGCTGTTTTGTTTGGCTGTGCCAGCTTTGAGCCGCGCTATCAGATCACTCACCGTTATGAACCACCGACCGATCCTGCCGGCATCGTTTGCCTGGGAAACTGTACGCAACAACTGGCGGCATGCCAGCAAAGCTGCACGTCCACTTACCAGGCATGCCTGCAGCGTATCGAACCCCTGGCAGAACAACGCTACGATGAAGCGGTCAAGCGCTTTGAAAGCGAATCCAGTAGCTACCGTCAGCAACTGAACAGTTCCCGCTTCTACCAATCTTTGGGCTGGGGACGCTCCGCCTGGGGCTGGGGCGGCTACCCTTGGGGATGGGGTCCGGGTTGGGGATGGGGCGGCTCCCCTTGGTACGGGATGGGGTATTCCTCTCCTTATTTTTACTCACCCGCGCCGCCGATCCGGCCTGACCGCAGGAGGGAATATGATCGGCTGCGCTACGAGCAATGCGAGGTGGAATGCGGCTGCCAATCCGTCCAGGACGCCTGCTTCCTGAGTTGCGGCGGCAAGAAAACCGTGGAAGAGCGGTGCATCGCAAACTGTCCCAAATAAAATATGGGACATACAGGAATCTCCTGATTCAGGCTCCGGCGGATATCTCTAGATTGTCGATCAACCGGGTTTTGCCCAACCGGGCCGCTGCCAGTGCCACCAGATCCGAGTCATCCGCCCTTGCCGGAGCCAGGGTGTCGCGTTGCTGCAATGCGATGTAATCAACTTCCCAGTCGTGGCTGGCAAGATTCTCGCGTGCGTTCCTGCATAACTGCGGAAAATTCCTGTTGCCCGCCCCTACTGCGTGCTTTATCTTGGACAGGACTCGATGCAGGCGCACCGCTTCGGCGCGCTCCTCACTGCTCAGGTAGCGGTTGCGTGAACTCAAGGCCAGCCCGTCGGACGCGCGCGCAGTTTCGCCTGCGATGATTTCCAGCGGCAAATTCAATTGCCGCACCATTGCACGCACAAGCTGCAACTGCTGATAATCTTTTTTGCCGAACACCGCCACTTGAGGCTGCACGATATTGAGCAGTTTCAGCACCACTGTCATCACACCACGAAAGAATCCGGGACGGAATTCACCTTCCAGCGTATTCGCCAGCGGCGGCGGCTCCAGCAAAAGCTCCTGCGGTTCCGGATAAATATCCTTCTCATCAGGGGCGAATACCACGTTGACACCTTGGTCCCGCAACAGCTTACAGTCATCTGCCAGGGTGCGCGGATATTGAGCGAAATCCTCGGATGGCGCGAATTGCAGGCGGTTTACGAATATGCTGGCCACCACGCAATCCGCTTTCTGCTGCGCAAGCCGCACCAGCGACAAATGACCTTCGTGCAGGTTGCCCATGGTCGGAACAAAAGCAATGGCAGATTCGCGCTGGAGGCGTGCACGTAGCGCCGGGATGTCGGTGATGATCTCCACAATTGCTCAGAAACTATGTTCCGGCCCGGGAAACCTTCCGGCTTTCACTTCCTTGACATAGGTTTCCACCGCTGCCTGGATGCTGCCCGCGCCGGCCATAAAATTCTTCATGAATCTGGCTTTCTTGCCCGAGTAGATGCCCAGCATGTCATACAGCACCAGTACCTGTGCCGAGCAATCCGCACCGGCGCCGATGCCAACGGTGGGAATGGAAAGTTTCCTGGTGATTTTCTTGGCGAGCGCGGCCGGAACGACTTCCATCAGCAGCATGCCTGCACCGGCTTTTTCCAGTACCACCGCATCTGTCATCAATTGTTTCGCCTGATGATCGCTCTCGCCCTGCAGCTTATAGCCGCCCAGCTGGTGTACCGATTGCGGCGTCAAGCCGATATGGGCACATACCGGGATACCGCGCTGGGTAAGAAACTCGACCGTTTCCGCCATGATGCAGCCGCCTTCTATCTTGACCATGTTGGCACCTGCCGCCATGAGTTCGGCAGCATTTTCGAAAGTGTCTTCCGGTGTGATCTGCGAAGTGCCAAAAGGCATGTCGGCCATGATGAACGCCTTGCTCGATCCGCGCACCACGCAGCGGGTGTGATAGATCATGTCGTCCAGTGTCACCGGCAGCGTGGTCTCTTCGCCTTGCAGCACGTTGCCCAGCGAATCACCCACCAGCAGGATATCGACGCCGGCATTTTCCAGCACTGTCGCGAAACTCGCGTCATAGCAGGTGACGATGGCGATTTTCTCGCCATCGCTGCGCATTTTCTGCAATGTACTTAGTGTGGTTCGCATCATTGACCTCCTGAGAATTCTCTGAGCAAAGCCCACGCGAGTGCGGCGGAGGATTTGTTCAGAAGCTCCCTATCCGCGGTTGAAATATTCCCGTGGACCGCGCATTTGCTCCAGTCGCTGCAACAATAAATCAAAATCCTCCTGGTTATCAACAAAATTGAGATTCTCGCTGTTGACGATCATCACCGGTGCAGTTTCATACTGATAAAAAAACCGGGTATAGGTTTCAGCCAGCCGCCATAGATAATCCTCGGAAATGCTTTTCTCGAAAGTGCTGCCTCGCCGCTTTACGCGTTCCACCAGGGTATCGGGAGAAGCCTGCAAATAAATCACCAGATCGGGCTGCGGAGCCTGGGGTTGCAGGTGACGGTAAATCTGCTGATAGAGTTCATGCTCGGCATCGCTCAGCGTTAGCCCGGCGAACAGTTGATCCTTGTCGAGCAGGAAATCGCTCACGGTCGCCTGGGCGAACATGTCCAGTTGCGCCAGGCCCTGTACCTGCGCAGCGCGTTGGAACAGAAAGAACAATTGTGTCGGCAGTGCGTAACGCGGAATATCGCTGTAGAACTTCTCGAGAAACGGATTCTCGGCAGGTTTCTCCAGCAACAACGCGCTGTTCAGATGATGCGCCAGACGCTGGGCCAGACTGGTCTTGCCCACGCCTATCGGACCCTCAACCACGATGTATCGATACTTTTCCAGCTTCACTATGGCTACTCTCGTTCGAGCCGCTGCCCGGCACATGCGGCCAGCAATTCAGCCACCGCACCATGCCCGGGGATACAGCAATCCGGTGCGATTTCCAGCAGCGGCTGCAATACGAATGCCCGTTGGTGCATGCGCGGATGTGGCAGGGTCAAACCGGGTTCGTGGCATTGCAGATCAGCATACAGCAGCAGATCCAGATCCAGAATGCGCGGAGCATTGAGCGATGTGCGCACGCGTCCGCAGCGATGCTCGATCTCAAGCAGGGCTTTGAGCAGATCATGCGGCGCGAGACTGGTTTCGATCTGCGCCACGGCGTTGATGAAATCGGGCTGATCAAGCCGCCCCACCGGCGCGCTGCGATAAATCGCGGAGCAATTCAACAAACGGCTGGCAGGTAGCTGGGACAGTTCGGCAAAAGCCCGCCGCACCTGCAGTGCCGGGTTAGCCAGGTTGCTGCCCAGTGCAATAAAAGCATGGCAAAGCGCTTGCGCTTTGGTGCCTGATGTCAAGATATCACCGCGTCCGCGTCTGAACTGTCGGGACTGGCGCCAGCGTCAGTCACAGCTTCGGGACGGCGGCGGCGTTTTCTGCGTTTCTTTGGTACTTCGTCCTTGAGCAGCATGGCTTCACGTTCACCGGCACTGACTCGCTGGAACGTCTCCCACCACTGACCCAGTTCTGCATCCATCTCGCCGCTTTCGCAGCGCAGCAGCATGAAGTCATAAGCGGCGCGAAAGCGCGGGTGTTCCAGCAGGCGAAACGGCCTGCGCCCTCCGCGCCCCAGAAAGCGTGGCTGCATCACCCAGATTTCCTGCATGATGGCATCATAGCGGCGCGGAATTGCCAGCTCTTTATCCTGTACTGCCAGCACATCGTCCATTGCCTGCTGCAACGCAAGCATGGGTTTTTCTCCCGCAGCCTGTCGGCTATTCCATTGCGCCAGCACCTCGTGCCATAACAGTGCCGCAAACAGAAAGCCGGGAGACACCGGCTTTTCCTGCCGTACGCGTTCGTCGGTGTTTTTGAGCGCGAGTGTAATGAAACGCTCGCCCAATGGCTGCTCCAGTATGACATCCAGCATCGGCAGCAAACCGTGGTGCAGCCCGCGCGCGCGCAAGTCCACCACGCAGGCCAATGCGTGGCCGGACAGCAGCAATTTCAGCATCTCATCAAACAGCCGCGACGGTGGCACATTGCGCAACAGCGGAGCCAGATCGCCGATGGGAGCAGCGCTGGCGGCATCAACCTGCATTTCGAGCTTGGCTGCCAGCCGTACCGCACGCAGCATGCGTACCGGATCTTCACGATAACGCAGCAAGGGGTCGCCGATGATGCGCAGCCGTTTTGCCTTGATGTCATCGTAACCATTCAGGTAATCCCAGATTTCTTCGTTGGCAGGATCATAAAATAATGCGTTGACGGTAAAGTCACGCCGCACTGCGTCCTCTTCCTGACTGCCGAATACATTATCGCGCAATAGGCGTCCGTGCTCGTCGGCATGCTTTTTTGCTGCCGCCCCTTCATCCTCATCAGGGGAGGAATTGCCACGGAAAGTAGACACTTCCACCGTTTCAGCGCCACACATCACATGCACCAGGCGAAAGCGGCGGCCGATGATGCGCGAACGGCGAAACACGGCGCGCACGTCCTCGGGCGTGGCATTGGTGGCGACATCGTAATCCTTCGGCTCCAACCCCAGAAGCAGGTCGCGTACCGCCCCGCCCACCACGAAAGCGGAATACCCTGCCTGCTGCAGCTCTGCCGTGACTTTCAATGCACAGGGACTGATGTGATTGCGGGAAATGCCATGTTGCTTGCGCGGGATAATGTGCAGCCTGGTGCCGGAAGCGGTGGAGGCGGAAACAGAAGCGGATGGCTTGCGCTTGAAAACGCGATGAAGAAGTTTACGGATCATTACGCAATGAGGTAGGCATCAAGCTGTGAATTATACACCCGTCACCATTCCCGGCACGAAATGGCGCGCGCTGCCTGTGCCGGACTCCTCCAGACTGCATTGGTAGAGCGTCTCCAGATTGGAGCGGCTGAGTATTTCTTCCGTGCTCCCGGCGAGGGTGCGGCCATTGTCGAACAGCATCAGCACATGGTCGCAATATCGGCTGGCCCAGGTAATATCATGCAGCACCATCATTACCGCACTACCTTGCAAGGCCAGTTCCCTGAACAACGTCATGGTGGAAAGTTGATGCCGCAGGTCGAGATGTTGCAGCGGTTCATCCAGCAGATAGCACTGCGGCGACTGGGCAAGCAGCAAGGCGATGCGCGCGCGCTGGCGCTCCCCGCCGGAAAGCGTAACCAGCGGACGCTGGGCAAGAGCAGTCAATTCCATGCGCTCGACAGCCTGCAGCGCAATATCCTGGTCAACTGCCTCCCAGCCGAACAGGTTTCTGACATGCGGATGCCGCCCCAGCAGTACGTATTCCAGCACATTGCCCCAGAACTCGCCAGGCTCCTCCTGCAACATGATGCCGAGCTTGCAGGCAAGTTCGCGCCGCGACCAGGCTTGTGGTGCTTTTCCCGCCACTGTCACGCTGCCTGCACCCTCGCTATCGACGGGATGCAAACCGCCCAGCGCATGCATCAAGGTAGTTTTGCCGCAGCCATTCTGGCCGAGGATGGCCCAGCACTCACCGGAATTAACGGTGAGATTCAAATCGCGGCACAACAGCTTGCCGGGATATTGCAGGGTCAGATTTTTGGTTTGCAGGGTCATTTAATTTCCAGTCGACCCATTCATTGTATTACTTATGAAGCAATTTTTGCCCCCCG
>CAMAPK010000034.1 GCA_945860135.1 Nitrosovibrio sp. Nv4
ATGGCCCGCAGCCTGAAAATGAAAGTGCTGGCCGAGGGCGTCGAAACCGAGGAGCAGTTGGACTTTCTGACCCGGCAGGGATGCGGCCGTTTCCAGGGATATTATTTCAGCAAACCGCTGCCGGCGGCGGAAATCGTGAGCAGACTGCAGTTGCATTAAGCAACCGGGTCACGTGCACCCCCGGCTGCTGTTGTTGCGGTTCAGATACCGTCTGCCGATTCCTCGGGTCATGGTGGAGATTTGTGCCGCAGCAGTGCCCACTGCACATGCTCGCGCACCAGCGCTGAAACATCGTCGCGCCGCGCCTGCAATGCACTGATCACTGCCGTGGACGATGGCGCGTTGCCCAGCCCAACCGCCAGATTGCGTAACCACTGCTCATGGCCGATGCGGCGTATCGGGCTGCCGGCAAGCGCAGCTTCGAACTGCTCCTTGCTCCAGCCAAATAGTTCAACCAGAGAAACATCATCCAGGCCGTTGCGCACGGCGAAATCGTCTTCACCGGTGATTGCGGCGAACTTGTTCCACGGGCAGATCAACTGGCAATCGTCACAGCCGTATACCCGGTTGCCGATCAGGGGGCGCAGCATTTCCGGAATGCTGCCCTTATGTTCGATGGTGAGATAGGAAATGCAGCGTCGTGCATCCAGCCGATAAGGCGCGATGATGGCCTGGGTGGGGCAAATGTCGATGCATTTGCTGCAACTGCCGCAATAATTGCCAGCGGCGCTATCTACCGGCAGAGGCAAGTTGGTATACACCTCGCCCAGAAAAAACAGCGACCCCGCTGCGCGGGAAAGCAGCAACGTATGCTTGCCACGCCAGCCAAGGCCGGATTTCTGCGCCCACTCCACTTCCATTACCGGTGCGCTGTCAGTGAACACGCGGTAGTTGAAAGGTCCTACTTCCGCAGTGATTTTATCGGCCAGTTTCTGCAGGCGCGCGCGCAGTACCTTGTGATAATCGCGGCCCAGCGCGTAGCGGGAAATGAACGCCCTGGTGCCATCCTGCATCACCTCCCAGCTGTCTTTCGCTGCAGGCGGCGTGTTATTCATGCGCACCGAGATCACGCGCAGCGTATCAGGCACGAGTTCCGCCGGACGGGTGCGGCGGTTGCCGTGTTTTGCCATATAATCCATCTCGCCGTGGTGGCCCTGGTTGAGCCACTCGCGCAGGCCTGCTTCAGCCTGCGACATATCGGCAGCGGCATCGGCGATGCGAATATCCTGAAAGCCAAGTTCTCTGCCCCAGGCTTTGATCGCAACCGCCAGCGCGACGAAATCTTGTGACGGATTTTTGGAAATACTTTCTTGCATAGTTCTCATCATACCGGCTCTGCTGTGATACATCATCTTGCGGATGAAGCCGCAACGCTGGCATTAGGCGCAGAAATCGCAGCAGTATTGCATCCTGGCCTGATCGTTTTCCTGCGCGGCAATCTTGGCGCCGGCAAGACCACGCTGGCCCGCGGCATCTTGCGCGGCCTGGGTTATCAGGGAAAAGTGAAGAGTCCTACCTATAATTTGGTTGAACTTTACAAAATTTCTAGGTTATACTTCTATCACTTTGATTTCTATCGTTTCAATGATCCGATCGAATGGGAAGACGCAGGTTTCCGCGAATATTTCAACGCGGAGTCAATCTGTCTGGTGGAATGGCCTGAAAAAGCGCGTGGGCTGTTGCCTACAGCAGATTTAGAGATTCTTCTCGGCATCACCGAAACGGGCCGCAACGTTGAAATTCAAGCGGGTACGGAGGCGGGCAGACAGTGTTTGAAACATTGGCAAACTCCAACACACTCCTGATCACGGCAGCATCTATTCGCCGCAGTTCTTCATTTTTTTCGGCACTGCGCACACTCTTGTCGCTGGCGGGGGCAGGGGCACTACTGCTGTGCGGCAATGCTGCTGTTGCCGATACGACCATCAGTGCCGCCCGCGTCTGGCCGGCAGCGGAATACACCCGCATCACGCTGGAATCGGTCACACCGATTCAATATTCCCTGAGCATACTGAAGAACCCGGATCGGGTGGTGGTTGATCTGGAAGACATCACGCTTACTTCAGAACTGGAAAATCTGCCGGGTAAAATCAGCGCGGCCGATCCGTATATCCGCGCACTGCGGATCGGCCGTTTCAAGCCGGGTGTGCTGCGGCTGGTGCTGGATCTCAAAACCGAAGTCGCACCGCAAGCATTCGAACTCAAGCCTGTGGCCAGTTACGGCTACCGGCTGGTGCTGGATATTTATCCGGCCATCCCGCTCGACCCGCTGATGGCACTGCTAAGCGAGAATGCGACGATGACGCCGCAGACTGGCGACACTGCCGACATCAGACCCGAGGTAAAACCCCAGGACAAGGCTGGCAGAAGCAGTGAGACTGGCGGAAAAACCAAGCCGGAGGTAAGACGACTTATCATCATTGCAATTGACCCAGGCCACGGTGGCGAGGATCCTGGGGCAATAAGCCGCAGCGGCACCCAGGAGAAAGACATCACGCTGGCCATCGCCCAGAAACTCAAAGCCAAGATAGACAAAGAACCCAACATGCGCGCGGCATTGACGCGGGACGGGGATTATTTCATCTCGCTGCCCATGCGTCTCACCAAGGCGCGCCAGTTGAATGCCGATCTGTTCGTATCGGTTCACGCCGATGCTTTCATCAAGCCGCATGCACGCGGCTCGTCGGTGTTCGCGCTATCCGAGCGTGGCGCGACTTCGGCTGCCGCCCGCTGGCTGGCGAAAAAGGAAAATGACGCGGATCTGATCGGCGGGGTCAATCTTGACGTCAAGGATCACTACCTCAAGCAAACCCTGCTGGATTTGTCGCAGACCGCAACCATCAACGACAGTCTCAAGCTCGGCCGGGAGGTGCTCGCGGAGATCGGCGATATCAACCACCTGCATAAAAATGAAGTGGAGCAGGCAGGATTTGCCGTACTCAAATCTCCCGATATTCCCTCGATCCTGGTGGAAACCGCATTCATCAGCAACCCCGAGGAAGAAAAGAGACTGAAAGATACAGCCTATCAGGACAAAATGGCCGAAGCGATGCTCGCCGGCATCAAGCGTTATTTTGCCAACAACCCGCCGCTGGCGCGTTCCAGAATGGTGCGGTTGGAGTAGCGCTCCCTCTGCTGCCTGCGTAGGCCGCTAAAGATCATTTCTGCTCCGCTGCTATCGTACCCATGTGGAAACCCCATTGACCTTGGCGGCGTTCCTCGAAGTAGCGTTGCAACGGTTCGCGAATGACGCGGAAAGCCAGTGTGTCCCAGGGAATCTCCGTCTCGCCAAAAAGCTGAACCTCCAGACTTTCAATTCCGGGTTTGAAATCCAGATCCAGCAGCCGCGCCCGAAACAGTAGGTGCACCTGGTCGATATGCGGCAGACTATAAATGGCATAGAGAGGACCCATCTCCACTCGGGCATTGGCTTCTTCCAGGGTTTCACGTGCGGCGGCCTGAACCAGAGTTTCGGCATTTTCCATAAATCCCGCTGGCAAGGTCCACAAGCCATGACGTGGCTCGATGGCACGGCGGCATAACAGTATCTTGTCTTCCCATTCGGGGATGCAGCCCACCACCATTTTGGGATTCTGATAATGAATGACGCCGCATGCGGGACACACGTAGCGCGGCAGGGTGTCGCCAGCGGGAACACGCAACTCCACCGGCGTACCGCAATTGCTGCAATATTTCATAAGGACACCTCTAAAAATCCGGGTTGCATCACAATACGTTATTGCCCATAAAATATTTCCTTGAATATCAACGACATGCCGCGTCTACATTTTTGTTCCGGCCTTGGTTAATTTTAACATGGAGGTGAATATAACTGACTGGCGGTCAATAGATTCCGGCGCAGCCCAGTATCCGCGAATGGAGGCATATTCTGCTATGATCCAGCAGGCTGTTGGCGCAGGCCGACTACGGAAGCTCCTCCCCTCATTATGAAACTTGCATGAAGCTCGCCATTGCTCAAATCAATTGCACAGTCGGTGATCTCGCCGGCAATGCCGCAAAAATTCTCGATTTTGCTGGCCGTGCCAGGGATATGGGAGCCGCACTGCTCGTCACGCCGGAACTGGCACTGTCCGGCTATCCGCCTGAAGATTTGCTGCTGCGCGAAGGATTCCATCAGGCATGCAAGAGTACGCTCGCAAATCTCGCCGAAAAAATAACCGGCATCACGTTGCTGGTGGGGCATCCGCACCTTGTCGACAGCGGACTTTACAATGCCGCTTCAGTGATACGCGACGGCCAGATCATTGCCACCTATCACAAGAACAGGTTGCCCAATTACACTGTATTCGATGAGCAGCGCTACTTCGAATCCGGCACCGATCCGTGTGTTTTCGATGTGGCGGGCACGAAATTCGGCATCAATATTTGTGCTGATGTCTGGGAAGAGGGTGCGGCCACCCGTGCCAGGAAAGCAGGAGCCGATGTGCTGCTGGTGCTGAATGCCTCGCCCTATCACATGGACAAGCAGACTCTGCGCTACCAGTTGATACGCCGCCGCATCAGCGAGACGGCTATGACTATCGTCTATGCCAACCTGGTGGGCGGGCAGGATGAGCTGGTGTTTGATGGCGCCTCATTTGCCATGAATAATAAAGGTGAATTGACTCACCAGTTTGATGAGTTCAGTGAAACCCTTGGGCTGATCGAGCTGCAAAATGGCATACCCGCAGCGGGGGAGATCACGCCGCGGCAAGTGCTGCAGGCAAGCATCTATCGTGCACTGTGCCTCGGGGTGCAGGATTATGTCGGCAAGAATGAATTCCCCGGCGTGTTGCTGGGGTTATCCGGCGGGGTTGATTCGGCGCTGACGCTGGCGATCGCGGTGGATGCGCTGGGTGCCGACAAAGTGCGGGCGGTGATGATGCCGTCGCCATACACCGCCGACATCAGCCGGCAGGATGCGTACCTGATGGCCCAGACGCTGGGGGTACGTTACAGCGAGTTTCCCATCAAACCGGTATTCGACCAATTCCTGGGTACCTTAGCGGAGGAATTCAAGGGCTTGTCAACAGTCGGGAGTGCGGATACCACCGAAGAGAACCTGCAAGCGCGCATACGCGGCACCCTGCTGATGGCACTATCGAACAAATACGGCTCGATCGTGCTCACTACCGGTAACAAATCCGAAATGGCGGTGGGTTACTGCACCCTGTACGGCGATATGGCCGGCGGCTTTGCAGTATTGAAGGACATCAGCAAGACCATGGTGTATCAGCTCTGCCACTACCGCAACAGCTTGGGAGCGGTGATCCCGGAGCGCGTCATCCAGCGTGCGCCTTCCGCCGAATTGCGCCCCAACCAGACTGATCAGGATAACCTGCCGCCGTACGCAGTGCTCGACGCCATCATCGAAGCCTACATGGAGCGCGATTTGTCATTGCATGAAATCATGCGCATGAATTTTACCGAAGCCGATGTGCGGCGGGTGGTGCATCTCATTCGCGTGAGCGAATACAAGCGCCGCCAATCCCCGGTTGGCATCCGTATCACCCGCCGTGGCTTCGGCAAGGACTGGCGCTATCCGATCACATCGAAATACCGAGACGAATTTTAACCGCCATCAGAAATATTCAACCCAAGGAACGCATCATGAAAAAAATCGAAGCCATCATCAAACCCTTCAAACTCGACGAAGTATGGGAAGCCCTCAACGAAATAGGGGTGAGCGGGTTGACGGTCACCGAAGTGAAAGGCTTCGGCAGACAGAAAGGCCATACTGAACTGTATCGCGGCGCGGAATATGTGGTGGACTTTCTACCCAAGGTAAAAATCGAAATTATACTGGCCGAGAAACAGGTAGACAGCGCCATCGAGGCCATAGTCAAGGCTGCGCGCACCGGCAAAATAGGCGATGGCAAGATTTTTGTTACCAGTGTTGACCAGATCGTGAGGATACGCACTGGCGAAATGAATGAGGCAGCGATTTAGCGGCTCCTTAAGCGGGACGCTTGGTGCGCAGGGTCCCCTTGACTGTCATGGAACTTAGCCCGCAAACGGTTATCATATCACCATGAAATTGCGCTATCTGATGGCAGCATCGCTGCCGCTTCTGCTTGCTCTGAACGTTTCTGCTGACGAGTTGCCCGAACTGGGTGATGTCTCCCAGGCCACCATCTCGCCACGTCAGGAACGGCAGCTTGGTTTGCAGATCATGACCGAGATTCGCGCCGACCGCAGCTATCTTGACGATCCTGAAATAGCCGCTTATCTCACCAATCTCGGCAACAGGCTGCTTGCCGGTACGAACGAAGATCATCCCGACCAGGAGTTTGAATTCTTCGCCCTGCAGGACCCGTCCATCAACGCATTTGCGCTGCCCGGCGGTTTCATGGGTTTCAACAGCGGCCTCATTCTCGCCGCACAGGGCGAATCGGAATTGGCCGGGGTGATGGCGCATGAAATCGCGCACGTCACCCAGAAACACCTTGCGCGCATGATTTCCGGGCAGAAATACGGCATGCTGACCACGCTGGCAGCGCTGGCAGTAGCGATTCTGGTTTCGCGTTCGAACCCGCAAGCCGGACAGGCGGCCGCAGCCGCTTCCCAGGCACTTGCAATCCAGTCGCGGCTGGACTTCACCCGTGACCATGAGAAAGAGGCCGACCGTATCGGACTGAACATACTGGTCGATGCCGGGCTTGATCCCAATGGGATGACGGAATTTTTCGAGCGCCTGCAAAAAGCCGGACGGTTTCACGAGAACGGGGCGCCGTCTTATTTGCGCACCCACCCGATCACTTATGAACGCATTGCGGACATTCAGAACCGTACGCAAAGCATGTCTTACCGGCAAGTCCCTGACAGTCTTGATTTCCAGTTGGTGCGTGCCAAGCTGCGTGCGCTCCAGGGAAAACCCAAAGATGCAGTAAGGTATTTCGAATCCAGTATTCGGGACAAGCGCTACAACAGCGAGGTTGCGGAACGCTATGGATTGATCAATGCCTTGTTGCGCGACCGGAATTACGTACGCGCAGACAAGGAATTGACCCTGCTCTATGAAGCCTCACGGGCCGGCGGCATGATAGAGATGCTGGAGAATCACCGCCTGGGTACGGCGATCCGGATCGAGCGCAAGATTACACGCTCCAGTCCCATGATTGAAACGCTTGCGGCGCGCGTCAAGCTGGCGCTGGGACACACTGCCGATGCTCTTGGCATTTACCGGACCGCCTTGCGGATTTATCCGCAGCACCGGGCGCTGACCTACGACTATGCCGAAGCGCTGCTGCGCAGCGACAGCGTCGATGCTGCACTCAAATTCATCAACCAGCAACTGCTGTTTACGCCCAACGATATACGTCTTTACAACTTGCAGGCACAAGGTTATGCGGCACTGGGGAGCAATCTGTTACAGCACCGCGCCCAGGCGGAAGCCTATATCCGGCAGGGTTATCTCGCCGCTGCGATTGATCAGTTGCAGACTGCGCTGAGAAACAATGATGGTGATTTCTATCAGGTATCCAGTGTGGAAGCACGCCTCAAAGAGCTGCGTGAACTAGCCGCTGCCAATAAAAACTAGGGGAGTGCTGCCCAAGTCTTTCGTAAAGGACTTAGGTGGCGGTTCCATAAACCTCCCACACTCAGGTAACATTCGGCTTTCGCTCTGTCCAGCTTGGCACAGAACATAACCTGGCCGCTCATGATCACTATTTCCCGCACCAAGTTGCTCGTCATTGTCGCAGTGCTGCTACTGGCCGTTATCGCCATCTGGTACTGGGGCGCCAAACCGGAATCCAAGCAGGAACGTTATAAAACTCAAGTGGTTGATCGTGGGGACATCGTGCAGAGCATTTCCGCCAACGGCACACTCAATCCGGTGGAGCTGGTCAATGTCGGCACCCAGGTATCGGGTACGATATTCAGGATGTATGCTGATTTCAACGACCAGATCAAAGTGGGCCAGGTGTTGGCGGAACTTGACCCGGCATTGTTCCGGGCGCAGTTGCAGCAATCCGAAGCCAACGTGATGAATGCGCGCGCCGTGCTGAAACTGGCGGAAAACAAGATGGCCCGTAACCTTGCCCTTAAAGAGCAGGGCTTTATTTCCAGTGACGCATTAAATGTGTTCGAGCAGCAACTGGACGCCGCCCGTGCCCAGTTTGCACTAAGCGCCGCACAACTGGCGCGCGATCGCGCCAACCTCGATTACAGCGTGATCAAATCACCGATTTCCGGAGTGGTGGTGGCGCGCAACGTAGATCTTGGCCAGACCGTAGCGGCGAGTTTCCAGACGCCCGTTTTGTTCCAGATTGCCAAGGACTTACACCAGATGCAGATCGATACCAGCGTAGCGGAAGCGGATATCGGCCAGTTGCGTCTCGGCCAGCAGGCAAATTTCACGGTGGATGCTTTCCACGAGCGCGAGTTTACCGGCACGGTAAAGCAGGTGCGGCTCAATCCCACCATCCAGCAGAATGTGGTCACCTATAACGTGGTGGTGACGGTAGCCAACGACGACGGTGCGCTGCTGCCGGGCATGACCGCCAATGTACGCTTCGCCGTCAACCAGAAGGATGCGGTGCTGCGCGTATCTAATGCGGCGTTGCGCTACAAGCCGACCGATGCCGATGCCGACAGCGCGCCGGCCAGACAACCGGGCAAGCCTGTACTCTACCGGCTGGAGAATGGCAAACCGGTTGCAGTCAGCGTCAGAACCGGCATCGCTGATGGCAGTTTCACCGAAATCACCGAAGGCGGAATCAAGGAAGGCGACAAGCTGGTCGTGCGCGAGACCGTCAACAAGGATAAATCGGGCGGCAACTTCAAGCTCAGAATGTTTTGATGGGTGGCCTGATGGCGTCAGTCCAGCCCGATTCTTCCGTCGCACCGTTGATCAGGGTAGAAAACCTGTGCAAGACCTATAGTCTGGACAACGGCATCAACGGCACGGTCAACAGCCAGGTGCTGTACGACGTAAATCTCAATATCAACCGCGGCGAATTTGTCGCCATCATGGGGCATTCCGGTTCCGGCAAGTCCACTCTGATGAATCTGCTGGGCTGTCTTGATACCCCCACTAGCGGGCATTACTGGCTCGCCGGGCGCGATGTGGCGGCACTTGCGGAGAATGAACTCGCGCGCGTGCGCAACCACACCATCGGCTTCGTGTTCCAGGGATTCAACCTGCTGAAACGCATGACGGCGCTGGATAACGTGGCGACACCGCTGCTCTATGCCGGGGTGGGCCGCGCGGAGAGCCGCCGGCGCGCGCTGGAGTTGCTGCGTCAGACCGGTCTCGGCAATTTCGCCGCGTATCAACCCAATCAGCTTTCCGGCGGCCAGCAGCAGCGGGTTGCCATCAGCCGTGCGTTGGTCAACGACCCGCAGCTTATCCTGGCGGATGAGCCCACCGGCAACCTCGATACCCAGACCAGCGGTGAGATCATGGCGGTGTTCGAACGGCTCAACCGCGAGCAAGGCATCACCATTGTCCTAGTCACGCATGAAGACGACATTGCCGCTTACGCGCACCGGCTGGTGCGCCTGAAAGACGGACGGGTGGTGCATGACGGCGGAGTAACGGCGTGAACCTGTTGGCCATCATCGGCGAAGCATTGCGCGCACTGCGGCTCAACCGTCTGCGTACCGGTTTGACCATGCTCGGCATGATCATCGGCGTGGCGGCGGTGGTGTTGATGCTGTCCATCGGTCAGGGTGCGCAGACTACCGTCAACCAGGCCATCGCCTCGATGGGCAGCAACCTGTTTATCGTGCTGCCCGGCGCCACCTCCTCGGGTGCCATGCGCCAAAGCAGCGGCAGTGCGCAGACCCTGACGCTCGGTGATGCGCAGGCTGTCGCCAATTTACCTTCGATCAAGGCAGTCGCACCGATCATAACCGGAACGGCACAACTGAACTATGGTGCCAACAACTGGAGCACCGTCGTCACCGGCGTTACGCCGGATTATTTCAAGGTGCGTAACTGGAGCACGGAAGATGGCGAAGTATTTTCCGATACCGATTTCCGCTCTGCCGCACGCGTTGTTGTCCTGGGCCAGGTCACCGCAAAGAATCTGTTCGGCGATGAAGACCCGACCGGCAAAACCATACGCATCAAGAAGAGTCCTTTTCTGGTCACCGGGGTGCTTGCCGCCAAGGGGCAGAGTCTGGACGGGCGCGACCAGGATGACAGCGTGTTCATTCCGCTTACCACCGGCCAGCGCCAGATTTTCGGCAGCCAGTTTCCCGGAACCATCCGCTTCATGATGGTGCAGGGTAAATCAGCGGAAGTGATGGAGGAGGCCGAAAGCGAGATCAATCAGCTGCTGCGTCAGCGCCATCGGCTCGCGGAAGGCACGGATAGCGATTTCACCGTGCGCAACATGGCAGCGCTGGCTGCCGTCGCCACCGGGGCGGCCAAGGTGATGTCGCTGATGCTGGGAGCGATCGCCTCGGTATCGTTATTGGTTGGTGGCATCGGCATCATGAACATCATGCTGGTATCGGTGACCGAACGCACCCGCGAAATTGGCATCCGCATGGCCATCGGCGCCAATCGCCGCGCCATCCTCACGCAATTCCTGCTGGAAGCCTTGGTGATCTGCATCCTGGGCGGCCTGGCAGGCGTGGCGCTGGGCATCGGCGGCGCCTGGGCGGTGAGCCAGGCGGCCGACATGGTGGTGGTCATCACCCTCGGCATGGTTGGCCTGGCCTTCCTGTTTGCGTCAGCAGTGGGGATATTCTTCGGCTTCTACCCGGCCAGAAAAGCGGCGGCATTGCGGCCGGTGGAAGCGTTGCGCTACGAATAAGGTTTATGATAACAACGGGTTGTACTATATTATTTGCATGTGATCGGGCTTGGTGGCATGACCTGGCACGATTGCTGCTTATACTGAACCAAGCACCTCGAGTGCGTGTCTTAAACCCTAAAGGAGAATTAATCATGCAACAAGC
>CAMAPK010000035.1 GCA_945860135.1 Nitrosovibrio sp. Nv4
CTGCTGGTGCTGCTGCTGATCCTGGTCCGCACCCTCGCCAAACTGACGCCAGTGCTGGTGCTGGCGAGGTTCAGCGGTATCAATCTGCAGCAGGCGCTGGCACTGGGGATTGCACTTGTGCCCATGTCCAGCCTCACGCTGCTGTTGACGCTGGATACGGCCGCGGCTTTTCCTGCTTTTGCTTCGGGGCTGGGGCTGGTGTTGATGAGCAGCATCGTGATCCTTGAGCTTGCCGGACCCATCCTGGTGCAAATGGCCCTGCGCGGAGCCGGAGAGACTCTGGAGGAAAAAACATGAGCTTGATGCCATTTGCTTCGTCACGCCCATTAAGCATCGGGGTGGAACTCGAGCTGCAGTTGCTCGATTGTAATGATTACGACCTGATCTCCTCAGCACCCGACATGCTGCGCCGGATTGCAAGACAGACACACCACGGGGAAATAAAACCCGAAATGACCCGCAGCATGATCGAAATCAATACCTCGGTGCAGCACGAATATGCCGCGCTGGTCGAGGAATTGCGTTCTCTGCGCAACACTGTGGCCGATGCCGGCCGCTTTCTTAATATTGCAGTGGCCGGCGGCGGCACCCATCCGTTCCAGCACTGGAGTGAACAGAAGATTTTTGACGCGCCGCGTTTTCATTACCTGTCCGACCTGTACGGCTATCTGGCGAAACAGTTCACCATCTTCGGCCAGCATGTCCACATCGGCTGCCCCGGTCCGGATGAAGCGCTGCATCTGTTGCACATGCTGTCGCGCTATGTCCCGCATTTCATCGCGCTTTCCGCCTCCTCCCCGTTTGTGCAGGGACATGATACGGGGTTCGCCTCTGCTCGCCTTAATTCCGTTTTCTCCTTCCCGCTCAGCGGGCGTGCGCCGTTCGTTCTGCATTGGGAGGATTTCGAGCGTTTTTTCAGTAAAATGACCGGCACCGGCGTAGTCGAATCAATGAAAGATTTTTATTGGGATATCCGGCCAAAACCCGAATTTGGCACCATCGAAGTGCGGGTATGCGACACCCCGCTTACTGTCGAAGTTGCGGCCGCCATCGCCTGCTACATCCAGGCAATGGCGCGTTATATCATGGTGGAACGACCCGGCGAGCCGCAGGAGGATGATTATCTGGTCTATACCTTCAATCGTTTCCAGGCCTGCCGCTTTGGCCTTGAAGGGGTATTTATCGATCCGCGCACCCATGAGCAGCGCAGCCTGCGGGAGGACATCGCGGATATGCTGCTGCGCATTGCCGATCATGCAGCTGAGTTGCAGGCCGGGGAAGCAATGGAGCAGATCCGCCAGATACTTGCTGCCGGCAACGGCGCAAGCTGGCTGCGCCAGACTTACGCACACGAACACAATCTCAGCGATGTGATGCAGCAACAGGCCAAATTGTGGATGAACGACTAATGGCTCCAGCACCAGGCAAGATGTCCCGCCCGTTACGCATTGGCCTGTCGCCACGGATTCTGCATCATCCTCCGGCAGAACTGGGTTTCCGCAACAAGACTCTGCAATATCTTGAACAGACTATCGCCCACTGGATCATGCGTCACCATGCGCTGGCATTCATGCTGCCATCCATAGAAACCGACAACATAGAGTGCTCCAGCGTATGCGTAAGCGACTATGTGGCGGAAATAGATGGTCTGGTGCTGCAAGGCGGCGCCGACGTCAGTCCTATTTCTTACGGTGAAACGCCATCACGCCCCGAATGGTCCGGCGACCGGGTGCGTGATCTGTATGAAATTGATCTGTTCCGGGAATGCGTGGTGCAAGGCAAACCCGTGCTGGGTCTTTGTCGCGGGTTGCAACTGATCAACGTGGCGCTGGGCGGAAGCCTGCATCAGGATATTGCCACCGACCATCCTGCTGCCATCCCGCATGTAGACCCACTACTCTACGACCGCCATCGCCATGCCATTCGTATTGAAACAGGCTCCAGGCTGGCACATCTCTATGGAGGAAAACTGGAGCATCTGGTGTCCAGCATTCATCATCAGGCAATCAAACAGTTGGGAAGAGACCTGGTGATCGAGGCGGTCTCCGCAGATGATGGCATCATCGAAGCCATCCGCATGCGTGGGGAATGCTATGTGACCGGTTTTCAGTGGCATCCGGAATTTCATGCCGACACCACCGGACTGCTTGATTCCAGTCCGATACTGGACGATTTCCTTGCGGCTGCCAGAGAGCAGATCAGACCTGCTCGGCAATGAAGGCCTTGACCGCATCGGTGTCGGCATCCATCACCACATAGCGCTGCGGCAGATTCTCCAGATTCTCATAGCCGGGTGGACGTTCCGGTTCCTGGCCGATGGCTTCGATGATGCTCTCGGAAAATTTGACCGGCAGCGCAGTTTCCAGACAAATCAGCGGCACGCCTGCTTCGCGCTGCTCCAGTCCCACTTTTATGCCATCGGCGGTATGCGTATCCACCAGCACCCCGTATTGCTGGTGCAGCTTGCGAATGGTGGCGATGCGCGCCGCGTGATTGCTGGTTCCCGAGACAATACCGAAATCCTTCACTTTCTCCCATAACGGCGTATCGGCGAGATTGAAAGCAGCGCCCTTGTCCACCGCCCGCCACAATTCCTTGATCTTGCCCGCATCGCGCCCGCTCAGGTCAAACATGAAGCGCTCGAAATTCGACGCCTTGGAGATATCCATCGAAGGACTGCTGGTATGCTGTGTCTCGGCTGTAGTGCGCGGACGGTAGCAGCCGCTGCGGAAGAATTCATCCAGCACATCGTTCTCATTGGTCGCGAGTATCAGTCGCCTGATCGGCAGTCCCATCATGCGCGCCACATGGCCGGCGCAGATATTGCCGAAATTTCCCGATGGCACCGCAAACGATACCTGTTCGCTATTTGAACGGGTGGCGGCGAAATAGCCTTTGAAGTAATAAACGATCTGCGCCGCGACGCGCGCCCAGTTGATCGAATTGACGGTGCCGATATGGTATTTCTGTTTGAAGGCGTGGTCGTTGCTGACCGCCTTGACAATGTCCTGGCAGTCGTCAAATACGCCGCGGATGGCAATGTTGAGTATGTTCGGGTCCTGCAGGGAAAACATTTGCGCGGTCTGGAACAAGCTCATTTTTCCATGCGGCGACAGCATGAATACGCGGATGCCGCGTTTGCCGCGCATGGCATATTCCGCGCTGGAACCGGTATCGCCGGACGTTGCACCGAGGATATTCAACTCTTCCCCGGTTTGCGCCAGCGCGTACTCGAACAGGTTGCCAAGCAATTGCATGGCAATGTCCTTGAATGCCAGGGTCGGTCCGTTGGACAAACCCAGAATGTGCAGCCCCGGCGCCAGGGTCTTGAGCGGGGTGATGTCTTTGCTGCGGAATATCCCGGCGGTATAAGTGCGTTTGATGATAGCGCGCAGATCGGCGGCAGGAATATCGTCGGCAAACCGTGTCAGGATTTCAAACGCGAGTTGCGGGTAGCTCAGCCCGCGCCATTTCTCCAGTTCAGCGGGGCCAACACGCGGATATGTCTCCGGCATTGCCAGCCCGCCATCAGAGGCCAGGCCGCTCAGAAGAATTTCGGAAAAGGTTTTTGGCGGCATGCCGCCGCGGGTGGAGATATAACGCATGTTTTTCGCCGCAAATTTTATTTTTAATACCCTATGCGGGTCTACGCAGAATACGAATGAATTTTAACGAACTGGCGGATTGCCGTGAACTACCCGGCAAGGGAATGGGTTATCCTGCTCCAGCATCTGAATCCCTTCGCACCCTCCCAGGTCCGCCCGTCTTTTGTGGGATTATTTACTGTTCAATTCTTCCAGCCGGATGCGCGTCACCTTGCCCGTCATCACCGGTAGTTTTTCTATCCGGGCAATGGCGGCATTGATATTTTTTTCCACCGTCAGATGGGTGAGCATGATGATGTTTACCTGATCCTCACCCTCGCTGGGCTCTTTCTGCACCATCGCATCGATCGAAATGTTCAAGTCGGCAAGGATGCGGGTGATATCGGCCAGCACGCCCGGTTTGTCCAGTGTGCGCAACCGCAGATAATAGGAAGTCTCCACTTCCTCCATCGGCAGGATGGGGGTGTTCGACAGCAAATCCGGCTGGAAAGCGAGATGAGGAACGCGGTGTTTTGGATCGGCAGTGTGCATGCGCGTCACGTCCACCAGATCTGCGACTACCGAACTGGCGGTGGGTTCGGCGCCCGCGCCGGCACCGTAATACAGCGTAGCGCCCACTGCATCGCCCTTCACCACAATCGCATTCATCACCCCTTCGACGTTGGCAATCAGCCGCCGCGTCGGGATCAGCGTAGGATGCACGCGCAGTTCGATCCCCTTGGGAGTACGTTTGGCGATGCCCAGCAGCTTGATGCGGTAGCCCAGCTCTTCGGCATAGCGAATATCCTCGCGGGTCAGTTTGGCGATGCCTTCGGTATAGACCTTGTCGAACTGCATGGGAATGCCGAAAGCGATGGCCGCCATGATGGTGAGCTTGTGCGCGGCATCGATACCCTCGATATCAAAAGTGGGGTCAGCCTCGGCATAACCTAACTTCTGTGCCTGTTTCAGCACGGTGTCAAAGGTCAGTCCCTTGTCGCGCATTTCCGACAGAATGAAATTGCTGGTGCCGTTGATAATGCCGGCAATCCACTCGATGCGGTTGGCGGTCAACCCTTCGCGCAACGCCTTGATGATCGGAATGCCACCCGCCACCGCCGCCTCGAATGCAACCATCACCCCTTTCTTCTGCGCAGCGGCAAATATTTCGGTGCCGTGCGAAGCCAGCAGTGCCTTGTTGGCGGTAACCACATGCTTGCCGTTTTCAATGGCCTTGAGCATCAACTCCTTGGCGACGGTATAACCGCCGATCAGTTCGATCACAATGTCTATGTCAGGATTGGTGACGATTTCGTTCGCATCGGCAGTGACTATGACCCCCTCCCCTACAATTTTGCGCGCCTTCTCCACCTCGCGATCTGCCACCATCGTGATAACGATACCGCGCCCGGCGCGGCGCGTGATTTCCTCCTGGTTGCGCTTGAGCACCGCAAACGTGCCGCCGCCGACAGTGCCAATACCTAACAGACCTACATTGATGGGTTTCATATTTTCAGCACAAGAAGAGAATCAGTTAAACACTAGGTTGCATGGCGCTTGCGATAATGTTCAAGAAAATGGGCAATGCGTCCCATGGCTTCGGTGAGATCATCGCTGTTCGGCAGGAATACTACCCGCAGGTGGTCTGAGTGCGGCCAGTTGAAACCGCTGCCCTGCACCAGCAGGACCTTCTCTTCCACCAGCAAATCCAGCACAAACTGCTGGTCATCCTCGATCGGATACATTTTGGGGTCAAGCCGCGGGAACAGATACATCGCCGCCTGCGGTTTGAAGCAGGTAACGCCGGGAATGTCGGTAAGCAGCTTCCAGGCGAGATCACGCTGGCGCATCAGCCGTCCGGTCGGCAACACCAGATCATCGATACTTTGGTAACCGCCAAGTGCGGTTTGAATGCCGAATTGCGCGGGCACGTTGGCACACAGACGCATTGAAGCCAGCATGGTCAAACCGGCGATATAATCGCGGGCATGGTGCTTTCTGCCGGAAACTATTGCCCAGCCGGAACGGAATCCGGCAGCACGGTAATTCTTCGACAAGCCGTTGAGCGTGACAAACAGCACGTCATCCGCCAGCGAGGCAATTGAAGTATGCGTGGCGCCGTCGTACAGCACCTTGTCGTAGACTTCGTCCGCATAAATGATGAGCTGGTGCTGACGGGCGATCTCGATGATCTCGCGCAACAACTCATCCGGATAGAGCGCACCGGTCGGATTATTCGGATTGATGATGACGATGGCACGGGTGTTCGCAGTCACTTTGGCACGAATGTCATCCAGGTCGGGCAGCCAGCCGGATTGCTCGTCGCACACATAATGCCGCGCCGTACCGCCTGCCAGCACCACTGCCGCGGTCCACAGAGGATAATCGGGCGCGGGGATCAGCACTTCGTCGCCACTGTTCAGCAACGCCTGCATAGCCATGACGATCAGCTCGGACACACCGTTGCCGATGTAAATATCCTCCATCTGCACGTCGCGGATATGCTTCTCCTGGCTGTAGTGCATGATCGCCTTGCGTGCGGCGAACAAGCCTTTGGAGTCACAGTAGCCGGAAGCATCCGACAGGTTGTGAATCACGTCCTGCAGAATTTCCTCGGGCGCATCAAAACCGAACGATGCGGGGTTGCCGATATTGAGCTTGATGATGTAATGCCCATCTTCTTCCATCTGCTTGGCGCGGTCGAGCACCGGCCCGCGAATGTCGTAACAGACATTGGCCAGCTTGCTGGATTTCAGTATCGGCTGCATGACTTGAATAAGAGCCCTAGTTGGCAAAAAGCATCAATCAAGATGGAATTTTTATTCCGCCCATTGTTTTCTGCTTTATCGTGACGCAAAAAAGATGTAATGTTACCCGACCCGCCAACCTGCCGCAAATGGAGACCTCAGTTGAAGCTGCATCTTTCCGGACTTTCCGAACAGAATATGTTCACCGGCTACGGCAGCGGCTATGTCATGGTCAATCAGATGCGCTATGAACGCAGCCTGATCATCCTGCCTGACCGCATCATCGAAGATTGGCCAGCGCAGACTTTCGAGCAACTGGCAGTAGAGCATTTCGAGCAATTGCTCTCACTACAACCTGAAATAGTATTGCTGGGAACCGGCGCCACCCTGCGCTTTCCCCACCCTTCCCTGACAAAAATTCTGATTGCTGCAAAAGTCGGTGTCGAAGTAATGGATACCAGTGCCGCCTGCCGCACCTATAACATCCTGACGGCGGAAGGACGGCGGGTGGCGGCAGCGTTGCTGGTCTAGGGTCTGGTTTTATACATCACGGCGCAACATTGAAGTTACCAAACTCGGTGCGCACCCGCTCCTGCCAATTTTCCAGCCAGCCGGAGAAATCTGCGGCCGGCATCGGCGCAGAGATGAAAGCCCCCTGCGCCAGATCGCAGCCGGTACGCTGCAGCAAGTCCCAGTCATCCCGATCCTCGACTCCTTCGGCCACCACTTCCATGCCCAATTGTCTCGCCAGAGCCAGACTGGCATCATACATCGCCCGCAGCGTTTCGTTGCTCCAGGCGCGGTGTACGAACCCCTGATCGATCTTGAGTTCATCGAAAGGGATGTCGCGCAACTGTGCCAAGGAAGAATGCCCGGTACCGAAATCGTCAATTGAAAGGCGGAAGCGTTTCAGGCGCAACCGCGTCAGGATTTCGAGCGGAGCCCGCGTATCCTGCATCAAACGGCTTTCCGTCACCTCCAACACTACCCTCTGCGGCGGCACGCCTGCCCTGGTCGTAAGGTCGACAACGAAATCGACAAAATCCAGAGACGCCAAATTGTCCATCGAAATGTTGATGGCCACCCGCAATGTCAGTCCGGCTTGCTGCCAGACTTTTGCCTGGGCCAGCGCACTGGTCAGCACCGTGCGTGTCAGATCATTGATCAGTCCATGCGCTTCCGCCACGCTGATGAACTGATCTGGAAATACCAGCCCATCCACGGGATGGCGCCAGCGCACCAGGGTCTCCACCCCCACCACTTCGCCGCTGGCAAGCGCCACCTTGGGCTGGTAGTAATTGACCAGTTGACCACTATCGATGGCAGCACGCAGCTCGTCTGCGCCATAAATTTTCTTCACTGCCGGCAGACTGCTCGGGGCGGGGGGTGTCCACTGCTCCAGCAGTGCGGATAGCACTTCCGGCTTGACCGGTTTGTGCAGGTGCCCAAGCACCTGAATTTTATGCGCCTGCACCAGTTTCTCGGCAGTCTGCAGCATGCGTTCATCCTCGCCGCTGATCAGGATCAGGCTGCCGCTGTAGTTCCGCTCGACCAGGTGACGCACGAATTCGATTCCGTCCATTCCCGGCATGTTGAGGTCCAGCAGGATCAGGTTGGGTCGGGCGCTGACATTGTCTATCCGGGCCAGGGCAGCATGCCCGTTATCGCACAGCGTGACCGAGGTAAACCCCATGTTGGCCAGCATGCGCGCCAGCAGTTTGAGCATGAAAGGCTCATCATCCAGCGCCAGAATCGTGACTGCAGATCTCTCGACCATGACATCTTCCCTTTGGACTAAGGCTGTGCCAGCACCACCTGGTTGCGGCCTACCTGTTTGGCCTGGTAGAGCGCTTTGTCGGCAGCATCTCCAATTGCAGTCTCATCCCCGAAATGGGCAATATCGGCAACACCACAACTCAGGTTAACGGAAAACTCCTTGTCTTCGCTCAAGTGGATCAGCCGTGAGAAAGCATCGCGTATGCTGTCCAGCACCTTCACCGCAGCGGGGCCGTCGGTGCCGGTCAGGATCACTGCGAATTCTTCCCCGCCATAACGTCCGACGATGTCGGTTTCACGCAGCCGCTGTTTCAGCAACCGCGACAGGCTTTTGATCACTCGGTCTCCTGCAGAATGACCATAACTGTCATTCACTTTTTTAAAGAAATCGATATCGATCATGGCAAAAGCCAGTGGTGTCTTAAGCCTGTGCGCACGCGCCACTTCACGCGCCAGTTGATCTTTGATGGAAGTGTGATTGAGCAGACCGGTAAGACTGTCACGTACCATGTAAGAACGCAGTAACCGGGTGCGCTCAATGCGTGATGTGACGGCAGAAACCAGATGTTGCGGCTCTATCGGTTTGACCAGAAAATCATCACCATCGAAACTTATGGCATCAAGCTGTTTATCGCAATCTTTTTCGGCAGAAAGATAAACGATGGGAATGCCAACGAAACCACCCAGCTGGCGTATCACTTTTGCCAATTCGATGCCGTCGCATTCCGGCATGTAGATATCCATCAGAATCAGATCCGGATCAAACTCCAGCAGCGTTCCCATCATTTCCAGCGGCTTGCTTACCGCGCTGACAAGCATGCCTGCCTGTTCCAGCACTGCGGAGTGGTAAGCCAGCATGGCAGCGCTATCATCCACAATCAATACGCGAAAAGGCTGTTGCGGCTGAGACGAAGTCAATGCATCAAGCTGGTCTATCAGCTCACCTGGATTGACCGGCTTGGTAAAGTAAGCGCGGCTCCCGGCACGCACCGCACCCAGGCGTGAGGCCAGATCATCGTATGCGGAAACAAATATCACCGGAACGGGTACCACACGCTCCTGCTGGATTTCTTCCATTGCCTTGACCCCTGCCAGCCTGTCTTCGGGGAAATCGATATCCATCAGAACGATCACATCAGGAGCTTGTTTCACCGCCAAGTGGAAGTCGTCCAGTCGGTTAAAAACACGCACCTCATAACCGAAATGACGCAACTGCAGAGCCAGTTCCTGCGCCACTTCATGATCATCATCCACCACGAAAACCTGCTTGAGACCCCTGGATACCGCTGCCATTGTCGCAGTCTTCGCTGGAGCGGATACGACCCTCTGGACGGGGCTGTTATGTGACGCCACCTGCCACAACTCTCCAACCTTTTTCTGTACCTGGGCGCATTGCTGTTCGCTGGCAGGTGTCTTTAATTTCATTATCCCTTTCAGGACTCCTTCCAAGTCGTGTGCCATTACGCTGATTTCAGCAAAACCAAAGGTTCTGCCGGAGCCGGCCAGACTATGCACCGTACGATGCAGCGTCTGCAGGCCTTCCTCATTCCATTCGGCCTGCAATTGCCTCCACATCTGATCAATCTGATCGATCTTGTCCGGCAATTTCGCCGCGTATGACTCCGCCAGCAAGCGCAGTTTTTCCTGTAACCCCGGAGTGGAATCGGTCATGGCAACAAATCCAGATAGAAGCGTTTCTTGTTTATTTGGACAGAAATCCCCATCTTCTAAGTGAAGACCAAGTGGAGAGCTCGCGGTTCCTACCTAGGCTACGCGCAGCGCTCCAGCCAGCTTACCGAAGTAAACTCCATCCGGCATCCTGTCGTCAAGCATTGTATGCAGGCACATCTGGCTGCAGGATTTAAAATGGCGTTCCGCACTTCGCCTCCAGCAACTTGGATTATGCTATCACTTACACGATGTCCAGTAGTGCAAAGTCACTTTTTATTATCCGCCGGTAACTACAGATTCAATCCGACAAACAACTGAATATCTATAGCAACAATTGGGAGCCACAGGAAAGTTGCGAGAGACGAGCTGGGAAAAATGGTTTCGAGTAAAAATAAAAATCTTGTCCTGGGATGACATAAACTGGAGGAGAAAACAATCTGGGGAACCTCTGAACAAATATTCCATGGAGCACGTTGTGATAAAACAGGGATAGGCAAGGCGCACGCCAAGAAGGTCGTAGCTCGATCTACCAAGGAGCGCAATACAATAGGAGTAAGGGAAGTAAGCGCTAGATTTTGCCTCGGCCCATATGCGTGAAACTTTCAGAGGTTTCCTAAGACTGGAACCGTATTGTCACCGCTTGCTCAGCCTCCGGTGCGCTGAGCGAACGATAGTCGTTCAACAAATGGGAGCAGTTACAGGCAAGACCGCTGCCCGGGGCGGGCAGCGGGGACACTGGATAACTGGGGTACTTTACTCGTCCTCATCCTCGTCCTTCTTGACTTCCTTCAGCACCAGCTTCTTTTGCGTGCGGCTGGCATTGAGATCGGTCTCGGCCACCGCCTTGTGCACCAGGTTCTGGTGGCAGTCGATGCAGGTCGCACCCTCGGTCTCCATCTTCTTGTGTGCGGCCTTGGCGTCCCCGCCCGGCGGTTGTGGATTCTTGTGACATTCGCGGCAGGTGGTGCTGTCCCATTTCTTCAGGTTCATGCGCGCATCGTGCGCCATGATCAGCCGCCGCTC
>CAMAPK010000036.1 GCA_945860135.1 Nitrosovibrio sp. Nv4
TGCGCCCCCGTGATCAGGAGCTACTCAGCGGATTCCATCAGGGATAGAGGCGATAGCCTCACCAAAAATCCGGATGTATGGCTGCAATCTTTACCTTCGACCCATCATCGATTGAAAGCTTGGCAAAAGTGGGCGTCCATGTATGTTACATGAACGGGGGAGATAAATTAAATTACTTAGCCAAGCTGATGGCTGATACGAGGAGTTCTAGTGTTCAACGACTTGTCACTCAAAGAGTTTCTTGAGAGAAATCACATTGACAGCGATACTTGGGAAAAGGCCAACATAGAGTGGTCTACGCTCCAAGCAATCGCTGCTAATCATGAAGCACGGGCAGGAAGTCTGGAAGATTTGGCAGAACTTTTTGCAAAAGTAATACAGAAATTCAATGGCGTCCACTCAGTTCGTTGGCGTGTCAAGAATACAGAGCATCTCATTGCAAAAATTGTCAGAAAAAGATCTGAGGCAAATCCAAAATACACTGATATCACTCAAGATAACTACTCTGATCGAGTGACCGATCTCATTGGAGTTCGCGCACTACATTTGTTTAAAGAAGACTGCTTTGGAATTAATGAGGCTCTTAAAGCTGAATGGAGCCTAGTCGAGACTCCGGTAGCTTATATACGAGAAGGAGATAGTACAGATCTGAAGAATAAATTTACCGAGGAAGGCTTTGAAATTAAAAATCATTTGGCTGGCTATAGATCAGTCCACTACGTAATTGAGTCGACTTCTCGCAAACAAAGAATTGTCGCAGAGATTCAAGTTCGTACTTTATTTGAAGAAGGATGGAGCGAGATAGATCATAAGGTTAGATATCCAAACCTATCGGACAATGAGCTGGTTGAATATTTTTTGGGAATATTTAACCGAATGGCCGGAAGTGCAGATGATATGGGCGGGTTTGTTCTTGGTCTTGTTGCAACCGTTAGTCAACTGGAAGATAAAATAAGTGTCGCAAAGAAAGAGAAGGAGGACGTTTTCAAAGATATGGAACTAGCTCTAAGCCAACTAGAAAACGTGAGGGAACAGGACAAGGCATCAAGAGAAAGCATTGCTACATTAAAAATAGAAATCGCAAAGCTAAAGGAAGTAAATCAGGCCAGTCCTAGCATGGTGGGTCTATTGGGACTTGGGTCTGCCAATGTAGCAGCGGCAGCGCTGGTTGGTAGAGGCATCATGTTGAGATCTACCGATACGGCAGCGGTAGCGAAAGCTAGTCAAAGTCTCGCAAACATGTCAAAGCTTGCCGATATGGCAGCGGCAGCGGAAGCTAGTAAAAGTTTCGCAAACATGTCAAAGCTTGCCGATATGGCAGCGACAGCGGAAGCTAAAAGTAAAACTATGGGGAATCTATTGAAGAAAAAATTTCCCTCTCAATAGACAGAGAAACAGACTCGTTTCATCGCTCAGTCCCACCCCCTTTGGTGTGTCAGTACCAAATTTGAATTGTGGTACGCCAGTTACCAGATTTGTCCGAACCGGCGAGCCGGTTGTAATTGCACCTCCCTCGACTGACGAAAAATAAAATGCCGAAAAAAACATTATTGAGCTGGAGCAGCGGCAAGGACAGCGCATGGACGCTGCACCTCCTGCGGCAAGACCCCGCCATTGACCTTGTCGGTCTGTTTACCAGCATGAACCAGAAGTACGACCGCGTGTCCATGCACGCCACGCGGCTGGAAATGCTGCAGCGTCAGGCCGCGAGCGTGGGCCTGCCGCTGCAGACGATCAGTCTGCCGGACCCCTGCAGCAACGAGCAGTACGCCGCCGTCATGCGCGACTTCGTTGCGCAGGCCATCGCCAGCGGAGTTCAATGCATGGCCTTCGGCGACCTGTACCTTGAGGATGTGCGCAAGTATCGGGAGGATCAATTGCAAGGAAGCGGGATCGAACCGCTCTTCCCGTTATGGGGAATGCCTGTTGCACAGGTTGTGGAGCAGATGCTCGCGGCCGGTCTGGAAACCTATATCTGCTGTGTCGATCTCAAAAAACTGCCTGCGCATTTTGCCGGGCGCAAATGGTCCAGAGAACTGATTGCGGAGTTTCCGCCGGGCTGCGACCCTTGCGGCGAGAATGGCGAAATTCACACGGTGGTGGTGAACGGCCCCATGTTTCGCGAACCGATTCCGGTCAGCGTTGCACCGACCATTGAACGGGACGGGTTTGCATACGCAGACATCATCCCGCTGAGTTGAGATGGCTGCCGCATAGCCATCAACTTGCCAGGGCGATACCGGCTGATTGATTTGCGACAAGCGGGGAGTCTGTCAGGTCTTTATTTGTAGGCTATTGCTGCGCTGCATGGGCCCACCAGATGCATTACTTCATAGCGCTTGAATCCGGCTTCCTGGCACCACTCCCAGAAATCGGCCCCGGTAAAATCAAAGGCGTCACCAAACTCGATCAGCATATGCAGGGACATCATGAGTCCGAAGGCATTGGTGCGCCGCGCGTCATCGATGATATTTTCGATCACGACAAATACCCCGTTTTCCGGCAACGCTTCGTACGCCAGGCGGATGAGGTGCTTCTTCTTCTCCAGATTCCAGTCGTGCAGAATATTCCCCATGGTAATGATGTCCGCCTTTGGCAGGGCGTCCTTGAGAAAATCTCCCGATACCACATTGATGCGATCAGACAGCCCCGCTTTTGCGATCCATCTTCTGACTATTGTCTCGACGACCGGCAAATCGAAGGTCGTGCATTGCATGTGCGCGTGCTGTCCGGCCACTATGCTTGAAAGCAGCCCGGTGGCGCCGCCCACGTCACACAGCGATTTGTGCTTTGAAAAATCGAATTTTTGTGCGAATGCCTGGAAATTGCCGACAGAGATCCCCCGCATGGCACCCATAAACTGCTCAAGCCGGGGCAAATCTTCGTAGAGCACCTCGAACATGGGTTTCTGGCTGTGCTTGATCTCATTCTGGGGTTTGCCCGTTTTGAGTGCTGGCCCAAGGTCATTCCAGAACCGGTACAAGCGGTCATTGGCCATTTCAAGAATGCCGCCGATATAAGAAGGTTTGCTTTTGTCGAGAAACAGACCGGTTTCCTCGGTATTGGAATAGAGCGCCGTCGGGCCATCCCCGTCGCGGTTCAGAAAGCCCAATGCCACCAGCGTATCGAAGAAATCCCAGATTCCGCGCGGGTGGAGTTCGAGTATCTTGCCAAGGGTTTCGCCGGTCATGAACTGGTCCCCGAGCTTGGTGAAAAGCTCCAGCTCAACCGCTGTAAGAAGAACCTTGGACTCCCAGAAACCAAAGCCTGTCTCAAAAATACGGGATGGATTCACTGCGCTGGTCATGATTTTTCCTTATTCATCGTTGCGATAGACGGTCTTGCACCAGACACAATGTAACAGCGGCCGCGCGATAGAATCAACCAAGGTGCGGGCGAGCTTCTGCCGGGACGCCTAACGCGGCTTGCGCGGCGCGTTGGCGAACAGGCGGTCGTAGAGAAAATTGGGGAGCAATCTCAGCACCCGCGCGACGATGGCCATTTGCCACGGAATCACGGTGTACAGTTTTTTGCGCTCGATGATGCGAACGATTTTCTCGGCCATGGCTTCCGCCGACAGGATGAAAGGCATGTAGAAAGGATTGTTTGCTGTCATCGGCGTGGTGATGTAACCGGGGCAAATGGTGATGACGGACACGCCGCTGCCGTGCATTTCCACCCGCAGACTTTCCAGATAGGCGATGGCGGCCGCCTTGGAAGCGGAGTAAGCGCCCCCACCGGGAAGGCCGCGATAGCCCGCGACGCTGGCGATCCCGACCAGACTGCCGCGCCCGGCGGTGTGCATGGCGTTGATGAACGGCTGGAAGATGTTGAGCATGCCGTTGACGTTGGTGGCGAGGATGTCCGCGAAAACCTCGCTGTCTTCGGCGTATTCGGTGAGCGTGCCGCGACTGATGCCGGCGTTGGCGATGACGATATCCGGGTGGCCGTGATGCTGGATAAAATCCTGCGCCACGGCCTGCATGGCAACGGCATCACGCACGTCGGCGACGTAAACCGCTGCGTCGGGAATTTCCTGCGCGAGTTCCTGTAGCAGTTCCCTGCGCCGTGCAATCAATCCCAGGATCGCGCCCTGTTTTGCATAATGCAGCGCCAGGGCTCTGCCCAGGCCGCTGGAGGCGCCGCTGATCAGGACTGTTAGCGGCATCGGGTAATTATTGATCCGGCACGAATAGAATATGAAACCGTTCGTGTTGAGCAGTGAGCTTGTCGAACGGTCGAAACATAGATGGTTTCATGGCCTTCGACTGGCTCAGGCCGAACGGAAAGTAATTCCAATTCGTACCGGGCCCATAGTTTCCAATTCCATTTCATCGGTGTCACTCGCTCGCCGCCTCGTTTCACTTTCGGACTGGAATTGGCAGGCATGGCGGGATCAACGCCATGCTATTTCTTCGCCCTCTCCTTGCGCACTTTCACGATCAGTTCTTCCAGTGTCCGGATGGTGTCTTGCGGCGTGCCGCCCATCTTGCCGCTGGTCAGATACCTGCCATCCACCACCAATGCGGGGACGCCGGAGAGGTTGTAATCCTTGGACATCTGCGTGGAGCGGGTTGCCTGGTTCTGCACTGAGAAGGAGTTGTAGGCATCGATGAACTTCTGCCGCTCCATCCCCTGTTTTTCCATCCAGTCGAACAGGACGTCTTCCTTGCTCAGGTCGATCTTGTCAAGATGAATGGCGTCGTAGACTTTGTCGTGCAGCTTGTCCCTCACGCCCAGCGCTTCCAGCGCATAGAAGGTTTTGGTGCCGGCAATCCAGTTGGCGCGAAACACCGCCGGGACATAACGGAAGCTCACGTCCTTCGGCATTTTTTTCTGCCAGGCCTTGATCAGCGGATGCAGGTCGTAGCAATGCGGGCAGCCATACCAGAAAAATTCGAGCACCTCGATGTTCTTGCCGCTTTCCGTCGGCCGGGGTTCCGGCAGGACTGTGTAGTCACGTCCTTCAACGATCTGGGCACGGGCGCCCGAAACAGCGGCCAGCCCCAGGCCGGCAGATAACAGCAGAATCGTAAGAAAACGCATCGGCTTCATTTTTTTCCTCGCGATAAGAGTTGAAGGCGGATTACTGCGCCCCTTCGTGCGCTTTGACCAGGCTGCTCTGAATGCCATTTTGTTGCAGGGAAGCGCGCACCCGGCTGATTTCGGCAGTGTCTGCAACAGGCCCTACACGCACCCTGTGCCAGATGCCCTTATCCGCCAGATCGACAGCCTGGACCGACGCTTCCACTCCCATCATCGCGAGTTTCGCTTTGAGGTTCTCCGCATCCTCGGCACTCTGGAACGATCCCGCCTGAATAAAATAGCTGTCCTTGGACGAAGGCTGTGGTGCCGCCTGCTGCAGCTGCTGCCCGGTGACCGGTTCCTCGGCGCCCGGCAGGATTTTGTAAAACTCGAAGCGCGGCTTGCCATCCGCGGTCTGGGCCGATTTATCATCTTTGCCGGCTGCCGGCCCGCCCTTCGGTACCAGACTCAGATCGCTTTTCACCGCGCTGTCGGCCGGCTTGTCCTGGGCAGTAAACGGGCTGGGTGTCTGGCTGATGTACATCCAGATGGCCATGGCGCTGATCAGCCCCAATGCATAACCGATAAACAATCCCAGCATCAGAGAGCCGCCGCTTTTGCCGGAAGCTTTGGAATTGGACTGAGCTTTGTAATCCCGACTCATGAAAATCCTTTATGGAGTTTGTCTGCCTGCCTACATCTTGTCGGGCGCGCTCACGCCCAACAGCGTCAGTCCGTTCACCAGCACTTGCCGTATTGCCGCAATCAGCGCCAGGCGCGCAAGCCGCAATGGTACTTCCGGCACGAGGAAGCGGGTTGCATTATAGTAACTGTGGAATTCGGCCGCCAGTTCCCGCAGATAGAACGCGATCAGGTGAGGGGAGAGTTCTTTCGCTGCCGCATCCAGCGTCTCGGGATAATCGATCAACCGCTGCAGCAGCGCGAGTTCCGCCGGACTGGTGAGCAGACTGGTATCGGCCGTGGCCAGCGGCGCCGGATCTTCGCCCCACTGCTCCAGCACGCTGCAGACGCGCGCGTGGGCGTATTGCACGTAATACACCGGATTTTCGTTGCTCTGCGATTTGGCCAGGTCCAGATCGAAATCCAGATGCTGGTCGCTCTTGCGCAGCACATAAAAAAATCGCGCCGCATCGTTGCCCACTTCCTGGCGCAACTCCCGCAGTGTGACAAATGCGCCCGAGCGGGTGGACATGGAAGCTTTCTTGCCATCGCGGTAGAGCACCGCAAACTGCACCAGGGCAATTTCGAGTTTCGCCGGGTCCAGTGCCAATGCCTGCAGCGCGCCTTTCACGCGCGGGATATAGCCGTGGTGGTCAGCGCCCCACACGTCGATGACGCGCTCGAAGCCGCGCTCGAATTTGTTGAGGTGATAGGCAATGTCGGAAGCAAAATAAGTGAACTCGCCGTTCTCGCGCCGCACCACGCGGTCTTTTTCGTCGCCGAAATCAGACGAGCGGAACCACATGGCGCCGTCCTGCTGATACAGATAATTTTTCTGTTCGAGCAACTGCACCACGTGCGCCACCCGGCCACCGTCGAACAACGACTGTTCCGAAAACCAGGTATCGAACACCACGCCGAATTCCATCAGGTCGTTGCGGCAATCACCCAGTTGCTCGGTGAGGACAAAATTGTGGATGTAGGCATAATCCTGCCCCAGCAGCTTCTTGGCGTTGGCGATCAGGCTGTCAAGCTGCGCCTCGCCAGCGCCATCTGCCTCCGCCGGTGGCAGATCCGCAAACAGCAGATCGGGCTGATGCAGGTAGCGGTTACCGTGTGCCTTGTGGATCAGGCGCGCCATGTCGCGCACATACTCGCCCTGATAAGCATTGCCGGGGAAAGCGATGACGGCACCATTCAGTTCCAGATAGCGCAGCCAGGTGGAGAGCGCCAGAATATCCATCTGCCGTCCCGCGTCGTTGATATAGTATTCACGCTCGACGGCAAAACCGGCGGTGGCCAGCACATTGGCCAGGCTCGCGCCAAATGCTGCACCACGGCCATGACCGACATGCAGCGGTCCGGTGGGATTGGCCGAAACGAATTCCACCTGGATTTTTTTGCCCGCACCGCTGTCGCTGTGGCCGAATTTGCTGCCGCTCTCCAGCACATGGCGCGGAAACTGTTGTTTGGCGGAGGTCTTGAGGAACAGATTGATGAAGCCCGCGCCCGCGATCTCTATTTTTTCCAGATGGGGTGAGGCGGGCATCGCCTTGATCAACAAGGCAGCGACATCGCGCGGACTCTGGCGCAACGGTTTGGCCAATTGCATTGCCAGATTGCAGGAATAATCGCCGTGACTGGCCTGTTTGGGGCGCGCGAATTCGATGCTCACATCCTGCTCTGCTGGTGCGACTTCATGCAAAGCATGTTGCAGAATTTCGCTTAAATGGGATTTGAAGTTGGGCTGGGCTGGCCGGGTCATGGTTATGTCATGGCAGCAGATTGTTTATACAGCCGCTATTATAGCGGGGTTGGGATGAGTTACGCTCGCCAGTTTCGTCAGCGCGGTCACCACAACAAATTACCGCAAAGCACAAAATGAAAGGGTCTTAGGAAGTTAAAGCGGGTTTAATCTCAATAATCGAAGTAACTCAAGATACAGATTATCACGGCGATGGTTAAAGCGGAATTCAGTTTCTTTCAAATGCAGGTAGAAGGTGATGACGGATATTCCGTTGAACTTCTGCAACC
>CAMAPK010000037.1 GCA_945860135.1 Nitrosovibrio sp. Nv4
GGTTGGGTTGGGTTAAATTTCAGCCTGGCCACGATACTCGGGTCAATTCGTGATTAAATTGTGGCCTGTCTCCTCGGACATTATATATGCCGACGCAAACTACGCAGCAATGGTTTGAAACCAGTCTCGGGCAATACCTGCTGGAACGGGAGCAAAACTATTTTGACCAGGCGGTAGCGGATGTATTCGGCTACAACGCCATACAGATCGGACTCCCGCAGCACGATTTCCTGCGTACCAATCGCATGCCGCTACGATTCTGTGCGGGAACCGAGAAAGGCGTCATATTGCGAGCTGCCCCTGATTTTCTGCCGATTGAAAGCAACAGTATCGATCTGGTGCTGCTGCCACATGTGCTCGAATTCAGCTCCAATCCCCACCAGATTCTGCGCGAAGTGCAGCGCGTATTGATGCCGGAAGGCCATGTCATGGTCTGCGGCTTCAATCCTCGCAGTCTCTGGGGGATACGTCGATGGTTCGGCTCGGCCATGTACGACTTTCCCTGGCGCGGCAATTTCATCGCGCTGCCACGACTCAAGGACTGGCTGACGTTATTGGATTTCGAGATGACCGCAGGCCGGTTATGCTGCTACGCCCCGCCATTCAGCCAGGAAAAATGGCTGCGGCGTTTTGATTTCATGGAAGCCGCCGGCGATCGCTGGTGGCCCATTTCCGGCGGGGTATATTTCCTGCAAGCGGTCAAGCGCGTGCATGGCATGCGCGTCATCAAGCCTGAATGGAAAGATGTGCTTGCCGCCAGGAGAGGAATGGCGCCAGTTGCCCGCAGATTCAACGGCAATACCGCCGGAGAAGAACCACGGATAGCCGCTCGCACCCAAACCAAGGCGCGAGGCGAGGAGTGAAAACGAAGCACGCGGGTGTGGTGGAAATATTTACTGACGGCGCCTGCAAAGGCAACCCCGGTATTGGCGGCTGGGGCGCCTTGCTGAAGTACGATGGACGGACGCGCGAGTTATCTGGCGGCGAGAAACTGACCACCAACAACCGCATGGAACTGCTCGCGGTGATACGCGCGCTGGAAGCCCTGACACGGCCATGCGAGATACATATACATACCGATTCCCAATATGTGCAGAAAGGCATCAGCGAATGGATACATGCCTGGAAGAAACGTAATTGGCATACCGCTGCCAGAAAACCGGTGAAAAACGACGACCTGTGGAAACAGCTCGACCAACTGACACAGCAACATCAGATCCAATGGTTCTGGGTACGCGGTCATTCCGGTCACGACGGCAACGAACATGCAGATATGCTGGCCAATCGCGGCGTCGAATCGGTCATCCGAGGGGAATGACATATGCGCCAAGTTTTTCTTGATACCGAAACCACCGGTCTGGAACCCAAGCTGGGCCATCGCATCATCGAGATCGCCGCGGTCGAAATGCTCGACCGCAGACCGACCGGCCGCCGCTTGCACCATTATCTGAATCCGGAACGCGAGAGCGAGGCAGGCGCATTGCAGGTGCATGGCCTGACCAGAGAATTTCTTCGGGACAAACAAAAATTCCGCGACATTGCCAAGGAGTTACTGGAATTCATCGCCGGGGCAGAACTCATCATGCACAACGCCCCTTTTGATGTGGGCTTCCTTGATCATGAACTGGGACTGGCTGAACTGCAGCCGTTGCACAGCTACTGCCAGGTAATCACCGATACGCTGAAAATGGCCAAGGACCTGCATCCTGGCAAGAAGAACAATCTCGACGCGCTGTGTGAACGCTATCAGGTGGATAACTCCCGCCGCACTTTGCATGGCGCGCTACTGGATGCGGAATTGCTGGCAGAAATTTATCTTGCCATGACCCGTGGGCAGGAAAGTCTGGTGATGGAAGTGGAAATCCCGCCGCCAGTGCTTGGCGCTGCCATAAACCCAGCCAATCTGACGTTGATGGTGCTGCGCGCCAGCGCTGAAGAACTGGCAGCCCATGCACAGCAACTGGAAAAGATCGAGCGTGAAAGCAAGGGCGCTTGCCTGTGGAAACGCCTTGAATCCGCTACTGCGGCGGAATAAGGAGCCGCAACCGGGGAGAGATGGAATCTGGTGGGCGGTACTGGGATCGAACCAGTGGCTTCCACCGTGTGAAGGTGGCACTCTACCGCTGAGTTAACCGCCCAAAAGAGGCGCAATTAGAGCATGAATCCTCAGTCCCGGTCAACGCAGCGATAGCGGGAAAAGCTGCAATGCCCCGGCATTACTCGCCGGGATCGCGTAAAATGGCGCGCTCCCGCAACCCGTCACCCTCGGTGTTTCCATCATGATTCGTACCCGCTTTGCTCCCAGTCCTACCGGCTATCTCCATATCGGCGGTGCGCGCACTGCGCTGTTTTCCTGGGCTTATGCCCGCAGGCACGGCGGCAAGTTCATCCTGCGGATCGAAGATACCGATCTTGAGCGCTCTACCGCACAATCCACCCAGGCCATCCTCGACGGCATGGCCTGGCTGGGGCTGGATTACGATGAAGGACCGTTCTACCAGATGCAGCGGTTGGCGCGTTATCACGAGCTGGCGGAACAGTTGCTGCGCACAGACAGGGCGTATCACTGCTATGCCAGCAAGGAGGAGTTGGAGGTGATGCGCGAGCAGCAGCGCGCGGCCGGACTGAAACCCAGATATGACGGACGCTGGCGCGATTCCAAACAAACCCCTCCGGCTGGCGTAAAGCCGGTGGTGCGGCTGAAGAATCCCGCTGCCGGACACGTGGTGTTCGATGATCTGGTCAAGGGGCGTATCGCTGTGGCCAATGCTGAACTCGATGACTTGGTGCTGCTGCGTGCCGACGGCGTGCCGACTTACAACTTCGGCGTGGTGATCGACGATCTCGACATGAATATCAGCCATGTGATACGCGGCGACGATCATGTCAATAACACCCCGCGCCAGATCAATATACTCAAGGCGCTGGGAGCGCCCTTGCCGCAATATGCGCATGTGCCGATGATACTGGGCGCCGACGGCGAGCGTCTGTCCAAGCGCCACGGTGCAGTGTCAGTGATGCAGTACCGCGACGACGGCTATCTACCCGAAGCGCTGCTAAATTACCTGGCACGGCTCGGCTGGTCGCATGGCGATGAGGAAATCTTCAGCCGCGAACAACTGGTCGAGTGGTTTGATCTGGCATCCATCAACTGTGCGCCGGCGAAATTCAACCCGGAGAAATTGAGCTGGCTCAATCAGCAGTATCTCAAAACGGCAGATGATGCGCGCCTGACGAAGCTGGTCACGCCATTCCTTGAGGCGGACGGTTGCGATACGGTAGCCGGACCGGATCTGCTCAAGGTGGTGAGTCTGCTCAAGGAGCGGGTCAACACCACGGCCGAACTGGCCGATGCCGCCGTCTATTTCTTTCGTCCGCTGGAACCTGCCGCCGAACTCAAGGCCTTGCACTTCAGCAGCGAAGCGAAGTCAGCGATAATCGACCTGATGGGAAAGCTTGCCGTGGTGGAATGGGATCGCCACATCATCTATGACACAATCAAAACCACCGCCACTGCTCATGGCCTGAAGCTGCCCAAGGTGGCGATGCCGCTGCGGGTAATGGTGACAGGCGAAGCGCAGACGCCGTCGATCGACGCAATACTGGAATTGCTCGGCAGAGCAGAAACACTCAAACGCATGCACAACCGCCTGGCTGATTTCCCCGCCTGAAAGAATTGCCGGAACTGGCGTCTAGGGCTGCGGCTTGGCCGGATTCGCGGCCGTGCCCGCCTTGATCAGCCCCGCTTTCACGAATACGTCAAGATACGCGCCGTAACCCTGTGCCGCCATCTCCTCCAGCGGAATGAAACGCAACGATGCCGAATTGATGCAGTAGCGCAACTTTGTCGGTCCCGGGCCATCGTTGAATACGTGGCCCAGATGCGAATCTGCATGCTTCGATCTTACCTCTGTGCGCACCATGCCATACTCGCGATCCTGTTTCTCCACAATCTCCGCACCCGCGAGCGGGCGCGTGAAACTCGGCCAGCCAGTGCCGGAATCGAACTTGTCCAATGAGCTGAACAGCGGCTCACCCGACACCACATCCACGTAAAGCCCTGGCTTGTGGTTGTCCCAATAAGCGTTGCGGAAAGGCGGCTCGGTGCTGCATTGCTGCGTGACCGCAAACTGTTCGGAGGATAACTTCTTCTTCAACTCCGTCGTATCCGGTTTCTTGAAATTCTTCATGATGATGGTCTGCTGAATTGGAACGGGAGTGTATTGCGGCGCATGATCCGCGCTATGCGCTGTTGCGATGCCGCCAATCGCCAGCAATACGGCAGCGGCAATTCCTGGAATCCTGACTGACTTCATATGGTTCGTATTCTGCACATCTGAAATAATCCGATTGTACTAGGAAGCCAGTGCAGGATAAGGCCTGCGGGGCTGTATTCAAGAATACACCACTTTGGAAGCTTCAGTCGAGGCAGTGAGTGCAGGCCTGATTGCTGCGCCGGCATGGCAGACGGGAGGCTGCTGAGGGAACCGCTACTCCATCAGCGCTGATGGAGATACATCTGCTGCAGAAATGACTCCACATCCGCTGTCACAAGATCAACCGGCATGGTTGCCTGTCTCTGCGCTGACACCAGCGATGGCTGCTGACATACCAGGGCGACCGTGGGATTCCAGCCGGCGCACATGATCTCCTCGCCGTACTGCGCTTCCATCGCGTCGTAGGCGGTTCCATAACTGTTCACGTTGATCACGATACCCATGGCACACCTCTATTTGCTTGCGTGGCGCCAAGGCACAAACCCTGCCCTGTAATTATGATATCGGCTGCTCAGGCAAATAGTTTAGGGAAACATGGGTAACAACGGGAAATCGCAGCGAGGGGGAAAATTCGGCAGAGGAAGCATTGCGTCCGGGTTTCCATGTTATCGTTATGCTCGCACACATTCATTCAAATACAGGCCACCAAGGGGAAATTGCCGATGAATTGTACTGTTATCAGGAATGCCGGGCACGGAGACAGACTTGGACGCCATTAAAACCTTCTTTCTGTTTGGCATCACCGCGCTTGCGGAAATTGTAGGTTGCTACCTTCCGTACCTTTGGCTCAGACAGGGCAAGAGTGTCTGGCTGCTTATCCCGGCAGCCTGCTCCTTGGCGCTGTTTGCATGGCTGTTATCCTTGCATCCAGCTGCCGCAGGCCGTGTTTACGCGGCGTATGGCGGCGTGTATGTGGGGTTTGCAATTCTGTGGTTATGGTCGGTTGATGGCATTCGTCCCACTACCTGGGACGTAGTCGGCTCATTGGTGGCATTACTTGGCATGGCAATCATTATGTTCGCTCCAAGAAGCGCCTGACAGCCATCTCAGATTGCAGCTTGGCTTTCTTCCATCAGCGCCTGCAGCTTGCGCCGCTTATGTAACCGGTGCGGTTGCTGTTTCTGCAATTGGTTAACCTCCGGCAGCTCAGAATTATTCGCACCCGCTGCCCGCATCAGGGCGTTGGCATACTTGTCCGCCATCGCCGGATTCAGTTTGCGCAGGGTCGAATAAACCTCCCGCACCTTGTCGTGCTGGTTCTGGAAGAAATAGGCAACACCCAGGTTATTCCAAGCCCCGGCATTTGCCGGATCGATGCGCACCGCCTCGCGGTAGGCCTCTATCGCCTGCTCGTATTGGTTGGAGTCGATGTAGACTATCCCCAGGTTATACCAGGCATCGGCATACTCCGGCTGGATGCGTAACACCTCGCGGTAGGCCTCTATCGCCTGCTCATGCTGCTTGAACTTACTGAAAGCGACACCCAGATTATAGCGGGCATCGACATCCTCGGGCTGAATGCGCAACGCCTCGCGGTAGGCCTGAATCGCCTGCTCATATTGCTGGAGTTTGCCGTGGGCAATGCCTAGGTTATACCAGGCACTGACGTTCTCCGGCTGAATGCGCAGCGCCTCGCGGTAGGCCTGGAGCGCCTGCTCATGCTGCTTCAGGCCATCGTGCACAAGACCCAGGTTATACCAGGCATCGGCATACTGCGGCCGGATGCGCAGCGCCTCGCGGTAAGCCTGGAGCGCCTGCTCATGCTGTTTCAGGCCATCATGCACAAGGCCTAGGTTATACCAGGCGTCGGCATACTCCGGCTGGATGCGTAGCGCCTCGCGATAAACCTGAATCGCCTGCTCGTATTGCTTGAGATTGCCGTGAGCGATGCCCAGGTTGTACCATGCGTCGGCATATTCCGGCTGGATGCGTAGCGCCTCGCGCAAGGCATAAACCGCTTGGTCATGCTGTTTGAAACCGTTGTAAGCGATACCCAGATTATTCCAGGCACTGGCATCCTCCGGATCGATACGCAGTGCTTCGCGGTAGGCCTGAATTGCCTGCTCATACTGCTTGAGGTTACTGAAAGCGAGTCCCAGATTGTGCCAGGCTCTGGCGTCCTCCGGGTCGATACGCAACACCGCGCGACTGGCCTGGATCGTCTGCTTATATTGGCCGGAATCGAGATAGGCCAGACTCAGGTCATACCATGCATCGCCATACTCCGGCTGAATGCGCAGCGCCTCGCGATAGGCCTGAATTGCCTGCTCATGCTGCTTGAGGTTATTGTAGGCAAGCCCCAGGTTATACCAGACACTGGCGTTCTCGGATTGAATGCGCAGCGCTTCGCGCAAGGCAGGAACAGCCTGCTCGTACTGCTTGAGTTTGCCGTGGGCCACCCCCAGGTTATACCAGGCGCTGACATTTTCCGGCTGGATGCGCAGCGCCTCGCGGTAAGCCTGGAGCGCCTGCTCGTATTGCTTGAGATTGCTGTGAGCCACTCCCAGAATAAGTCTGGCAAAAGTGCTTTCAGGCTCGCTTTCAACCCACTGCTGCGCGAGTTCCAGCAGCCCCTGATAATCCTTTTGCTTCAGCAATACCGGGGCCAGGCTGGACCAGTCCTGTCCGGTTTTCTTCATCGCTGCCGGTGCGGTCTGCGTCGGTGCAGAGACATCGGCGTAAACAACGGACGCCGCCGACATGAAGATTGACAGACTGGCGACAAAACCAAATGCAAAGCGCATGCTCATGACGCTCCCCGATTACCTGGATTAAAACTCAAAGTCCAATGTTCGGCACTGGATTAGTCCATGTGCTGAGTTGGTCGAAGAATACCGCATATGTGGTTCATCAGTCGAGACATTTTCTGGGTTGTAGCCATTGCTCGCCGAGGGAACGGCCTATCGTGGCTGCCGCTTCAGCCGCCCCGCTTTTCCCAGACCGCGCGCACCTGGGCAGCCAGGGTCATGGGGTCGAAAGGCTTGGCGATCACGCCCAGCGCCCCCAACGATTTATAATGGGCCACCTCCAGCGGCTGCACCTTGGCAGTCATGAAAGCCACTGGCACTTGTGCCAGCAATGCTCGTTCGCGCAATGCCTTGAGCGTGGATGGACCGTCCATGCCGGGCATCATCACATCCAGCAAAATCATGTCGGGCATGAAAGCTTCGGCTTCAAGCAGCGCTTGTTCGCCCGAAGAGCAGGTTTTCACCGTGAAACCGCCGACCATTTCCAGCGCCAGCTTGGCTACGGCCTGGATATC
>CAMAPK010000038.1 GCA_945860135.1 Nitrosovibrio sp. Nv4
TTCGTGCGCGAACTGGTGGAGAATTTCGACGCAAAGCTGATCGCTTCCTCGATCAAACCCATTCAATAGCGGAGGTAGAAAATGATGAAAGGCGGCTTGGGCAACCTGATGAAACAGGCCCAGCAAATGCAGGAAAACATGAAGAACATGCAGGAGCAATTGGCCAAGATGGAAATCGAAGGCCAGTCCGGCGCGGGCATGGTCAAAATAGTGATGACCTGCCGTTACGATGTGAAGCGCGTCAGCATAGACGACAGCCTGATCGGCGATGACAAGGAAATGCTGGAGGATCTGCTCGCTGCTGCGGTCAACGACGCGGTACGGCGGGTCGAAGCCATCTCCCAGGAAAAGATGGCCGGCTTCACTTCCGGCATGGGGCTGCCGCCGGGAATGAAGCTGCCGTTCTGATTGCAGGAAAGGCGCGATCTGTCCGCGTCGATACACTGCACTTCCCGGATTCACTGCTGTTCTCTGAGTTTCATTCAAAATGAAAACACCCACCACTCTCGAAGACCTGATCGAGTCGCTGCGCTGCCTGCCCGGTGTCGGACCCAAATCGGCGCAGCGCATGGCCTACCACCTGCTGCAGCGCGACCATGCGGGCGCGCAACGGCTGGCCAACTCGCTGACCCAGGCGCTGGGACACATCAGGCATTGCGAGAAGTGCAATAATTTCACCGAAGAAACGGTGTGCGAACTGTGCCGTTCCGAGCGGCGCGATGCGGGGCTGCTATGTGTGGTGGAGATGCCCGCCGACCTGGTGATGATGGAACAGGCGCACTGCTACAAGGGCATGTATTTCGTGCTGATGGGCAGGCTCTCGCCGCTGGACGGCATCGGCCCTAGAGAAATCCATCTTGATCGCTTGCTGAAACGGGCGCAGGACGGCGTGGTGCGGGAAGTGGTGTTGGCCACCAATTTCACCGTGGAAGGCGAAGCCACTGCGCATTACATCAGCGAACTGCTGCATACTCGGGGAGTGAGGGTCACGCGTATCGCCCGCGGTTTGCCGGTGGGCGGTGAACTGGAGCATGTCGATAGCGGCACCCTGGCGCAGGCGGTAATGGAGCGTCGGGAAGTCTGATCACAATTCCACTCTGCCGACAACATTTTGTTGGCTTCTTGTTCGCACCTTGTCGTACTATTGACACTGTCCTCGGCGGTCATTCGCCGCCGCTTTGTTTTACTCTCAAACTATTTAAATAAAGACGGGGCATGAACGCCTTGCCATACCGGGAAATAGATGAAAGTCAGCAGGCCGATCCGACCGATAAAAAAGAAAACGCCGGTATCAACCAGCGCCAGAATTGCCCCTGCGTCCGAGTCAGGCGTCACGCACAAGCTGCACAAGCTGCTGGCGCAGGCAGGGTTGGGGTCGCGGCGCGAGATGGAGGAGCTGATTGCCACCGGTCAGGTGACCATCAACGGCAAGGCGGCGGAAGTCGGCAGCCGCGCCGGGCCGGAAGACGTGGTGCGGATAGGGAAGCGCACCATCCATCTGAAATTCGGCGAGCGCCTGCCGCGCGTCATTTTGTATCACAAACCGGAAGGCGAGATCGTCAGCCGCGATGATCCGCAGGGCCGTCCGTCGGTATTCGACAAGTTGCCGCAACTGCAATCATCCAAATGGGTCGCGATCGGCCGACTGGATTTCAATACCAGCGGGCTGCTGATATTCACCACCGACGGTGAGTTGGCCAACCGCCTGATGCACCCGCGCTTCGAAGTCGAGCGTGAATATGCAGTGCGCATCATGGGGCGCCTGACCCCGGAACAGATGACGCAATTGACCAGCGGCATCGAACTGGAAGACGGTCTGGCGAAATTCGAACTTCTGTCGGATCAGGGCGGCGAGGGTTCCAATCACTGGTACCGGGTGATATTGAAAGAAGGCAAGAACCGCGAAGTGCGCCGCATGTTTGCGGCGGCAGGGCAGATGGTCAGCCGCCTTACCCGGGTGCGCTTCGGCCCGATCAATCTGCCGCCGCGCCTCAAGCGCGGCAAGTCGATGGAGCTGGACGAGACCGAGGTGAAGCGCTTGCTGGAGCTGGTCGCGTAGGCCGCGCCCGCACGAAAATTTCGCTACACTGTCTGTATCTCAATTTTCCCGGGGTGCCGCTCAATTCGCGACCCCGTTAGGTGACGCGATTGTATTCCGAGCTTCTCCACACTTCTGCAACAGTTGCCGCGACTCTCGCAGGGTTCATTGGGGTTGTGTTCATTCTGGGGCGCCGGTCGGAAGGCAACCTCAGCATTCACGAACTGTCTGCGGTGTTCCACCTGTTATATACCGCGCTGGGGGTACTCTTCTTCTCGCTTGTCATGTCAGTGTTTCTGGCACCGACCGTCGAGCAGGGTCTCATCTGGCAAGTCGGCAATGGAGCTTTCGGACTTTATCATCTGCTGGGTTCGGGCAGAGCCACCGCAGAAGCGCTCCGGGGTGAGTTCGGCGTACGAAAAATCATCGCCTGGCCACTCTTTATCGGCAGCTACCTAATAATTGGCGCCAACTTTGCCGTTGCTGCGGGCTACTTTCCTGAGATTGGTCCGCTCGTCTTCATGCTTGGTATCGTGTGGTTGCTGCTCGTCACCGCGGCAACCTTTATTTCTCTTCTTTCAACGGGTGGGCGCATCGCTTAATAAGGCGCTGTACCGCGCGGATGAGCGTCGATCTATCTTCTCATTCGGGCGGATACTGCTGCACGGCTGCGCCCGCTCAAAAATTTCGTTACACTCAATGTATCTCAGTCTTCTCGGGTGCCGGGCCGGGAGGTCCCTGCAGCGCAAGAAAAAATGGTGACATAAATAATGCAGCCTCCTGCCCTGCAACTTCATCCTGCCTATAGGAGAATTCAGCATGAGTGATGTGCCGCGCGTGATGCCCAGGGGTGTGCAACTGCTCCACGATCCGCTGCTCAACAAGGGCACTGCCTTCACGGAAGCAGAACGCGATGCGCTGGGTCTGCGCGGCCTGCTGCCACCGCACGTCTTTAGCCAGGATGAGCAGGCTGTCCGCTTCCTGCACAATTTGCGCAATCTGCCCGATCCGCTGGATAAATTCGTTGCCTTGAATGCGCTGCATGACCGCAATGAAGCTTTATTCTTCCGGGTGGTATGCGACAACATCGATGAAATCCAGCCGCTGATTTACACGCCGACGGTCGGGCTAGCCTGCGAGCGCTTCGGCCATATTTTCCAGCGGCCGCGCGGCATGTTTATCGGCATCAATGATCGTGGCAGGATCGCCGAGATCCTGCGCAACTGGCCGCTCAGTGCCGGCATCATCGTCGTGACCGACGGTGAGCGCATTCTGGGCCTCGGTGATCAGGGCGCCAACGGGATGGGCATCCCGGTCGGCAAGCTGTCTCTTTATACTGCCTGCGCGGGCGTGGATCCTGCAATTTGCCTGCCGGTGATGCTCGACATGGGCACCAATAACGAAACGCTCCTGAACGACCCTTACTATGTGGGCCTGCGCCGCCATCGCGTGACCGGCCCGGCCTACGATGAATTGATCGAGGAATTCATCACGGCGGCGCAGGAAGTATTTCCGCACGTGATCATCCAGTTTGAGGATTTCGCCAACCACAATGCATTCCACTTGCTGCAGAAGTATCGCAACCGGATCTGCGCGTTCAACGATGACATTCAAAGCACGGCGGCCGTCGCCGTAGCCGGCGTGTTGTCGGCACTGCATATCAAGGGGAGCAAGCTTGCCGATGAGAAATTTCTGTTCCTCGGCGCGGGAGGAGCGGCCACGGGCATTGCCGACCTCATCGTGACCGCGCTGGTCGTATCGGGCATGAATGAGGCGGATGCGCGCAAGCGCTGCTGGCTGGTCGATTCGCAGGGGCTGGTGGTGAAAGCGCGCACCGGTCTTACGCCGCAAAAGCTGCCGTACGCGCATGAGCATGCGCCTGTGGGGGATTTTCTGGCAGCGGTAAAGTCGCTCCAGCCCACCGGCATTATCGGCGTTGCCGCAGCCGATGGTGCCTTTACGCCGCAAGTGTTGCGCGCCATGGCCGATTGCAACGTCCGCCCCATCGTCTTCGCCTTGTCCAATCCCACCTCAAAAGCGGAATGCAGCGCCGAACAGGCTTACAGCGGGACTGACGGCCGCGCCCTGTTTGCGGGCGGCAGCCCCTTCGCGCCAGTGCAAGTGGGCGGCAAAACGCTGGTGCCGCGGCAGGGCAATAACTCGTACATTTTTCCGGGTGTCGGGCTGGGCGTAATCGCCTGTGGCGCCACACGCATCATCGACGAGATGTTCCTTGCCGCCGCGCACACGCTGGCGGCGCAAGTGACCCAAGCCGACCTTGAGCAGGGCAGTCTCTATCCGCCGCTGGCGCAGATACGCGCAGTGTCCGTGCAGATTGCGGTGGCGGTCGCCGAGGTTGCGTATCAGCGCGGTCTTGCTGCCAAGCCGCGGCCTGCGGATATGCTCGAGCATGTGCGAGAGAAAATGTATGACCCCCATTATCCGAGCTACGCGTAGGCCGCGCCCACTCGGAAATTACGCTACACTGCCAGCAATTCAATTTTCTCATGGTATCGCGCGATTTATAACCTCGTCATATGGCTTAAGAGGTCGTCGTTGACCGATTTACGAGATTAAAAAATGAAAGTGATCTACAAGATAACATACCCAAACGGCAAGATTTATATCGGCCAGGACGTGACTGACGACATCAACTACTTTGGTAGCGCCAATAGCGGCATCATTGCAAAAGACTTCACGAGAGAACAGCGCCGAGACTTTGCAATCAGAAAGGAGATTCTTTGGGAATCAGATGCTGCTACAGACCGCGAGGTAGATCAGAAGGAAAAGGAGCATATCCTAGCCTTCAAATCAAATGACCCCGCTATTGGGTATAATCGAAACCCACCATTTAAGGGCTAGTCAAGCAGGGCGGATATCCGCCCTGAGCCTGTCTTCACAAGCGTGCTAGCGCCGGTTAGCGCGTCTCCCGATAGCGGTAAGAAGTTTCTGTTCCAAAATCTTCCCAGACGTATTGCGGCTCTACCCATGGATCAGTCGGAAACAGGAACGTTGCCACGTTCAATGCGCCGATCAAGGTGCGGCCGGCCGTATGCATCACGCCTTTGACCACGCCGACGCTCATGCCGTAAAGCACGTTTTCGCGTTGACTGGTGACGATCACGGTTTTAGGCAGCTCAACGATGCCGGTGGCAACATTGACGATACCGCTGACCAGCTTTTCGCCTGCGTTGACACGATAGCTTTCTGCCATGGCCGCTTGCGGTGACAGGAAGAAAAGCGCGGACAGAACCAGCAGTGACTTGAGTATTTTTTTCATCGGTAGCTCCTGAAGTAAGTTGAATTGAAATTATATTTGATCAAGGCATCACTGTGAATCTGGTGCTGCATGGTGGGGCAGCACGAGAGCCGTGATGATCGGATTGACCGTGAACAGAATGATGGCCGTGGCGATAAATGCTATCCAGTTGACGCTGACCAGCCAGCGCGACAGCAGGAAAATCACCATGGCACAGAAGTACATGGTGCCCACCAGCATGAAAGCACTCAGCAGAAAGCGCGGGGATTGCCGGCATGCACCGCCTATACCAAATACGTCAAGCAAGAGTGTTGCCGGCCAAAAGAACAGAATGGAAAGTCCGGCCTTGAGATTGCCTTCTTTGATATAAGCTTTTCTCTCGGACAAAGGGGTGGCGAAGTCATAGCCTATCAAGCCGATGCCGGTTGAAATGTAGGCCATGATCATCAGGACTATTTGCTCGGAGCTTTCCATTGGGTCCGGTACTTACTTGACTACCTGGGGAAGATGGTCGCGTTTCAGCATGAATACGAAGCCGTCGCCCGCGCTGGTTTCGAGCCAGGTGAACGGAGTCTGGGGGAAGATTTCTTCCAGGGCGGCGCGGTTGTGGCCGATTTCGACGATCAGCATGCCCTCGTCGGTCAAATAATTGGCCGCTTCCTGCAGGATGGTCTGCGTTGCCTCCAGGCCATCTTCACCGCTTGCCAGTGCATTGCGCGGTTCATGGCGATATTCTTCGGGCAGTGCCGCCATCGCTTCGGCGCTGACATAAGGCGGGTTGCTGATGATCAGGTCGTAGCGGCGCCCAGCCAATGCGCTGAACAAGTCCGATTGCAGCAGATTGATCCTCTGTTCCAGGCCGTAATCGTCCACGTTCTTGCTCGCGACTTCCAGCGCCTCATTCGAAATATCCGTGGCGTCTATCTTGGCTTTCTCAAAAGCGTGCGCGAGCAGTATCGCAAGGCATCCCGATCCGGTGCAGAGGTCCAGCGCGGAACGGATGGCAGCGGGATCAGCCACCCACGGTGCAAGCTGCTCGCGCAGCAATTCGGCAATGAACGAGCGCGGTATCAGCACGCGCTTGTCTACATAAAAACTGAAATCTCCCAGCCAGGCTTCGTGAGTGAGATAGGCGGCAGGAATTTTCTCCAGGGTGCGGCGTTTGAGTATGCTCAACACCTGTGTTATTTCAGCGCTGGTGAGGCGCGCATCCAGAAACGCTTCCAGTTGATCGGG
>CAMAPK010000039.1 GCA_945860135.1 Nitrosovibrio sp. Nv4
GCAGCACCAGCAGCATGCTGTCGCGCAGCCCGTCGAGGTTGGCTGCCAGGCCATTGGCAGTAAACATCAACACCACCAGCACCGCACCGGCAGAACCAAAATGCGGCAGGAAAGCACGCGGGTGCTGGCGTCGATAGCGCACGATCAGCCCGGCCGCCAGCAGTATCAGCATCGGGCTGAGTTTGAGCGTCGAAGCCACGATGGTCGCGATGGCGATCATGCCAAATAAAAGGAAAGAGAAAGTTTCTTCATGCTGTCCCAGGTGGCGGTGAATGGAATTGAAAGCGCTGCCAAATAACCAGCCCAGCAATGCCGATCCGCCAATGAGGTAGAGTGGCTGCAACACCGTGTGGATCAGACCGGTGCCAGCCTCGTCGTGCATGAATGCGACCGCCAGTTTGTGGCAGATGATGGCATAGATACAATTGAGCGCAGTCATCAGCAGCAAACGCTCGGTGACTTGTCCACGGGCGCGGGATTCCGTCACCGTACGCACTACGATGGCGGGCGAAGTCGCAATGGCGATGGCTGCCACCACTGCAGCGGTGACGTGCGCGACATCAAACCACAGCAGCAATCCAAACACGGCAAAAAAAGTTGCGCCAGCTTCCAGCAGACTGGTGCAGGCAATCCACGGATTGGCTTTGAGCCAGTGCAGATTCACTTTGCTGCCCAACTCGAACAACAGGATGCCGAGCGCCAGATCGACCAGCAGCCGCCATTCTGCGGCGGGCAGTTCCGGGATCAGGTTCAGGCCGGCAGACCCCAGCAGCAGCCCGATGCCGACATAGCCGACAATGCGCGGCAGCCGCAGGTAGCGCATCAATCCTTCGCCCACCAGCACGGCAATTACCAGCGCAAGCGCGAGCCATAGGGCTGGGCTAATCGACAGCGGCCAGGTCGGGAGATAAGCGGACAGGGTCACGTAAGGAAACGCATCGATAGATCGACTGCCTTTACATCCTTGGTAAGGCTGCCGACGGAAATCCGGTCTACCCCGGTTTGCGCAATCGCACGCACGTTCTCCAGCGTGATCCCTCCCGATGCTTCCAATATGGTTCGTCCGTTGGTCAATTTTGTGGCCAAAGCGACTGCACTATGCAACTGGGCATGTTCAAAATTATCCAGCAGAACCATCTCTGCGCCGGCAGTAAGCGCCTGCTGCAACTGCTCCAGCGTTTCTACCTCAATCTGGATGAATACCCCCGGCGGAGCAATTTCCCTGGCGGCCTGCAAGACTTGCGCAATGCCGCCCGCCGCGATGATGTGGTTTTCCTTGATGAGGATGCCGTCGTACAGGCCCAGACGATGGTTGACGCCGCCGCCGCATTTGACTGCGTATTTCTGCGCCAGCCGCAGGCCCGGCAAAGTCTTGCGGGTATCCACGATCACCGCCCTGGTTCCAGCCACCGCCTCCACATAACGCCGGGTGTGCGTGGCGACAGCGGACAATGTCTGCAGAAAATTCAACGCGGGGCGTTCTGCAGTAAGCAGTGCACGCGCATTGCCCGCCACTTCACACAAGTTTTGCCCGGCAGCGATTACATCACCGTCCTGGGCGAACCAGCATATCCCGATTTCCGGTGCAAGCTGCCGGAAACAGGCTTCAAACCACTGGACGCCACATAGCGTTGCACTCTCCCGACTGATGATACTGGCGCTGGCAGTTTGTCCGGCAGGGATCAGGAGCGCAGTGAGATCGCCCGTACCCACATCTTCGGCCAGCGCCCGACTGACATTGCTGTTGATTTCTGCTGCTAAATCCATGAAATCCCCATGAAATTCGCTTACCATGTATGCCGCGACAAGTTATTCTAACTGAATGCGAAGACGGAGGCTGCATGCCTGACGTAATGAGTATAGTGTCCTATGGCTTCGGCACCCTGTTCGGCTTTGTCCTGACCGGTTTCATCGTATTCTGGCTGATCAGTGATCTGATTCAGACCAAGCACTCGATCCTGCGCAACTACCCGCTCATCGGGCATTTGCGCTATTTTCTGGAGAAACAGGGAGAATACTTCCGTCAGTATTTTTTTGCCGGTGATCGCGACGAGATGCCGTTCAACCGTGCCACCCGCACCTGGGTGTACAAGAACGCAAAAAATGAGGTGGGCATCGTCGGGTTTGGCTCCACCAACGATCTGCGCGAACCCGGTTCGATCATTTTCGTCAATGCCTCTTTCCCGGTACTGGAAGAAGACCGGCTGCCGACGCCAGCGCTCATGATAGGAGAAGGTTTCTGCCAGCAGCCATTTGAAGCCAAATCCGTAGTCAACATCAGCGGCATGAGCTATGGCGCCCTGTCGGTTCCGGCGGTGCGTGCACTGTCGCGCGGCGCGGCGCAGGCCGGGTGCTGGCTGGATACCGGAGAAGGTGGGCTTTCGCCTTTTCACCTGGAAGGTGACTGCGACATCATCATGCAGATCGGCACCGCCAAGTATGGCATTCGCGATCACGATGGCAATTTCTCGCCCGAGCGTGCGCGCGAGCTCGCTAAGGTGGTCAAGGCATTCGAAATAAAACTGTCGCAGGGTGCAAAACCGGGCAAGGGCGGCATGCTGCCCGCCGTCAAGGTGACCGATGAGATTGCCGCCATCCGCGGCATTCGTGCGCATCAGGATGCCATCAGCCCCAACCGTCACCACGACATTGGCAATATCGATGAATTGCTCGATAAAATTGCGTATATTCGCGACCTTACCGGACGTCCGGTGGGGGTCAAGACTGCTATCGGCGGCTGGCATTTCATCAATGAACTGTGCGATGCGGTAAACCGTCGCGGCCGCGAATACGCGCCGGATTTTCTTGCCATCGACGGCGGTGAAGGCGGCAGCGGCGCGGCGCCGCAGGCTTTGTTCGACCACATGAGTTTGCCCATCGCCGAAGCGTTGCCGCGTGTGGTGGATGCATTGCTGCAGGCGGATTTGAAGCAGCGTATCCGCGTGGTCGCGGCGGGCAAGCTGGTAACCTCAGCAAAAGCGGCGTGGGCACTGTGCGCGGGAGCGGATCTGATCAATACCGCGCGTGGTTTCATGTTCTCGCTGGGTTGTATCCAGGCCATGAAGTGCCATACCAACGACTGCCCGACCGGCATCACCACCCACAACAAACGCTTGCAGCGCGGCTTGGTGGTGGAGGAAAAATATCTGCGTGTCGCCAATTACGCCAGAAACATGAACAAGGAGATCGACATGATCGCGCACTCCTGCGGTTTGCAGCATGCACGCGAGCTGCGGCGCGAGCATGTGCGCATCGTCGAGACTGCCGGCAAAAGCGTGGCGCTCAACATCATCTATCCTTACCCGGAAGCGCAGCAGCGAACGGATATTACTCTGTAGCCCATTTCAAGTTACCCAACCACAAAGGAGCAAAGCATCATGGCAAGAATCGTGAAACGGGAGCGCAGCAGCCCTTACTTGGTCACAGTGGGCGCGGAAACGAAATATATCTGCGGCTGCGGGCTTTCCAGAAACCAGCCGTTCTGCGACGGTACGCACAAAATCGCCAAAGATGAGCCGACGGCTAAAGTTTGTTGGTACGATGCCGATAACAAACGTTACGAGATGGAAGATACTTTTTCCGCAATGCCGCAGCCGCTTGAATAAGGTTGCATGACACCCAGTCAGGCCCACGGGAAGCTGGAAACTTGCCGATATCCGCGATATTGACGGAAGCGGGGATAAGAAATCAGGGAGAGCTGTTTGTTTCTGATACGTGACGACTACAAGATCAGCATTGCCGGCGGCCTGCTATTGCTGGGATTGACCCTGGCGGCGGGTATCACGGTCTATGGCGTGATGCGGGCGCAGATCGAAGCCACGCTCGGCAGGGGTCTCGAAGTGGCGTTGCAGGGCAAGGCGCGTCTGCTTGAAAGTCAGATTGATGAGAATTTGGCAGACACCAGGGCGGTAACCACTCGTCCTTTTCTGATCCAGGCCCTGCAGCAACTCAATGCGCAACCGGGCAACGCCAAAGCAATGCACGGTATGGGGCGCAACATGAATTCATTGCTGCTGGCCGGTTACACGGCGGCAGCCATTTACGACATTCAGGGCAAGGAATTGATGCAAGTGGGGCGCTTTTCCCCGAGCGGGGTGGCGATGTTGCCACTGCATGCTCGACTAGACTCATCCCTGCTGTGGCATGAGGGGCGGTTCATCCTGCGTGACAGCAAGGACGTGTTGAATCAGGATGGACTCCGCATCGGCAGTATCACGATAGAAAAAAACCTGCCGCTACTGACCCGCAGCATCGGTGAAGTAAGGGCGGTCGGCAAAACCGGCGAATTCCTGTTGTGCGAGTTGTTGGTAGCAGGCGGACAGGAGGCGGCATGCTTTATCAGCCGGATTGACGGCGTGGAGTTCAGGCAGTTGCTGCGCACGCTCAACGGCGTGGCACTGCCGCTAAGTTACGCGTTGGATGGTAAAACCGGCCTCATAAACACGAAGGATTATCGCCAGATGCCGGTGATTGCAGCGCATGCGCCGCTGGATACATTCGGCTTCGGCATGGTGCTGAAACTGGATCAGGAAGAGTTATATGGCCTGATAAATAAGCAGATTGAAACCATGGTCCTGTATCTCGCGGCGCTGGTAATCGCCGGAATATTGCTGCTGTACTGGCTGGTGCTGCCGCTGGTGCGCAAACTGGTCAAATCGGAGCAGACAACGCAGGCGGCCAACCTTGATCTGCTGCTTGCCAAAGAAAATGCCGAGTATATTTCCACCGAGCTGACTGCCTACATCGAAGCAGTCGGCAAACTGGCACTGGTTTCCGTCACCGACCGCAGCGGCCGCATTCTGCAGGCCAACCCCAAGTTCTGCGAAGTCAGCGGCTACAGCGAAGCCGAGCTGATCGG